>NZ_CP160035.1:3210000-3810000 GCF_040703125.1 Flavobacterium ovatum
TTTGATTGGCCTTTCACCCCTACCCACAGATCATCCCAAGACTTTTCAACGTCAACGGGTTCGGTCCTCCACTTTGGGTTAACAAAGCTTCAACCTGTCCATGGGTAGATCACACGGTTTCGCGTCTAACACTACTGACTAAAGCGCCCTATTCAGACTCGCTTTCGCTACGGATCCGTGGCTTAACCACTTATCCTTGCCAGCAACGTTAACTCGTAGGCTCATTATGCAAAAGGCACGCCGTCACCCCACGAAAGGGCTCCGACCGCTTGTAAGCGTATGGTTTCAGGATCTATTTCACTCCGTTATTCACGGTTCTTTTCACCTTTCCCTCACGGTACTGGTTCACTATCGGTCTCTCAGGAGTATTTAGCCTTAGCGGATGGTCCCGCCAAATTCAGACAGGATTTCTCGTGTCCCGCCCTACTCAGGATACCACTATCTATTATATTCATTACTTATACAGGGCTATCACCTTCTTTGGCTTTACTTTCCAGTAAATTCTAATTCTTCATACATAAAATGTCGTGGTCCTACAACCCCAACATTGCCGTAACAACATTGGTTTGGGCTAATCCGCGTTCGCTCGCCACTACTTACGGAATCACTTTTGTTTTCTTCTCCTCCGCCTACTTAGATGTTTCAGTTCAGCGGGTTTGCCCACCTATCGGTGTACTAGATCTTCAATCTAGTGGGTTGCCCCATTCAGGTATCTACGGATCAATCGGTGTGTGCCCGTCCCCGTAGCTTTTCGCAGCTTATCACGCCTTTCATCGCCTCTGAGAGCCAAGGCATCCCCCATACGCCCTTATTTTGCTTATTGTACCAATCTTAAAATTAATTAAGACCGTTTTTGTTTGTTCTTTACTATTACTAGTAAAAAACGCTTTCTACTTTTAATATTTTTCTTATCTCAATATGTCAATGAACTTTTTCTTTCTACTTTCGTAGATAGATAGTGGAGAATAACGGAGTCGAACCGTTGACCCCCTGCGTGCAAGGCAGGTGCTCTAGCCAGCTGAGCTAATTCCCCATTTTTTAAGTATGAGTTATTAGTTTTGAGTTATGAATTCATATCTCATACATTCTCAACTTCTAAAATTTCCTTTAAGTTTTTTTAAACTTATAAATTATATTTAATAACTTATAACTTTAAATTAGTTGTCTCGGACAGACTCGAACTGTCGACCCCTACATTATCAGTGTAGTACTCTAACCAGCTGAGCTACGAGACAAGGTGATTTGGGATTTATGATTTTAAATTAACGATTGCAGATCTAAATCTGAAATCAAAAATCGTTAATCAACAATCTTAAATCGTTTATCTTTAACTTAAATTTTATTCAATTTTTTTAAATTAACAGCAAGAGTAATAAATTCTTAATATTCTAAATCCTTTAGATTCTTCGTCTTTTTCCCTACCGTGCTTATAAATAAGCTAACACTAAGGCTCTAGAAAGGAGGTGTTCCAGCCGCACCTTCCGGTACGGCTACCTTGTTACGACTTAGCCCTAGTTACCAGTTTTACCCTAGGCAGCTCCTTGCGGTCACCGACTTCAGGCACCCCCAGCTTCCATGGCTTGACGGGCGGTGTGTACAAGGCCCGGGAACGTATTCACCGGATCATGGCTGATATCCGATTACTAGCGATTCCAGCTTCACGGAGTCGAGTTGCAGACTCCGATCCGAACTGAGAACGGTTTTGTAGATTCGCTCCTATTTGCATAGTGGCTGCTCTCTGTACCGTCCATTGTAGCACGTGTGTAGCCCAAGGCGTAAGGGCCGTGATGATTTGACGTCATCCCCACCTTCCTCACAGTTTACACTGGCAGTCTTGTTAGAGTTCCCGACATGACTCGCTGGCAACTAACAACAGGGGTTGCGCTCGTTATAGGACTTAACCTGACACCTCACGGCACGAGCTGACGACAACCATGCAGCACCTTGTAAATTGTCTTGCGAAAAGTCTGTTTCCAAACCGGTCAATCTACATTTAAGCCTTGGTAAGGTTCCTCGCGTATCATCGAATTAAACCACATGCTCCACCGCTTGTGCGGGCCCCCGTCAATTCCTTTGAGTTTCAAACTTGCGTTCGTACTCCCCAGGTGGGATACTTATCACTTTCGCTTAGCCACTGAAATTGCTTCCAACAGCTAGTATCCATCGTTTACGGCGTGGACTACCAGGGTATCTAATCCTGTTCGCTACCCACGCTTTCGTCCATCAGCGTCAATATATTAGTAGTAACCTGCCTTCGCAATTGGTATTCCATGTAATCTCTAAGCATTTCACCGCTACACTACATATTCTAGTTACTTCCTAATAATTCAAGCCCTACAGTATCAATGGCCATTTCCCGGTTGAGCCGGGAGATTTCACCACTGACTTATAAGGCCGCCTACGGACCCTTTAAACCCAATGATTCCGGATAACGCTTGGACCCTCCGTATTACCGCGGCTGCTGGCACGGAGTTAGCCGGTCCTTATTCTTACGATACCGTCAAGCTAGTTCACGAACTAGTGTTTCTTCTCGTACAAAAGCAGTTTACACACCATAGATGCTTCATCCTGCACGCGGCATGGCTGGATCAGGCTTGCGCCCATTGTCCAATATTCCTCACTGCTGCCTCCCGTAGGAGTCTGGTCCGTGTCTCAGTACCAGTGTGGGGGATCTCCCTCTCAGGACCCCTACCCATCGTAGTCTTGGTAAGCCGTTACCTTACCAACTAACTAATGGGACGCATGCTCATCTTTCACCGTTGTGACTTTAATAATGTCTCGATGCCGAGTCATTATACTATGAGGTATTAATCCAAATTTCTCTGGGCTATCCCTCTGTGAAAGGTAGATTGCATACGCGTTACGCACCCGTGCGCCGGTCTCTAGGTCCGAAAACCTATACCCCTCGACTTGCATGTGTTAAGCCTGCCGCTAGCGTTCATCCTGAGCCAGGATCAAACTCTTCATCGTATATTGTGCGTTTGAATAAATTCAAACTATTAATTGTCGACTCAGTTTCTATCGGTTATTATTCGAATCTCTCGACTCTATTACTCTTATTCTTGTGCTCTAACATCTCTGTTAAAGCGGCTGTCAATTCAATATGTCTAGGAACGTGTTCTTATCTTGTTTTTCCGTTTCGTTGTCATGTTAAACATGTTTCTCGAAGCGGGTGCAAAAGTAAAAAACTCTTTTGTTTCTCGCAAGAAAAATTTAAAGTTTTTTTTAGAATTTAAATCCTAATTTCTTTATTCTTTCTTACCAGTATCTCAAGGAACTTTCATCGTTTTGCGGGGTGCAAATGTAATTCGTTTCCTTTAACCTCACAAGCTTTATTTGATATTTTTTTTTGAAGAATTTCTTCCCCTTTATATCTCGTAATCCTTGCCAGTGTGTCAGTGAACATATTCGTTGTTGCGGGTGCAAAAGTACAGAGTCTTCCCCCTTAAACAATACTTTTTAAACGCCTTTTTTTAATCTTTTTTTTAATAGACTGAAAAAGCGGGGTTTGGGATTTTAGAGCTTTATAGTTTGTAGGTATTTAGAGTTATTTACGAACGGATTTTGAATCGTTTGACTCCTACCCTAATACACTATCTCTTATATAATAGGAAATGATATTGGTGGTTTGATGAACATACAAGGACGCCTACTGAATTAAAACTAACAGAAAAAGCTGCTTTAAAAATAATGGCTTACGTTCAAAAATTAGTTAATGAACAAGATCATTTAGATAATGCACCTTCACAGTACAATGCAAAAATGCAGATTTCAATACATAAATTAATATTATTTGTACCTAATACAGCGTAAAAACCGTAAACAAACTACATTTACACGGCAAAATGAGAATCAATCATGATTTGAAGTCACAATTACACGTTTAAGACTAAAAAGAAATCATTTTTAACATAATTTTACTATCCTATCTTTTACAAAATTCTATTTTTGTGACTTTAACTATAATAAATAAAATCATGAAAGAATTAGTAGCCAAAATTAACGCTGAGTTTGAAGCATTTACTGCAGAAACAGAATCTCTAATTGAAAAAGGAGTAAAAGCGGCTGGAGCAAGAGCACGTAAATCAACTTTGGAAATGGAAAAAATGCTAAAAGAATTTAGAAAACTTTCTATCGAAGAGTCTAAAAAATAATTCCATTTACAGCAAAAGTCCTTACTGATAGTAAGGACTTTGTTTTTGAAGCTTTTGAGTATTCAAGCTAAATATATTTTGAAAATCTACTCTAATTTATTTATAACTATTATAGTACATTACATTAATTAAAACCAATTAATTAGCACCTAGTAATTATTTTATTCCTACTACTATTTAACTTCCCTGCGCTACATTTTCACCATCAGCAATGGTAAGCTGCGATTCACTAAATTCACCAATTAAGGTATTTCCTAACTCATCTTTCCATTGTGTGACAACAATTTCTTCTAATCCTGGTTCCAAATCAATTACTTTCATAATTTGAACTCCAGATTCCTCCTGTACATTTTGTCCTAGTTTAAACATAAAATTATTTTTTAGTCTAGCGTTTTCCTATTATATTCTTCAGAAACCCTAATAGTAGTTGAATAATCCCAATCGAACTATTTTTGGCAATCATAAAAACAACAGAAGCCTGCTGAAACCTATTATACTATTCCCTATAGATCTTATAGGATGTTTTCAAAATACTAAATTATTTCACAATTAGCTAATTATACACAAAAAAAACAAAGCAAAACCTTTAAAAAACACATGCAAATCCAAGCTAAATAACTTATTTAAAACAACTTACATCTTTTTACCACCAATAATAATTAGACTACCATCTCAAGATCATTCACTACAAATTAGAAGGAATCAACCATAAAGTAAAACCCCAAAACGAGCTTTGCTGTTTTGGGGTTTTGTTTCATTTATATTTTCCGAATCACTTATCAGCCAATTTCCATGTTCTTACCCAGTCATATTTGGTTGTTAAATCATCAAATGATCCTGTTTCCCATATCGTATCAGCGGGATCGATTGGGTTCCAATCATACACCTCAATTGCCATAGTTATAAAGCCGTCAATATCATAATTTGTTGGAGGGGTAATCGTATAAGCATATTTACCGTCTAAATAAAACACCAACTCAGTAGCAGATTTCCACCAGCAAGCATACACAAAAAAACGATCCGTATTTTTCTCTGATAAATTTACTGCCCCTTGTATTTGTTGCGTTTGAGTAATACCCGTATCACAACCAATGGCATGTCTGAAAGCGTTAGAATGAAAGATGTTTGTATATTTTGTAGCCCAACTAGCCGTTCCACTATTAGTTTTTCCCACACATTCCTGAATATCCAACTCTAGTTTTCTAGTCACTGTAGGACAATTATTTTTCATCGCTAACCAAAACGTAGAAGACATGACCGTTTTATTTGCTTTCATTCTACACTCATAATACATTCCCAAATTCCCTGGGTTTTTGGAACGTACAATTGCTCCTCCGTGGGTATAAGTGTTCCCGTTTATCACTTCAGGACTACTCCTCTTTCTAGTGGTCACATTAAGATTACCATCTGAAACGGTCACATTACTTGGTTCAAATAACCCTGGAGCTCTACCAATCCATTTAAAACCATCATTGCTCGGATCATTAATCCATTTTGTATTATCCAAGGTAGAACCACTAAATTCATCAGACATATTTTCAACTTTTGTCCATTTTTTATCCGTTGGTGTCGGATTTACATCTACAAAGTAAGGCAAATCTGCAGAAGGTGCGTTCTTAACAACAGTAACTTTAAAACTACAAGAAACAGCATTACCAGCAGCATCTTTCACTTGAAAAGTATTCGTAGTTACTCCCACCTGAAAAGTAGCGCCAGATGCCAAACCAGCAGTTTGCGTGGTCACAGCACCTGGTAAATTATCGATGCCTGCAGGAGTAGAATAAGTCACTATCGCTGCATTTGCAGTTGCCTCGATATTTACATTCATATCTGCAACACAAATGATAGTGGGATTAACAGTGTCGGCAATAGTCTTTTCTTTTTCAGAATTTCCACTATCGCTGCTACAGGCAATAACCGTTGCGACAAATGATATCGCAAACGGAAAAAAAAGTTTATTCATTTTCATTATTCAAAGGTTTTAGTTAGTTATCCAAAAATATGATTCCCTGACTAGTTAAGAGTATTCATATGATTCAGAATAGAGCACATATGACCCAAAAAAAACTTTTTAATAAAAACACAAACTAGATCACAACTGAACAAAACCCCTTATCTTAAACAAAAATGGTACATTACAGCTCTTTTTAAAACTACAACTAGAAATGACTACTATACAAAATCGCTATTCATTAGTAATCAGTCCTCCTAACGAA
This sequence comes from Flavobacterium ovatum, assembly GCF_040703125.1. Classification (NCBI taxonomy): domain Bacteria; kingdom Pseudomonadati; phylum Bacteroidota; class Flavobacteriia; order Flavobacteriales; family Flavobacteriaceae; genus Flavobacterium; species Flavobacterium ovatum. The sequence continues at coordinate 3,216,371 of NZ_CP160035.1, forward strand.
ATTATTAGTTTGGTGAAGTCCATGAAAGAAAAACTAGCGGAAGAAATTGGTTGGTACCATAGTAAAAACTCATTAGCACATATTACCATCAACGAATTTATGGCAACAGATAATGAAATCGAAAACATCAAAAAACAACTGATCAATATTTGCGACGGCATAAAACCAATAGACGTTCACTTAGACCACTTTAATACCTATCCTAATGGTGCTTTTTTTATCGCACCTGATGACTTTTCAATAATTGAATTGAAACAAATTATGACACAAATCCATCAATTGTTTCGCACAAAAACACTCCTTAAAAGTAATGAACCTCATCTATCAATTGGTCGCCAACTGAAGCCAGATTATATTGCTACAGCCTATCGTTTGTTTCCTTTTATCAATTTAAATTTTCGTTGTGATAGCGTAACATTACGCCGTTTCAACCCAATAATAAAACAGTTCGAAATAATAGACCGTTTTAGTTTCAATGATAATCCGAAACCTGTTTATAAACAAGGAACTCTTTTTTAAGTTTTTCTAAAAATTAATCCGTTTTTAACCAACCCGTAATACTCATTCTGGTATTTTGGGTTACTAAAACTTCATGTAGTAATTCGTCACTTTTGAAGAAAACTGTTTTGCCTTGAGTAGGACTTATTTTTTGAAGATTATTTTCCTGATGAATCAATAATTCGCCACCATCTACAGGTTGCCAATTGCTGTTTAAATAACTAATCATCGAGTATTTTCGACTTGGATTACTTTTAAACTGATCTAAATGTTTGAGGTAAAAATCGCCTTTTTCATATAAGGAATAATGAAATTCATAACCAGTAATTCCGGTATAGCAACTTTCATTTAGATAACTTACAAAAGCATCGATTTGGTCAAAAAACTCATTTTCAAAAACATTATTGTGTTTTTTATCCAACCAATAAATGGAATCGCTGCGTACAGCACTATCATAAGAAACAGCTTCTGAGTTTCCTGTTCCTGCCTCCATCAACAAACTTTGTTCTTTTAAAGAGAATAAATTCTGCTTTAAATTATTGACTAATGCATCGTTTAAAAAGTGTTCGCATATACCCACTTTATTTTCAATATAAGAAGCAATAAGAGCTTCAAAGCTATTTTCCATTTGGTTTTTTGGAGACCGCAAATACAGCCAACGCGCGAAAGTAGACTAAATTGAAATACAAATTACATTTGGCGATTTTATTATCACTAAATAAAAAAAAAGGATTTAGAGACTAATCTAAATCCTTCTTAATCAATATCATAATAACCGTTACAATTTACTGATATAACTTCCATAAATATCCTTGAACTGATACCCTGTAGCAATACGATCTTTACTCAGTTTTCTATATTCTACCATTGCCCACAAGATGAATTCCTTCATAAACAAATGGTCTTCTATGGCAAGGTCTGGTTGGTGTTTTTTAATTAAAATTTCCAACGGTACAATCGCATTCAGAATATTTTTATATTCGGCATCAGTAGTATCATCTAATAATTCGAAACCACTTTCGGCAAAAAACCATTCTATCAAATCCGTATAAGCAGTTTTTTCATTCGGCTTTTCTAGTTTTTCAATTTTCGGAAAATACATTGGAAACAATGTACTAATCGCTGCACCTAGCAAATGTTGTGCTACAAAAGCCGCTCCCTCCTGCTCTCCTTCATAAACCAATTCTACTTTACCCGTAATAGCTGGAATCACGCCCATAAAATCAGATAAGCGAACGGTAGTTTTGTCCTCACCATTCAACAAAGCTCTACGTTCCGCCGTACTCAACAAATTCTCATAAGCCGTAATACTCATTCTAGCACTTACGCCACTTTTATAATCTACATATTCACTGTCTCGTGCTTCAAAACTAATTTGCTCCAGCAAATCCTTAGCCAATGACGGAACATTTACCCTACTCGATTGTGTAGCATCCAATTTTGCTTCTTGTTCGGTAATCGTTCTCGCGATCTGCACCGTTTCTGGATAATGTGTCAAAATTTGAGAACCAATTCGGTCTTTCAATGGTGTTACAATACTACCACGATTAGTGTAATCTTCTGGGTTGGCAGTAAATATAAACTGAATATCCAGCGGCATTCTTAACTTAAATCCTCGAATCTGGATATCTCCTTCTTGCAAAATATTAAACAATGCCACTTGAATACGAGCTTGTAAATCGGGTAATTCGTTTATCACAAAAATACAACGATTGGCTCTCGGAATCATTCCAAAATGAATCACACGATCATCTGCATAGGACAGTCTTAAGTTAGCAGCTTTAATAGGGTCTACATCTCCAATCAAATCGGCAACGGTAACATCTGGCGTCGCTAATTTTTCCGAAAAACGGTCGCTACGATGCAACCATGAAATAGGTGTATTCACTCCTTTTTCAGCAATTAAATCTTTTGAAAAACGAGAAATGGGATGCAAAGGGTCATCATTAATCTCCGAACCCGTCACAAACGGAATGTATTCATCCAACAACTCCACCATCTTACGCGCCAACCTCGTTTTGGCTTGCCCACGAAGCCCTAAAAAATTGATATTATGACGAGACAAAATCGCACGCTCCAACTCTGGAATCACCGTGTTCTCAAAACCATGAACCCCTTCAAAAGTAGGTTTACCCAATTTTATTTTAGCTATCAAATTGCTACGTAATTCGTCCTTTATAGACTTCGATTGATAACCCGAAGCCTTTAACTCTCCTATTGTATTTATATTTTCTATGTTCATGTTTTTTTGTGTAGTTACTAAATTTCTGAGACCCTAAGTTGCTAAGTTTTTTTATTTTTGCCACAAGGGCACTAAGTTTTTTTATTTTTTGGAAATTTGACCTTTGATTTTTGATTTATGAAAACTACTTTACTCGCTTCTTCCTATTCGTCTCATAATCCTCAAAAATCATTTCGCCCAGACCTTTCAAGCCTGTATAAAACGCTTTTCCTTGATTGGCTTCCGTAAATTTATTGACAAATTTTTGCAAATACGGATCACTCGCAATCATAAAAGTCGTAATCGGAATGTGTAATTTTCTTGCCTGTTGTGCTTGTGTGTAGCATTTATCCACGATATACTCATCAAGCCCATTGCTGTTCATATAGTAGGAACCATCACGTTCTTTTACGCAACTCGGTTTCCCATCCGTAATCATAAAAATTTGCTTGTTGGTGTTTCGTTTTCGACGAAGCATGTCCATAGCTAGTTGTAAACCAGCTACTGTATTAGTATGAAAAGGCCCAACTTTCAAGTACGGTAAATCCTTAATCGCAATTGGCCAAGCGTCATTCCCAAAGACTAATATATCTAAAGTATCTTTTGGATAACGTGTCGTAATCAATTCAGCAAGAGCCATCGCTACTTTTTTTGCAGGCGTTATTCGATCCTCGCCGTATAGAATCATACTGTGGCTAATATCAATCATCAGCACCGTGCTCATCTGCGATTTATGCTGTGTATCTTCAACTACCAAATCGTTTTCAGTCAGTCTAAAGTCGCCCACACCATGATTTATTTGAGCGTTCCGTAAACTCTCGGTCAACGATATTTGTTCCAGTCCATCGCCAAAATGGTACTCCCGTAGCTCTCCCGTATGTTCATCACCCGTACCCGAATGTTTGGTCTTGTGATTTCCAGAACCCGAACGTTTCAAATTCCCAAAAATCTGATCCAATGCTTGTTGTCTGATGGCTCTTTCCGTCTTGGCTGTAATCCCTAAACCCCCAGAACCATCTTCCTTAACTTCATCCTTAATGTACCCTTTCTTCTTTAAATCTTCAATAAAATCATCAATAGTATAGTTATCGTCAGTCAGTTTGTATTCGACATCCAACTCTCTCAACCAACTGATAGCCTCATCAAAATCTCCCGATGTATGCGTGATCAACTCTTTGAAAATACCAAAAAGTTTATCAAACGGAGATTGCTCTTGTGCTGTATATTGCTTAAAATAAAACCCTTTTTTAAACTCGTTTTTCATACGTAGATACTCTTTGTTTTTTATTGGAATATGTAATTGCTTCGCCTATTCGCAAATACTCGAGTCGCCAATAACATTGGCATTATAAATCAAATTTTGATCATGCTCATTTCATAATTTTAAAATTACAGCTTTTTAGAGTATAGGGATAGCAAACGGTTATTAATTTTAAGTTAAAATCAACTTTTTATGCTGTCCGGGCAGGCTATCCATTACAAGTCCGCAGGAACAAGCCCATAAAACTAGGTCAAAAATGAGCTTCCTACGGTCGCTATTTTTGCCCAAGTTTTATAAAAAAGGCTTCTTCCTTTACGGGCTTTTCGTTTCTATCCTTGACAGAAAACAAAACTGCTATACAATACATTTTTCTTTGAATTTTTTAATCCTTGGAATGAATTTTGTTTTGTATTTTTGAAACCAAATCAAGCAATCACAAATGAATAGTTATTTCCTGCATAACGGAGTTGAGAGTAGCGGACCTTTCACAATAGAAGAATTAAAAACTAAAAACATCAAAGCGACCACTCCGGTTTGGTGTCAAGGTATGTCCGATTGGACTACTGCTTCTGAGGTTGAAGAACTAAAAAGTTTACTGACTGTTAATCCACCACCCATTAAAAATTTTGTTCCAGTTGTAAACCCTGTTTCTGCACCTACTCCAACACCAAAAGTAGAAACGCCTAAAACAAAAAAAAACAAAAGCATTTTTGGATTAAATAAAAGCGTCTTTACCTTTATCCTTTTTTTTGGTGTTTTAATTATCGCTAGTTTTTTCTTGAGTATGTACCAAGACAACCGTCGTGAAGCCTCCGAATTAAAAAACAAACAAACCGAAAAAAATAACGTCCAATACCGCTTGCAGCAAAAGGAAATTGAAGAACAAAAAATTCAAATGGCTATCCAAGAAAAAATTGATGCAGACCGTCTTTTAAAAGAAAAAAAAGAAACCGTTAATAATCAATTATCCAACAATCAAGAATTACTATTGACAGCCACCTCCAATTTTGAAAACTCTAAAAAGAGACTAGCTGAAGCTTCTAATTTTCAGTTTTTCAGATCAGCAGCTGAACGAGAAGAAGAAGTCAACTTTGCTCAAAAAGATGTTTCATATTGGAAAAAAGAAGTTGAAAAAATTAAAGACGAAAGCTATCAATTAAAATTGCAACTAGAACATTAACACCAAAGGGTTTAGATATATGAATCTAAACCCTTTGGTCGAATAATAATTTGATAGTCTTTTATTAAAATCTTCCATCTACGTAATACCAATTCTCATTCTCTTTTTTGAAAGTAGAAAATTCATGATGAATGTATTTTTGTCCTGAAGTATCTTGATAATAAGCTTTGAACTCCACCGTAGTTTCAGTTGTATTCAAAACTTCTAGTTTCAACCATTTATTGGTTGTTGCCCATTCTAATATATCCTTTTTATGGTGGTTTTTTCGAGTAGAAAAATGAGTAGTAGACACAAGATAATCCGCTTGTTGTGTTGCAAAAGCAGAATATCTAGAACGCATTAATTCTTCGGCAGTAGTTGTTTTTTTTGTCCCTAATAAATACGGTTCACAGCAACTATCAAAAATTTTTCTTGAACAGCAGTAACAATTTACAACTTGCATTTTTATACCTGTAAAAAAATTAATCTTCAATAGTCGGATTTATTTTTAAAAACAACTGATTTAATAAAACTTGGTATTTACTAATTTCAATTAAATCATCGTCTTCTTCAGCAAAGTCAAGCAATTCATCTAGTTGTTCACTAACTACAATTAACTTATTTCCTGCCTCGATGGTGTCATTTGCCGCTATTAAATCGATGACCTCTTGAACACTTTTTTTTATTCCTAAAAATTTATTTTCTTCCATTTTAAATCAATACACTACTCTTTGGCAGCTTTACTTTCGTTATACTTTTTAGTAATTTGTTTTAATTGCTCTTTACGATCAATTACAGCCTGCTTTGCTTTATCCTGAGCTTTGTGTAATTTATCATTATGCTTTTTTATATTCCTATCATTATTTCTCCCCATTACATTTTCCTTTTTATTGACTCCAAATATAATGTAAAACTGCGATTATACAGGTATTTATCATAACAACTATTAAAAACAAGTCTAATTTAAATTATAATTATTAGCTAAAACGATGTAATCCAGTCTATACATAATAAATAGTACTTTCTTTTTTTAACATAAAATAGACTAACTCATTTTCTCTTTACCTCTTTTTTCAAATGTCAGTTTGATAATAATTTTACTTTTATATTTATTAATTCTGTATCGTATATTCAAGACCAGTTATTTATAGAAAACAAAAGACGGCTAAAAATATTTAAAACACGATAACACACTAAAAATCAATACTATTTAAAAATAATTTAATTATTAAAGTTCTTTTAGTATCTTTAAATAGTTTACTAATTAAACCTATATAATTATGAACAGAATCATTTACATACTGTTTTCTTGTATGCTTATTAGTTGTCATGCTCAGGACAAGTCCAATAATATTCTCCTTCAAAACGAAATTGTCAGTTATACATTTGAAACCATTGCAGATGGTATTCTAATACCTTGGGGAATGGTTTTTTTGCCAGATGGCTCACTCTTAGTTACTGAAAAAAGTGGACAATTACTTCATATTAAAAACAAAATAAAAACTGAAATAAAAAATGTTCCCTCAGTATATAATCGAGGACAAGGCGGATTATTAGACATTGTTTTACACCCTAATTATATTCAAAATGGTTGGATTTATATCACTTATGCTTCCACTGAAGGCGATGGCGAAGGAGGAAATACCAAACTCATCAGAGCCAAACTGGAAAATGAATCGTTAACCCAAATTGAATATTTATACAAATGCTCTCCTAATACTACTAAGGGACAACATTTTGGTTCCCGAATTGTTTTTGATAACCAAGGCTATTTGTATTTCTCAGTAGGAGAACGTGGTGAACATTTTGTAAATCCACAAGACATCAGTCGTGACAACGGAAAAATATACCGTTTAAATGATGACGGTAGTATTCCAAGAGACAACCCTTTTGTAGGTCAAGCCAATACAAAAGAAGCGATTTACTCTTACGGTGTTCGTAATCCGCAAGGTTTGGCTAAAAACCCCATTACAGGAGCCATTTGGGAACACGAACACGGTCCTCAAGGAGGAGACGAAATCAATATTATCAAAAAAGGAACGAATTACGGTTGGCCAATCGTTACTTATGGACTCAATTATGACAGTACTATAATTAGTACCAAACAAGAAATAAAGGGAGTAGAAAATCCCCTTTATCAGTGGACTCCCTCTATTGCTCCCTGTGGAATGGCTTTTGTAACCAGCAACTTATATCCAAATTGGAAAGGTCATTTGCTTGTAGGTTCCTTAAAATTCCAATACCTAGAACTAGTTAAATTAAGAGGAACGGAAATCATCGGAAGACAAAAAATTGCAACCGACATTGGACGTATGCGTAACGTGATTGAAGGACCAGATGGCTACATCTATATAGCTGTTGAAGGAAAAGGAATTCTAAAAATTATCCCTAATTAAATACACTAATAATGCATTTTATAATAACCCTATTGTTATCAACATATATATATCTTCCAGGTCAATTTATGATCATCCATTCCGATTTAAAAAAAGATTATTCCCTTATTACTGGTCCCCAACAAAAAAATAATCCTTTGCAAGAAAGCATCCAACGAGGACAAGGAATCTATACTGATTTTTGTATCCAATGTCATTTGATAAACGGCAAGGGTGATAGCAAAAATTTCCCTCCATTAGACGGGTCAGATTGGTTCCAAAATAAAAGGCTCCAAAGTATTCATGCCGTAAAATATGGTCAAAGCGGTGCAATTATAGTCAATCAAAAAAAATACAACAACTCCATGCCTGCTATGGGGTTAAGTAATCAAGAAATAGCCGATGTGATGAATTACATAATGAATTCATGGAGCAATAAACAGCGTAAAATGGTAATAGCTGAAGAGGTCGAAAGCATAAAATTTCAGAAATAGCTAACGACTCAAAATTGAGATATTATTTAATTAAAAAAAAACTAAATAATAATAATAATAATAGTAAACTCTTTCCGTTTACATAATCGAACAGTTATTCAATACTAAATTAAAAAATATATTATGTTAAGTATGCAAGTAGGACTATTTAAAAAAATCACTCCACACAAAAATCAAACCCTTCATTATCAATAATATACCATAAGTAAAAACTTTCTTTTATACAATTAAGCGACAATTTAATTAAATTAATCGTAAAAAATTTGTTAATTAATAACATGTGTGTATCTTTCAATCCCTTTATTGCTGTAAAGCTGTAAACCATTAACAACCGACCAGAAATATGAAATTAAAATTAGTTAAAGTAAAAATATATCCACCTGTATTTTTTCTATTACTTTTCCTCCTACTTAGCATCTCTAACGGATATGCTCAATCCGCGAAAGAGGATGATTGCAATCAAAAAAAGTATGTCTCAGTAGATGTTCCTAAAACTTATGAACGAATTATCGCTAAGGGATATGAATCACTAGAAATGTTTGACTACCTAGGAAATTATTATTACAAGGTAAATGAATTAGAAAAATCAAAAACATACTTCGATATGTTGTTTAAAAAATATCATATTTCTAAAATTTCTCAAAGTAGTATTGAGATCTATAAAAAAATTATAGAGATAGAAAAATCAAAAAAATACTTAACCGCAGCGGATTAATTTTATAAAAAAAGCTTCCTACTGGAAGCTTTTTTTGTGACTTATATTTACAGTAAACTATCTTTTATCTTTAGTAGCTTTTTTCAATTCATCGCCACCTGGTATTTTCATTTTATCGGTAAGCACTGCTATTTCATTCAAATTAAAATTGCCTGTTAATGACATCAAAACGGTTTCATTATCTCGATTACCACCTTCAATGAACATCAATAATTCTTTGATCTTAGCATCTCCGGTACCCGACTTTACTACAATTCGAATATTTTTACCTGCTTCATTCACTTTCATTAGTTCTTCAAGACCAGCAGTTTTTATGTATTTATCAGCAGTTGATTTCATGTCCAATGCTGCCTTATTATTTGTAGTTGTATATACCTTTAAATTATCTAACTTTTTTATCAAGTTCATGTATTGCTGTGTTTCTTTATCAGAAGCATCGACCTTTACTTTACTCATTAAGTCAAACATCTTTTTATTGACAACTACAGCAGTAATATCATCTTGATCATTGAATTTATCCAATGCATTTTGTGAAAACACTGAAATAGAAAACAAGACAAGTACTATAGCGGTTATAAAATTTTTCATCTTTAAAAAATTGATTAATATTATTGTTTAATAAATATTTTAGCTTTAGCTATTTCGTATTCTTGAATATACATAACAGTTTCCATGCCACGATTAACATTAGTGGAAACAAGCGCCAAAGCCTTTTGAGTTTCAATAAACGCTAATTCTGGATTATCAAAGCTTCCTAAATTAGACTCTATTTTTTTTTCTTTGCAACCAACAAAGACTCCAATTCCAATAATGATCGCAATTATTGAGGGTAAAACTACTTTTTTAAGGCGCTGTGTTTTCATATTTTCAAAAATTAATTATGTTAAATATATCCACAATTTAAAACTAAAGATAGTATTTTTACGTTAATTACCTATACCTAAATAATTTTATGAAACGTAAATCACAATTTCTTATTCTTCTCTTTCTTTCTGTTTTCAGTTTCCAAAGTTGTGAAGACACTGATGATATTGCACTTCCAAAGGATTTACAAATTAATGACTTCATATGGAAAGGGCTCAACGTGTACTACTTATGGCAATCTGACGTCCCGAATTTAGGAGATAATCGATTTGCTAACCTCACCCAATACAAAGATTTTTTGGGCAATTACACTCCCGAAAATTTATTTGAAGCTTTAAGAGTAGCCAAAAGTATTGACCGTTTTAGTTGGATTGTAAGTGACTATACCGTTCTAGAACAGAGCTTTCAAGGGACAACTAAAAATAATGGAATTGAATTTAAACTTAGTCTAGATCCTAATGATAATACTAAAGTAGTTGGAATCGTTAGCTATATTATCCCAAATTCGGATGCGTCAACTAAAGACATCAAAAGAGGAGAAGTTTTCTACGGAATAAATGGTACTGCTCTTACTCTAGATAATTATAGTTCCTTATTATTTAGTTCCTCTGAAATTTACACCATGAATTTTGCTGATTTTAACGGCAGTTCCATTATTCCAAACGGAAAATCAATTGATTTCACCAAAACATTATTGGATGAAAATCCCATTCTAATTAATAAAGTAATCAATTCTGGAAGTTATAAAATAGGGTATTTAATGTACAACGGATTTTACTCTAGTTATGATACACTTTTAAATAATGCTTTTGGTACTTTAAAAACAGAAGGAATAACAGACTTAGTTTTAGATTTACGATACAATCCAGGTGGTTCTGTGCAAACAGCAACTCGATTAGCCAGTATGATTACTGGGCAGTATACAGGGCAAATTTTTTCTAAACTAACCTATAACAGCAAAAAAAGCAGTAATAATACTAATTATTTATTTCCTGATAAGATAGGAACTACCCCAATTAATAGTCTCAATTTATCAAAAATTTATATTTTAACAACTGCAGGAACCGCTTCCGCTAGTGAATTAATCATAAATGGATTAAAACCTTATATCAATGTGATTCAAATTGGTGATAAAACAGTTGGAAAAAATCAAGCCTCTGTAACATTATATGACTCTCCTGATTTTAGAGCGTCAAACAGGAATCCAAATCACAAATATGCTATGCAACCTATTGTAGCTTATACTGTAAACAAAAATGGTTTTGGAGATTATCCATTGGGTATTGTTCCTACTTACTCTTTAAAAGAATCCGTAAGTACTTATGGTATATTAGGTGATTCTTCTGAACCTTTATTGAGTAAAGCCATAGAGAAAATTACTGGTACGGCTAAAACGGCTAAACAAACTACTGAAAAACCATTCCAAGAATTGGGCGATTCCAAAACACTCTCTGGCCGAGGAGGAATGCAAATTGAATAGCAAAAAAAATCTCGTTCTAAAACAATAGAACGAGATTTTTTTGATTATCAATATAGTTTCTACAAACTAGTTATTAAAAAAGAAACCACCTGGAATAATACCTACAGCGTAAGTAGATTTTAAACTTCCAGCAGTATCATAAATAGCTATTTTTCCGTCTGAGCTATAATCCCCAGCATCTCCAGTATAGATCAAATTATTATTTACAGCAAATCCGTAAGGGCTAAAAGTAGATTCAAATAATGCCGTTGTTGGCAAACTCGTATCACTTGTATTCATTACATAAACATTTTTAGCTTGTGTAAAATAAATTTTGTTATTTTCAATATCCATTTTTCCAGGATGAGACGTCAAAGCAAAATCTAAACTAGTCGTAACTAAATTTGTTGCAGGATTAATTTTTTGGATTTTACCGGCAGATTCAGCACCTGACCACACCGATTTCCCTTGGCATAAAACATAAATTACCCCTTGATTCTCTTCAATAGCAGCAGGAACATCACCAACAGGAACGGTAGTTGATACTTTGGCCGTAGCAACATCGATAACAGATAGTGTGTTTCCAGAACCATACCCTCCTTTGTGCGCAACATATAACTTGCTGTTGTACACTATTAGTTTCTCTGGTCCTTCGGCAACTGGGATTTTTGATTCAACAAGGTTCGTTGTTAAATTAATAACCGCTACATAATCGTCAGTAGCATCATCACCATCTCCCCAATTGGTTACATAGCCTTTGCCATTGGCAAACACAATATATCTTGGGTTGTACAAATCTTTACTTATTGTAGCTATTCTTTTCAACGAGTATCTCTCTAGAACCTCAATCTTATTCGAACCATTCATTACTACATAAGCAGTTGCTCCGTTAGCATTAAAATTTTGTGCTACATCACCCAACAAACTTCCTCCGTTGTTTAGAGCAAACAACTTATTTTCTGTGGCTACACCTGCGTTGGCAAGAAACGAAATCTCAGCGTTCCCTTTAGTAAAACCGCCTTCGTTCAAAATAATCACACCTTTGTCATACGTCCCTTGTGATTTGGATTCATTATCATCATTCGTACAAGAAACCAAAGATAAAGCAGTGGCGATGCAAGCAATTGTAATTTTTTTAAAGTTCATTATTTAATATTTAATTGTTAAGGATAAATTATAATTAATTCCAGGCATAGGCCTAATTTCTACTGTTTGATAGCTTTTATTAAATAGATTCATTACCTGAAACCCTATTTTATAATGTTGTTTTTTATCTATTTCACAAAAGGCAGATAGATTAGAAACCTGATATTCTTTGAGTCTATATAGATTGTCTGCCGTTGTAAACACAGCACCATTAAACAGAAATTGATAATTAACACTCCAATTTTCAAAAGAGTAATCCAGACTTGATGTCAATTTATGATAAGGTACATAAATCAATTGTTTTTCCTTTTTCTCATCTACAGACGAGGTGTAAGCATAAGCTACATCCAAATCAAAACCGTGCTTTTTATACCTTTTCTTGTAATGTCCTATCAATTCTAGTCCTTTATTATTGACAACATCTGTATTTATAGGTTTCCAAAGACCGCTCTCATTAGGCACCCAACGAATCATATCTTTGGTATGTATGTAATAAAGCGTTGCCACAAACTGAAAAGCTCCTGTAACCAACTCCTGCCCCAACTCTACTTGCTGAGACAATTCTGGATTCAAATTTGGGTTACCGCTACCCTGCCAATACAAATCATTAAAGGTGGGAACTCTAAAGTTCTTGGAGGTATTCAACTTTATTTTGTAGTTATCCAATGGCATCACAACTAGTCCAACCGAATATAAAAAAGGAGCTTTATAATTGGTTGTTACTTCCTGCCTTGCACTTGCCTCCATTTTCAGCCTAGGGAATAGTGTATATTTTGCCAATAAACTAGCAGAACCTACTTCTCTCTTTTCGTTATTTATCGAACTCCCAAAACCGTTTATTTGTGTGTAAGTAAAACCCGAATTGAGGGTAAAATCTGTAGAGAACGAATAATCTAAATCATATTTTAGCAGCTTAGTATTGGCTCCACCTTTACTAAAATTATCCTTGTTCTTATTTTCAAAATATTTGTACTCTTCAGTGATATAAGCTGCCTTTAGGGTCGAAGTAAAATCAGTAGTTCGGGCTATCCATTCTAATAAATTTCGAGAATTAAGATCCTTATATTTACTAAGTGAAGTGGTAACTACTGTACCTGAAAAGTTTCTTTCTCCATCATACAATTGGCTATAAAAGTTGATTTTATGATTTTCATTCAATTTGTAACCAAAGTTGGTGTTCAATCCAGAATTGTAATATTCTCCGTTTTGGTTGACTTGATTTTGATTGAGATATTTATAATTGTTATCCGATTGATTTCTCGAAATACTTATTTGGGAAGCAAATTTACTATCAGAAACCCGTAGATCATAGAAATAACCTTGGGTATTGAAACTCCCCAAATTAACTCGTAACGTATTTTTGAATTGTTTTTTGAAGTTCAATTCGTTGTTCAAATGCACACTTCCACCAATTGCCGAACTGCCATAAATACCACTTCCTCCTCCGCTCCTGACAGAAATACTAGAATAACCCAATGGTGTAATGGTATTAAAATCTGTTTGTCCTAATAGTTGTGAGTTAATATTTATTCCGTTCCAAATAACTGCTGTTTGAGCGGCTGTTGTTCCGCGAAATGAAACTGAAGACACCATGCCATTACCATTTTCTTTAAAATAAAGTAAGCTGTTATAGCGCAATAAATTGGTAAGGGAATTGTAATTTTTTTCGATTACAGAATGGATCAAGACAAAAAGTTGTGGGGAAATATTTAAATAAGGATATTTGTATTTTAAAATCTTTTCCCAATGCAAGATTCTTTTAATGAGATCCTAAAATTATTACTACCTGAGATAATAATAAACTATTTTGAACTTACTTCTTATAAAAAGGAAAATGAAGCACTCCATCTTTATCTAAAAGAGATTAATTCACTACCAAAAGAATATCGTCAAAACAAATTAAGTTCAAAAGGATTCTTCGATGAAATAACAGTCCAGGATTTCCCTATCCGCGGTCATAAAGTATATCTTCATATCACTCGTAGAAGATGGCTTAATGAAGACACTGGTAAAGTTGTTTTTAGAGATTGGAATTTAGTAGCAGACGGAACTCGTGTAACACAGGAGTTTGCGTCTTTTTTAAAAGAGATCAATAGATTCTAGTCCAAATGATTGTAATACTATTGCTTCTTTCTATGGAGTTTCTGGTAGAAACCTCCAATGTCAATACAAAGACTTTTTAAGTGATTTTAAAGCTTGGGATCAAATAAAACATGCTAAAAAATGGCTTGTTTTTCCGCAAAACATTGGAAAGAACCTGTCAATAGATGAAACCTCCCTTTCAAATGGCGAACTCTATACTATTTTAACTAACAAATCTGGAAAAGGGAGAAAGGGAACTATTGTAGCTATGATTGCAGGAACTAAAGCCGATACAGTTATTGCAGTTATAGAAAAAATCGCTCTTAAACAACGAAATCTAGTTCAGGAAATAACTTTAGACATGGCGGGAAATATGAATTTGATTGCCAAAAAATGCTTTCCTAATGCAACTCGTGTCACAGATCGATTTCATGTTCAAAAACTAGCTACAGAGGCTTTACAGGAAATCAGGATTAAATATCGTTGGGAAGCTATCGATCAAGAAAATAATGCTATTGAAAAAGCAAAAAAAAGCAAATCTAATTTCGAATCTCAAATACTTTCAAATGGAGATACACTTAAGCAATTACTCGCTAGAAGTCGTTATTTCTTATACAAAAACAAATCAAGATGGACGCATAACCAAACGCAACGTGCCACTTTATTGTTTGAATTATATCCAGACATTTTAAAAGCATACGATTTAGCACAAGATTTGCGTACTATCTTTGAAAAAACAACTGACAAAATCATTGGGTTTGCAAAACTAGCCAAATGGCATGAAAAAGTAGATCAATCCGGATTCAAATCTTTCGGCACAATCTCTCGTACAATTACAAATCATTATCAGACCATATTAAATTATTTTGACAATAGAAGTACTAATGCCTCTGCAGAATCATTCAATGCCAAAATAAAAGCATTCAGATCAAAATTCAGAGGAGTTAGAAATATAGAATACTTCCTGTTTAGACTAACTAATATATATGCTTAATTTGTTCCACTCCACAGGTTTTCGTTATGATCCTACAGAATCAGCTATTTTTTTGATTTGAAGAGAACTAGAATAGTTACGTAAAGCTACATCAGTAATCACCACCTCCTGCAAAGAAATAGGTTCCTTGGTTTGAGAGACAATCAGTTGACTTATCAAAAATAAGCTGTAAAAAAAAGTTTGTTTTGCTTTCATCTATTTGAAATCCCTTTTTCCCGAGAGATTTGTATTTGTTAAGAATAAAGGCAGGTCTCCTGGCTTGCGTCTTGTTGTTTACCTTCCCACTCGCCGCGGCGAGCAGTGGTTTTGTAGATAACAACAAGCTTTGTAGCTTACAGTTGCGGGTACAGCTTAGGATTAACGATTTTAGATTGTAGATTTATGATTTTCGATGTATTTCAATCTGGTATCAAATATCTGCTTTCAGGTCTCGTTCACCTAATTCCCTTTTAATGTTGTTTTTGGTTAAAAAAAACAACAACCTTAAATTCTCGACAAAGGTAAATGATAAAAAAACTAAAAAGCAAATTTTATTTCAAAGGAGTATACTTAATCAAATTTGAATGAATATAATTGTTCTCGCTAGCCATGATAGTCCCGAAGCTTCGGGAGATATCCTCGTGTGAAACGAAGAGATAAAGGCGAAAGCAGGAACCCAATATTATAATGGAAACTAAAACATCTGCTCCAAAATAAATTAGTCTTTTTTATAATTTCTCCTACCTTTGTGCCAAAACTTGAAATAAAATAATGAAATTCATTCCCTATAAAATCCTTTTTACTTGCACTTTTTTCATTTTAATGAGCTGCAAAAAGTCGGATAAAGTACAAGCTGAAAGCGTTCCAAATATGACTAACAGTATCGAGTACGCATCGAGTTTAGCCATTTATAAAAAAGAAGGGTATTCTGTTGTAAAAATCATCAATCCTTGGCCAAATGCTACTAAAAACCTGACTTATATTTTAAAAGAAAAACAGACTACGCTTCCAGATAGCTTACAAAAATATCCTGTAATTACAGTTCCCTTACAATCTATTGTAGTGACATCAACAACGATTATTCCGTATCTCGAAATGTTAGGAGTTGAAAATAAATTGGTTGGATTTCCGCATACAGATTACATTTCGTCCGAAAAAACAAGAGCCTTAATTGATCAAGGAAAGATTAAAAATCTAGGTCAAAATGAAAAATTAAACGTCGAGCAATTAATTGATTTATCACCCGAATTGATTGTGACTTTTAGCATGGACAATCACAATCCGATGATTAAAAATTTAGAAAAAAGCGGTTTAAAAACACTTATTCAAGCCGACTGGATGGAACAAACTCCACTTGGAAAAGCGGAGTGGATTAAGCTTTATGGAGCTTTGTTAGGTAAAGAAACAGATGCTCAAAAACATTTTGATCAAATTGTAAAAGACTACCAAGATGCGGTGGCACTAGCAACTATGACCAATGATCAAACATCTGTTTTGTATGGTTCTATGTACCAGGATCAATGGTTTGTAGCCAAAGGAAATAGCTGGGTTGCACAATTTATAAAAGATGCCAAAGCAGATTATCTTTGGGCAAATTTAGAAGGTTCTGGAAGTTTGTCTTTATCATTTGAAACGGTACTCGAAAAAGCAAAAAATGCAAATTTCTGGATAGCAACCAGTTCGTTCAAAAGTTTAAACGAAATGACCAATGCTAATCCACATTACAGTCAATTTGAAGCTTTCAAGAAGAAGCAGGTCTATACCTTTGAGGGAAAAATTGGCGCTACAGGTGGTACAATTTATTATGAATTAGCACCTAGCCGACCTGATTTAGTTTTAAAAGATTATATCAAAATATTTCATCCTGAGTTACTTCCAAATTATACCTTTACCTTTGCACAAAAATTGAACTAACATTGGCTTCAAAACAATCTACTTTTCTATTATTTGCCTTGGTTGGAATCGGGTTCCTAAGCTTGTTTTTTCTAAACATTAGTTTTGGGTCTGTGACTATTCCGTGTAAAGATATTTACCACAGTTTGAGTGGCGGCCAAGCTAGTAAATCTACTTGGGAATACATCATCATCAACTATAGATTACCCAAAGCGATTACGGCGATTTTGGTCGGAATGGGACTTTCAATCAGTGGTTTGTTGATGCAAACGCTTTTCAGAAATCCACTTGCTGGACCTTACGTTTTAGGATTGAGTTCAGGCTCTAGTTTAGGCGTAGCCTTCGTGATTTTGGGAGCAGGATTCCTTCCACCTTTCTTGAGTAGTATCCTATTGTCATCTTACGGAATTGTATTGGCTTCCACCATTGGCAGCACTTTGGTTCTACTAGCGGTTTTGGTCGTTGCACAACGATTGCGAGATACCATGGCGATCCTTATTGTAGGACTGATGTTTGGGAGTTTTACCTCAGCCATTGTAAGCACACTCACCTACTTTAGCACCGCCGATCAACTGCAAAAATTTACTTTTTGGGCTATGGGAAGCCTTGGGAATTTGTCATGGAATTCGATTCTTATTTTGAGCACAGCTGTGGCTATTGGTCTATTACTAAGTCTATACAGCATCAAGCCTTTGAACGCTTTACTCTTAGGAGAAAACTATGCCAAAAGCATGGGATTGAACTTCAACAAAACCCGTTTTATTATCATCTTAGCAACTAGTATTTTGGCTGGAAGCATTACTGCTTATGCTGGCCCTATTGCCTTCATTGGACTTGCCGTTCCGCATATTGCCAAATTGGTTTTTCAGACTAGTAATCATGTGGTGTTGTTTTGGAGTACCTTGCTTATTGGTGCCAGTATTATGTTACTTTGTGATGTTATATCTCAAATGCCTGGTTATGAAATAACTTTACCAATTAATGCGGTTACGTCGCTGTTTGGAGCACCAGTCGTTATTTGGTTATTGGTTCGAAAAAGGAAATGATTTAATTGTTATTAATATTTAAAAGAATAATTATCGCTAAGGAAAATTAATTTTATTATTTGAGATATATTGGTCTTTTTTACATATTCATTATAACCTGTATGAGTTTATAAATTGAATATTTAAAAAAAGACAGTGAATTATTCACTTAACTGCCCCTAGGATTAAAAGTTATTATTTTGACTTAAATTTATGTCTTTTTGTGCCTTTGTGGCTAAAAAATCATAATCTATTATATTCATAATAGAACTTTTCTTATTATAACAAAAAAACCCTTTGATAAAAGCAAAGGGTTTGGTTTAACTAAAAAAAGCTAGTGAATCTAAATTATTGTTTTATAATTTTACTACTTAATCCTGTATCTGTTTTCAAGATATAAGTTCCTGTTGCCAAATCAGAGATGTCAATTGTATTTGTTGCAGGAAGAGTTTTTACAACAGCTCCCAACATGTTGAATATGTTAATAGTTTTACTGTCTTTTAAATCTGAAATAGTAATCGCTCCAGTTGTTGGATTAGGGTATACATTTACGAACTCTATAACTTGTTTTGTATTCAATCCTAAAGTTGCACCTGTAGAAAATTCAATTCTGTCAATTTCTAAAGTTCCTACTAATGAACTATTACCACTCGTTCTGTGCTGTACATCAAAAGTATCAATATTCCCAGTCCATGTTACTGCATTAGTTAAATTAACAACAGCAACTTCATAAGGACTTGCATCGGTCATGTTTAAAGTTAATGTTGTATAATTTGATCCATTAGTACCACTAGGAGCACTACCAGTAGAGATCCTAAGTTGATTATTTTCTGATTTGTTTCTATAATATACATGTGCATATTTAAAAGTATTTGCATTTACATAATTTGTTGGATCAGTTTTTCTTATAATTCCAACAGCGTGTGGTGCATTACCTGCGACTGCATCAGTTGTAATAATCATTTTACCTCCTGAAACTGTTATAGCAGAATTTATTGCATTGAAACCTTCGGTGTTAGTCCCATTATTAAATTCATAACTATGTTTTTCTACAACAGGTATAGTGTAGGTTGGTACAATTGTAACTGCTTGAGGTGGATTACTTGAAGTCCCACCAGTAGGTCTAAAATCATAACCTGCGCCTAATGGTGTAATATTTCCTGAAGATAGGGTTAACAATGAAATTACCCAAGTTCTAGTGTTTATAGCTGCGTCAACAGGATCAATGGATACAGTAGTAGCATTTGCAGTAGATAAGGTTCCTGCCGTAGCAACGTTTGTAGGTACGCTATTTTTGACAACAAAAAAAGCATTGTTATATCCACCAGAACCATCTCCAGGATCATTCGTCGAAGTAACCGTTATTGTTCTTTGTGCGTAAACTCCAGTGCTAGTTTCTTCTAGAATATAACCATTGTCTGAAATTACAATAGCGCTTAAAGAGGTTGCATTTGTACTTAAACTAAGATTTTGCTGTGCCTGAGAAATTGTTATAGCTCCAAGGCTAGTAACAAATAAGAGTAATAATTTTTTCATAATTGTTTTATGTTTAAAGTTTACACAAAACTATAATTCATTAGTGAAACAGGCATTCGCATATGGTTTTTACCCTATAACATATAGTTAACTTATTATAGGTCAACTACTTGTTAAGCGTATTTATTGTGGTTAAATACGATAAAATGAAAAAAAAAGCCTTTAGAAACAAATTCTAAAGGCTTTTTTGATTGTATTTTAGTTATATTTTTGGAACAATATTTTTTGGAATGTCGATTTTCTTATCATCTGCACCCAAGGCAAAAGTACTGGTGTTGTAAACGTTTTTTTGTTTCCAATCACATTCAATACGACCATCACCTAGAATAATATTTCCGAGTTTGGCTCTAAACCAATCTGTCAAAGCAATGTAGTTTTTGTCATTAGCCAGATTGTTTCGCTCCATAGGATCTTTACGTAAATCATAAAATGCCAATTGCACTTCTTGTCTTGGAGCATCCAATCCCCAACGTACGTTTTCATTTGGTTTGTATCTTCCTCCAGGTCCTCCATTCAATGGACGTGGACGCATTGAGAAAGCGAAATCCTTGGTACGCATATACGAGCGTGGACCTGCAACACTATTTATTTCACCAATAATGTAGTCTTTATTTAGTTTTGGGTTCGAATACATTTCGGCTAAATCAAATCCGTCCAAAAATTGGTATTCTTTGGCTTTCAAATCAACACCTCCAGCGGCCAAAACGGTCGGCATGATGTCTACATATTCAGCAAAGCCATCATACACTTTTCCTGCAGGTACCGCTTTTTTGTCTGACGAAACCAAAATTCCAGTGGTATGTGTAGAAAGTTCCCAAGGCGAAAATTTAGATTCAATACCTTGTTCTCCCAATTGCCATCCGTGATCTCCACAAGTGTACAAGATCATGTATTCTTGATTGTTCTTTTTCGAATAGGCTTTGAATTCGGCAATTGCTTTCCCGATGATATAATCTCCAAAAGCACAAAAGGCATAATAATCTCTGATGGCTTGTTGCTTGTCTTCATAAGAGTAGCCGTCAATTCTTAATTTATTGTATAAGTCCACCAATTGTTTTGGTAGTTTACTCAATTCTTCTTTTTTATCGAATGCTGGAATTTTATACACTTTATCTTTAAAGCGATCTCTAAATTCCTTTGGAGGCATCACAGGTGTGTGTGGGAAATGAAAACTCAAACTCGTAAAAATAGGTTTGCTGGTATCGGCACCCGCCATTTTATCTCCTAATAAGGATTGGTAAGGCTTATTTTGATTTTGCAAATAGTTACGGTATTCGGTCAAAATATTACCATCCAATGTTTTGTCTGCCGGCATAGAGTTAACTCCACCAATAATCAAAGTAGACTCTTCTCCATCGCTGGCATTGTGATACAGGATATCCAATTCTTTTTCAACAGAAGCTTTGATAGCTTTTTCTGCATCTGAGATATTATCTTCTGTAGTCCAAGATTTTTTGACATTATTCGGATAGAAAAATTGCATGCGCGTATCTATTTTAGCCGATTTTCCGTTTACTTTCCCGTAAGTCGTTTCTTTGTTCCAGTCGGTTACGCCACCTCTTTCCAGTTCGGTATCCAAAACATATTTTTGATAGAAACCTTTGTATAAGTCTTCCGTTTTTTTAGTAGCACTTTTTTTGTCAACGCTTTTATTACGGTAACCAGCCTTTCCAAACAAACTGGTTTCGTACCCGTTTTCAACCATAATCTGAGGCATCGTTTTGGTGAAAAATTCGGCCTCACCATTAAAATATTCAAAACCATAGACTCCAGAATGGTGCGGGTATTTCCCAGCTAAGATTCCGTTTCGTGATGGAGCACAAGCGGGTGAGTTGCAATACATATTCGGGAACACAACTCCCTCTTTGGCCAAAGCATCTAAGTTTGGAGATTCAATATACCCCAGTGGACTATCATTTTTTCCTGTTGTGATTTGGTTGTAATAGCCGTTGGAATCTTTTCGTTGGTCATCAGTCAAAATCCAAAGAATATTTGGTTTTTTGACTGTTTTTTGTGCCAACAATTGTGAATTGGATGCCGCAAAGCTCAATACACAAAGGGCAAATAATTTTACTTTCATAGTGTTGTTTTTTGGTTATTGAAAAGTATTGGTGTTATGATGGTATAAAAGTGTATTGGTTTAATATTCTTTTTTTGTTCATTTTCAGTCACCTTTTACTTTCGAACAAAACTAAACTAGGATGTGGTAAGTCTAGTAAATCAAATGTTTTTATCTCTATAACAAATGGATTTTTGGACGTATAAGATGCTGTATTGTTGCTCCTTTGAAGTAAAAGATTGTATTTTTCAGTCTCTAAATTATTTTTCGAATAAAATGAAAAAAAATACAATATTTACGCTTTTTCTTATACTTTTTATTTTGGTAGTAAAAGCGCAAAATCCGATTGTTCCTGCAGGGATGTATATTGCTGATCCGGAAGCGCATGTGTGGAAAGATGGCAAGTTGTACCTCTACGGATCTCGTGACGAGAGTGATGATTATTGGTGCTCTTATTCGCATCATGTATTGAGCACTTCTGATTTAAAAAAATGGACGGTGACCGAAAATGCTTTCGCATCCAAAGGCCCATACGACCAAGTTTCTTACCATGACAATTTACTATTCGCTCCAGATTGCGCCTACAAAGACGGAACTTATTATCTCTACTATTGCTCACCAGGCAAAAAATTAACCGAAGGTGTTGCGACTAGTTCGTCTCCTTTTGGACCGTTTGTGAACGGGAAACAAATCAAAGGAGCCAATCAAATTGATCCCGCTGTTTTAATTGATGATGATGGTCAAGGCTATTATTATTGGGGACAAGGCAAACCTAAAGTGGCCAAATTGAAACCTAATTTGATCGAAATAGATTCTACTACAACTACAGAACCATTAGATGCTAAAGGTAATATAGCTTTTCATGAAGGTTCTTCTATTCGAAAAATAGGAAAACTGTATTATTTTGTTTTCGCAGATGATAGCCGCAACAATAAACCCACCTGTTTGGGCTACGCAATAGGAAAATCGCCTATGGGACCTTTTGAATACAAAGGTGTTTTGATTGATAATGTGGCCTGCGATCCCGCCTCTTGGAACAATCATGGCTCAATAGAAAAATTCAAAGACCAATGGTATGTGTTTTACCACCGTTCGACTCACAATTCTCAAAAATTTCGAAAAGCATGTCTTGAACCTATTTTCATCAATAAAGACGGAACTATTGATGAAGTCGAAATGAGTTCGCAAGGAGCAAGCGCACCCCTAGATGCCACCGCAATTATAGAGGCCGAGTGGGCGTGTCACTTATCTAGTAATGTTCGGGTTACAGGAATTGCAGCGACCGATATCAAATCAGAAGGTCTTGCGGCTTTCAAAGACGGAGATTTTGTAGCTTACAAATATTTGGATTTTCCTAAAAACTGTAGTGAGTTCGAATTAAAAGCAGTAGTTCATTCAAAAATAACTATCGAAATAAGACAAGGTTCGGAGCATGGAAATCTAATTGGTACTTGTGCATTAGAACCTTCAAAGGACTATCAAATTGTAAAAACTTCGATTCGAAATGTAAAAAAAGGAAAGCAAGCGCTGTTTCTAACTTTTAAAAATGAAACCAACAGTACCGATAATAGTTTGGACTGGTTTCGATTCAATTAATAAAAAATCAAAACAACTATATAAACCAAAGAATGAAAACAGTACTATTAACTATCGTTTCTACTTTTACATTTTGTGTGACTGTACAGGCACAGGATTTAACCATTCCGCCAAAAAAGTATGCAGATTCGATTCAACTCGAAAAAGCACCTTCTAGATTGAACCAAGAATTTCCGCTTTCGGATCAAAAAAATTCTGGAAAATGGAAACTTCTAAAAGAGTATTCCGATGAATTTGATTCGAAAACTTTAAACGAAACAAAATGGTTTCCGAACAATCCTAAGTGGAAAGGTCGTGCGCCAACTTATTTTCATCCTTCGAATGTAAGTCTGGAAAAAGGAGAGTTGGTCATTAAAGTAAACAAACATGACAACGAGCAATTGCCAAAAGATTTTACGCATTCGACAGGATTTATAAAAAGTAAAAAACAATTTTTGTACGGCTATTTTGAAGCCGAATGTAAATTGATGGATGCGCCATGGGTGTCGGGTTTTTGGATGACCAATGTGGACAAAGATTGGTGGACAGAAATTGATATTTGCGAAAACGCACCTGGAGTTGTATACAACCGTCATGATTTGAATTCGAATATTCATGTTTTTAAATCGCCAGCCGATCAAGGCGATGTGAAGGCCCATTTTTCAAGAACTATCAAATATTATTTTCCGAAAGAATTGCAAGCCGATTACCACGTTTGGGGCTTAGAATGGACAGCCGAATTTATTCGTTTTTATATTGACGGAATCCTTTTTAGAGAAGCGCCCAACACACATTGGCACCAGCCGTTGGAAGTCAACTTTAACTGTGAATCCAACAAATGGTTTGGTGCTTTGCCAGACGATAAACGCTTGGACGGCGAGTTTCATGTGAAATACTTTAGAGCTTGGGATCATAAATAATTACTACAAAAACCTTAGAATTTATTATACAATGAAAAAAACTATTCAAATACTTAGTCTACTGTGCTTCATTTGCACCCTGAACGTGCATAGTCAGACCCAACAGGAGAAAGACACGAGAACCAAAAAAAGCATCAATTTTGGCTGGAAATTTCATCTGGGAGATCCCGATGGTGCTTTATACACCGAAAAACTAGACGATTCAAAATGGGAGTCTGTCAATGTTCCGCATTCATTAGAATTGACATCGATGGATTTGAACGGAAACCAAGATGACAAGTACCAAAAGACTTTTATGAGAAACGTAGGTTGGTATCGTAGAGATATTACGGTTACTGCAGATACATCCAAAAAAGTATTTCTCGAATTTGAAGGCGTGCATCAAGTAACCAATGTATGGGTCAACGGCAAACATGTGGGAGAATATGCGGTAGGAGGGTATACACCCTTTCATTTTGATATTTCGAAATACGTGACCTATGGCGGTAAAAATCAAGTAACAGTAAAGGCGGATAATCGCAAAAGCGATATCATTCCGCCCGATCCAGGACCTATGGATTATATCAAATTTGGAGGTTTGTACCGTGATGTGTATTTGGTCGAAACCAATTCTACGCACGTGACTTTCAATTGGGAATCGGATATTTCGGGACAAAATATAACAACGCCTACGGTAGACCCAATCAATTTGAATGGTACTGTAAATATCAAAACGGGAGTTCGAAATGAAACCAACCAAACGCAAAAAACTACTGTTGTCAATCGATTGGTAGACAAAAACGGACTGGTGGTTTTGAAGCTTTCGCAAACCAAAGAAATTGGTGCAGGAAATGAAGTTCAGTTTAACGAAATTGGTAGTATTGAAGATAATTTTCATTTGTGGTCAACGGATAATCCGTATTTGTACCGTGTGAATACCACCGTATTTGAAAACGGAAAATTAGTAGATGAAACCGAATGTAAAATGGGTTTTCGAAAAATCGAAATGAACAATGTGCAAGGTTTATTGCTCAACGGAAAACCGATTAAGTTAATTGGTGTCAACCGCCATCAGCATTATGGGTTTATAGGAGATGCAATGCCTAATTCGTTACATTATAAGGATGTTTTGCAAATCAAAAAACTGGGTATGAATGTCATTCGCACCGCACATTATCCACATGATAACGCTTTTATCGAAGCTTGTGACGAATTGGGGATTTTGATTTATGAAGAAGCGCCAACATGGATGTCTATTGGTAGCAATGAATGGTTTGACAACTATGAAAAAGCCGCCAGAACCATGGTGCGCAACCACCGCAACCACCCATCGGTATTTATTTGGGGAGCCGGAATTAATCATCGTGGTTATGTGCCAAGAGCGCATAATATAATGAAGCAAGAAGACCCAACTCGATTTACGGCTTCGCAAAGTAGCCGCTGGACAGGATGGCAAAACTCGGGACTGACCGATATTTTTGCACAAATGATTTATGGCGATTATTATTGGAGCGGTGACGAACCTATTCTAGCCATGGAAGGAAAACGTGGTCCCGAAGCGGTAAACGACTTTATGAGCAGCCCAATGAAAATTGGTCATATCGCGTGGACGGCGCATGCTTATTACACTTTTCACCCCAATCCAGACAAAAGAGATAAAAGTCGTAGCGGTATGATGACGGTTTTTAGATACCCAAGACCGGGACTTTTTTGGTACCAGTCGGAGTTGACCAAAGTGCCTTTTACTCGATTGGAAACCGATTGGAAAGAAGGAACTCAAGAGGTAATTGTGTACAGCAACGCCGATCAAGTAGAACTGGTTTTGAACGGAAAAATAATTGCAACGCAATCTCCAACGATCAAAGACGATTATAAAAATCTAAAGCATGCTCCATTTCATTTTAAAATAGAAAATTTCGAAAAAGGGACGCTTACCGCTAATGGTTTGGTCGAAGGACAAAAAATGTCTAGCGATACCAAAATGACACCCGAAGCTCCAGATCATATAATATTGGAATTGGATTCAGATGGTCGAAAATTGACTGCTGATGGGTCGGATATTATCGTAGGTTACGCCAAAGTAGTCGACAAAAACGGTACGATATTGCAAGATGTGGATATGGACATTAGTTTTTCGGTAAAAGGAAACGCTACTATTGTTGGGGATCAAACGGCCGCACATTCCAACCCAATGTTTACGACTCATGGGGTTGCACCCGTCCTGATTCAGGCAGGTACAGCGGTTGGGAAAATTGAAGTTACCGCTTTTGCGAAAGGTTTGAAGTCGGGCAAAGCTAGTATCATGAGTACCAAAGTAGATGACAACGCATTCGAACCAGAAACCATTCACGATTTAGAACAAGTAAAAGTAGATTTGGGAGGAAACGATCAATTGGTGCAATTTGATTGGACTCCATGGAACGGAAATGACAACAATGCAGGCATTAAAACCTTCAGCGAGATGGGTGGATTTACAGCCAAAATCGAAGCTATTGGCAAAGTTGAAAACACGAGATGGTTGGGCGAAATTAATGTTATTGGTAAATATGGATTTGCTTGCGGAGATGGTGTTTTAGGCGCGACCAAAGAGGGTTTATCGCTAGAATTAACGGGACTTAAAAAAGGAAAATACCAATTAAAAACGGTACACCATGCCCCAAGAACCAATACAGACAGTATGGATCCAAATCAAGAAAAAGCGGCGACTTACAAGATTTACCAAATTCCGTATGCTAAAAAAATAAACATCAGTACTACAGATAAAAACGGAACTACAGTAAAAGAAAACATTGTAGTAACGGAAGGAAGTGATATGCAAAATAAATCTTTTGGTAACAGTACACAGTATTTTGAATCTGACGGTATAAATTCAGTTAAAATTATTTTTAAAGACCCAAAAGGTGCGGCAGTTTGGTTGAATAATTTTGAATTGAGTCAATGGTATTAATGGCATTCATTTTATTAAAACATTTAGCATAAATCCTCACTGATGAAGACTATTAAGAGGTAAGAAACATTTAAATCATAGATAAAAAAATAAATTTTCTTACCTCATCATTTATGCAGACTTGAATAAAGTTCATGACATTCAAGTTGTATGCTTCGACTTCGCTCACAGAGGCTAAACTGTATGTTTCATGATGTTCATTATTTAAATTTATGTGTTTTATTTTACGAAAATAAAACCATCTAAAATATTTTATTTATTTCAAAGCAAAAAAAAGGAGCGTTTTTCAACGCTCCTTTCTCATTTTTACTGAATTTTATTTTTGCCAGTATGCATTCCATTCTTTCATTTTTTCTGGTCCTAGAATACGTTGTGTCTTAGGCCAATACTCTTTGTTGATTTCTTGAATTTTAGCTTTTTCTTCTTCGCTTTCCAATTTCAGTTTTTTTACATCTTGAATTCTTTGAGTTCTTTCTGCAGCCATCGCTTTAAGTTGATCAACTTGTTCAGTAGGCAAATTCAATTCTTTTGCGCCGTTCTCTAAACTTTTTTTCTCTTGCGCATTTATTGCTGAAGTACAAAGTGCTAAGGCTGCAATTACTAATAGTTTCTTCATGGTTGTTTTTGATTTAAAAATTAATATTCATTTAGGTAGTTAAAATTCTCATTAATAAATATACACTCATCATAATCTATACCTTTTTGATATAAACATAATAAGCAACATTTTCTTGCCCTTGAGCATTAATAAAACTGGCATTTAAGATGGTTTTTCCAGCTTTCAAATGCATTTTAAAATCTGCTGACAAAGCATTTGGATTGACCTTAATTTGTTCTTTTTTTTCATTTCCAAACTGAACGGTTGCCGATACATAATTCATTTTTGTACCTGCAGGAACTGGGTTTTCAAGACCAGGAAGTTCTTGTTTTGAGATTCCTTTGGCAACGGCATTAAGAGCCAATTTAGATTCAACAGGATAACGACGCAATTCAATTTCGTAATTACCTTCTTCCACAATATCCACATTCCAATATCCTAATCCCATAGATCCGTTGCGAATCATGGTTTGATTCCAAGGTTGTTTTCCTTCTTCTCCATGAACATCATGAGCAGTCAATGTAATTGGGTTTTCTACTTTTGTTCCTACTTTGAATGAAACTACATCTTTAAAAGTTGGAGCTGTTTTATTCCACCAGTTTTCATAAAAAGATTTCAATTCAGCTACTTTTTCGGGATTTTTACTTGCTAGATTATCTTTTTGCCCAATATCTGTAGAGATATTATATAAGTCTTTACCGTTAATCAATCTCCATTTATCCTGCATTACCGAAGAGTTTTTCCATTTTCTAGGCTCTTGAACCCGTTGTGAATCGGTGATCAAAATTCTATTGCTGTCAAAAGCTTTTCCTTTCAATAAAGGAACAAAACTTTTTCCTGCCAATTCTAAGTGGTCTTTTGGCAATTGAATTCCACACAATTCTGCTAGTGTTGGCATAATATCTACATGAGCAGTCAAGGTATTAATATCTTTTGACCCAGTAATTTTACCGTTTTTCCAATAGATAAAGAAAGGGACACGGTGTCCACCTTCATATTCACTACCTTTATTTCCTTTCATTCCAGCATTGTAACCTCTCACTTTTCCTTCTTTAAAAGAATAACCACTAGAAGTACCGTTATCTGTCATGAAAATTAAAATCGTATTATCAGCGATTCCAAGTTGTTGAATAGACTTTCTCAGTTTACCAAAATTTTCATCTGCATTGGTGATCATACCATAAAAGCGTTTTTGAGAATCAGATAATAAATCATCGCTTATGTCCTTATACATGTTATAATATTCGACTGGCACATTATAAGGACCGTGTGGAGCATTGGTTGCTATATAGCAGAAAAACGGTTTGTTTTTATTAGATTTAATAAAATCAATTGCTTCGCCAAAAAACACATCAGTGCAATATCCCGTGTATTTTTGTGGTTTTCCGTTTTTAAAATAAGTGTCATTAAAGTAAGTGTTCCCCCAATAATCTGGTGTTTGTTCTACTCCACCACCTTGATGCATAACAGTATGTTGAAAACCTCTGTTTTCTGGTAAAAAATCATGATTATCACCCAAGTGCCATTTTCCAAATCCACCTGTAACATATCCTGCTTGGGTAAACATATCCCCCAAAGTTTTTTCGTTTTCACGCAATAATGACCATCCTCCTACTGTGTGCCAAACCCCCACTTCATCGGCATAGCGACCTGTCATTAATCCAGAGCGAGTAGGTGCACAAGTTGGCCCTACGTGAAAATCGGTTAAATGATAACTTTCTTTATAAAACAGATCTAATTCTGGTGTTTTTATGATTGTATTTCCATGAGCTGCCACATCGCCATAGCCTTGATCATCTGTCATTACAAGAATAACATTGGGCTTGCTGTTTTTAGAAGTTTGTGCTTCATTTTTTGATGCACAGCTAATCAATAATACACTCAAAAGTGCGGTGATTTTTAGAGTTTTCATTTTTTATATACTAGTTAATATTTTTCCATTGTTGTTAATTCTGGTGAACCTCCACGATTGCCACAACCAGATGCAATATATAATGTATTATTATAAATCACGACTCCCGAGCCGTGTCTTCCTGTAACCAATTTTGGAAAAACACTCCATTCATTGGTTTTTATATTTAAGGCATCTACCTCAGCATGTGCTGGATTTTGTCTTATGGACTCTCCTCCAATTACCAAAACCTGATTTTTATACAAAGTTGCCATTGTTCCTGCTCGTTCATTAGGAAGTGGAGACTTCAAAGTTTCCCATTTGTTTTTTTTAATATCAAATACATCGACAGCGCCAATGGTTTCGGCAAATGTGTTTTTAGGCGCTTTAGACAATCGTCCTCCCAAAACATATATTTTGTCTTTAGCTAAAACAGCTTGAAAATGATCTCTCGCTCTTGGAGCATCAGGAAGTACTTTCCATTCACCTGTTTTGATGTTGTAGCTGTCCATCTTATTTTGATGTCCGTCTATATGTCCGTTTGTAATTCCGCAAGAAATATATACAATGCCATCGTGAATGACATTTCCTGTTGAACCTCTCAATCGAGCAGTAGGGATTTTATCTCCCGTAGCCCATGAATTTGTGGTTGTATTGTAGCTATAAATTACAGGAACCGGAACTTCGGCAGGATATTGGCCAGTCAAAGCACCAATAAAATAGACGTTATCTTGATAAACAACCGGTTGAAAATGGTGTAATTCTATTGGCGGTTTAGCCCCTAAACTCCATTTTTGAGTTAGAGCATCATATATACTTACCGGTCTAATTCCACGTCCTCCCAATAAATACATTTTAGAATTCACGCGTACAAAAGCCGCTTCATGACGAGCAATTGGTTTGGAGTCATCTTTTGAATTGACTTCCTGCCATTGTTTGCTTACCGATTCTGCGCTGGATTGTATCTTTCGACTACAGCCCAAAGCAATTATCAATACTCCCAAACCTGTAAAAAGGTATTTTTGTGTCAAAATTATTTTAACTTAATTATACTGAAGTAAAAGTACCCAATCTATTAAGTGACTAGGATAAGTTATGGCTATAAAGCTAGAACATATGTTTTTTCATGGGTAAAACACCAATAAAACTAGTAAAAAACAAAACAGTCTATCGATTTTATTACTTTTGCTTCAAAAATCAAACATGTCCCAATACTTCCTTGATATAAACTATAACGGTCAAATATATTCCGAAGAAGTACTTAATTTTAAGGAATTCGAAGCTTGTGTTTTTACTGATTGTGATTTCTCTGCTTGTAGTTTTACAGCGGTGACTTTTATAGATTGTAATTTTAACAACTGTAATTTTAATGGTACCAAAATCAGTCACGTTGCTTTTAGAACCGTACATTTCAATAATTGCCAAATCAAAGAAGTGAATTTTGCCATGTGTGACAAACTCATTTTTGAAATTCATTTCAACAACTGTTTTTTGGATTTCTCCAAATTTTATGCGCTAAAAATGAAAGCTACCAGTTTTACTAATTGTAGTTTAATCGCGGTCGATTTTATGCAAACTGATTTGACGGCTGTTTTCTTTAACAACTGTGATTTGTATCGTGCCGAATTTGATCACGCCAACGCCAACAAAGCCGATTTTAAAACCAGTAGAAATTATACTATTGACCCCAAAAAGACCAAATTAAAGAAAGCCGTTTTTTCGTTAGCAGAACTCAAAGGCTTACTTTTTAGTCATAATATTATTGTGGAATAATTTAGATCCGTATCTCCATCACATAATCTTCCATCCAATAGCCTTGACCGATGTCAATATTTTCTTCTTTGACAATCGAAAAACCTATTTTTTTATAAAAACCCAATGCTTTATTGAATCGATTGACGTTTAAACAAACGGATTGAGATTCATTATCTTTTGCATTTTTAGCAACATAATCGACTAACAACTTCCCCACTCCTTTCCCTTGTGAAACTGGTAATAAATACAATTTATGAATTTTGGTGGTTTGATTATTGAAATAGTGATGTTCGAAAGAAACAAAACCCAAAATCGTTTCGTTTTCTTTAGCTAGCGCAAAATAATGTCCATTGGCCGAATCCGCTTTCATTTTATCAACCGAATAAAATAAATCCAACATATAGTTCATTTGTTCGATTGATAAAATAGCGCCATAAGCTTCAGGCCAAGTCGCCTTTGCTATAGCTTGAATAATTTCAAAATCAGCTGGATTGGCTGCGGAAATTTCAATCTTATTATTTGGTAAAAATTCTGTCTTTGCGTTCATTCAGTATGATGAAATTAATTTTATTAACCTTTTTTTTTAATTGAATAAATTCTGAAGAAACATCAGTCCATTCTCTATCTTTGATTCTCATTCAAAAATACCAATTTCTAAAACTTAAACCTTTAGAATAAACCACTTTGGACTTAAAGTCCATAGATTTGGTTGGCAGACTTAAAGTCTGCAAGGATGAATTACAAAAAAAAAGAAAATTAGTCACAGATTAAATTGATTTACACAGATTAAATCCTTCTAATCCAAATAATCTGTGGCAAAAAGTTTTTAGAAGCTAAAGCGAAATGCACTAAAGTACATATTTTTTAGCTATAATTTGAGACCAATAGAACAAAACTTATTGTTTTAACCTTTCTTCTTTTCTAAACTCAAAAAAGCCTTCCCTAGATACTGAATAATATCAGAAGCGATAAAAGACTGAGTCCCCATTTCGGGCAAAGCAAGATCAGCGGTTAGTCCATGGAGGTAAACACCAATAATTGCCGCATCCAAAGAATCATAGGATTGCGCTAATAAACTCGTGATTATTCCTGTCAACACATCACCACTTCCAGCTGTTGCCAAAGCGGCATTTCCTGTTGAATTTTGATACACATAAGAACCATTAATAATATGTGTAGGCGCTCCTTTCATTACAACAATAACATTGTGTTTTATCGAAAAACTAATGGTTTTAGCCATTTTGTCTTCCTCATTTTGCCAATCCCCAACCAACCTTTTCAACTCTTTGGGATGAGGAGTGAGAATCGTTTTTGGAGATAAATAGGCTAACCCTTCTGGGTTCTTTGATAGAATATTCAATCCGTCAGCATCAATAACCATAGGGTAATAATTTTTTTTCAAAAAATTCAAAACTGCCTTCTGTGTTTGTGGAGAAATTCCCAAACCTGGACCTATCCCAATCGCGTTAGGATGAAAACCTATATTTATATTCGAAATACGTTTTTCAACATCATCGGTATACACCATCACCTCAGGATTGGCCAATTGAAGTATGTGATAACCACATCGAGGTATAAAAGCCGTTACCAATCCACAACCTGTTTTAATACAAGACTTTGTAGCCAAGACTGCTGCGCCAATTTTCCCATAACTTCCCGCAATAATCAATGCATGACCTTGAATTCCTTTATGCGTATCAAAAGCTACAGGTTTGAATCTTTTTAAAATTTCATTTTTATCAATATATTTAATCGGTCTCATTATTTGTAAATATTTACTTAAAATTACAACTAATTTTAGGAACAGTTGTGAAATTTGCACATAATTTAAACCCGAAACCTAAACTTGAAGGTCATAAATCCATATTATATAAAAACTATAAAGTCTAAGCCGTTGGGTGAAATTGGTTTTATTAGATAAATTATCGTCAGTTCGAGTGATTTTCGACAGAAAATTGTATCGAGAACTAGAATATTTATCTAATAAAACGGTTCTCGATACATTTTTTGTTCCATTTCATTACACAAAAAACACTCGAACTGACGTTTTCAATAATTTCACCCAACGAGTAAAAATCTAATCAATGTAATAAATCAAGCCTGATTTTAATTCCTTAATAAGTGATAGCTTTCACTTTGGTCAGTCCATAAAAAAGCAATAAATTAGCGACTTCAAAATCATAGACAGACAAAATGAAAAATACAGCGTTAACGCACATACACGAAGCTTTGGGAGCAAAAATGTTGCCTTTTGCAGGTTACAATATGCCTATTTCATACGAAGGAATCAATGCAGAACACGAAACAGTTCGTACTGCCGTAGGTGTTTTTGATGTTTCGCACATGGGAGAGTTTTTACTCTCGGGACCAAATGCTTTGGCTTTAATCCAAAAAGTAACTTCCAATGACGCTGCTGTTTTAGTAGACGGAAAAGCACAATATTCATGTTTACCCAACGCAACAGGCGGAATCGTAGATGATTTATTGGTTTACAAAATCAAAGACGAGCAGTATTTATTGGTGGTAAACGCCTCTAATATCGACAAAGATTGGGAATGGATTTCGAGCCAAAATGATCTAGATGTCGATATGAAAAACCTATCCGAAGATTATTCCTTATTGGCGATTCAAGGACCAAAAGCCGTTGAAGCTATGCAAGCATTATCTTCTATCGATTTAGCTTCTATCGAATATTATAATTTTGTAGTAGGTGATTTTGCAGGAATCGAACATGTAATCATCTCTGCAACGGGTTATACTGGTGCGGGTGGATTTGAAATTTATTGCAAAAACAGTGAAGCCAAACAAATTTGGAACAAAGTTTTTGAAGCTGGTGCAGCATTCGGAATCAAACCAATTGGTCTAGCCGCTCGTGATACTTTGCGTCTCGAAATGGGTTTCTGTTTGTACGGAAACGACATCAACGACACCACTTCGCCACTAGAAGCCGGTTTGGGATGGATTACCAAATTCAACAAAGAATTCACCAATTCGGCTAACCTAAAAGCACAAAAAGAAGCTGGTGTAACTCGTAAACTAGTCGGTTTCGAAATGCAAGAGCGCGCTATCCCAAGACACGATTACGAAATCGTAGACGCCAACGGCAACGAAATCGGAATCGTAACTTCGGGAACCATGTCACCATCTTTGAATAAAGGAATCGGTTTGGGTTATGTCACCGTTGAAAACAGCAAAATAGACAGCGAAATTTTCATTCGCATTCGCAAAAAAGACGCAGCTGCCAAAGTAGTCAAGTTGCCTTTTTATAAAAAATAGCAACAAGAAAACACCATTTTACCTATAAAGAACATTTCTTTTATTAACCATTAAGAGATTAAGAAGCATTAAGTCTAAATTTTCTCAATCTCTTAATGGTAAAACAAATTACAAGAACGTTGAATTTAAAAGTAAACTGGTTTAAAATCATTTGAAACTTACATAATAATTGTATTTTTGCAATCGTTAAATAAAAAATAGAAATGGGAAGAGCATTCGAATTTAGAAAAGGAAGAAAGATGAAACGTTGGTCAGCAATGGCAAAAGCGTTTACACGTATAGGAAAAGATATTGTAATGGCCGTAAAGGAAGGTGGACCAAATCCTGAAGCCAACTCCCGATTAAGAGCCGTAATCCAGAATTCAAAGGCAGTCAATATGCCAAAGGATAACGTAGAACGCGCCATCAAAAAAGCAACCGACAAAGATACTGCCAACTACAAAGAAGTACTTTTTGAAGGGTACGCACCCCACGGAATCGCCCTTCTAGTAGAAACCGCTACCGACAACAACAACAGAACCGTTGCCAACGTACGTAGCTATTTTAACAAATGCAACGGAACATTAGGAACACAAGGTTCGGTAGAATTTATGTTTGACCACACTTGCAACTTCCGTATTCCTGCCGAAGGTCTTGACCCAGAAGAACTAGAATTGGAACTAATCGATTTTGGTGCCGAAGAAGTTTTTGAAGACGAAGACGGAATCTTAATCTATGCTCCTTTCAACAGCTTTGGAACCATCCAAAAAGAACTAGAAAGCCGCAACATCGAAATCCTATCATCAGGTTTTGAAAGAATTCCGCAAATCACCAAAAAACTATCCGAAGCCGAAATGGCCGACGTAGAAAAATTGATTGAAAAAATGGAAGAAGACGATGACGTCATGAACGTCTATCATACTATGGAAGAAGCTTAAACCCTTCTCTCCTATCCACATACAAGAACTCTAGCGAAAGCTGGAGTTTTCTTTTTGGAGCTGATCCAGCTATGCGTTCCCGCTTTTTTCTGATACAAAGTAAAGGAGAAGTCTCACGACTCATACCCTATCAAATTGTCACTTACTCAAATTTCTGTTGCATAATATTTACACTCAAAGGATTTACAGTGAATGAGATACCTACGGAACAAAACAAGGGGGATTATTGGGAAAATAGCATCTTATAAACTCAAATACACTACATCATTATCAGCAATTCACCTGAAGTATTACGTACTTAAAAACACCGATTTTCTTTCTTTTACACTAAAAACATGTATTGTAATTAAATGAAACAAACAGTAGTTTTTCAAAGACTCATGTTATCCGCTATTATTTTCCCCACCTTCTGTTTTTTTTTACTTAAAACACTGTATTTATGTGTTTTACAAATTCAACAAGCTCAAATAACGCAACAAAAAGTAAGCAATTACTTGTTTATCCGTATCTGTTTTTGTACCTTAGTAATCTGTTTCAGAAGTGTTGAAATACTTACACTATATTAAAAACATAGTCAACAACATTAATTTTTGATTTTCCTATCTTAAATTAATCCGCAGAAAACACCAGTAATACCCCACTGGACACTGCCCTACTTATATATCCAATTATAAGAGACAGAAAAAACAAAATTAATTACTGCTGAAGTAAAACACAAAACTATCGAAAGCGATAAAGAAAAACTATCCTAAGAACGTCCTTCTGAACAATGATTCCCAACTATACAAACCAACACAAAACCTAATCATAGCAATAATATATTTACACTAACATTTAAAAAAATGATATTATGAAACATAGAAATACAATGACGATTGCGGTGTTTATTCTCTTAAGTAGTGGAGGACTGCAAGCACAAGAAAGCTCAACTGCAACAGGTGGAGAAGCTTTTGGAGTAGGCGGAACAACAAGCTACTCGATAGGTCAATTAGTTTACACTACTAATTCAGTAACAAACGGAAGTATAGTACAAGGTGTACAACAACCTTACGAAATTTCTACAATATTAGGCGTAAAGGAAACAACTATTCGATTAGAACTTTCTATTTATCCCAACCCTACAACCAATTATTTAACCTTAAAAACAAAGGATAGTTCTAATTTGAGCTATCACCTATACGATCTACAGGGAAAAGTAATTGAAAATAAAAAAATAATTACAACTGAAACTACTATAAAATCAGAAGAATTACCCACAGCTACTTACTTATTAAAAGTGATTAAAAACAACAAAGTAACCAAAACATTTAAAATTATTAAAAATTAAAAATCATGAAAAGAATATTTACTATAGCTGCAGCATTAATGATGACTGCAAACATATGGGCTCAAGCCCCAGAAAAAATGAGCTACCAAGCTGTTATTCGGAATGCAAGTAATGAACTTGTAAATACCCAAAACGTAGGTATGCAAATAAGTATACTACAAACTTCGGCAACTGGAACTGCAATTTACGTAGAAACCCAAACACCAAGTACTAATGCCAATGGCTTAATAAGTTTAGAAATAGGAACAGGAACTCTTGTCAGTGGAGATTTTACGACAATTGATTGGGCTAACGGTACCTATTTTATAAAAACAGAAACCGATCCTATTGGTGGGACAAGTTACACTATTACAGGAACAACACAACTAATGAGTGTTCCTTATGCATTACACGCTAAAACAGCTGAAAACTTTACAGGTAATATTACTGAAAGTCAAATTTCTGATTTAAAGCATGAAAAGATATCTAATATCCAATTAAACGGGTCTATCCTAGAAATTACTGAAGGTGGTCAAGCTTTTTCTATTGATTTAAGTCCAATTACATCTCAAGCATATTCAGAAGGATATAATTTAGGTTACGATACTGGATACGATAATGGATACGATACTGGATTTGATGATGGATACAACATTGGAGGTCCATGATTAATACGATAATGGATCAGGTAACAAATTAAAAAAACTTTAGATCACAAATGTAGTGCATTTCCTTTATAATCTACTACTTGAAACGTCTTTAGGGCATAACAGCTATTCGTTCACTCTTTTTATTTATCTTGTAAAAAAATATAAAATAGCTCTCGCGAAGCGTCGCGATTACCTGGGCTAGGGATTTCGAGGATTAAATTATTTTATATACATAAATAAACAATAAAAATTAATAGTACATGAAAACCTCAAATTTTAAACTACTTACAGTTTTAACTGCAATGATACTATTTATTGGAACATTTACATCTTGTTCTGATGATGATGGACCAACTGTAAAAATCACTGTTAACGAAGGACCTTCCGGAGATATTGGTGGAGACTTTACTGGTAATGGCGGAAATGGATCAAGAATAATTAATTGGAAAAACAACTTAGCAACGGCTGATTATAATGCTGATATTACTGCCACAGCATCTGGAACATTCCAAATGGTAGTTGCAGACGCTAATGGAACTGTGGTGCTTGATAGAAGAATTAATGGTGCAACTGAACCAGATTCTATAGATGGCGTAACAAATGCAGGAGTACCCGGAAATTGGACTGTTACTATTACGCTGACTTCATTCAATGGAGACGGTAGTTATTCATTAAGTGCTGGAAACTAATAACAATTAACACATAAATTATTAAAAGGGCTGTCTCAATTTGACAGTCTTTTTTTTTAAAATAATGTCCCGTCCTGAAATGGCGATACTCAAATAGTACCCTAATGAAGAAACAAAGTAAAACTGAAATTTGAGTACTTTAAATCATAAGCCCTCTAAATAAGTTACAATAAAAATATTAGTTATATTTGAAATACAATAGTGACGGCTCCTGTCTAAGTCTATAAATTTCGACCACGCAGATATGACGGCAGTTCATCGGTTCGTTAGCGGATTTGCAATCCGTGCCCGCAAACAAAAAACAGACTACATTCATAACAATCCAGTAAAAGAGAAAATTGTCACCTTACCCGAAGATTATTTTTTTAGTTCTGCTAGAAATTATGCAAGTTTAGACCATGATTTAGAAGTAGTTTTATTGGATTTATTTTAATTAAAAGTTTTAATCGGAATTAGAACCTTTGTAAAATTGAAAATGACTACAGCCAATCTTTGTGGGCACGGAATGCAATTCCGCGCTATCGTTGACGTTGATAGAAATTATAAAAAAAACGCTCTTCGAAGGCTTCTTGTGACAACAAAACATAATCAGGACAGCTGTGCGTACTCCCCCCGCTCTTCGAAGTCTTCATGCAACAACAAAACATAATTAGGAACGCTGTGCGAAGTCTCCTGACTTCGTACCCATTCCTATTTTCCAGACTTGTCGACAGCTTGCATATAACGGCAGTTCACCCGACCGCGCGGATATGACGGAAGTCCATCGATTCGTTAGCGCGGATTTGCAATCCGTGCCCGCACAGAAAATCAATCAAAAGAAAGAGTTATGTCAACAAAATATAAAGCAACAACTTCAGAAGAAGCATATTTTATCACCATAACAACAGTAGGTTGGCTAGATGTTTTTACAAGGTTGAATCAAAAAAAGGTACTTATTAATGCACTTCAACATTGTCAAGAAAATAAAGGATTAGAAATATATGCCTTTTGTATCATGAGTAGCCATATACATTTACTTTGCAAAACAACAAACGGTTTCATACTTTCAGATGTGGTGCGAGATTTTAAAAAATTCACTTCAAAAAAAATAGTTCAAACTATTATTGAAGAACCAGAGAGCAGAAGAGAGTGGATGTTGGAGTTTTTTCAAAAAGCATGCGATCATCTTAAACGAGAACAAAAATATAAGGTCTGGCAAGATGGTTATCATGCAGAACACATTTACAGTAACTCGTTCATCAAACAAAAAATAGATTATATTCATAACAACCCTGTAAAAGAGAAAATTGTCACCTTACCCGAAGATTATTTTTTTAGTTCTGCTAGAAATTATGCAAGTTTAGACCATGATTTAGAAGTAGTTTTATTGGATTTATTTTAGTTATAAGTATAACTAGGAATTAGAACTTTTGTAAAGAAGTTAACCGCAGCCAATCTTTGTGGGCTCGGAATGCAATTCCCCGCTATCGTTGACGTTGATAGAAATTATAAAAAAAACGCTCTTCGAAGTCTTCTTTTGACAAATGCAATTCCGCGCTACCCGACCGCGCGGATATGACGGAAGTTCATCGGTTCGTTAGCGCGGATTTGCAATCCGTGCCCCGCTCTTCTAAGTCTTCATGTAACAACAAAACATAATTAGGAACGCTGTGCGTACTCTCCTGAGTACGTACCCATTCCTATTTTCCAGAGCAGTCGACAGCTTGCATATAACGGCGGTTCATCAGTTCGTTAACACGGATTTGCAATTTAACGTGTTTATAACAGTTTGGTATACATATTTGTTATGAAACAAAACCTGAAATTCTTTCAGAATGACAAGATTGAGGAGATACTTTACGTGATTGCTTTCCCGAATATCGGGACAGGCTATTCGTCGCAATGACTAAATCAAAAACAAATTTAGCTCGTCTACCCTACTTTCTAATGGAACTACACGATTTGTCAAAATTGGTTAAATGTAAGTTAAAAAGCACGAAGGCAATTTTTTATATTAAAAAAAAGTCGTGATTTGTCTTAAATAACTTAAATTTTAAAGGAAATGAAAAAAAAATTATTAGTAGCGCTTATTGCAGTTATGGGACTAGCAAATGTTACTGCTCAAGAAGTTCAATTTGGTGTTAAAGGTGGTTTAAACTTTGCATCCCTTCAAGGAGATAATACTGCTGGAACAAGTACCGTAACGGCTTTTAATGTTGGTGTTATGGCAGAAATACCATTGTCTGCCAAATTTTCTTTCCAACCCGAATTACTATTTTCTGGTCAAGGATTTAGTTTCAATGATAAAATCAATGCGTTAAATTATTTAAACGTACCGTTAATGGGTAAATATTATGTAACCAAAGGATTGAGTATTGAAGCTGGACCACAAATTGGTTTTTTACTATCGGCAAAAAATGATAACACAGATGTGAAAAATTTATACAAAAGCGCTGACATTGGTGCCAATTTTGGCTTAGGTTATAAACTTAACAACGGAC
The DNA here is from genome assembly GCF_040703125.1 of Flavobacterium ovatum. Classification (NCBI taxonomy): domain Bacteria; kingdom Pseudomonadati; phylum Bacteroidota; class Flavobacteriia; order Flavobacteriales; family Flavobacteriaceae; genus Flavobacterium; species Flavobacterium ovatum. The sequence goes on from NZ_CP160035.1 coordinate 3,257,114, forward strand.
TGAATTTTGGAGCACGATACAATCTTGGACTATCGGACATTAATAGTACTACTAGTAAAAATGGAGTAATTCAATTATCTGTTGGTTATTTCTTTTTCTAAAACGTACAGATTCACGCTATTTATGAGGCTGCCTAAAAAGGGCAGCCTCATTTCTTTTAATCAATACCTAGTTCATCCAAAACTTTCAATCTCTTTTAAAAAAAAACAATTTTTTAATTTCAATTCACTAATTTGTGCTTATTATAACGATGACTATGAAATCAATATCAACTGACCAAATAAAAGAAATTGCGGAGCACATAGATATGGGCTTACAATGTTATTATAATGCAAAAAACAACAAACTTCTTTTCATTCCTAAAGATTTAGATTACGATGATGATATGGCCGAGTGTTGGCAAGAAGAAATAGACACTTTAGGGAACAACCCAAAAGATTTTATAGAAATTGAAGCACCAGAAAGTCATGATTCCTTCAGAATAATGAAGGATTTTACGAACAGTATTGTAAAAGATTCTGTTTACCAAAATCAACTTTTCAATATACTAGAAAACAGAAAACCATTCGCTAATTTCAAAAATAGTATTGAAAATTCATCCTATAGTGAAGATTGGTTTTTGTTTAAAAACAATTGGATGATTCAATGGGTTGAAAGCCTAATTGAACTAAACAACGAAGAATTCGAATAATAAAAACACGGCTCGAACTACTATCTTTATATAGACCACACTACACTTTCAAAGCTAAAACAAACTCATGACAGCTAAAGAGTTCATTGAAACTTTAAAAATAATCGCTCAAGATTATTCGGGAGAAATTCCGAAAAGGGAATTATTTTCATTAGCAAAAGAATATCAGTACATTTCTGTATTGGAAGTTATAAAACTACTACAAGATGACAATGAGAATCATCGACTAGGAGCGGTATCTATTTTGGATTGGAAAGCCCGAAATAAGAAAACTTCCGAAGAAGAAAAGAAAGAAATATATAGAGCCTATATTGACAATCACAAATGGATCGACAACTGGGGTTTGGTAGATCGAGCAGCACCTTATGTAGTTGGAGGATATTTGTATAACAAGGATAAAGCAGCATTATACGGTTTAGCCAAATCCAAAAACCCAATGGAACGAAGAACTGCTATAGTAAGTACCTATTATTTTATTCGAAAAAATGAAATAGAGGACACCTTTAAAATTGCTAAAATCCTTGTGAATGATTCCGATGAATATGTCCAAAAATCTGTGGGAAGTTGGATAAGAGAAGCTGGAAAACGAAATGAAGAAAAACTAAAACACTTCCTTGAAAAACACGCTACAGAAATGCCGAGAATTACGCAGCGGTATGCTATTGAGAAATTTGACAAAGCAACTAGAGAACATTACCTCAAATTGAAATAACTAAAGAGAAAGACTACCAGAAAGAACAATAGTATTCAATGGTTTCTACTTGATTAACTTTTTTTTATCTCATTTAATTTAAATTTCCAAGCTGAATGATGATTCTAGTTCACAAAATTAGTACGGATTTAAAACCTGAAAAAGACTTATTCACCGATTTCCGTTTGTACTACAAATTTATTCTCATGAATTTGTGATCACACACTTTTAAGAACTGACTAAGAAATTTACTTTTAAAAGTCATCATCCCTAAATTTTTAACACCAAATAGCCTGTCATTAGGGTAACAATGGCTAAATAGTGAAATTTAATTACTAAATTACACCCCATTTAAATTGCAAAGGACTTCGCAACCTATACATATAAACGGCTGGGACATCTAGTTAATTAAAACACTGCTATTTAAAGAATACCGTTCTATGGAACGTTTTAAATTATACCATCTTATGACAAACAACATTCTGATTGAAAACCAATATAAAAGATCTAGTTTATTTGAAAAAGAGAATGTCAATTATTTAGTTCGTATTTTAAAGCGATTTAATACCGTACCCAAGATAAACAACATCAATATTATCACCTCAACCAGTGAGCCTACTATTTTTAGAATCGTTCCCAACAAATCGATTATAATTGGTACGCATTTCTTGGACAAACCCATTTTGGCCCTAGTTTATTTAAGATATGGAATCGAATGGCAACTCTGGTATAAAGCTCTGAATAACGAAAAAGAAGATACTGTTTTATGCGATACTGCGGCGCTTGAAGTGACTCGAATATTTTATAAACTACTTCCTAAAGACGATAAAGAAAAATTAGAAAATCTAGATTATCTTTTAACAAATTTAATTAAAAATGAAAACCATTTAGAGCCCGAATGTTCATTACAACACGAAGGACTACAAGCTTTTCATGGATTGAAAACTTCTGAAAATGAATGTAAAGAATCCTGGAAACCAATTGTTGAAAATCTAGCAAAACCTACCGAATATTTATTGATGTCTGGAGGAGATTTGCGATTGAATATTGACGAAATTCATTTGCTTAATAAATATGGCTGTCGTCCGTTCCCTAGGCCTGATGCATTTACTTTTTCGTCGTCAACAGCATCAAGTGTTTCCAATTTCGCCTATGATAAAACAGACAAAGTAAGAAGCATATTGATTCGAAATAGCTTGAAAAATGGGTTTAAAAAAGCATCTATAGAGTTTTCTGAATTGCTAAAAACCAATCTTAGAAAAATATTCAAATTAAGTGAAGAATGTGAAATAATTTTTTCTCCATCGGGTACCGATTCGGCTCTTCAGATTGCGGCAATCACTCAAATTATTTCCGATAAAGAGATCACACATATTTTAGTGGCTTCTGATGAAACTGGTAGCGGTGTGGCTTCGGCATTAAAAGGATGCCATTTTGAAAACACAACAGCTTTAAATCATCCAATCAAAAAAGGGGATAGAATTGAAGGTTTTAGAGAGGTCGATTTGATTAAAATTCCTTTTAGAGATGAAAATGGCGCTTTAAAATCGGCCAGTCAACTAGATGAGGAGGTATTTAATGCGGTTTCAAAAACCAATGAATTAGGCAGGTATGTAGTTTTGCATACGATGGACCAATCAAAATTAGGGTATCAATCTCCTACTGACGAATTAATTAAAAAACTGAACTCACTCGATAGCTTATCGATTCAGATTATTGTCGATGGCTCGCAACTTAGATTAGACCCAAGAGACATTCAAAATTATCTAAATAAAGGGTATATAGTGACCATTACAGGAAGTAAATTCTTTACTGGCCCTCCTTATTCCGGTGCGTTAATTCTACCTGAAAATGTTAATAAATCAATTCAATCTGTAAAAAATAAGCTACCTGAAGGTTTAACCCAATATTACAATCATTCGGAATGGCCCACATCGTGGTTCTGCTCTAATGAATTATCAGATGGCTTTAATTATGGTTCCTATATGCGCTGGAATGCAGCCATAGTCGAAATGATTCGATACTATAAAACTCCCATTTTATATAGGAATATGGGAATTGAAATGTTTTGCAATTTTGTGGAAGACTCCATAAAAGATGCCAGTTTCCTTGAACTGATTTATGATGATGAAGTCAAAACAAACAATTATAATAGTAAAGAGTTTGGAATAAGAAATATCCGTACTATTTTCCCTTTTTTCATTCTTAACAACAAGGAAGCGTTATCTGTAGAAAAAGTAAAAAAACTCTATACTTTATTAAACTCGGATTTATCTGATCAGTTTGAAGATTCTTCAATTGAAATCATTAGACTTGCTGCTCAAAAATGCCATATAGGCCAAGCGGTTAATGTAAAATATGCTAATGATATTGAAAGTGCTGTTTTAAGAATTAGCTTGGGTGCAAGAGTTATTTCTGAAAGTTGGGTCAATAGAGATATTAGTCTCTTTTTTAGAAATATAGAATTACAAATGAATCAAATCACGATTACTATTAAAAAGATAGAATTAATACTCAGTAATCCTGAATTATTAGATTAAAATTTCATTATAAGTATTAAATATAATTTGCTGAGTTGTCTCGCTGAGCGAAGTCGAAGCGTACCACTTGTGTGCCTTCGACTTCGCTCAGGCTGACATAAATAGTAAGATTAAAAAATCACGTTTTTCCATGATATGAATAACTACTTTTAAATATTATGACAATTTAGATCAAAAAAAAAGTCCCATTTGCAAACGCAATGGGACTTTTAAATTTATACAATTTCAATTTATTTTATCATTTCAATTTTTTGAGCTTCTTCTTGGTGTACACTGTCAAAGAATCCTTGTTCGTTCATCCAGTCGTCACTAAATACTTTACTCATATAACGAGAACCGTGGTCTGGAAAAATAGCGATGACATTACTGTTGGCGTCGAATTCTCCTTCTTCTGCGTATTGCTTAATCGCTTGTAAAACTGCTCCCGAAGTATACCCTACAAACATTCCTTCTTTTCTAGTGATTTCTCTAGCAGCGTGAGCACTCTCTTCGTCGGTTACTTTCATGAATTTATCAATAACATCAAAGTTAGTTGCTGTAGGAATTAAATTTTTACCTAAACCTTCAATACGGTATGGATAAATTTCATCATTATCAAATTCTTTGGTTTCATGATATTTTTTCAAAACAGAACCAAAAGCATCTACCGCTAAAATCTTGATATTAGGATTTTGTTCTTTCAAATACTTGGCTGTCCCAGAGATTGTTCCTCCAGTACCACTACAAGCTACTAAATGTGTGATTTTACCGTTAGTTTGTTTCCAAATTTCAGGCCCAGTACTTTTATAATGAGCATCAATATTCAATTGATTGAAATATTGATTGATATAAACAGATCCTTTGGTTTCTTCATGTAATCTTTTAGCAACACTATAATAAGAACGTTCATCATCTGCCGCTACGTGAGCAGGACAAACATAAACTTTAGCTCCCAAACTGCGTAACATATCAATTTTGTCCTTAGAGGACTTTGAGCTTACAGCCAGAATACAGTTATACCCCTTAATAATACTCACCATAGCTAAACTAAAGCCCGTATTACCAGAAGTAGTCTCTACTATTGTATCACCTGGGGATAATATACCTTTTTTTTCTGCTTCTTCAATAATGTACAAAGCTATCCTATCCTTAGAAGAATGTCCCGGATTAAAAGCTTCTACCTTAGCATAAAAGTTTCCTTCTAGGCCTTCAGTCACTTTATTTAGTTTAATAAGCGGGGTATTGCCTATTAGTTCTAAAACATTATTATAAGCATTTATTTCTTCTTTCATAAAAAAATAGTTAATCAACGTTAATTTTATTTAACAATGATACATTGCAAATTTAACAAAAAAATCCGATTAGTGTTTAATTTTTTCTAAATCTAGTAAAAAACTAAATTCCTTTGCTAATTCTTTAAGAGCTTCAAATCGTCCTGAAGCTCCTCCATGACCTGCATCCATATTTGTATCAAGATACAATACTGTATCCTCTTTTTTTGCTATTCTCAACTTAGCCACCCACTTTGCTGGTTCCCAATATTGCACTTGTGAATCATGTAAACCAGTTGAAACATACATATGGGGATATCTTTGTTCTTTGATATTATCATAAGGTGAATACGATCTCATATAATTGTAATATTTTTTCACATTTGGATTCCCCCATTCATCGTATTCCCCAGTTGTCAAAGGAATAGTGTCATCTAACATAGTAGTCATAACATCTACAAAAGGAACTTGCGCAATGATTCCATTATACAATTCTGAAGCTTCATTGATAATCACTCCCATTAACAAACCGCCAGCTGAACCGCCTTCGGCATACAAATGTGCTGGACTAGTATAATTTTGTTCAATGACATATTTAGAGCAGTCAATAAAATCTGTAAAGGTGTTTTTCTTACTTAACAGCTTTCCGTCTTCATACCATTGCCTTCCTAAATCTTCCCCTCCGCGGATATGTGCAATTGCATAAATAAATCCTCTGTCTAATAATGACAAACGAGTGGATGAAAAATGAGCATCCATAGAATGGCCATAAGAACCATAAGCGTATAGCAACAATGGATTTTGGCCGTCTTTCTTTAGCTCTTTACTATATACCAATGAAATTGGAACTTTAGTTCCATCAGTAGCCGTAGCCCAAACACGTTCTTCTGTATAATTATTTTTATCAAATTGTCCTCCGAGAACTTGCTGCTCTTTTAATACTTCTTTTTCTTGAGTTCTCATATTGAAATCAATAATTGAAGCAGGAGTAGTCATTGACTGGTAACCATATCTTAATATTTCCGTTTCAAAATCTACATTCGTTGATGTGTAAGCAGTATATGTTTCACTACCAAAAGGTAAATAATATTCTTCCGTACCGTCCCAAGACATGATTCGGATTTTATTCAAACCTCCCGTTCGTTCTTCGAGAACTAAATAATTAGCAAAAAGCTCAATATCTTCTAATAAAACATCCTCTCTATGCCCGATTAGCTCTACCCAATTATCTGAAGTAGTAGCCCCTTCATGAGTTTTCATTAATTTAAAATTCTCAGCATCATCTTTATTGGTCAGAATATAAAAGCTGTCTTTATAGTGATTGATGCTGTACTCTACTCCTCTTTTTCTTTTTTGGAACATTTTAAATTTCCCATCAGGAGTGTCGGCATTCAAAATACGATATTCCGTTGTAATAGAACTTCCGCACTCAATAGCCAGATACTTTCTAGATTTTGATTTAGCTATATCAACACTGTAAGTATCATCTTTTTCAAAATACACCAAAACATCTTCTTCTTGTTTGGTTCCTAATTTATGTTTCAAAATTTTATCAGAACGTAAAGTAACTTCGTCTTGTGAAGAATAAAAAATAGTATGATTATCATTTGCCCAAACGGCAGAACCTGTTACATTTTCAATCTTGTCCGATAAAATTTCGTTGGTTTCCAGGTTTTTTACTTGAATCGTATAAATTCTTCTACCTATTACATCCGTACTAAAAATAGCCATTGTGTTATCAGGACTGATACTCATTCCACCTAACTTAAAATAAGGTTGACCTTCTGCTAATTCATTACAGTCAAAAAGAATTTCTTCTTTTGCCGAAAGGCTCCCTTTTTTTCGAGCATAAATCGGGTACCCTTTTCCAATCTCAAAACGCGTTATGTAGTAATAATCGTTATAAAAATAAGGAACAGATTCGTCATCTTCCTTAATACGGCTTTTCATTTCCTCATACAATTCCTTTTGAAAGTCTTGAGTATGAGCGGTCATCTCTTGATAATATTCATTTTCTTTATTAAGATAATCAATAACTTCTGGATTTTCGCGGTCATTTAACCAAAAATAATCATCAATTCTAACGTCATTGAATTTTTCTAGCGTAGTAGGTATAACTTTTGCAACAGGTGCAGTTCTGGTTTTTATCATTGGTATGATTTCGAATTTTGATACGATCGATGGCAAAAATAACATAAGCCAACGGAATCACAGCCTGTTTTAACCTAATTTAACATTGTGAATTGATTTGAATATATTAATTTAGCCTTATAAACTGCTAAAAGAAATAAAAATGGATTTAATGGGAATGATGGGTAAATTGAAAGAGACCCAAAATAAAATAGAAGCTACTAAAAAACGTTTGGATACCGTTCTTGTTGACGAACAAAGCACAGATGGTTTATTTAAAGTGACCATGACCGCTAATCGAAAAATAACAGCTGTATCTATTGCAGATGAATTATTGGAAGATAAAGAACAACTAGAAGATTACATCATCTTAGTCCTTAACAAAGCGATTGAAAAAGCCACTAAAGTTAACGAATCGGAACTAGATGCTGTTACAAAAATGGATATGCCTATGATTCCAGGAATGGATAATTTATTCAAATAAAATACAGATAATTTAAAAACTAAAAAAGCATGAAAAAATTAATTTCATGCTTTTTTTAGTTTTATTAAACTTCTAATTTCCCAAGGATTTCCAGAACGTATCCATGCATGACCTCTCGATAATCTAAATGAGTAACAATGCGAAGTTTACCTTGTCCCATTGTACTTATTGATATGTTTTTGAGTTTAAATTTTTCTACAATTAATTTTTCATTGTATTGTGGTTTTATGGTAAAAACAATGATATTCGTTTCTACAGGAGCAATATGTTCCACCCAATGCGTTTTTCTTAAAACTTGAGCTATTTCTTTGGCCCTACGGTGGTCTTCGGGTAATTTTGAAATGTTATTTTCTAAAGCATACAAACCTGCTGCTGCTAAATAACCTACTTGTCGCATTCCTCCACCTAATATTTTACGGATTCGCAAAGCTCTATGGATAGTCGCTTTATCTCCTAACAATACCGAGCCAATAGGCGCTCCCAATCCTTTGGACAAACAAACCGAAATCGTATCAAAGAGTTGACCAAATGCTTTTGGATTTTGCTTTTTTTCCATTAAGGCATTCCAAATTCGGGCACCATCTAAATGGAATTTTAAATTATTAGCGACACAAACAGCTTTAATTTTTTGCAAATCCTCGAGTTCATAACAAGCACCTCCACCTTTATTAGTCGTATTTTCAACACAAACTAAACTCGTTAGGGCACTATGATAAAATTCTGGATTATTGATAGATTGTACTACCTGATCGGCGGTAATCATTCCTCGATGACCATCAATTAAACTAAACGATGCGCCACTATTAAAAGAAGCACCTCCTCCTTCATAAAGATAAACATGTGAGTTTTTATCAGCAATGATTTGATCTCCTGGATTGGTATGTAATTTAATAGCCGTTTGATTAGCCATAGTTCCTGATGGAAAAAACAATCCTTCCTCCATACCAAATATCTGAGCCACAGTAGCTTCTAGTTCTTTTACTGTAGGATCTTGTTTGTAAACATCATCCCCTACTTGAGCGTTAAACATACACTCCAGCATTTCGAAATTGGGTTTAGTAACAGTGTCACTAACCAAGTTTATTTCCATATCTTTCTATATATATACAAATACTCACAAGCCACGACTTGTGTCTTTGCTAAATTTTTCTATTTTTGTGGCACAAAATTACAAATTTTATGACAACTACCGAACAAATTAAAGGTATTGTAGAGCGCCTTGGTGCGTTGAGGAGGTATCTTTGACGTTGATGCCAAATTAATCGAAATTGCAAACGAAGAAGAAAAAACTTTTGCTCCTGACTTTTGGAACAATGCAAGAGAAGCAGAACTTATTGTTAAAAACCTGAGGTCCAAAAAGAAATGGATTGAAGATTACAATAAAGCGATAGAGTTGACTGACGAATTGCAATTAGCCTACGAGTTTTACCGTGAAGGAGAACTCACCCCAGAAGAACTAGATGAACAGTATGCAAAATCTGAAAATCATATTGAAGCCATAGAATTCAAAAATATGCTTTCAGATGAAGGTGATTCACTTAGTGCAGTTATACAAATTACAGCTGGAGCTGGAGGAACTGAAAGTTGCGACTGGGCAGAGATGCTTATGCGTATGTACATGATGTGGGCAGAAAAAAACGGGTACAAAATCAAAGAACTGAACTTTCAAAAAGGAGATGCTGCAGGAATTAAAACAGTAACTCTAGAATTTGAAGGTGATTACTCTTTTGGGTATCTCAAAGGTGAAAATGGCGTTCATCGTTTAGTACGTATATCACCCTTTGATAGTAATGCCAAAAGACATACTTCTTTTGCGTCCGTCTATGTTTATCCCTTAGTGGATGACACTATAGAAATTGAAATCAATCCTGCTGATATCGAAATTACAACTGCTCGTTCCAGTGGAGCTGGTGGACAAAATGTAAATAAAGTAGAGACTAAAGTTCAGTTGGTACACAAACCTTCTGGAATCCAAATTCAATGTTCTGAAACACGTTCACAACATGATAACAGAAGTAGAGCCATGCAAATGTTACGTTCTCAGTTGTATGAAATTGAATTAAAGAAGCAACAAGAACAACGTTCTGATATTGAAGCGGGTAAAATGAAAATTGAATGGGGCTCTCAAATTCGTAATTACGTGATGCAACCTTATAAATTGGTAAAAGACGTTCGTACAGGTTACGAATCTAGCAACGTTGACGCTGTAATGAATGGTGAAATCGATGAGTTCTTAAAAGCCTACCTGATGATGATGGGACAAAAAGAAGAAGAATAAAGTTCTCTTTTATTATTACATATCAAACCCGACAGTTTAAAACTGTCGGGTTTCTTTATTTAACTTTACATTATTTGTTTAGCCAAATGAAAAAATACTGTAGTTTTTAAATTACATTTACAAAAACAGCGCTACTAATAGCTAATAAACCTTTCGATGAAAAAAAATAAAATCGTATTGATTCTCTTTATGATTTCTGTTATTTCTTATGCACAGAAACCAATCTTTACTTCGGCCAAAGTAAAAGCCGCCACTGTATATTCAAATGCTGCAGAGTTAACTCAAAACACGACAGTAAACCTTCCTGCTGGAACGAGTGAAATTGTCATCAAAAATGTGGCGAATAATTTAAACGAAAGTACCATTCAAATTGGGGCTCCAAGTTCCGTAACTATTCTTTCGGTTCAGTTTACCAATAATTACATTTCAGAATTTGAAATTGATGAAAGTAATCCTGCCATAAAAAAAGTGCGTGACAGTATTACATTGGTACAAAAAGAAATAAAAAAAATTCAGATTCAAGTGCTGTCCAATACACAGACCATTGCATTATTAGATAAAAACCAAACCGTTTCTGGAATAAATTCTGGTCTAAATGTAGCCGAATTAATGAAAATGGTCGAATATTATAAAACCAAAAGAACGGAACTTGAAATTACAGTTGTAGATTTAAAAGAGAAAGAGACTAATTGGAACAAAAGGCTTATCATTTTAAACAACAAATTAGATTTCAACACTAAAAATGAAGAGAAATCCTCTTCAGGAAAACTGATTTTACAAGTCATGAATGAAGTTGCGGGAACTGTTCCTTTGAATATAACCTACATCACGAACGCTGCTAATTGGAAACCATTTTACGACTTACGAGCCGAAAGTATCAAGGAACCAATCAATATGATGTATAAAGCGCAACTGGTACAAACTACCGGAATTGATTGGAGAAAAATACAACTAACGTTATCCAGCGGAAATCCAAACCAAAATAATCAAGCTCCCGAATTACAACCTTGGTTTTTGAGATACAATCAGCCTATAACTTATGCTAATAAAAGTGCTGAATTAAATGAAGTGGTTGTAATAGGTTATGGTACGCAAAAAAGAAGCAGTCCTAGTCAAATTTCAAGTGTTTCTAACTACACAACAATCAATGAAAACCAACTCAATGTTTCCTTTGACATTGAGATCCCTTATGATATTCTATCCAACGGGAAAGTACATAGTGTTGCTTTGAAAGAAATTAAATTACCTGCAACATATAATTACTATGCTGCTCCAAGACTTGACAAAGAAGCTTTTTTATTGGCTGAAATAATTGATTATTCAAAATATAATCTTTTAAAAGGAGAAGCTAATATCATTTTTGAAGGTATGTATGTTGGAAAAACGACGATCAATCCAAATCAAACTGCTGATACTTTAAAATTAAGTATGGGTAGAGATAAGAAAATCTCCATCACACGCGAAAAAATAGTAGATAAGTCGGGAACAAAATTCTTATCTTCATACAAAGAACAAACGTTTACTTATGAGATTACTGTTCGAAACAACAAAAAAGAAGCTATTGAAATACTATTAAAAGATCAATACCCATTGAGCAATGACAAAGAAATAACAATCGAAATTTTAGAAAAAAGCAAAGCCAAAGTCAATGAAGAAACAGGGATTCTAACTTGGGAATTAAACCTTACCCCTAACGAGACAAAAAAAATAAGGCTTAGTTATAAAGTAAAATATCCAAAAGATAAAGATATCAGTAACTTATAGAAAGTCTTAATAATAATTTAGCTAAAAACACAAACCCGAAAGTTCAAATGGACTCTCGGGTTTTCGTTTTTACCACTAAAACAAATTCATTCAAATCGCAAAACATTTTTCTACTTATCTCTTATTCTTCAAACAATCATGATATAAGTTTGCCAAAAAATTAGGAATACCTAAATCAAATCACTTATTTTGAAACTAAATAACGAACTACATTATGAAATCATATTCTATTTTAGAAATAAATGAAGTCCTTCAAGGAATTATCCTGGGGGATACTCAACAAAACATAACTGCTCCTGAACAATTAGAAGTTGCCAGTAATACTGAGATTTCATTTATTGGAAATAAGAAATATGAAAAACTTTGGGCTACCTCTAATGCTTGTGTTGCTATTGTCAACGAAGATATTTCTATAGAGCCAGGTGAAAACAGAGCTTTTATTAAAGTTAAAAATGCTGATTTAGCGATGTCGCAAATCTTAGAACTTTTTGCTTTTCCAATGCCTGAATTTGATTCCGAAATTCATCCTTCAGCAACTATTGATATTACAGCTACTATTTCAACTGGAGTAAAAGTGGGTGCTGGTTGCTATGTGGGACCTAAAGTCGTTATTGGTAAAAACTCTATTATTTATCCAAATACAACCATTTTGGATGGTACCACTATTGGTGAAAACACTGTAATTTGGTCAGGAACTGTCGTTAGAGAACGATGTCATATTGGCAATAATTGTATTATTCATCCCAATGCTACTATTGGTGCAGATGGATTTGGTTTTCGTCCATGTCCTGAAAGAGGATTGGTAAAAATCCCGCAAATTGGAAATGTAATCATTGGAAACAATGTTGAAATAGGTGCCAACAGTTGTGTTGACAGAGGAAAGTTTAGCTCGACTGTAATAGGTGACGGTTGTAAGATTGACAACTTAGTACAAATAGGTCACAATAGTAAACTAGGTCGTTTTTGTATTATGGCAGGAAATAGTGGGTTAGCCGGTTCTGTTACACTAGGAAATGGAGTCATGATTGGCGGAAGTGCTTCTATCAAAGATCATACAACTATTGGTGATGGTGCTATTGTAGGAGCTGGTTCAGGAGTTACAGGCGATATTCCTGCAGGAAAAACAATGCTAGGATATCCAGCAGTTGAAGCGCGTGACGCACTCAAACAATGGGCTATATTGAAAAGATTAGTAAACGATTCTAAAAAATAAATGTTTTTTTTTTCATTAGAATCACTCTATAATTGAATGTTTTTATTTTATTTTTGAATAAAACAAAAGCCCTTTAATATGAAAAAAGCCCCGATACTAAGCCAAAAAAATATTGAAATAGCTGGAACAATATTAGGTTGGACTGCAGTATTAATTCAACTCTACCTCATTATAAATAACCGAATAGCTTCAATCCCTGAAACGCTTATTCGGTTTTTTAGTTTTTATACAATCCTAACGAATATCTTAGTTGCTTGTTGTTTTTCAATTCTTTGGTTAAAGCCCGAAAACGGACTTTATTCCTTTTTCAAAAATTACAAAATACAAACAGCGATTGCAGTTTACATAAGTGTTGTGGGATTGGTGTATAATGCAATTTTACGATTTTTATGGAATCCAACTGGTTTACAGTATATTGTTGATGAACTACTCCATTCAATTATTCCCGTTTTATATCTAATTTATTGGTTTAATTACCACCAAAAAGAACGTCTAAATTTCAAACCTGTTATTAAATGGCTTATTTACCCTTTAATTTATCTTCTTTATATTTTAATACGGGGTCATTTTTCAAACTATTACCCTTATCCGTTTATTGATGTAAACATTCTTGGATACAATAAAACATTCTTAAATAGTACATTTCTATTTGGCTTCTTTGGACTAATTTCAATTCTGTTTATTGGAATATCGCGTCTCATTAGCAAAACAAAGACTCCTTAAAAGTAAATAAGTTGGAATGACTGAATTCGAATTGTTTTTTTTAATTATAAAACTCCATTTTCCTGAAATCTTATTCTAAATTTTCACTGGATTTTGTAATTTAGCCCTGCATTATAAAACTCTCACTTCACATGGATTTAAACTTCAATAAAAACGAAGATCACAATAAACTATTAGTATCCGATTTAAAACAAAAGTTTGCAAAAGTAAGATTAGGAGGAGGTGAAAAACGCATCCAAAAACTTCACAATGAAGGTAAAATGACTGCTCGTGAACGCATAAATTACCTACTTGATAAAGAAGGTAAAGTAATTGAAATTGGAGCTTTTACAGGAGAAGGAATGTATGCAGAACATGGCGGTTGTCCTTCCGGAGGTGTGGTAATCAAAATTGGGTATATCCGAGGAAAGCAATGTATTGTTGTTGCCAATGATGCCACAGTGAAAGCAGGCGCTTGGTTCCCTATTACTGGTAAGAAAAACTTAAGAGCACAAGAAATCGCCATGGAAAATCGCTTACCTATTATTTACTTAGTAGATAGTGCGGGCGTGTTTTTACCATTACAAGATGAAATTTTCCCAGATAAAGAACATTTTGGACGTGTTTTTAGAAATAACGCTTTGATGAGTAGCATGGGAATTACTCAAATATCAGCTATTATGGGAAGCTGTGTGGCTGGAGGAGCTTACTTACCAATTATGAGTGACGAAGCTATTATTGTGGATAAAACGGCAAGTATTTTCCTTGCTGGAAGTTATTTAGTAAAAGCTGCTATTGGTGAAACCATTGATAATGAAACTTTGGGTGGGGCTACTACGCATTGTGAAATATCTGGGGTTACGGATTATAAAGCTAAAGATGATAAAGATGCACTTGACAAAATCAAAAATATTATTGACAAAATAGGTGATTACACGCCAGCAGGTTTCAGTCGAGTCAAAGCTATAAAACCGAATTTAGACGAAAACGATATCTACGGTATTTTACCTAAAGCTCGAAATGAACAATACGATATGATGGAAATCATCCATCGATTGGTTGATAATTCAGAATTTGAAGCATACAAAGAGGGTTATGGACAAACCATTATTACTGGTTATGCCCGTATTGACGGTTGGGCAGTTGGAATTGTTGCCAATCAACGCAAAGTAGTAAAAACCCAAAAAGGCGAAATGCAATTTGGAGGAGTTATCTATTCGGATAGTGCTGATAAAGCTACTCGATTTATTGCCAATTGCAACCAAAAGAAAATACCATTAGTTTTTTTACAAGACGTTACTGGTTTTATGGTAGGTTCTAAGTCTGAACAGGGCGGAATTATTAAGGACGGTGCTAAAATGGTGAATGCTGTAAGCAATTCTGTAGTGCCTAAATTCACTGTGGTAATAGGGAATTCCTACGGTGCTGGAAATTATGCCATGTGCGGAAAAGCATTTGATCCTAGATTAATTTTTGCATGGCCAAGTGCTGAGTTGGCGGTAATGGGAGGCACTCAGGCAGCCAAAGTATTGGCACAAATTGAAGCTTCGTCTTTAAAATCCAAAGGAGAAACTATTGATGAAGCGAAAGAAAATGAATTGTTTACAAAAATCAAAGCAAGATATGACGAACAGGTTTCTCCTTACTACGCTGCGGCACGCTTGTGGACTGATGCTATTATTGATCCTTTAGATACTAGAACATGGATTTCAATGGGTATTGAGGCTGCTAACCACGCTCCTATTGAAAAGAAATTTAATTTAGGTGTGATTCAGGTTTAGGCTGTAAGACAAGTCCAAATCACAGCTTATTGAAGGAAATTTTTCGACACTACTATCACCTATTATCTTAAAAATCACTACCTTAGTGTATTAATTTAAAAAACTATAGTATTATGAACAACGTAAAAACCTTAAATAAATGGGCGAATGCGCACACTTATTTATCTATAGATTTAATCCGAATTGCACTGGGGATTTTTTTATTCATGAAAGGTGTTGAATTCATTACAAATATTCAATATCTAGTAGATTTGATTTCTCCCATCGATAGAATTGGAGGAGGAATGTTTCTTATACATTATATTGCTCCTGCCCATATGATTGGTGGTATTATGATTGTTTTTGGACTCTTGACTAGATGGGCAATAATAGCACAACTACCAATCCTTTTGGGAGCTGTTGTTGTAAACTTCATGGGAGAAATGCAATCACAAAACCTTATCTTAGCAATAGCAACTTTAGCTGTATGTATCTTCTTTATGTTTTATGGAAGCGGAAAAAATTCAGCAGATTACTATTTTAAGATGGAACAGTAGCGAAAGACAATTGCAAATATCAATGTTTATGTTCAATAGAACATAAAAAAAGGAAGCATTTTGAAAAATCAATTTGCTTCCTTTTTTTAAAATATATAGTGACTATTTTAATTTAGACAATATTTCTTTACGCTTACATTTTCCTGTTTCTGTTTCATCAAATTTAGAAACAAATAGAATTTCTTTTGGCTTTTCATATTTGTCAAGAGCATCAAAGATAGAAGTATCAAACTCTTTATTTTCGCCTTCTATTACAAGTACCAATTTTTCACCAAGTACTTCATCTGGTAGTCCGCCAATAAAAAATCTGTTAGAAATAGCGTTTGATAACTTTTCTTCAATTACCTCAGGAAGCATCTTGATTCCCCCACTATTAACAACATTATCAATTCTACCTAAGAAAACAAATTGTTTATCGTTAAGGATTTCTACAATATCATTAGTAACAATCTGTTCTTTAGCAACCCTTGGCGCATCAATCACCAAACATTTTTGATCGTTTTGAGAAACTTTAACCCTTGGCAAAACAGTAAATGCTTTTTCTCCAATTTTTTTAGCAGCAATATGAGTCATTGTTTCCGTCATACCATATGTTTCATACACTTTGGTATTTATCATTAGTAAACTTTTTTCCAATTCCTTACTCATTTGTGCTCCACCTACTATTAACTTTTTAACATTCCTTAAAGCTGCAATAGAATTTTTAGCTTGCAAAGGAACCATTGCTGCAAAATCATACATAGTTTCATTTCGTTCCAAAGGAGTCGAACTAGGCGCTACAAAATCAATATCTAATCCTAAGATAAAACTTCTAACCAGCATCATTTTTCCTGCAATGAATCTAGTTGGCAAGCAATACAATGCTTTATCTCCTGGAGATAACTCAAAAAAATCTCCCGTAGCTAAAGCAGAATTCACCATAATCTGCTTGTCAGTTCTCAAAATTTTTGGAACTCCTGTTGTGCCTGAAGTCTGTAAATCAATATATGACTTATCATCAAACCAATCTAGTAAAAAATCCCCAATAGATTTTTCAAACTCATCACCCTCTTTTACTAATGAATAGGAAACATGAATCAATTCTTGTTTGTTTAAGTAAACTCCGTTTAATCTAAAACGATTATGAACGTTTTTATAAGTAACATTTCTCATTGTTGTTAGTTGTGTATTATTATATGTAGTTAGTGTATTTTACCTGTTAGTTTCTCTTTCCAATCAACCCACTGGTATTTACGACTAAAGATAAATAAAAGCATTGGGTATATTACAAATATTGGGAAAATAATATCAAAACCTGCATCAGGAATTGAAATATCTTTAAAAATAGAATGAGTTTGAAAAGCAGACCAATCTGCCGTAATTAACAACGCACTTATCAAGTTATTAGCAGCATGAAATCCTAGCGCTAATTCCATTCCCTCATCCATCAGCGTAAGAATTCCTAAAAACAATCCCGTTCCTATATAATAGACAAAAATAATATTCCCCAACTTAGAAACTTCTGGATTAAACACGTGCATCATCCCAAAAATAATGGAAGTCATCATTAATGGAAACCATTTATTTTTAGCCAAATTAGCAAAGCCTTGCATCAAATATCCTCTAAAAACATATTCTTCAACACTGGTTTGAAAAGGAATTAAAAGTGTTCCAATCACTATTAATAGTATAAAAGGAATAGGTTTAAAATTAAAAACATAATCAGAAGGATTAAGATAATAATCACTCAATGTAGTGAGGACAATAAAAAAAGACCAAATAGAGAAAGAGAAAAATATCCTTTTCCAATCCATTTTCAATCTAGAAGTAGTAACTGAAAGTAACGTTTGCTGATGCAAATGACGTACAACATAAAAAATTCCAAATAGCGTTAAAACAGAAGGGATTAAAATTAAAACTAATGTTACATTAGAATCAAAAAAATGCATTAACTCTTCATTTCCTGAAGGGTATTTTACTTTATTAAAAAACACTTGATAAAAAACCCCTAGTAATAAAGGAATTTGACCTATAAATGAAACTGTAATTATCAAAAAAGAACCTATAATATATTTCCAAAATTTATTCTCTGAAGTTACTCCTTGTTCAACAAACATTAATTTACAATTTATTTAGGACTAAGATAGGATTCGAAATAGTATTTTAGCGAAATATTTCATCTTTTTTAACATAAAATCAACCTTAAGGATAGCAAGCTATTTTAAATAAACATTAAATTATACTTATGATGCAAATTTATCACAATCCAAGATGTGGGAAATCAAGAAATTGTTTAGCTTTCATGGAAGATAAAAATATGGATTTTGAAATCATCAAATATCTTGAAACTCCTCCTACTATAGAAGAATTAAGATTGCTTTTAAAAAAACTAAATCTTGAGCCAATTGAATTAGTAAGACAAAAAGAAAAAATTTGGATCGAAAACTATAAAAACAAAACACTTAGCAATGAAGACATTATAAAAACACTAGTTTCAAATCCAATTTTAATTGAAAGACCTATCGTAATTTACAACGATCAAGCCATAATTGGCCAGGAATTTGACAAATTAGAAACTTTTATCAAACAATAGTTTAATTTTAACAACACTTAATCATTTTGAATATTTTAAACCTTATGACAGTTTAGTATTCTAATAATAAATTAATAACAAGGTATCAATGCGACATTTTCTCAAGCATCTCTTAGCTCTCAGTATTATTTTTAGCTTTTTAAATACTACTGCACAACAAAAACCCGTTTTAAAAGAAAAAATTAAAATCTCGGGAACAATTATTGAAAAAACGACTAAGCAACCTCTAGAGTATGCAACGGTAACTTTCATTAATCCTAAAAACCCAAAAGCGCTTTCTGGTGGAATTACTGATTCAAAAGGTACTTTTGACATTGAAATTTATCCTGGAATGTACACTATTAAAATTGAATACATTTCTTTCAAACCTATCGAAATTAATCAACGATTATTGCAAAAAAGCACTTCTTTGGGTACTTTTTCTCTAGAAGAAGATGCCGCACAATTAAAAGAAGTCGTGATTACAACTGAAAGACCAGCGGTTGAAATAAAATTAGATAAAAAAATATATAATGTCGGCCAAGACATGTCCGTAAGAGGTGGAACTGCTAGTGATGTTCTTAATAACGTCCCCTCAATAGCAGTTGACACTGATGGAACCGTAAGTCTTCGTGGAAACGATAATGTCCGTATCTTAATTGACGGAAGACCTGCTAATGTTACCAATATTAGTGATGCTTTAAAAAGTATTTCATCCGATGCTCTAGATAAAGTTGAAGTCATCACCAATCCATCTGCCCGCTATGACGCAGAAGGTGGAGCTGGAATTATTAATATTGTACTTAAAAAAGGAAAAAATAATGGATTAAATGGTACTGTAGTAGCTACAGTGGGAGACCCAAAAAATCTTGATTTAAATTCTAACATCAATTATAAAACAAATCATTATAATTTATTTACCTCAATTGGTTACAATGACAGTAGCTCTCCTGGAAATACTAAAACCAACACCAATTATTTGAATGAAGATGGTTCTATAGAAAAAACAATCAATGAAGTAAACAAACGAGTTCGTGAAAGAGATGGATTCAATACTGTATTTGGAGCAGATTGGTTCATAACCCCATCCATAACATGGACCAATTCTATTAAATACAGAAATCAGGATGGACATAATCCTGAAGATGTCAACTTTGACAATTATGTGGGTAGTGACTTTTATGTGAGGAATCGTTATAATGACGAACTATCTAATGATGAAGATTTTCAATACAATACTAATTTTACCAAAAAATTTAAAAAAGACGGTCACAAATTGACATTTGATTTTTCAACTTCAAATAACAAAGACATTGACGATTCAGTTATTACGGATCAAATCATTGGTAGCCCTAACAGTAAATTTGAACAATTTACAACTAGTTTTAGAAGAGATGTTAGCCAATTAGTACAAACAGATTACGTACTTCCTATTGGTGAAAATACGCAATTTGAAATGGGGTATAAAGGGCAATTTAAAGTCCTAACTACTGATTTTAAAATAGGTGATATTGAAACAAATGGGGATTATACCGCAGACCCAAACTACAGTAATATATTAGAATATAAAGAAAAAATTAATGCTATTTACACGCAATTTGGTTCGAAAATAAATAAATTCTCTTACCTGTTAGGAGTTCGTTACGAAGATTCAAATATTGACATCAATTTGCTTAGTTCTAACAACTTCAATACTAAAAAGTATAATAATTTTTTCCCAAGTGCATTTTTAACCTATGAGTTAACTGATGAAACTAGTTTATCTGTTAATTACAGTAAAAGAATATCACGTCCAAGCTCTCGATACATTAACCCTTCATCAAACTATTCTAGTAATGTAAATATTTTTCAAGGAAATCCTGATTTAAATCCATCTTTTACAGATGTTTATGAATTAGCATCTATGACAAAAATTGGAAAAGCAACACTAACCTCTTCTATTTATTACAACTATAGCACTTCTGTTTTTCAATTCATCAGAAGACCAAACGGAGATGTCGTTGAAACTGAGGTGGACGGACAAATTACAGAAACACCTGTAATATTAACAACTCCAATCAACTTAGCAAAGGAAAGCCGTTATGGTTTTGAACTTAATATAAACTATTCTCCATTCAAATGGTGGAGGCTAAACAACAGCTTTAATGTTTATAAAAGCATTACAACAGGTAACTACACCTATACTGATATTAATGACGTAGAAGTAACACAGAATTTTGACCGTACTGCTACGAGTTGGTTCACAAGACTTTCTTCAAAAGTAACAT
The DNA here is from genome assembly GCF_040703125.1 of Flavobacterium ovatum. Lineage (NCBI taxonomy): Bacteria > Pseudomonadati > Bacteroidota > Flavobacteriia > Flavobacteriales > Flavobacteriaceae > Flavobacterium > Flavobacterium ovatum. The sequence goes on from NZ_CP160035.1 coordinate 3,277,992, forward strand.
TACCAAGCAAAATCGACTGGCAAACTAATCTTATGTACTTTGGTCCTAAAAATAGCGCACAAGGAAAATACCTAGGAATGTTTATTGCAACTGTTGCACTTAGTAAAGACATACTAAAAGACAAGGCTACCATTTCCTTAAATGCTAATGATATTTTTAATTCAGGTAAAAGAAGGTTCAAAACCTTCATTCCGGGTGTAATTGATTCTTATACTGAACTACAATTTAGACAAAGACAAATTAACCTTTCCTTTACTTATCGTTTCAACAAGAAAAAAGGGGAAACAGAAAAAGGAGGAAGACAACAAAACAATGAAAATGGTGATGGAGATTTCCCAGGTTAAAACTATTCCAGACACATTATACCATAAAAAAAGGACTCGAATATCGAGTCCTTTTTTATTTCAAATCAAATTAATACTAAAGTGATTCTTGTTTCTTTGCTTTCTTTGCTTTGTATCTTTCCCATAAAGCGCCTCCGATCCAATACTGAACGAAACCTACTAGAAAAAACATTAACCAAAAACCTATAGTTAATACGGTTAAAAAAAGTAAAAAGCCTAAATACTGTGAAAATTCAAACATGTTTTCCGGAATTTTTGAATGTAGCCACAAATATAGGTTTTAAATCATTTGCTAACAATAAAAACCAAATCAAATTACATAAAAAATAATAATGCGTACTTTTATAGAAGAAACAAAATTCTACATTTTTTTTAAATCATCACATTATGAAATTTAGAATCGAAAAAGACACTCTTGGAGAAGTATCTGTCCCTAGTGACAAATATTGGGGAGCACAAACGGAACGATCTCGGTCCAATTTTAAAATTGGTAGTCCAGCATCTATGCCTAAAGAAATTATTATGGGTTTTGCTTATTTAAAAAAAGCTGCCGCTTATACCAATTGTGATTTAAATGTTTTATCAATTGAAAAAAGAGATACTATCGCAACCGTTTGTGATGAAATTTTAACGGGACAATTAAAAGAACATTTCCCTCTAGTAATTTGGCAAACAGGCTCAGGAACACAAAGTAATATGAATGTAAACGAGGTAATTGCTAATCGTGCTCAGGTTTTAAATGGATTGCGAATTGGCGAAGACGAACCACTTATCAAAGCTAATGACGATGTCAACAAATCACAATCCTCTAATGATACCTTCCCTACTGCTATGCATATTGCTAGTTATAAAATGCTTATTGAAGTTACAATCCCTGCCATTGAAAAACTTAGAGATACGCTACAAAATAAATCTACCCAATTCAAAGATGTTATAAAAATAGGACGTACACACCTTATGGATGCAACACCACTTACCTTAGGACAAGAAATTTCAGGTTATGTTTCACAACTCAATCATGGGCTAAAAGCTTTAAAAAACACTTTACCGCATTTATCTGAAATTGCATTGGGAGGAACTGCTGTAGGTACTGGTTTAAATACTCCTGAAGGCTACGACATTCTAGTAGCTAAATACATTTCTCAATTTACTGGTCTTTCCTTTAAAACAGCCGAAAATAAATTTGAAGCTTTGGCAGCGCATGATGCCATTGTAGAAAGTCACGGTGCCTTAAAACAATTAGCGGTTTCTTTAAATAAAATAGGGAATGACATACGAATGTTAGCCTCTGGACCTCGCTCTGGAATTGGCGAAATTTTAATTCCTGAAAACGAACCTGGTTCATCAATAATGCCTGGAAAAGTAAACCCTACACAATCTGAAGCTTTAACAATGGTTTGTGCCCAAATCATGGGAAATGATGTGGCTATTACCATTGGTGGTATGCAAGGGCATTATGAATTGAATGTTTTCAAACCCATGATGGCTTTTAATTTTTTACAATCTGCTCAATTATTAGGAGATGCTTGCCACTCTTTTGACGAACATTGCGCCCAAGGGATAGAACCCAATCACAAACGTATTGATGAATTAGTAAATAATTCCCTAATGTTGGTAACCGCCTTGAATACTAAAATTGGTTATTATAAAGCTGCAGAAATTGCTCAAACAGCTCACAAAAACGGAACAACTTTAAAAAAAGAAGCAATTCGGTTGGGATATGTTACCGCTGAAGAATTTGATGCTTGGGTAAAGCCTGAAGATATGATTTAAAAAACATCACGGATAATAGTATTTTACCCGTGAATAGTTTCTCCTTTTCCGTAATTAGCAATTACCGATTCTTCAAAGGCTAACCATTCTCTCCAACGTTTTTCTACATCAATTCCTTTTCCATATTTTCTAGCATAAGTAATGAATGTGGTATAATGCCCCGCTTCACTTTCCATCAAATCTCTATAAAAAACAGATAATTCTTCGTCTTTAATATTTTCAGATAAAACCTTGAAACGCTCACAACTTCTGGCTTCAATCATAGCCGAGAACAATAATCTCTCGACCAAACCAGAAACTCTACTTCCATCATTCGATTTTTTCATGTACAAGTACAACTCATTTACATAATCATCTTTTCGCTCACGACCCAACTTCAAACCACGTTTGATTATGATATTATGAACCATTTCAAAATGCTCGATTTCCTCTTTAGCTAAAGCCAATAAATCTTGAACCAAATCTTGATGTTCCGAGTTATGGGTTATAATAGTAATCGCATTGGTAGCTGCTTTTTGTTCGCACCAAGCATGATCTGTCAAAATCTCCTCTATATTCTTTTCTACAATATTTACCCATCTTGGGTCTGTAGGTAATTGTAATCGTAATACGCCCATACTTATTTTGTTTCAGGTTATAGGTTCGAAGTTTCAGGTTATTGTAAAGCTAAAAAAAGTTTAAAGTTTCGGGTTGTTATTGACAACCGCGAAACTTTAAACTTTAAACCTGAAACTTTAAACAAAAAGTTTTTATTTAGAAAACGAAAATAGCTCTTTCGCTCATCATTTCATTTACTTCGTCAGCAACTGCTTCAATAACATCTTCGTCAGTATGATTTGTCAATACTCTGTCAATCAAAGCAACAATAGTTTCCATATCTGCTTCCACCAAACCACGAGTGGTAATAGCTGCTGTTCCTACACGGATACCAGAAGTAACAAATGGTGATTTATCATCAAATGGAACCATATTTTTATTTACTGTGATTTCAGCTTTTACCAAAGCATTTTCAGCCTCTTTACCAGAAATCCCTTTGTTTCTTAAATCAATCAACATCATATGGTTGTCTGTACCACCTGAAATGATATTGTATCCTCTTTTCACAAAAGCATCAGCCATTGCATTCGCATTTTTTTGCAATTGTCTAGCATAAGTAAAAAACTCATCTTGAAGAGCTTCACCAAAAGCAATTGCTTTTGCTGCTATAATATGCATTAATGGTCCACCTTGATTTCCAGGGAAAACCGCTAAATCTAATAATGAAGACATCATTCTAATATCACCTTTTGGAGTTTTCAATCCCCATGGGTTTTCAAAATCTTTCCCCATCAAGATTAAACCACCTCTAGGTCCACGTAATGTTTTATGGGTAGTTGTAGTAACAACATGACAGTGAGGAATTGGATCATTCATTAAACCTTTAGCAATCAATCCAGCAGGATGAGAGATATCAGCCATTAAAATAGCACCAACGCTGTCAGCAATTTCTCTAAAACGAACAAAATCCATATCACGAGAATAAGCCGAAGCACCTGCAATAATTAATTTTGGTTGCTCTCTAGTAGCAATTTCTTGAATTTTATCGTAGTTCAAACGACCTGTTTCTTTTTCAACACCATAAAAAACGGGGTTGTAAACACGTCCTGAAAAGTTGACTGGAGAACCATGAGTTAAGTGACCACCGTGAGATAAGTCAAATCCTAAAATTTTATCACCTGGTTGTAAACAAGCATGAAATACAGAAGCATTTGCTTGTGAACCTGAGTGAGGTTGTACATTTGCATAAACAGCACCAAACAATTCTTTAGCTCTATCTATAGCAATTTGCTCAACAACATCAACTACTTCACAACCTCCATAATATCTTTTTCCTGGATACCCCTCGGCATATTTATTAGTCAAAACTGAACCTGCAGCTTCGATTACTTCGTCACTAACAAAGTTTTCAGAGGCAATAAGTTCTAATCCGTGTATTTGTCTATCTTGTTCTTCAAGAATAAGGTCAAAAATTTGTTTGTCGCGTTGCATTTCTATCAATTTAGTTAATTTGAGGCAAAAATACAAAAAAACGTTTGTTCAATAGCTAGATTATGATATATTTGATATAATAATTTTCAATAAAAAAACTCCCTATGCCAATTACCGCTAACGATACTAAAAGAAAATCTTGGTTGTCAGTCCCTGAAAACAGTGATTTTCCTATTCAAAACATTCCGTTTGGCGTTTTTTTAACAAGAGAAAACGTGGTCACTGTAGGAACCCGAATAGGTGATTTTGCTATTGATTTAGGTGCTTTGCAGCAAATGAATTATTTCTCAGGAATTGAATTGACTGATGATATGTTCATGCAAGACACTTTAAATGATTTTATATCTGATGGAAAAAAAACATGGAGGCTAGTTCGAAACAGAATTGCTGATATTTTTGACGAAAAAAACCCAACACTAAGAGACAACGAAAAGCACCGAGATATCGTTATTTTTAACATTGCAGAAGTCGAAATGCAATTACCTGTATTAATCGGTGATTATACCGATTTTTGTTCAAGTAAAGAACATGCTACCAACGTAGGTAAGATGCTTCGTGATCCCGAAAACGCACTGTTTCCTAATTGGTTGCATATTCCAATCGGATATCATGGAAGAAGTTCCTCGATAATCCCAACTGATATTCCTATACACAGGCCAATTGGTCAAACACTTCCTGCAGGAGAGTCTACACCGGTTTTAGGACCATCACGTTCAGTCGATTTTGAACTAGAAACCGCCTTCATCACTACTGATGCTAATATTATGGGAGAAATGATTCCCATAAGTGAGGCTGAAGATTATATTTTCGGAATGGTATTGATGAATGATTGGAGCGCAAGAGATATCCAAAAATGGGAATACTTACCTTTAGGTCCCTTTTTATCAAAAAATTTCGCTACTTCTATTTCGCCATGGATTGTAACATTAGATGCCCTAGAGCCATTTAAAGTCCCTGGCCCAAAACAAGTACCTAGCCCTTTACCTTATTTACAACAAAAAGGAAAGCACTCATTTGACATTCAACTTGAAGTTGCCATCCAACCAGAAGGCTCAACACCAACTGTGGTTAGTAAATCAAACTTTAAACACATGTACTGGACTATGAACCAACAGCTAACACATCACACATCTAATGGCTGTAGAGTAAATTCAGGTGACATGATGGGTTCTGGAACTATTTCTGGCCCTACACAAGATAGTTATGGCTCTATGTTAGAACTTACTTGGGGAGGTAAAAACCCAATACAATTAAATGATGGGACAGAACGTAAATTTATTAATGATAACGATACTGTTATCATGAATGGATTCTGCAAAAACAGTCAAGTTCAAATAGGTTTTGGAGAGGTTAAAACTAAATTACTTCCTCCATTTGTAAGAAAATAAAAAAAGGGATAATTAAACTTTATCACTTTTTTATACTGAACAAAAAAGCATAATGAATTAGGTTTCATTATGCTTTTTTAATTTATACTATTGATTTTTTGTTTTTTAGACTAACTAATATTTATGCCTGATTTTTTACTATACAGACTCTAAGACTCAATGGTTGTTTTGACTATTAAAATTTTGAATAATCTACACAATCCTAACCGAAGTCATACTCGCTGCGCCTCCCACTAATTTATCATTAAACAAAATCAATTCTTCTTTCTTTTCTTTCAACCCCAAAGTATAAATTAGAGGCAAATAATGATCTAGTGTTGGAATTGCCAACTGCAAAGCTTTACCTTGTTTATCGTAATCTATCAAGGCTTGGAAATTGTTATCCAATAAAAAATGGTTTATTTTCTCTCTAGCTTCTATTGCCCAATCAAAACCATAATTTTCTTTGTCGAAATTAGCGAAATCAAATAATCGTAAATTGTGAATGATATTCCCGCTACCAATAATCAAAATACCTTTATGTCGTAAACTGCTCAATTTTTTAGCTAAATCATAATGGTATTGAGCGGGTTTTGAGTAATCAATACTCAACTGAATCACTGGAACATTAGCATCGGGATATAAATGTTTAATTACACTCCATGCACCGTGATCCAATCCCCATTCTTGATCGAGTTCGATCTCAGTTGGCAATAACAATTCTTTGGTTTCTATTGCCAAATGTGGATTTCCTTTAGCTGGATATTGTATATCAAATAATTCTTTTGGAAAACCACCAAAATCGTGAATCGTTCTAGGCATTTTCATCGCAGTAATCTTTGTTCCTTTAGTAAACCAATGCGCCGAAATGCACAAAATCGCATTCGGCTGTGGCAAGATTTTAGCAATATTTCTAAAACCTGCCACAAATTGATTTTCCTCAATAGCATTCATTGGACTACCGTGTCCTAAGAATAAAACAGGCATTTTTTCAGTACTGGAAAAAGTACTTGAAATGGTATGTAAGCTATCTAAAGTATTCATTTTTATCAAAATTTAGATCATTCCACAAAACTCTCGTCTTTAAAACCTATCAAATATAATTTACTTTTAGCACGCGTCATAGCGGTGTACAGCCATCGGATATAATCTCGATCAATACCGTTGGGTAAATAGGGTTGTTCTATGAATACAGTGTTCCACTGCCCTCCCTGTGATTTATGACAAGTAATTGCGTACGAGAACTTTACTTGCAATCCATTAAAGTATTCATTTGCTTTTACTTTTTGGAATTTCTTGTACTTAGTAGTTTCACTTTCATAATCTTTCATCACTTCTTCGTACAGTCTATTAGAATCTTCGTAAGACAATGATGGTGATTCACTTTTGATAGTGTCTAATAATAATACGGTTTCAAATGGTTTTTGGTTGGGGTAATCAACCATTCTGATTTTTACTTTGGCAAACTTAAATCCATACAATTCGATGATGGTAAAAATCTCCAAAACCTCGATAATATCTCCATTGGCAATAAAACCTGCTTCGTCTGAATCTTTTAACCAAAAATAATTATTCTTCACCACCATTAGAAAATCACCTGTGGAGAGTTCGTTTTCTTTATCTAAGATTTTAGTTCTAATTTGCTCGTTGTATTGATTCGCTCTTTTGTTGGAACGAACAATAAAGGCAGTGTCTTCAATACTGTAATTGCTGTAAGCCGAATTGATAGCATCCTGAATATCATAGCCATCCACCAATCGAACAATATCTTTGAATTTTTTTACATCAAATTGAAAATCGGTAATAAATGAATCTTTAAGCAAGGCACGTAATTCTGTGGCATTATACAAAATTCCTGAATCCTCCTCTTGACGCATAACTTCATCAAGTTCGATATGATCTATTTCTTTATTGTAATGCAAACTAAGGGTATCGATATCTAAAGCAGGACTGACATCTAAGTTTACTGGTGGCAACTGAGCGGTATCTCCCAATAGGATCATTTTACAATTGGTTCCCGAATAAACATAGGAAATCAAATCGTCCAGCAATGAACTACTTTCGTATAATTTAGAATCCGAGTTGGTATCCGAAATCATCGAAGCTTCATCGACTATAAAAATGGTATTCTTGTGTTTGTTGGGTTGTAAAATAAAAGAAACGCCCCCACCTGAAGACTTTTTGGGAAAATATATTTTCTTATGAATCGTAAATGCTGGCTTTTCTGAATAGTTCGCAATTACTTTTGCCGCACGACCTGTAGGCGCTAGCAAAACGTATTTTTTATTGATTTCAACCAAATTATTGACAATAGTCGAAATAACAGTTGTCTTCCCTGTTCCTGCATATCCTTTGAGTACAAAAATCGTATCATCATAAGTATCTGTTAAGAAAATAGCAATTTTTTGAAAAAATATATCCTGTTGGTATGTTGGCGTAAAAGGGAATTTCTTTCGTAAAAGACTATAAAATAATGAGGAGTTCATCTTGAAAAAAGGGATTGTAAAGTGAATTTCAAAGATAGGTTTTATTGATGGTTTAATATAAAAAGTGAGCTCTCAAAGTGATAAAAAATCAAACTTGGATAAATTCGCCACAATCCATTCGGATGTCTTCACTTTTTAATTCTTGATTTAATAAACCACAAAAGGGAACATTCTCCTCCTTTGAAAAAAACTTGCAATTGTAACACGTTCTTTGAATGGTAATTATCTTCATTTTATTTAATTGAAGAATCATATCCGAAATATTCCTCCACAGAATAATTTTATCATCGGCATCCGATTTAGAAATAATATCAAACAAAGGATCAGCAAAATTCTCAGTTTCTAAAACAATATCCTTACCCAATTCAGTCAACTCAATGGTGTAGCTTCTAGCATCAACTTTATCAATAATTTTTTTGATATATTTCTTTTGTTCTAAAGTTTTGATAGTATCACTAATCGTTGGTTTCGAAACATTAAATTCATGTGCCAAATAACTGACCGTAGATTGATTTTGAGTATGATACTTAATAAAAATCAGTAATTGTATTTGAATGGGAGAAAGTTGGTGTAGTTTCGACTTTTCCCAAAGCAATATTTTAAAAACTTGAGAAATACGCTCCAGTCCTGCTACAATTTTTTTGTCAAGATTAGCATTTTGCTCGTTAAGATTGAATACTGACATCTTTTTAGTTTTTAAAACTCTATAATTATTGTAAAAGTAAACGTTTTTTTAATAACGCTTAAAATGAAAAAAGAACTTGAACCCGTTTACTATTTCTTATTGATTACAAAAAAATAATCCCTGCGGATTTGATTCAACAGGGATTATAAAGGTTAACCTTTTAAATCTTGAATTGAAGCACCAAAATTTAAATGTAATACATTCCCTTTTGGAGTTACCAAAGCTGGAACTGATTTTACCCCTGCTTTTTCTGCTTCATTGATTTTCGATTTGTCCTCTCCCAAATGAATGATTTGGACGTTATTTTGACCTATTAAATCTATAACGTCTTGTTCTGCGCTTACACAAACAGGGCAACCTGCGTGATAAAATACTGATTTACTCATGACTTTAAAATTTTAAATTAGACATTAACTTTGTAATCATAATTATATATAACAAATATAGTTAGTTATCCTAACTAATTAAAACATTTTAACAATTAATTATTTAACCTCAAAAAGACGAAGAGTTAACTTTTAAAATAGTTAGTTAATTCAGGATATCATTTACTTCAAAAAAGTAATATGAAATTTCCTTAACTTAATGACATTGAGTTCGAGCATAGGTCTAGTACCGCTATACTAAAATTCTTTAACTAAACCACTCCTACGGACTTAAAGTCCATAGATTTAGTTAGCAACCTTAAAGTCTGCAAGGATGAATTACAAAAAAAATAAATTAGCCACTGATTAAATTGATTTCCACAGATTAAATCCTTCTAATCCACATAATCTGTGGCAAAAAGTTTTTAGAAGCTAAAGCGAAATGCACTAAAGTACATAGTTTTAACTATAATTTGAGACCAATAAAAAACATCTTGATTACCATAACTATGACAAAATGAAAATTCCTTTTGAATTAGCATTTTGGTTCCGTAAATTTGCTAGAAACACAATCAATCTAGGATTTTGCCGTTACAAAAGACAACCTAAGATTAAAATTTTTAGAATGAAAAGATTAGCCATAGTACTCTGTTTAACTTTATTTATTGCCTGTAAATCCAAAAAAGTAATAACCACTCAAATTCCTATTGAAACAACTCCAGGAATTGAAGAAGTTATTGAAGAAACAAAAGAGGAAGAAAAAGACAAAGTGGATTTTGTAAAACTGAAACTCACAGCCGTTAGTACTGCACAAAAGAAAAAGGCGTATGAATTGGGGAAACGAATTTTGATGACTTGTAATACTTCTAAGTTCAAACCTTTTACTACTACCGAAGCTACAGCTTCAGTTATCAACAATATTACTATTGAAAAACTATCTGCAATATGCAATCGTTATCGTCAATATTATGGAACTTTTGATGATATTGAACTTGTGGAGACTTTTCAAAATCCTAAAAACAGAACTACAATTTATAGATTCAAAGCACTCTATTCTAAAAAAGTAGCCAATAAAGAACTTCGTGTGACCATGAATGCCGATAATAAAGTTTCAGCGATACAAACTATGGATTGGGTTAATACATTTTAAAAAGTAAAACTGATTTAAATTCACTACTTCCCTGACCATCTTTCGTTTAGCATTAAGTGAAAATATTTTTGATTGCAGATTAGTATTGGGTTGAAATATTTTAAAGCTGTTATGGAAGAACAGGCTTTTTTTAAAAATGTGTCCACACGATAAAATCCATTATCTAAAATATAAAACACAGCCTCTTTTCGAACCAAATTACTAAAAAAACAACGCCTTTTTTTTTTAAAGAATAGAAACTATGATAACAAATTTAGAAAACGAAGATTGCAATCAAATACTCAATAATAATTAATGCGAATCAAGGGTTAAAAAATTAAATTTATAAAAGCGGAGGCTATTTTTCCAAAAATATGGATTAGCAATCCCTTACTTGACCTAACTTTACTTGCTTTTTGAATATCCGTCTTTTGAATTAACCAATTAAATAGCGATTCTATAGGTTATCTAATCCTTGATACCGCTACTGAAAACAAATCATCAGCAGCTTTGTCTCTATTTTTATTTTCTAGACATTTACCTTTAACTCCTTTTATAGGAGTCATCATTATTGAGTTTTTTTCATTTTCTAAATCTGAAAAAAAGTCTTGATTGATGTAAATTTTGTCTCCAAAAAAACATCTATTTGTTTTATTAGACCAAGCTTCTTTAAATACTGTTAAGTCATTTACCGTAGCTGGTGTTATTTGAATTTCTTCTGGAAAAGGAATCGTTTTATCGCGTCTAAAGGCTAATGCGTGAAGCTTTACTCCAAAATAATACAAACTTTTAGTAGAACAATATCCTTTATCTGTAAGGTCTTTAGCGACTTTAGCAAATCGTTTTCCAGAACAAGTAATTATCGGCATAGAATCGAGCAAACTTTGATTTACGTGACAATCTTGAGGCATAAAATTTTCAAAAAGTGAACTTGTAAGATTTCTAAATGCTTCAGATAATTGATTTAGTCTATTTGAAAATCCTGAATAAGAACCTAAATTTGGAAACCAAGAACGCAAATAATCAGATGCAAATTTATGTATTAGCTTTATCGTGAATCGTTGTTCTTCTTCAATGATAAATAAATAGATGCTCATAATTTCTTGGTCTGTTAAATTCTGTTTAGTGTTGTTACTAAATCTTTCACAGGTATATTTTAAATCTTTTTCAAATTTTTCACAAATCGTTGAATAGATTTTTACTGATTTTAGTGTTTTAGTCTGAATAATCATATGTTTAAATGTGCGTCGAATACACTTTAAATATACTGATTTCCAAGCTATCAACCTAGTTTATTGAAAGGTATTTCTTTCTTTTTTATCGTCTTCTCAACCCTTGATTCGCATTATTCAGGAAATTATAGGAAAAGAGCGGAAATTTTAAACAATAAAAAAATGACTTGGATTTATTACTAACCCAAGTCATTTTTTACTACTTACACCGTTTTTGGTACACTATAATAATATATAGGAACCTTATTAATCCAATAGAAAACTCACATTCACATTGGCTGTAATTTCGATTTCTCCAGCTGCCAAAGTTTCTCTTGGAGTAGATGCATCTTCACTAATTACCATAGTCTTCATACGAGCATAAACAGGTTGCGGACTATATCCTTGTGAATTATCTGTAATTGTCAACGCACGACCTATTTTCTGTCCCACTACAGATACATAATCCTCGGCCTTACTCTTTGCTTCTTTTATCGCTAATTTTCTCGCCTCCGATTCGTATTGTGCCATTTTTGAAGATTGAAAACTCACATTGTCAATTCTGTTAATTCCATTTTCAACCAAACCTTCCATTAATTCATCATATTTCGATAAATCCTTCAACGTTATTTCGATTGTTTGTGTAGCATTGTAATTGTGTTTCTTTTTTTCATAATCGTATTGCGGATTCAAAGCCACACGTTGTGTTTTGTAATCAGCAGGATTCAAATTCATTTTTTTTATTAATTTCAAAACAGACTCTACTTGTTGGTCGTTTTGTTTCTTTACTTCTTTAGCCATGGTACCTTTAGTTTCGACTGTAGCTGTAATTAAAGCTTGATCGGGAACCACTTTTACTTTTCCTTCTCCAGACACATTAATTTGTGGAATTAGTTTTATTTCCTGAGCATAGGACATCGTCATAACAAACACTGTAAGAACTAAAATTATCTTTTTCATAATAGTTTTAAATATTAAATTATTTTGAATAATTACTTTTCAAAAGTTATGCCATTATAGTTTCCCCATTTTTGCCATTACAAAAAGTACTACTATAGGAATCGTTAATAAAACAACCATAAACAGATGATCTACCAATACGCTTGGGTAAATCAATAAAGTAATCAAATAACCACCTATAGCGCCTCCAAAATGCGCCGTGTGCCCAATGTTATCATTCTTAGATCTCATTCCGTAAATAGAGTACAATAAATACAGTATTCCAAAAACATAAGCTGGCATTGGAATTATAAAAAATATTCCCAACATCATATCAGGACGCAATAAAATAGCAGAATATAAAATACCCGTCACCGCACCAGAAGCACCAATTGCACTGTAGTTATAGTCTTTTTTATGAAAATAAACAGTCAGTAAACCTCCAACTAGTAAACTCCCAAAATAGACAATTAGAAAAGGAAAATCCCCCAAATAACTGATCACCACAGGAGCGAAGAAATAAAGCGTAAGCATATTAAAAGCCAAATGACTAATATCCGCATGTAAAAATGCCGAAGAAACAATTCTTATTTGCTCTCCAGCTAGATATCGTCCCATGTGAAACTTATATTTACTAAAAAAAGTAGTATCATTAAATCCTTTAAAACTCATCAAAACATTAGCAAGCATTATTGCTATTAAAAAAATATTCATAAAAAGTATATTTGTGAAATGTAAATGTAGTAAAACTAAAATCCCCAAACCGCTCCTCTATAAAAGTTTATAGGTATTCATTTTTGACCTATATTTGCTAAAAAAATACCGCATGCAATTTTTGGTTTATATAATCGCTTATCCCTTACTCTGGATTATCTCCATTCTTCCTTTTCGAATATTATATTGGTTTTCTGATTTTGTATATCTCATCGTATATTACATCATTGGCTACCGAAAAGAAACGGTTCGATACAACCTTGCGCTGACCTTACCAAACCTAAATACAAAAGAACGCCTTTTGATAGAAAAAAAATCCTATCATCATTTATGTGATATGTTTCTTGAAATGATAAAAACAATGACTATTTCCCCAAAAGAAATGAGTAAAAGATTTCATGTTACAAATCCTGAAATTTTCAAACATTACGAAAAAGAAAATAAAAGTATGATGTTGCTAGCATCACACTATGCAAGTTACGAATGGTTATTAACCATGAATAATCAGACTACCTTGAAAGGAATCGCAGTATATAAAAAAGTGAACAACATCTATTTTGATCGTTTGGTTCGAAATATTAGAACTAAATTCGAGACCGAATTGATTGTAACTAGAGAAACCATTACATTCATTGCCAAAAAACAAAAAGAAAATATTGCTTGTGTATATGGACTTGCAAGTGATCAATCCCCTAAACTAGATCGAATATTTCATTATTATAATTTTATGGGTATTGAAGTTCCAGTACATACCGGAGCAGAAATGATTGCTAGAAAATATAATCTAGGAGTTGAATTTATAAAAGTAAAAAAAGTAAAAAGAGGTTTCTATGAAGCTACTTTTATTCCGATTGCAAAAAATGCGAAAGAAACTCCTGAATTTCAGATCACCCATGAGTATATTCACGAAGTAGAAAAGCAAATCCTTGAGGCTCCTGAATTTTACTTTTGGACACACAAACGCTGGAAACATCAAAAAACAGAAATTCAAGTGTCTAGTCCTAAATAAACGATACAGATTATTAGACTAAAAATAATTAATTAAACACTTGCAAGAACTTTTTTGCAAGTGTTTTTTGTTTTATATGTTCTCATTTTAATTTGATTCTGCAAGTGCATTTGATTTGGTGTTAGCATATAATTAGAATAATGTGGTCGTAATTCGTTATATATATCAACTGATTCTTTTACGATTTTCTTCATAATTTTCAAATCTAGATTATATTTATCAATCATAAATTCCTGTTTTAGAATTCCATTTATTCTTTCAGCGACCGCATTTTCATATGGATCAGAGTTCTGTGTCATACTTGGCAATATTCCATTTTTACTTAGGATGTTTTGGTAATCATTGGCACAATATTGCAATCCTCTGTCTGAATGATGAATCAAAGGTACTTCCTTGTTTTTTCTTTGCTGTATAGCCATCTTTAGGGCTATAACACTGCTTTCGGTGTTCATATTGTTAGCAACATAATAACCCACTATCTTTTTAGAATAAGCATCAGTAACGATACTTAAATAACACGGTTTATCTCTTTTCCCAATGTATGTTATATCAGAAACCCAAACCTGATCGGGTCTATTTATTTCTAAATCTAGAATTTTATTTTGGTGTTTTCTAAAGCGATGATGTGAATTAGTTGTAATGTGATAACTGCGTTTTGGTTGGATTAATAAGTGATTAGCTCTGAGTATATCAAATAATTTATCTCTACCAATTTTCATTGGTTTAAGCTCGTCCAATAACAAAAGATATGATTTCTTAGTGCCTAATCTAGGCATTGATTTTCTTATATCCATAACCAATGAAACCGCTTGAATTGCTTTAGATTCTTTGATAACTTTCCTTTTAATTCTACGATAATAAACCTGTCTGTCTACCCCGAACAAATTACAGGCGAACATTATTGTTTGCTGTTCTTTTTGTTTAAAATGGTCGATTGTTCGGGTGATGAGTTTTTTCGGATATCAATTTGATATTCTTTCTCGGCTATTTCAATCATCATATCAAAAATGATTGCTTTTTTATCCGCAACAAAGGCTTGTTGTTCCAAAAAGGACTTCTGCTTCTCTAGAAGTTTTACTTTGGCTTCAAGCTCCATTATCTTTTGTTCTGGTGACTTTGACATAGTAAATGGTGTTTGGTTCTCCCAATCAAAGTTACCAAATTTCTTGAGCCAATTGACTACAGTTTTTCTACATTGAATTTCATACTTTTTTGTAGCAGCTGTTGCCGTAAGATGTCCTCGTTCAATTTCTTGGACAATTTGCAATTTAAAAGACATTGAGTAATCTTTTTGCGTTCGCTTAACATAGCGTGTTTCTTCATGTTTTTCCATAAGGATACTTTTTGTGTATCGCTATTTCAGGACGGGACAAAGCATAAATTAAAAAACCCTTTCAAATTAAACTCTGAAAGGGTTTCTTGTATTCTATACTAATCGAAAATTAAATTCCTGCAATTACTTTGATTTCATCAATAATTCGAAGTGCTAATACATCTGCTTTTGCTTGTGAAGCAGCTTCAGTATAAATACGAATGATTGGTTCTGTATTTGATTTTCTTAAATGCACCCATTCTTCAGCAAAGTCAATTTTAACTCCATCAATAGTTGTGATGTCTTCATTTTTATATTTGTCAGTCATAGCAACCAAAATGGCATCTACATCAATTTGAGGGGTCAATTCAATTTTATTTTTACTCATATAATATTCTGGATACGAAGCTCTCAATGCCGAAACGGTCATTTTTTTGTTTGCCAAATATGTCAAGAACAAAGCAATTCCGACCATACTATCACGACCGTAATGTGATTCAGGATAAATGATTCCACCGTTTCCTTCACCACCAATAATGGCGTTGTTTTTCTTCATTAAATCTACTACGTTTACCTCTCCTACAGCACTCGCTTCGTAAATTCCGTTGTGTAAATTGGTCACATCACGCAAAGCACGTGAAGACGACATATTAGACACAGTATTTCCAGGAGTTTTACTCAAAACATAATCTGCACAGGCTACCAAAGTATATTCTTCGCCAAACATTTCTCCGTCTTCAGAAATAAAAGCCAAACGATCTACATCTGGATCTACTACGATCCCGAAATCTGCTTTTTCTTTTACAACCAATTCACAAATATCCCCTAAGTGTTCTTTTAAAGGTTCTGGATTATGAGGAAATTCACCAGTCGGATCACAATACAATTCCACTACTTCGACACCCATTAACTCCAATAACTTAGGAACAATAATTCCGCCAGATGAATTTACTCCATCTACAACTACTTTAAATTTTGCCGCTTTAACTGCTTCTATATCTACTAATGCTAAATTCAAGACTTCATCGATATGAATATCCATATAAGCATCATTGATTGTAATGGTACCCAAATTATCAACATCTGAGAAATCAAAAGCTTCGTCTTCGGCAATTTCAAGGATTTTCTCTCCTTCTATTCCATTCAAGAACTCCCCTTTTTCGTTCAATAACTTTAAGGCATTCCATTGTTTTGGATTGTGAGAAGCAGTAAGAATAATTCCGCCATCAGCTTTTTCTAGTGGTACAGCAATTTCTACAGTTGGTGTCGTTGACAATCCTAAATCAACAACATCAATTCCTAATCCAATCAAGGTATTCACTACTAAGTTGTGAATCATTGGTCCAGAAATACGAGCATCACGACCTACAACCACAGTTAATTTTTCTTTTCCTGAGTAGTTTTTTAGCCATGTTCCATAAGCCGAAGCAAATTTCACTGCGTCAACCGGTGTTAGGTTATCCCCGACTTTTCCTCCTATTGTCCCACGAATTCCTGAAATTGATTTGATTAATGTCATGCTGTATATTTTTAAAAAATTGGTTATTTCTATTTGTTTGCACAAATATAATAATTGAGAGATTAAATAAGTGGTTTAGAATTCATATTTTAGTCGAATGAATTTTTTAGCACACATCTACCTCTCCGGAAATAACGATTTAATTAAAATCGGCAATTTTATGGCCGATGGAATTAGAGGCAAACATTTTGAGACCTATGCAGTTGACATTCAAAAAGGAATCATTCTTCATAGAGCCATTGATACCTTTACTGATGCACATCCAGTTTTCCGAATGAGTACCAAAAAACTACACGAACGCTACCATCATTATTCGGGAGTGATTGTTGACGTATTCTATGATCATTTTTTAGCCAAAAACTGGAAAAAGTACTCAGATGAAAATTTAGCAGAATTTATTGACCATTTCTATACTTCTTTGGAACAAAATAAAGAAATCCTTACGGAACGAACAGTTGCCTTGATGCCATATATGATTAAACAGAACTGGTTATTGAGTTATCAAACCGTAGAAGGAATTCGAGAAATTTTGACGCAAATGGATTCCCGCACCAAAAACAAATCACAAATGCGATTCGCAACAGAAGAACTGGTTCTATTCTATGATGAATTCGAACAAGAATTTTCTACTTTTTTTGAAGACCTGAAAAATCATTCGAAAGAAAAATTAATGAGTTTATAAAATAAGTTTCATTCCGTCACTTCAAATTGCTTTTGAACCGAATACCAATAAAGAGGATGCTTTTGTAATGCCAAAATACATGAAAAATAAATTTGACTTCTTTGAAATAAAAACGAATCTAAGACGGTTATTATTACAATCTGTATGGAAAGAAAACTAAATAGGAAATCAACCAAAATGTGCGCGATATTGTACCCAAATTCTTTTCTAAAAAAGAAAGAGAATTTCATTATTGTACTAGTGAAATCCTGATAGAGCAACTTAAAAACAACTACAAACCAGAAGGTATCCTTTTAATAAAAAAAAGGTTAACCACACATTCTGGAAGGAACAGTGTCCATATCATTTACAAACCTATTTTAGGGAACTATTTGCTCCAATTCTCTAATAGCATCTCAACGATAATCAGCGATTTTTCTACCGATGAAAATAGATGGCTTAATAGATCCGCTATTTTATTTCAATTGGGTTATAAATCGAGAACTCACTTTCAATTGTTAAAGCATATTTGTTTACAACTTAAAGACTCCAATGAATATTTCATTCTAAAGTCGATTGGTTGGGCATTGCGAGAATATGCTAAAACTAATCCAGAGGCCGTTAAAGAATTCGTTTTCGTTAACAACTTAAAACCTTTAAGCAGAAAAGAAGCCCTCAAAAAAGTATCTGTTGCTTAAATTAATAGTATTTTTGCATTTCAAAAAACAAAACTAAAATGTTCAAAAGGTATATTTCTAAATTAGAAAGTATAATTGAGTTATTACAATCAATATTAACTGAAAAACAATTTATTTTCCTTTCGAGTGTCTTAGTAGGTATTAGTTCCGCATTTGCCGTAATTGTCTTAAAATCTTTCGCACACTGGGTATTTAAATTTGCGACCTATGTTAACGGCATTTTAAAACTTAGTTTTATTAATAGTATTTTACCTATTGCTGGACTGATATTGACCGTTTTTGTGATCAAACGATTATTAGGTGGAAGCATCGAAAAAGGAACGTCTCAAATATTATATTCCGTTGCCAAAAAAGCGAGTATCATCCCTCGTAAACAAATGTATGCTCAAATAGTAACGAGTTCCTTAACAGTCGGTTTGGGTGGTTCTGCAGGATTAGAGAGTCCAATTGTAGTTACAGGTGCCGCTTTTGGTTCTAATTATGCTCAAAATTACAAATTAAGCTATAAAGACAGAACTTTACTGATTGGTTGCGGAGTAGCTGCCGGAATTGCTGCTGCCTTTAATGCGCCAATTGCTGGAGTGTTGTTTGCCATCGAATTTTTATTGGTAGATGTAAGCATCTCCGCTTTTACACCAATTATGATTGCAGCTGCCACTGGAGCTTTGGTATCGGTTATCGCGTTAAACGAAGAGATATTACTGAATATCAAGCACCAACCAGAATTTAACTACCACAACATTCCTTTTTACGTTTTACTCGGAATTATAACTGGTTTTGTTTCGGTCTTTTTTACTCGAAATTTTCAAAAAACAGAACACTTTTTTGCGCATTTAAGAATGAATGCTTACAAAAAAGCATTACTAGGAGCTTCTTTATTAGCGGTGTTGATATTTGTTTTCCCTACACTTTTTGGAGAAGGATATGAAAGCATACGAACATTGGCAAACAATGACGCTAGCGAATTATTAGAAAACACCTTGTTTAGCTCCTTTCGAAACAACAATTGGATCGTATTACTTTTTGTCGCGGCCACCATGATGATAAAAGTTTTTGCTACGGCAATCACTTTAGGTTCTGGCGGAAACGGTGGTAACTTCGCCCCCTCTTTGTTCATGGGTTCCTATGTTGGTTATGTGCTGTCCAAAGCCATTAACTTAACTGGATTGACCCATTTACCAATTGGTAACTTTACGATGGTCGGTATGGCAGGAATCCTTAGTGGTTTATTTCACGCTCCTCTGACTGCGATTTTCCTAATTGCAGAAATAACAAGCGGATACAGCTTGATGCTGCCCTTGATGATTGTAGCTTCAATCAGTTATGCTATTTCAAAACGATTCGAAAAACACTCTATGGATGTAAAAGAATTGGCTAAAAAAGGACATGCATTTACCAATAATAAAGACCACAATGTGCTATCAACTTTGGACATTGAATCTTTAATACAAACGGATTGTTTAACAGTTGCCCCAGAAGATAGTTTAGTTAAATTAGTCGATTTAATTTCACATTCTAACCAAACTGTTTTTGCAGTTATAAATAAAGAAAGAGAGCTCGAAGGAGTCGTTCACTTTAACGATATTCGTGAAATTATTTTTAATCCATATCGTGTAAAATATACTTTGATTAAAGATATAATGAAACAACCCCCATCTATAATCTACACTATAGATAGCATGGAAGTGGTGATGAATAAGTTTGAAAAATGCAAAAGGACACATTTACCAGTAATTAAAAACGGTAAATATTACGGTTATCTATACAAATCAGTAGCTCTGGAAGCTTACAGGTCAAAACTAAAATCGATGACGATCGAGTAACGTTTGCTATTACACAGCCATTCGCAGAGAATTCACAGAGATACAATAAGTTATTTTTTAAAATTCTCTACGAATCTTTGTGCCTACTTTGCGAATCTCTGCGGACCCCTATTTTCCTAATCTCTCTGCGAATATTTGTGCCTACTTTGCGAATCTCTGCGTATCCCCTATTTTTTACTAAATTCTCTGCGAATCTTTGCGTAACAACTAGTAACTTTGCGTTTTTGCCAAAATTATGCTAGACAACAACAATACCATTGAAGTTATAGGAGCCCGTGTTCATAACTTAAAAAATATAGATATTTCCATTCCTCGTGAAAAACTCGTAGTGATTACGGGACTTTCAGGCTCTGGAAAATCCTCCCTCGCTTTTGACACTATTTATGCCGAAGGGCAACGTCGTTATGTAGAAACTTTTTCTGCCTACGCTCGTCAGTTTCTTGGTGGATTAGAGCGTCCCGATGTCGATAAAATTGACGGACTTTCTCCCGTTATCGCCATCGAACAAAAAACAACTAGTAAAAGTCCACGCTCTACTGTGGGGACGATTACTGAGATTTATGACTTCTTGCGTTTGCTTTATGCACGTGCCGCAGATGCGTATAGTTACAACTCAGGTGAAAAGATGGTCAGTTATTCCGATGAGCAAATCAAAGATTTGATTATCACTGACTACAACGACAAACGCATCAACATTCTAGCACCGGTAATTAAAGCTAGAAAAGGACATTATGGCGAATTGTTTCAACAAATTGCCAAACAAGGTTTCTTGAAAGTACGTGTGAACGGGGATATTCTGGACATTACACCCGGAATGAAACTCGACCGTTACAAAACTCATGATATCGAAATCGTAGTCGATAGAATAGCAATCGACACCACAGCAGACACTGCCAAAAGAGTTAGCGAAAGCATCAACACCGCCATGAATCACGGTGAAAATGTATTGATGGTTTTGGAACAAGACAGTCAAGAAGTACGCTATTTTAGTCGAAACTTGATGTGTCCTACTTCTGGAATTTCGTATCAGAATCCAGAACCCAATCTATTTTCTTTTAATTCTCCAAAAGGAGCTTGTGACCATTGCAAAGGCTTGGGAACGGTTAACGAAATCAATATTCTTAAAATTCTTCCCAACCCAAAATTATCAATCAAAGCAGGTGGTTTTTTACCTTTGGGCGAATACAAGTCGACTTGGATTTTTAAACAATTGGAAATTATTGGAGAGCGTTTTGGCTTCAAAATCACCGACCCAATCGAATCAATTTCTCCCGAAGCCATGGAGATGATTCTCAACGGTGGTAAAGAAAAATTTAGTGTCACCTCCAAAGATTTGGGCGTTACTCGTGATTACAAAATCGAATTTGAAGGAATAGCTCATTTTATCAAAAACCAACATGACGAGAGCGGTTCTACGACTATCAAACGATGGGCAAAAGAATACATGGACGAAATTGATTGTCCCGTTTGCGATGGTTCTCGATTGAAAAAAGAATCTCAATACTTTAGAATAAACGAAAAAAATATCACCGAATTAGTCAATATGGATATATCCGACTTGACCGTTTGGTTTGAAGACCTAGCCTCTCATTTATCCAAAAAACAAATGGCGATAGCGGGCGAAGTCTTGAAAGAAATAAAAGACCGATTGTATTTCTTGATGAACGTAGGTCTAGATTATTTGGCGTTAAGCCGAAGCTCCAAATCGCTTTCTGGTGGAGAAGCACAACGCATCCGTTTGGCGACCCAAATTGGTTCGCAATTGGTGGGTGTATTATATATTTTGGACGAACCCAGTATTGGTTTGCACCAGCGTGACAATGGTAAACTGATTCACTCCCTAGAGCAATTACGTGATATTGGGAACTCAGTTATTGTCGTAGAACACGACAAAGACATGATGGAACGTGCCGATTATGTAATCGACATCGGTCCCAAAGCAGGGAAATTTGGTGGCGAAATCATCAGTATTGGTACCTACCAAGAAACTTTAGATTCAGATACCATAACCGCACAATATTTGAACGGAAAATTAAAATTTGATATTCCCGAAAAACGCCGTGAGGGAAACGGAAAATCACTAAAACTCACAGGAGCAACCGGTAACAACCTCAAAAATGTTACTATCGACTTGCCTTTGGGGAAATTAATATGTGTAACAGGCGTATCTGGTAGCGGAAAATCGACTTTGATCAACGAAACCCTCTACCCTATTTTGAACGCCTTTTATTTCAACGGTGTCAAAAAACCACAACCTTACAAAAAAATTGAAGGACTCGAACATATCGACAAAGTCATCGCCATCGACCAAAGTCCAATTGGGCGCACACCACGTTCCAATCCTGCGACTTATACAGAAGTGTTTACCGAGATTCGCAAGCTTTACACCATGACATCCGAGAGTATGATTCGTGGGTACAAAGCCGGTCGCTTTAGTTTCAACGTCAAAGGCGGTCGTTGTGAAACCTGTCAAGGCTCTGGTGTCCGCACCATCGAAATGAATTTTCTACCGGATGTTTACGTAGAATGTGAAACTTGTCAAGGCAAGCGTTTCAACCGTGAAACACTCGAAATTCGATACAAATCAAAATCAATTTCCGATGTCTTGAACATGACCGTTGACGAAGCCGTTCCGTTTTTTGAGAACATCCCAAAAATATACCGAAAAGTCAAAACCATTCAGGACGTAGGATTGGGTTATATCACCTTAGGGCAACAAAGTACGACCCTTTCTGGTGGCGAAGCACAACGTATTAAACTAGCAGGTGAACTCTCCAAAAAGGACACTGGAAACACCTTTTATATCCTTGACGAACCTACCACAGGACTGCATTTTGAGGACATTCGCGTCTTGATGAACGTCATCAACACCCTCGTTGACAAAGGCAACACCATCCTCATCATCGAGCACAACATGGACGTCATAAAACTAGCCGATTACATAATAGACATCGGTCCCGAAGGTGGAAAAGGCGGCGGAACCCTTGTCGCCAAAGGAACTCCCGAAGAAGTCGCTAAAAACAAAAAAAGCTATACAGCCAAGTTTTTAAAGAAGGAATTAGAATAAAATAACCTTTTTACAATTAAAATATTTTGGGCGTCCCCTCCGTAAAACTACGGATCGGGCTGTCGACTTTATCGTTTGCTTACGCAACTATAAAGAAAACTTTGGGTAGGTTTTTATAAGTTTGTCCAAAACACAGTAAACAGTGTACATCGAAACTATATTATCTGATACGTTTTGAATTTTATTTAAAATAACTCCGCCACCAATCGTGAACGAGTATGGAGTTTAGAAAGCCGTTTGGTATATTTCCATCTATAGTAGCAGGTCCTATTATATGTTTAAAAATATAATTTTGGTTTTTAAAGCTTATTTTTGTCTTTTGATGGTGAAACTGAACTATTACGACTGTTTTTACGATGTGTTAAGTCAACGATTTTATCAAGTAATTTTTCAATTAATGATTCTAATCAGATAACTTTGATCTCTAATTCGGTAACACGTTTTTTATCGAACTTCAATTACTATTTATTTGAAAAACAAAAAAAACCTCTAAAAAGCAAAGAGAATCAAGCAGTTAATTAATAATGAATAAGTATTCACAATAAAGCTAATTTGCTAAAAATATAAAACTAAAATTGTCCCTAACTATGTTTTTTTAGCACAGGCTGATTAGTCACTAATAGTCTTTTAATTGTAAATAAACAACATCTCGTTAAAACATTGTTAGAAAAAACCATTTTATACTAGTCGTTTTCAAAAAAATTTGTACTTTTGCCCCATGAATAAAACACGTGTATATATCACTTCTATCTCACGGATGAACCGACATGTTACCTCTCCCGAGGTACGGATACTATTAGTATAGTATTCATTATGCTTGGTCCTATCATTAATTATTCATTTTTCATTTTTTTTGCTTTGGAATTTCAACTGTTATCTTTCATTGGATTAACAAATCCGAAAAACAATATTTATAACTTAATTTTGTATTCATTTTTATGGATATTGAATACTATTATAACTGTTGGTAATTCCAAAAACCAATTACAATTTGTTTCACAACTCAATAAATCAACTTATAAATGAATATTGATATCGTTATAGCACAGGATGAACATTTTAAATATGCGCAAGAAATTTGCGATACAATTGAATCGTCCGCATTATTAAGGGGTACCGGAATTGCAAAAAGAACTCCAGAGTACGTTCAAAAAAAAATGGCAAACAAAGATGCAGTTATCGCCTTAGATAATGGCAAATTTGCAGGTTTTTGCTATATCGAAAGTTGGCAAGACAGTAATTATGTGGCTCATTCCGGGCTGATAGTTCATCCCGATTATAGAAATTTAGGATTAGCAAAAAAAATCAAATCTAAAGTTTTTGAATATTCGTTAGAAAAATATCCAAACGCTAAAGTTTTTGGTATCACAACAGGATTGGCAGTAATGAAAATCAATTCGGACTTAGGTTACAAACCAGTTCCTTTTTCAGAGTTAACAACCGACCCAAGTTTTTGGAAAGGATGCCAGACTTGTACCAATTATGAGATTCTAAAAAGCAAAGACAATAAATTGTGTTTGTGTACTGGAATGTTATACGACCCAAAAGAAAAGCCAAAAGATCCGCCCAAACATCCTTTTAATGTAATTGTATTAGATCGATTGAAAGCTATCAAACAAGCCTTATTCTTGAATAAAAAAGATAAGAAAGATAAAAAATAAAAGCAACATTAAATAATAATCCGCTAAAAGCCCTTATAGCTATTAGCCAAAAATAAAAAGATGAAAAAAGTAGTATTAGCTTATAGTGGAGGTCTTGATACCTCATATTGCCTTAAATATTTAAAGAACGAAAAGGGATACGAAGTTCATACAGTATTAATTAATACTGGTGGATTTGATGACCAAGAACTAAACGATATTGAAGAACGAGCGTATGAGTTAGGAAGTGCCAAACATGCTAACCTTACTATTGTAGATAAATATTACGACAAAGCCATCAAATATTTGATTTATGGTAATGTTCTAAAAAACAATACGTACCCATTATCTGTAAGTGCCGAAAGAGTTTTTCAAGCGATTGAAGCAATTAAATATGCAAAATCAATTGGTGCTACCGCTATCGCACACGGAAGCACAGGTGCAGGAAATGACCAAATTCGTTTTGACCTTATTTTCCATACCATCGCTCCAGAAATCGAAATCATCACTCCTATTCGTGACTTGAAATTATCAAGACAAGAAGAAGTGGACTATTTAAGCCAAAATGGGGTCCACTATTCTTGGGAGAAAGCACAGTATTCTATCAACAAAGGACTTTGGGGAACAAGTGTTGGAGGAAAAGAAACCTTAACTTCACACCAATCATTGCCAAACGAAGCTTATCCTTCACAATTGGTAAAAGAAGGTGAAGAAAAAGTAACGCTTGAATTCAAACATGGTGAGATAGTGTCTATCAACGGTAAAAAAGACAAACCTTCAAACAACATCGTAACTCTAGAGAAACTAGCAAACGCTTATGCAATTGGTAGGGATACTCACGTAGGAGATACGATTATCGGAATCAAAGGAAGAGTTGGTTTTGAAGCCGCTGC
Source organism: Flavobacterium ovatum (assembly GCF_040703125.1). NCBI lineage: Bacteria > Pseudomonadati > Bacteroidota > Flavobacteriia > Flavobacteriales > Flavobacteriaceae > Flavobacterium > Flavobacterium ovatum. The sequence goes on from NZ_CP160035.1 coordinate 3,303,655, forward strand.
GCCACTTATCATCATCAAAGGACACCACTTACTAGAGAAACACACCCTAGGTAAATGGCAACAATACTGGAAAGAGCAACTAGGAAACTGGTACGGAATGCTTTTCCACGAAGGTCAATTTCTTGACCCTGTAATGCGTAATATCGAAGCATTCCTAGAAGACACTCAAAAGAATGTAAACGGAAAAGTATTCGTAACTTTGAGACCCTATCATTTTGTGTTGGACGGAATCGAGTCTGACAACGACTTGATGACTAACAGTTTTGGTCAATATGGCGAAATGAACAACGCTTGGACATCAGACGATGCCAAAGGGTTTATCAAAATTTTGGGTAACGCTCAAAACATATTTTCGGCTGTAAACAACGAAACTTACGAATAAATAAAGGCTTTTTCTAAGGAGCAGAAACATTTTGCTCTTCAGGAAATTTCGTCCCGCTATTCGTTACAATCTTTTTGGGCTGAACCCCAGCCCAAAAAGGATTTTCACTGCTATCGGGGCTAAAGAGAAACATTTTGATTTTTCAGGATATTTTTCAAAATAAAAAAGTTGAAGTATTGTAAAAGGCTTTAACTCTATTTTAAACCATTTAGAAATTAAGAAAATTTCAGCTAAATGAAACTTAATTTCTTAATGGTTAAAACAATAAAAATGTTTAAAAACAAAGAGTTATGATTTCTATTGGAATAATTGGAGGTTCGGGATATACAGCAGGAGAATTAATTAGAATTCTTATGTTTCACCCAAATGCGAAACTAGATTTTGTTTACAGTACCACAAACGCTGGAAAACCATTAACTACTGCGCACCAAGATTTGATGGGCGATATCGAAATGAATTTCACCGATACCGTTAACCCAAATGTAGAGGTGCTTTTCTTGTGTTTAGGACATGGTAAATCCATTTCGTTTCTAGAAAATAACAAATTCTCTGACGCGACTAAAATCATCGATTTAGGAAACGACTTCCGTTTGACCAAAGACAAAGATTTCGACGGAAAATCATTCGTTTACGGTTTACCAGAATTAAACAAAGCCGACATCAAAAAAGCACAACATATTGCCAATCCTGGTTGTTTTGCAACTGCCATTCAATTGGCTTTATTGCCATTAGCAGCAGACGGATTGTTGAGCGAAGATGTTCACATCAACGCAACAACAGGAAGTACTGGTGCAGGAGTAGGATTATCATCTACTTCGCATTTTAGTTGGAGAAACAACAATTTCTCGCACTACAAAGCATTCGAACACCAACATTTGGGCGAAATAAACCAAAGTTTGAATCTATTGCAAGCGTCTTATTCAGATGAATTGATTTTTGTACCCAACAGAGGGGATTTCCCAAGAGGAATCTTCGCTACTTTGTATACAAAATCAGAAGAAAGCTTAGAAGATTTGGTTGCCAAATACGAAGCTTTTTACAAAGACCAACCATTTGTAACCGTTACTACGAGCAACATTAACATGAAGCAAGTAGTACAAACGAACAAATGTATTATTAGTTTATTGAAAAAAGGAAACCGGATTTTGATAACCTCTGTTATCGATAATTTACTCAAAGGCGCCTCTGGTCAAGCCGTTCAAAACATGAATTTAATGTTCGGATTGGACGAAACTACAGGATTGCATTTGAAACCATCCGGATTCTAAAAAACGTTTATTTGTTTAATCGGTTAATCGGTTAAATAATTAAGCAAATAACCGATTAAACTTTACAAAATGAACTTATTTGACGTTTACCCATTATACCCTATTACTCCTGTAAAAGCACTAGATTGCATCATTACAGACGACAAAGGAATCGAATATTTAGATTTATACTCTGGTCACGGAGTGATTTCTATAGGTCACACCCAACCGGATTATGTGGCCAAAGTAAAAGAACAATTGGATAATTTGAGCTTTTACTCGAATGCAATTCAAAATCCATTACAAGTAGAATTGGCGGATAAGCTTGGAAAACTTTCAGGTTATACCGATTACAGCTTGTTTTTGTGTTCTTCTGGAGCTGAAGCGAATGAAAATGCTTTAAAAATGGCCTCTTTTCATACTAATAAAGCAAGAGTAGTATCTTTTCATAACGCTTTTCACGGACGTACCTCTGCAGCAGTTGCTACAACTGATAATCCGAAAATTGTTGCGCCGATTAATGCGCAACAAGTGGTCACTTTTTTACCCTTGAACGAAATTGATTTGGTAGAAGCCGAATTGAAAAAAGGAGACGTTTGTGCGGTTATCATCGAGCCTATTCAAGGTGTTGGTGGTTTGGACCAAGGAACAACCGAATTTTTTCAAGGATTGGAAAGAATTTGTAAACAGTACGAAGTGGTATTGATTATGGACGAAGTACAATCTGGATTTGGAAGAAGCGGAAAATTCTTTGCGCACCAATTTCACGGAATCACACCAGATATTATTTGCATGGCAAAAGGTATGGGTAATGGTTTCCCGATCGGTGGAATCTTAATCGCTCCTCATTTCAAAGCAAGCTACGGTTTGCTAGGAACTACTTTTGGTGGAAGTCATTTGGCTTGTGCCGCAAGTATCGCCGTTCTTGAAGTAATGGAAAAAGAAAACTTGATGGCAAACGCTACCAAAGTTGAAGCCTACTTTTTGGAAGCAATCAAAGTGATACCCGAAATTATCAAAGTAAAAGGTAGAGGTTTAATGCTTGGAGTTGAATTTGACTTCGATGTAAGTGCTTTGAGAAAGAAATTGATCATCGAAAAACATATTTTTACCGGCGGCGCTAATAATAAAAATCTATTGAGAATTCTTCCTCCCTTAACAATTACTACTGATGCAATTGATACTTTTATCGTAGCATTACAAGAGTCGTTATCGGAGTTAAAATAATTATTAAAAGTAGCTAAGCGACTAAGTTAATGAGTTGCTAAGTTTTAGACATAAAGTAAAATCTGCTTAAATCAATAAAATCTGCGTGCAATTATTTTCACGCAGATTTTGCAGATTAAACAGATTTAGTAATACTAAATAAAAAACAATGAACAAAATACTTCCAATCGAAAAAAGAAATGCTGTTTTAACAACAATGGCGGCTTTATTAGAGCAAGAAAGAGAAAACCTAAAAACGATTAACCAGCAGGATTTAGCCAACTATAATGGCGAAGATTTGGCAATGGAAAAACGTTTGATGGTAGATAATGCCAAAGTAGATGGCATGATTCTTTCGTTGCAACAATTGGCTAGTCAAGAAGACCCTGTTGGACATGTTCGTTTTACGTTTACACACGAAAACGGAATGAAAATCAGCAATAAAACGGCCGCTTTTGGAACTATTTTAATAATATACGAATCACGTCCAGACGTAACTGTGGAAGCGGGAGGAATTGCTTTTAAGTCGGGAAACAAAATCTTGTTGAAAGGCGGAAAAGAATCTTTACTTTCGAACCAAAAAATCGTGAGCCTTTGGCACCAAGCTTTGGATAGCAATGGCGTTGCTACAGAATGGGTAGAATATCTAAATTACGATAGAGTACAAACTCAAGCTTTCTTGGAAAAACCAACACAAAAAGTGGATTTAATCGTCCCTCGTGGTGGCGAAAAATTGATTGAATTTACAAAGAAACACGCTACTTGCCCAGTTATTGTAAGCGGTCGCGGAAATAATTTCGTTTATGTAAACGCGGATGCTGATTTAGAAAAAGCAATGTCCATTATCATCAATGGTAAAACATCCAACATTTCGGTTTGTAATGCTCTAGACAAAGTTTTGATTGACACGAACTTGCCAAATTGGGAAGTTTTTGCAAAACAATTGGTAACTGAATTAGAAAAATTCAAAGTCAGTATTTTAGGAGATGATGCTTTCGCAAAAGCAACTGGGGTTCCTGCAATAGAAAACGATTTAATTTGGTACGAAGAATTTTTGGATTATAAAATCGTAATTGGAACCATTAACGGAAACCAAGAAGCGATTGCAAAAATCAACAAATATTGTGGAGGTCACTCTGCTTCTATTATCACCATAAACGATGCTTTGGCACAAGAATTCATGGAAAATGTAGATGCATCTTCTGTATACCATAATGCTTCGACTCGATTTACCGATGGAGGACAATTTGGTTTAGGAGGTGAATTAGCGATAAGCACTGATAAATTACACCAACGTGGACCAATTGGTTTGCAACATTTGGTAACCAATAAATGGTATATTTACGGAGACGGACAGATACGATAAAAGATTTTAGATTGCAGATTAACGATTTTTGATTTCAGATTTATTAAAAAAATGAGATTAATTTTTGATTTATTATTCTAGATGCGACACAACTTAGAACCTTAGTAACTTAGCATCTTAGAGACTTAAAAAAAATGGCTAAAAAAAGAATTTTATTAAAGATAGGAAGCAATACGCTCACCAAAGAAACCAATCACATTTCGAGAGGAAAGATTGAAGATATTGGAATGCAGATTGCAGCTCTAAAAGACGAATACGAGTTTATAATTGTGAGTTCGGGTGCGATTGCAGCGGCAAAACAATTTGTAAAACTTGACAATAATGACCAAGAAGTTTTTGTAAAACAAGCTTTGGCATCTATTGGTCAGCCTCATTTGATGCGGATTTACCATGAAAATTTCAGCGATTTAGGATTGCATACCTCACAATGTTTACTTTCTTATTCTGATTTCGAAAAGGAAAATACGAAGGTCAATATTGTCAATACTATTAATGTATTGGTCAAAAATCAATACATTCCGATCATCAATGAAAATGATACCGTAGCTACGGACGAAATTAAATTTGGAGACAACGATAAACTAGCGGCTTTGACTGCGGTTTTATTGAAAGTTGATATTTTGATTATCGCCACCAACACCAACGGAATTTACACCAAAGCCTCATTTCAAGACGAAGTACCAGAAACCATTTCAATAGTCAATGATTTAAAAACATTGGAAAAAGAAATCGGAGATTCAAAATCTTCACATGGAACAGGTGGAATGCAATCTAAAATCGAAGCCGCAGCTATCACCAAAGCGGCCAATATTGAAACTTGGGTAGTAAACGGCTTGAAAGATAATTTTATTTTGAATGCTATAAATAATACAATACCTTTTACCAAGATTGTGTAGAGTTGGGACACGGATGAAACGGATTCGCTATCGCGAAAACGCAGATTAAAACTGATTTCTTTTTTTGAGTAGTTTAAATAGATAATTTAATATTATTAGAACTTTAAATATGGAATTGAAACATCAGGAATTATCAGATGCTATTTTAAAGACGTTTTATGAAGTTTACAATGAATTGGGGTTTGGCTTTTTAGAAAAAGTATACCAAAATTCGATGTATGTGGAATTAAAAAGCAGAGGTTTTAGTGTGGAAGCTCAGAAAAGAATTGAAATTTATTACAAAGGTGTTGAAGTAGGAGAATATTACGCAGATATAATCGTAGAAGATAAAATCATACTCGAACTAAAAGCTGCTGAATGTATAGTGAAAGAGAATGAAAATCAGATTCTAAACTATTTACGAGCAACACATTGTGAAGTAGGTTTGCTTTTAAACTTTGGAAAAAAACCAGAATTTAAAAGAAAGATATTCGAAAATGATAGAAAGTAAAGTATTTCAAATTAGTATTTTTGCTCATCACAAAATAAAAAATTAGGTTTAAAAAATAATAATCCGCTTATATCTGTGTCTTCGCGATAGCGAATCCGTTTTATCAGCGTACCATTAACCACCAAAACAAATAACAAACATAAAAAATCCGCTCTTATCCGTGTCTTCGCGATAGCGAATCCGTTTTATCAGCGTACTAATAAACATAACAATGAACTATATCTCTATAAAAAACATCGACAACCTATCACAATGGGTTAAGGACGCTATAAAAATCAAAAAAAATCCACTTAAAAACAAAAAACTAGGGAAACACAAAACCCTTGGAATGTTGTTTTTCAATCCAAGTTTAAGAACACGTTTGAGTACTCAAAAAGCGGCCTTGAATCTAGGAATGAATGTGATGGTAATGAACTTTACCAGTGAAGGTTGGACACTTGAATTTGAAGATGGTGTAATAATGAACCAAGGAGCTTCCGAACATATTAAAGAAGCTGCAGAAGTAGTTTCTCAATATTGCGATATTGTTGCGATTAGAGCTTTTGCGGGGTTAGTTGACAAAGATAAAGACAATGCTGAAACAGTTTTAGCAGGATTCTTAAAACATGCTACTGTACCCATTGTAAATATGGAAGGAGCCACTGGTCATCCCTTACAATCTTTAGCAGATGCAATTACCATTGAAGAGTTCAAAACAACTCACAGACCAAAAGTAGTTTTATCGTGGGCTCCACATCCTAGAGCTTTGCCTCAAGCCGTTGCCAATTCATTTGTAGAAATGATGCAATTACAAGATGCTGATTTTGTCATCACGCACCCAGAGGGATACGAATTGAATCCTGAAATTACTAAAGATTCTAGAATAGAATATGATCAAGACAAAGCTTTTGAAAATGCTGATTTTATCTATGCTAAAAACTGGAGTAACTACAACGAATACGGACAAATTACCAATGCTGATTCAAATTGGACGATCACTTCCGAAAAAATGGCTTTGACTAACAATGCAAAATTCATGCACTGTTTGCCTGTAAGACGCAATGTAATTGTTTCTGACGAAGTACTTGATAGTGTGAATTCAATTGTAATTCAACAAGCTAATAATAGAACTTATGCAGCTCAACTAGTACTTCAAAAAATATTGAAAGATGGAAACTAAACAATCATTAACCCTTGTGAAAATTGGTGGAAACATTATTGATGATGCTAATGAGTTGAAACAATTTTTAGTAGATTTTTCTAAAATTGAAGGACACAAAGTTTTGATTCATGGAGGCGGAAAATCAGCTACCAAGATGGCAAAAAGCATTGGACTTGTTCCTCAAATGATTGATGGTCGTCGCATTACCGATGCCGCTATGCTGGAAGTAGTTGTCATGATTTACGCTGGTCAAATCAATAAAGAAGTCGTTGCACAATTGCAAGCGATCGATACCAACGCAATCGGATTTTCAGGTGCTGATGGAAATTTAATCCAATCCGAAAAAAGAAACCATCCTACAATTGACTACGGATTTGTAGGTGATGTAAAAAAGGTAAACACTCCTCTTTTACAAACCCTAATTCAAGCTGGAATTACGCCTGTATTTTGTGCCATCACACACGACAAAAAAGGACAATTGCTAAACACCAATGCAGATACTGTTGCCAGCGAATTGGCTATAGCATTATCTGAAGTTTTTGAAGTAACGCTAAATTATTGTTTTGAGAAACCAGGTGTACTTTACGATGCTGAAGACGATGCGTCCGTTATTGACCAAATCAATCAAGAATTATATACCAAACTAAAAGACGAAAAAGCGATTCATTCAGGAATGATTCCTAAATTGGACAACTGTTTCAATAGTTTAAACAAAGGTGTTCAAAAAATCAGAATCGGACACCACAAAATGTTAAAAGATGCCAATTCAATTTGTACCACAATTCAACTTTAAGAAATTGTGTAATTTTCAAAATTGCAACTAAAAAAACCAAAATGAAAAACCAACAAACCCTTACCCAAGAAGCGATAGCCTTATTAAAGAATCTAATTGAAACCCCTTCCCTATCTAGCGAAGAGCAACAAACAGCGGCTTTAATAGAGCAATGGTTTATTCAAAACGAAATTCCTTTTAAAAGAGAAAACAACAATATTTGGGCATTCAATAAAACTTTTGATTCCAGCAAACCAACACTTTTATTAAACTCACACCATGACACTGTTCGGCCAAATCAAGCCTACACCAAAGATCCTTACAAGGCCATTGTCGAAGATGGTAAATTGTATGGATTAGGTAGTAATGATGCTGGAGGATGTTTAGTTTCCTTAATGGCAACTTTTGTCTATTTCTACGAAAAAGAAAACCTGCCATACAACATTGTCATTGTAGCTTCTGCCGAGGAAGAAAGCAGCGGTAAAGATGGATTGAATAGCGTGTTAAAACATCTTCCAGAATTATCTTGCGCCGTTATTGGAGAACCAACTTTAATGCAGTTAGCTATTGCCGAAAAAGGATTATTAGTACTAGACATCAAAGTAAAAGGAACGCCAAGTCATGCTGCACATCAAAATGATGACAGTGCGATATACAAAACCTTACCTATTATCGAATGGTTCAAAAACTATTCTTTCGATAAAATATCAGAGCAATTAGGTCCAGTTAAAATGACTGTGACGCAAATAAACGCAGGAAAACAACACAATGTTGTACCTTCTGATTGTGATTTGGTCGTAGACATTAGAGTAAACGATTGCTACAACAATAAAGAAATTTTAGAAACTGTAAAAGCAAATGTTGATGCCGAGGTAACGCCACGTTCAATGCACTTAAACGCTTCGTCAATCCCCGTTGAACACGGATTAGTACAAGCTGGAATCGCCTTAGGACGCACCACTTATGGCTCTCCTACCCTTTCAGACCAATCGGTTTTGACTTGCCAATCGTTGAAAATGGGACCTGGAGACACCTTGCGTTCCCACTCTGCTGACGAATTTATTTACTTAAACGAAATAGAAGAAGGAATCGATTTATATATTAAAATATTAGGCGATTTCTTGAAACAGTAAATTGATGGGAAGCGATTTCCCTCACACGAGGCTGAAAGCCGAACTGGCAAAGCAATCTGCTATATCTTTCTATCCCGAAAAAAAATCGGGATAAAAAGGATGCCGCTTCTATCGGGGCTAGGGATTTGGGGTAATTGATAAAATTTGAACTGTTTCTAAATTAAAAGTTATAAATAACAAATAAAGTTTCAGTTACTCGAAGAATTCGACCAACTGAATAAAACCGTATTAAAAACTATCTTTTAGAAAAATTAGAAGAGTTGAAAGTAATATCAATTTCAACTACTCGAAAAATTCGAGCAGTTCATATTATAAAAGTAACTAACCGGTAAAACCGGATAGTTCAAAAAATAAAAAATAAAAACTTTGCGAATCTCTGAGACAACTCTCTGTATATTTGCGAAAAAAAAAGAAACAAACATGAAACTTTGGGAAAAAGGAATACCTACTGACAAACAAATAGAACATTTCACTGTTGGAAACGACCGTGAATTGGATTTGGTACTAGCAAAATACGATGCTTTGGGCTCTATCGCTCATGCCAAAATGCTTGGTCAAATAGGATTATTGACAGCAAGCGAAACAGATTCTTTGGTGGTAGCACTAAACGAAATCATTGTAGATGCTGAAGCTGGCAATTTCGAAATCGAAGATAGTTTTGAAGATGTACACTCCAAAATCGAATACCTATTGACGGTAAAACTAGGAGATGCAGGGAAAAAAATCCATACCGCTCGTTCTCGTAACGACCAAGTGATGGTCGATGTGAACTTGTATCTTAAAGATGTCGTTATCGAAATGAAAGAGCAAGTCAAAACAACTTTTGACTTACTAATGGAAATGGCCGATAAATACCAAAACGTATTGTTACCAGGATATACGCATTTGCAAATCGCCATGCCATCTTCTTTTGGAATGTGGTTCTCGGCTTATGCTGAAAGTTTGATTGACGACATTACCTTATTGAATGCTGCTCTGAAAGTTGTAGACCAAAACCCATTGGGTTCTGCTGCTGGTTACGGAAGCTCCTTCCCTATCAACAGAACGTTTACTACAAAAGAATTAGGTTTTGAAACCTTGAAATACAATTCGGTTGCGGCACAAATGAGTCGTGGGAAATCTGAGAAAATTGTCGCTTTTGCCATGAGCAGTGTTGCGGCAACATTAGCAAAATTCTCTATGGACGTTTGTTTGTATATGAGTCAGAACTTTGATTTTATTGGTTTGCCTGCGCATTTGACTACAGGTTCAAGCATTATGCCCCACAAGAAAAACCCAGACGTTTTTGAATTAATTCGTGGGAAATGTAACAAGATTCAAGCTTTGCCTTATGAAATCACTTTGATCACCAACAACCTACCGAGTGGTTACCACAGAGATTTACAGTTGTTGAAAGAAGGATTGTTTCCTGCGATTCAAAACTTAAAAGCGTGTTTGGATATTGCGATTTTCTCTATCAAAGACATTACGGTAAAAGACAATATTTTGGCTGATAAAAAATACAACTACTTGTTCACCGTAGATACGTTGAACGAAATGGTAGTAGCAGGAATGCCTTTTAGAGATGCCTACAAAGCCGTTGCAGAGCAATTGGAAGCAGGAACTTACGAATCTCCAAAAGCAACCCAACACACACACGAAGGAAGTATCAACAACCTTTGCTTAGCAGAAATTAAAGAAAAAATGAATCGCGCTTATTAATTTTAAGGCCTTTATTTCTAAATATAACGCATCGCTAATCACGATGCGTTTTTTATTGGAGCCCATTTTCAGAGGACATGCCCAAATTGCACATAAAACAACTGCTGACTTTGAGGACAATTACTTACATTTGATCTACAATCTATAACCATTATGCAAGAAGTAAACCAGAGAGCATCAAAATCACTATTGGACAGCGGTTTCATAACCCAAGAGCAATTAACCGAAATCACGGCCTATCGAAAGCGAAATATCTTTTCATTAAACGCTGAATTAAAACTCTTCCTTTATTTGTCTGTAATTGCATTTACAACAGGAATTGGAATGTTGATTTATGATAATATCGATACCATTGGACATACGATTATCATTGGGTTGGTTTTTATTTTAATGCTGGTTTGTTATTATTTTAGTTTTAAAAAAGCACCTCCTTTTAAAAAAAAACAAACCGAATTTGAAAGTCCAGTTATGGAATATATTGTGCTTACCGCCAATTTACTGACTTGCATTTTTATTGGTTATCTGCAAGTTCAATACAATACTTTTGGTACACATTACGGTTTGGTTACCATCATTCCGACGGTAATTGGATTGCTTTCAGCCTTTTATTTTGATAATAAAAATGTGCTTAGTCTTTCGATTACTGGACTGGCGGCTTATATTGGTTTGACGGTAAACCCGCAATCGTTATTGCAAAATGAAATCTATAATACCGATTCGCTGAGTTATGCGGCGATTGGAATAGGAATCGCTCTTTTGGCTTGGAATTTCTATTGTAATAAAGCAAATTTCAAAACTCATTTTAGTTTTATCTACCTGACTTTTGCGCAACATCTTATAGGAATTTCGTGTATCAATAACTTAATAGATCAGGAAATGTCCTTTTTATTTTTTATAATCTTGGCCGCAACCACTTACTATTACTATATTTTGAGTTACCAGCTGAAGTCTATTTCACTTTTTGTTTTTATGATTATTTACGGTTTTATAGGGTTTAATATTTTCTTTTTTACTCTTATGGACCAAATCAATTTTGCAGACTTCTTCAGCTTTTTAATGGTATTTAGCCCTTTTTATTCTTTTGGGATGGTGTACCTTTTTATTCAAATGGTTAGAAAATTTAATACCGAAATCAAAAAATGATAGTTTACGATACACAGTTGCTAGAAAATCAAGTTTTAATTGATGAGGCACAATCCTTATTCAAAGCAGGTTTTATTTCGAAAGAACAAGCGAAAGAGGTGGAAACGCAATTACCAGAACTTAAACAGCAAAAAAATATCCTTTTCAGAATAGCTTTGTGTCTTTTGGGAATTGTTTTGTACTCGTCAATTTGTGGCTTTGCCTCTGTACTAGGACTCAATTTAATCGACAGTAATTTTACTTTTTTTATCTATATATATGCCTTAATTGGTTTTGTGGGAACGGAGTTTTTTGCTAGGCAAAATATCAAAGGGCAAGGTCAAGATGATACTTTTATTATTGGCGGGCAAGCGCTGTTGGCAACTGCTGTTGGCATATCCTCTGATGGGAACGGCTTGTTAATCGCAATTATAGCCACCATCGCCGCTTGCTTGACTTACCTTAGATATGTAAAAACAATTTCAGCATTGATTTTTGCAGTTTCGAGCGCAGCCATTGTCATTTATGGTTTGTTTGAGATGGGAAGTATTGGTAAATTAATTTTACCGTTTGCGATGATGATTTATGCACTGGGAGTTTACTTTATATGTAAAAAAGCAATCAAAAAGAATCCGTTTTCTTTTTATCGAAAAGGATTGGTTTGGATAAAATACTTCAACCTAATACTGTTTTATGTTGCAGGGAATTATTTTGTAGTTCGTGAATTATCCGTTGTTTTATTGGGGAACGAAATTGCACCCAACAGTGATATTACTATGGCTTGGTTTTTTTATGCGTTTACGATCCTTGTTCCAATTGTATTTCTCGTTAATAGCTTGAAACAGCAAAATCGAGCAATGTTATGGATTGGATTGGCAACGACAGGATTTACAATTTTTACAATTCGAAATTATCACCATCTTCTACCAACCGAAGTAGCGTTGACAATTGGCGGTTTGGTTCTTTTTGCGGTAGCCTATTTCAGCATCAAAAAACTAAAAGACAAAACAAGCGGAATTACTTTTCAGCCCGACCGCTTTATGAATACCAGCGACTTCATGCACACCGAAGCCTTACTACTCACCTCACAATTTGGACTAAAACCAGAAATTGCTCCCGAAGCTTCCCCCATGGAGTTTGGTGGTGGAGATTTTAGTGGCGGCGGTTCTGGAGGGAGTTTCTAAAAAAAATAACTAACGTCAGTTCGAGTGCTTTTATTTCCAAATGTGATAGCTTTTGGATGTAAAAGTGTATCGAGAACGCTACTGAAAACAAGGCGACTTCTCGATACATTTTTTCCTCCGCTCCGCTGCACAAAAAACACTCGTACTGACGATGTATAGGATATATTTTTAACTAATTGCGAAAAATCCGTTTTCATCAGCGTTTTCGCAATAGCGAATCCGTTTCATCAGCGGACCAACAACGAATCCTATTGAAAACAAGGCTTCGACAAGCTCAGCCAGACAAAGAAATCCGTTTTCATCTGCGTCTTCGCGATAGCGAATCAGCGTCATCCGTGTCCCAACAACTAAATTTTGCTTTTCAACTCCACAGCATCGATATCACTGTGCGAAGCATCATAAACCGCTTTACCATTTTTAATCACAATCAACTGAGGTGATTGGTGGTACACGCCAAACTTAGAAGCAATTTCGTTCGAAATATCACGGTGCTCCAATAAATCTAAGAAATAAGGAGTCACTTCCGCTTCCGAATTAAATTCGTTTTCGAACTGTTTCAAAGCCATTCGGCTAATGCTACAACGGGTACTGTGTTTGAAAATAGCAGCTGGTTTTTCACTTGCAGCTATTGCGTCTAATTGTGCTAAATCAGTCAATGCCGTCCAATTCATTTTCTGAACTTCTTGTTTTGGAGCGTCATCACCCCCGAAGATATTTTTTAAAAAACTCATATTTTGTCTTATTTTATGACTTTTTGACACTATAAACTGATAAATATCAGCTTTTAAACGTCAAATTGTCCGTAATTTTATAATGGAATATAATTTGTCGATTGGTTGACAAAGTTAGTTAATAAAATAATCATTCAAATCATAAATAAAATGAACATCAATAAATTTACCATAAAATCGCAAGAAGTTATTCAGCTCTCGCAACAGCTCACAGAACGAGCTGGTCAACAACAAATCGAAAACGAACACCTCTTCAAAGCTATTTTTGAGGTGGACGAAAACGTAGCTCCTTTTATTTTGAAGAAACTCAATGTGAATGTGCCGTTGTTTTTGCAAATCTTGGACAGCACCATTGCCAGTTTCCCAAAAGTTTCGGGTGGCGAAGTGCAGTTTTCGAGAGGAACAGGAACCACTTTGAACGAAGCCGAAAACATTGCACAAAAAATGAACGATGAATACGTTTCTATCGAACATTTACTATTGGCAATTTTTGGTTCGAAAAGCAAAGTAGCGCAAATCTTGAAAGACCAAGGCGTAACCGAAAAAGGCCTAAAAGCCGCCATCGACGAATTACGAAAAGGAGAAAGAGTAACCTCTGCATCTGCCGAGGAAACCTATAATTCTTTGAACAAATACGCCAAAAACCTCAACGAATTGGCCAAAGCCGGAAAACTCGACCCCGTAATTGGGCGTGATGACGAAATTCGACGTGTGTTGCAAATCCTTACCCGTAGAACCAAAAACAACCCCATGTTGGTGGGTGAACCTGGTGTGGGTAAAACCGCCATTGCTGAGGGATTGGCGCATAGAATTGTGGATAGCGATGTGCCAGACAACCTAAAAGATAAAATCGTATTTTCTCTCGATATGGGTGCTTTGATTGCTGGAGCCAAATATAAAGGAGAATTTGAAGAACGTCTAAAAGCAGTCGTAAAAGAAGTGACCGCTGCCGAAGGAGATATTGTTCTTTTCATTGACGAAATTCATACGCTTGTAGGTGCAGGTGGCGGCGAAGGTGCGATGGATGCCGCCAATATTTTGAAACCCGCTTTGGCTCGTGGCGAACTCCGTGCGATTGGGGCAACGACTTTGGACGAATACCAAAAGTATTTCGAAAAAGACAAAGCCCTAGAACGTCGTTTTCAGAAAATTATCATCGAAGAACCCGATACCGAAAGTGCGATTTCGATTCTGCGTGGTATCAAAGAAAAATACGAAACACACCATAAAGTACAAATCAAAGACGAGGCGATTATTGCCGCTGTAGAGTTGTCGCAACGCTATATTTCGAACCGATTTTTACCAGACAAAGCCATTGATTTAATGGACGAAGCGGCATCCAAAATCCGAATGGAAATCAACTCCAAACCAGAAGAACTGGATATTTTGGATCGAAAAGTAATGCAACTCGAAATCGAAATCGAAGCCATCAAGCGTGAAAAAGACGAAAGTAAAATTAAGATTCTAGGTCTTGACCTGGCCAACCTCAAAGAAGAGCGCAACCAAATTTACACCAAATGGAAAACGGAAAAAGATGTCGTAGACAACATTCAAACCGTAAAAACTGAAATCGAAGATTACAAACATGAGGCCGAACGTGCCGAGCGTGATGGCGATTACGGAAAAGTAGCCGAAATACGTTACGGAAAAATCAAAGAAGCACAAGAACGATTGGACGGATTTACCAAGCAATTGCAAGACAACCAATCGGGAACTTCGTTGATAAAAGAAGAAGTAACCCGTGAAGACATTGCAGAAGTAGTTGCCAAATGGACCGGAATTCCAGTCATGAAAATGCTTCAAGGCGAGCGCGAAAAACTACTGCATCTTGAGGAAGAATTGCACCGCCGCGTGGTAGGACAAGAAGAAGCCATTGAGGCCGTGAGTGATGCCGTGCGTCGTTCTCGTGCCGGATTGCAAGACATGAAAAAACCAGTAGGAACCTTCCTTTTCTTAGGAACCACCGGAGTCGGAAAAACCGAGTTGGCAAAAGCCTTGGCTGAGTATCTTTTTGATGACGAAAACGCCATGACCCGTATCGATATGAGCGAGTACCAAGAACGCCACAGCGTGAGCCGTTTGGTGGGTGCACCTCCGGGATATGTGGGTTATGAAGAGGGTGGTCAGCTGACCGAAGCCGTGCGCCGTCGCCCCTATTCTGTCATTTTGCTTGATGAGATCGAGAAAGCACATCCAGATACTTTCAACATCCTATTGCAAGTATTAGACGAAGGGCGTTTGACAGACAACAAAGGACGTTTGGCCGACTTTAAAAACACCATTATCATCATGACCTCCAACATGGGAAGCCAGATTATCCAAGAGAAATTTGACAACATGAAGGGTAGCATAGAAGCAGCAACCGAGCTCGCCAAAACCGAAGTTTTAGGATTACTAAAACAAACCGTTCGCCCCGAGTTCATCAACCGTATCGACGAGATTGTACTGTTCACGCCGCTTACCGTGGCCAACATCACTCAAATTGTAGAGATACAGCTCAAGTCGGTAACCAAAATGTTGGCGCTGCAAGGCATCGTCATGGACGCCACACCACAAGCCATCGAGTACCTTTCGCAAAAAGGTTTCGACCCGCAATTTGGTGCCCGCCCAGTCAAAAGAGTCATCCAGCGAGAAGTCCTCAACAAACTCTCCAAGGAAATTCTAGCCAACAAAATCGCAACCGACAGCATCATCCTATTGGATGCCTTCGACGGCGAATTGGTCTTCAGAAACCAAACAGACTCGAGTATTTAAATATTCTACGTCAGTTCGAGTGTTTTTTGTGTAATGAAATGGAACAAAAAATGTATCGAGAACTTTTTACAAAACATCAGTCGCAAGATTGGTGTTTTTTTGTTTAGGAGCAGAAGGTTTGGGTTTTCATAAGGACGTTTTGTCCTGCTATCCACTGTATCTTTATGGCTTTAAAAAAAAGCCATAAAGGATGCCGTTCCTATCAGGGCTAAAGTTTGATGAGTTGTTTTTTTAATTACGATTTGTAGGAATTAAATTTATATATTTGGAGGAAGAAATAAAACGAAATAAAGTTATGTAAGTATACTCATTTATGGGTAGACTGGGAAAGGATAGTTTCGAATATATACTAGTTAGCTATAATTAAAGAATGAACAAAGAAAATTTAATCCATAAAATAAATTCAAGTACAGAGTTAGATATTTATTACGAATATTTACTTGGGCAAGAAGTTTGGTATTTTAAAAACAATGGAGACAATTTTAGTTCTGATTATGATTCATTTAAGAAATTCATATCTAGAAAACTAAATATTCCTTTTAATAATGTATCAGTTGTAGGCAGTGCTAAAACAAGGTACAGCTTTTCTCCAACAAAAAAATTATCCGAATTTCACAATAAATCAGATTTTGATTTAATTATCGTTTCTAGAAATCTCTTTTATGATATTTGGTCTGCTTATCGAGAAGTTTCAAAAGGTCAATATCTTGATGGCTTTAGTCAAAAGTGCGGCAATATATTTGGCGGTTTTATAAGCGTTAAGGATGATGATAAAACATATGGAAATTATACTCTTGAAAATTGGCAAAAAAAGGTTCTTTCTTTTAAAGCCGAACTTCAGTTAACATTTAACATACAACACGAAATCAATTATAGAATTTATTCTGACTGGGAATCAGTTGAAGCATATCATTTAAAAGGAATAACAAAATTAAAAAACATCATCAATGAAATTAATTGAACAAATTGACATTCAACCTCAAACAGCAAAATGGCTATATGATTTAAGCCAAAAAGGACTATTAGAAGTTGATAATTCTTTTCAAAGAAATTATGTGTGGATAGAAAAAAACCAAATTCAATTAATCGAATCAATATTAATTGGCTACCCTATTCCTGAAATATATTTATGGAATACGGGAACTGATGAAAATACAGGAGACACTAAATATTCAATAATTGACGGACAACAAAGATGCGGAGCTGTATTTCAATATATTGCTAATACATTTAAACTAAAAGCTTCAAGTTTAAACGAAAACAATCCTAAAAAAACTACTATTCAAGATAGATTTTTTAAAGATTTAGAAGCTGATGACAAAAAGGCAATTTGGTCATATGTATTCTCTGTTAGACTAGTAAGAAATCAAGTACAAAGAACCGCTATTGTAAATATGTTTCTTAGATTGAACAGTAATAATATGACATTAAATCCTCAAGAATTAAGAAATGCTGAATTCGAAGGGGAATTTATGCTTTTATCATCTGAGTTAGCCGAGCTTGATTTTTGGGAAGACAATAAACTTTTTGGTATTGCAGATCGAAGAAGAATGAGAGATGTATCATTTGTAAGTACTCTATTAGTCTTTCTAAAAAAGGGAATAGAAGAAGATATAGGAAACTCTAATTTGAATCAGATATACGATTTATACAATGATGACTATACAGATAAGCAAACTGATATAGATAAATTTAAGGTGATTTTAGATGAAATAAATACAATAATTGATGGCAATACTGAGCGAATTAAAATATTAAAAAGGCAGGTTCATTTTTACACGTTATTCACTGTTGTTTTTGATATTTTAAACAGTCAACCAAATTTAACTGAAAGACAAATTGCAAATTACAGAGACTTCATTGATAACTATGAAAATGAAGTCCTTTTAGCACAGTATTATCCTGAATTAATTTCAGAAATTTATGATTATAAATCACTAGTCAAAGAAGGTACAAGACAAAAGACTAACCGATTTAGTAGACATCTTCATTTAAAGAAAATAATCAATAAATGAACCAGCAGCTCTTCGAAGTCTTCATATAACAACTAAATATCATTAGGAATACTGTGCGAATATCTCCTGACTTCGCACACGCTCCTATTGTCTATAAAGTAAAATCAAATTATTTATACTTAAAAAATGAAATACTGTACGTGATTGCTTCCTTCGTCGCAATGACCTTAGTTTGCGTCCGTTGTTTGCCTAGAGATTCTTCGAGAAAGACAAACTTTGTGGATTTGCATTGCGCATAGTTTGGCGCTCATGAGCGTTCCAAAGCTTATATGAACTTCTATTGAATCCAGTTATAGAACCGCTATAGCCCTGACGACAAAGAAAAACTTATATGTCTTATATGGTTTAAAAAATTGCTAAAATAGCTGTAATTTGTAGAAAAGCTATGATGGGTTTCAAAATTTATAAAACTATTCACCTGCCATGAAGAAATGAGAAAGTAAAAATAGCCTACTATTATAAAACTTTCCTAATATAGTAGCACAATTAAAAAGGCTGTCCTAACTTGTAATCGCAATAAACAGCTTACCTACTAATATATAAAAAAATGAATTTAAGAAATATAAAAAAATCCACCGTTCACAACATAATTTTCTTCGTGTTCATTGGTTTACTATTGTTCAGCCCTATAGGAACGTTTGTAAAAGTGCAATTGAACCGATTAATAGCGTTCTCCCCAAAAACAATTGCGGTTACGGATCAAAAGAAACTCTCTAGCTACGAGTGGCAGTTGATGGATGCTAGCGGAAAGACGGTTTCGCTAAAAGATTATAAGGGCAAAATTATATTCATTAATTTTTGGGCTACTTGGTGTCCTCCCTGTATTGCTGAGATGCCGAGTATGCAGAAGTTATATGACGATTATCAAAACAAAATCGTATTCTTGTTTGTTACCAATGACGACTTTACGAAAACAAATGCTTTTTTGACTAAACAGAATTTAAACTTACCCATCTATAAAGCTGCTGGCAATCCTCCTTTAGAATTGGAGTCTTCGACAATTCCAGCTACTTATGTCATTGATGCGCATGGCAATATTGTTTTGGCTAAAATTGGAACAGCAGACTGGAACAGTGACTCCTTTCGAAAAGAATTAGATGTATACATAGGTGAATGATTAGTTTTGCCTTACTATGGTTTTAAACAAAAAAAGCGCCAATATCTACATATCGGGGCGGTCAATCATTTAGTTTTCTTTTCTTCATTGTTCAATTTATCATCAAAGTCGGGTTCTTCTCCTTTGAATTTTTGAGTGTCCACATCGTAGTTCTCATCGTTTGTCAACGTCTCATCGTGATCTTTATATTGATGTTTTCTCATATCACTTCTGTTGTCTCCCCCTTTTTGATTCGGTTTTTGTGGATTGTGGTTGTTTGTGCTCATAATTTCTTGTTTTAATGTTTCTATAAAATTACTCATTAAGCAATGGTCTGCTGTTACGAAATTTCACTTTAAACTTACAGAATTTTATACAAGCTGATATGGCTTCCGATACAGTACCAGTCGTTATTGCAATCTATGAGGGTTTACAAAGATTCTATTACAATTATTTGAAACGAATTTGGATAATTTATAGCTATTAATTGAATAGTACGTGTTTATCACTCCTAACATACTTTTATAAATTTATAAAAAAATTTCTATGTTAAAATTATTCCCATATACGTTTTTAATCATCTTCTTTTCATGTGCTTCTAGTCCTGAAACAATTAAGCCAGAACAAGAAGCATTACCTAGCACAATTATAAATCAAGGTGAGGTTTCTGATATTTCAATTTATCCCTCTCAACCCTATTATCAAGAGGAAGCGGGTTATAATGGTAGTGAACTAACCAATTTACCTGCAGAAAGAAATGTGAATTTTGAGCACGTAGATGGTACAAGTGATACAGTAGCACTTGAAACCCTTATTAATACTTTGAGTAACAATGGTGGTGGTAAAATAAGAATAAAATCAGGCGACTACAGGTTTAGAGATGTTTTATTGAAATCTAATGTCCACATCACTATTGAGAGCAATACAACCATAAAATTAGAAAATCAAGATCAAGGAAAAAATGCTATTAACGGTTTTCGTCAATTTTTTTCATTGAATGGTAGTGAAGTTGGAAAACCACTTGAAAATGTTAAAATTATTGGCTTAGGCACACCAAACACGCGTCCAAAATTAGTCGTAGAAAAATTTGCCGAAGTTTGGGGAGAAGCTTTCAATAGAGCCATCTCGTTTGGTTATGTAAAAAATGCTTTGGTTGAGAATTTGACTATTGTAGATAATTATACTTTAGGGGCGGCCATAGCTTTTAATCCTGTGGACTTGAACAACGACGGAGAAACCGCTGATCTGGCTGAAAATGTTACAATTGCTAATGTCTCTTTATCGAAGGCTTCCATTGGTTATGGATTGATACAAACCAATGTTGGCAGAAATATTTTACTTAAAAATTTATCTTGCGAAGGTGGCATGACCTGTCGTATAGAAGCGCATACTGGCAGACAATATGATTTAGGGGTGTATAACATTGTTGTCAAAAACGTAGCTAGTATTCATGGAAAAGCTGCTGTTTTACTGCAACCTCATTCGGTTTTAAATGGTAGAATTTTAGTTGATATAGCAAAATCTGAAGGTAGTAGTTGGACTCTGTTCTTAAAAGAAGGCTTTGTTGGTGCTGATTCTAAAAGACGAGAAAAAGGAAGCTTTGCCTCCAACTCCGAATTCAAAAACATTAGTTTAACTTCAACCGATAACACCGCAACGCTATCCTACAAAAATTATTCGTTTATACCATTGAATTTAAAATCCTTGTACTTCGGACCAAATTTTGTCTTAATTCCAGAAGATTCCAATCACACTTTAAATAATGGTGTACCTGGAAATGAGAGTCCAATTGTGGGACCCTCTGTTGCAGTTGTTTACATAGACGCAAGCTATCCTATGATTTTACCTATTGAAAAAGATCTAGTTTTAACCGGTAAAACCGATTATAGATTGAAAATTTTAAAGCAGTAAAGGGTTGAAACTTTATAATTGGAAACTTTTGCGAGCCTTCCTATAGTAACTACAATTTACAAAATGGGTTTTGCTTTATTTATTTGTGGAAGGAAAAAAAATAGAGTTTTTATCTAAATTTCTTTTTTTGCAGAAAATCCGAGTTTAAAATCTTTGGTTGCAGAACAAGAAAACTTGCTAATCGGTAATGCAACATTTATAAAACAGTTTTCGACTTGGGATGCCCATTTTTACATCTACCTTGACTGTCTATACCTCAAAGAACATACAAGAGAAAAAGGTCTAGAAAAAATGATAATACAAAAGATTAAAGAATATTGCAAATCTCAAAATTGCACTATTGCTCCATAACAAACGCCCGAATTTAAGAAGCAAAACGCTGCCTATAGCAGGTGGAATTATCACTCAAACCTATAATAAAAAGTGCGTCGGACTTTTTGGCTTGTTAGCAGAATTTAGCCCCTTTCGGAATTGAATAACAGAACGTGGCATACATTTCTCACTCCTACTCTGAATAAAAACTGCGTCGGAAAATCATAGCTGAAAAATTACAACTGAAACTAAGACTGTATCTAAATAATCACTATATTCATCTAACGCAAAGGTAGTTACATGTTTTTTTAGATCTTATTTTCCTTCGAGAAATCCTCGTACACAAACATGTAACTTTCCATATACATAAACGTTGGTAGTACTCCAAGTGTAATTAATAGCTAATTCTCGCCTACTTACGAATCCCGAAGCGTCGGGACTCAAGGATTTTCTATTTGGTTTGTATTTGTTTAAAACTGCAACGAAATCATACACAAATACGCAAACGACAACTTTTGAATAGCGATTCGAACAAATAATTAAGTCATTCGGGCTTTAAAACCGATAAGAGTAGGCCATTATAAAAACAATAAATAAATAAACATGGAACAGAACGAAAATCATCCAACAGCTGAAAACATCATGAAAATTGGGACAGGATTTTGGGCCTCTAAAATTCTTTTGTCAGCTGTAAAATTTCAAATCTTTACAACACTTGCCGAAAAAAAATCAATGTCGGCTAAGGACATTAAAACTCATTTAGGTTTAAAATGCACCGACAGAAATGTGTATGATTATTTAGATGCGCTTACCACTTTTGGTTTCCTTAATCGTGAAGGTTTGTTGGAAACCGCAAAGTATTCGAACCACAACGACACCAATTTTTTCTTAGATAAAAACAAACCATCATATATTGGTGGGATGTTAGAAATGCTTAATAATCGTCTTTATAATTTCTGGGGAAATTTAGAAGATGGACTGCTTACTGGATTGCCACAAAACGAAGCAAAAAGCGGAGGGAATTTATTTGAAGCTCTTTATTCCGATGCCGATAGATTGAAAGAATTTATTCACGCCATGAGTGGTATCCAAATGGGGAACTTTATGGCTTTTGCTCAAGCGTACGATTTCTCTAAATCTAAAACAATGCTTGATGTAGGTGGTTCAGGTGCTATGCTTTCGCTGATGGTTGCTAAACATCAAACACATATGTCTTGTGTTTCGTGGGATTTACCAGCAGTTGCGCCCATCGCAAACGAAAACATTCAAAAATTTCAATTACAAGACAGAGTTAAGACTGCCAATGGTGATTTCTTTAAAGATTCATTACCAACAGCCGACATTATAGTGATGGGGAATATTTTGCACGATTGGGATGAAGAAACAAAACTGATGTTAATGAAAAAAGCATTTGATGCCTTACCAAGTGGTGGAGTATTTGTAGCCATAGAAGGTATTATTGATGACGAAAGAAACAAGAATGTTTTTGGAATGATGATGAGTATAAATATGCTTATTGAAACCGGAAAAGGGTTTGACTACACCTTTGCCGACTTTAATAAATGGGCTAAAGCTGTAGGCTTTACATCAACTAAAATAATTCAATTGGCTGGACCATCAAGTGCAGCCATCGCTTTCAAGTAAAACTGCCGCTAAAAGGTAAGGTTTCGTAGGGCTTGAAAAGCCAACAATGAAACCGCGGTTGAACGGAACCGCTCTACTTCCGCCACTAACTGTTTGGCGAGATTGTGGTTTTAGTAGAATTAGCTTTTTTATCCTATATTCGTTTAGCAGAAAACACTCTTCTTTAAAGTTGCAGCCATCGTGTAGCGTCAAGACGTAGCTACAATTACGAAAATCAACCATTAGCAAAAGTCTTATAAATGTGTCTGCAATATAAGTGTTAAATCAAAGCCTCACTTAGTACTTTTAACTATTTAAGTATTAAGAGATTCCGACGGAATGACAAACTTTATGAAGTTTGTTTGTGTAATATCACTTATATGATATAAGTTTTAAATCATCATAACTAATTTCTACAAATAAAAAAACCGCTAGATGATATGTTACATTATATTTATATATTTGGCCACAAATAACACTTAAAATACATCATTCCTTTTTACATTATCTAAAACGCATAGGATTGATAAAATCCCAAAACAGAAAAACATATGCTATCTGAAAATAAGATTGTGCAATCAATCCTTCTTAAATTATCAACACTTTTTAAAACTGATAATTTCATAATTTCTATCGGCATTATGTCAATCTTGACTTTTATACTAATTTCCTATTTCAATAATCCCGCTTCCGATGACTTTTGTTATAATTGTGCTAGTCGCGATCAGGGATTCTGGAATGCCAGTTGACTACCTATAATGAATGGTCTGGACGGTATTTTTCAACCGCTTTTTTGAGTAACCCGTTTTTGTTTTCTGACACTTTTTGGGTCTACAAATTAATGCCTATTCTTTTAATACTCGCTCTTTTTGCTTCCCTATATTTTTTGAGTTCCATATTATTCCAAACATTAAAATAGGAGAGATAAATATATTTTAACCTTTTCGATAATGACAATGTATTTGATCCATGCACCTACTATTTCCGAAGGGTTTTACTGGTTGGCAGGTTCAGCAACTTATTTATTATCCAGTATTTTGGCTATTATCTTATTGGTTTTTTTGATAAAAATTATAGAAACTAATGAAAAGAAATACCTGTTTCTTTCTATCCTATTTTCGTTTTTTGTTGTTGGTACAAATGAGGTTGCCATGCTTTTTATCAACTTCATTATTAGTATTATTTTAGTTTATCAATTTGTTCAACTCAAAAAAATTAATTATCCCCTATTGATCCTATTATTTTTCACAATTACCTTCTTCCTTAATTGTGTTTTTTGCTCCTGGAAACAGTCTAAGAAGCGCTTATTTTCCCTTTAAAAATCATTTTCTGTACAGTGTATATTTCTCCTTTTTCTCCCTAATTGACTATTTAAGTATCTGGTTACCTTTTGTTATTGTACTTAGTATTATCCTATTTGATTATTTCAATAAAAATCAAAGTTTGAAAGGATCTAAAATTTTCGATCTTAACCCAATGTTGGTGTTGCTTATTGTTTTAGCGATTCCTTTTCTTGGTTTTTTTATCGGATTTTGGACTATGGGAAGTATAGCACCATTGAGAACGATAAATATTATTTATTTCTATTTTTTACTCGGACTTATATTTCTAGCTTTTGTACTTTTTTTCAGGTTTAAAGCAGAAAAATCGAATTTTATAAGCTATTCAAAATAGGTTAAATACTTGTTTATTCTTGTCATTGTTAGTCAATTGGTGCAAAAAAACAATATTAGAAAAGCTTATTCTGATTTGTTAAGTGGACGAGCCTATTAATATGATTTGGAATTAAAAAACAGGTATAAAACCATAAAAAATAGCACTTCTATTATTGTTTATGTTCCTGAGTTAGTTTCTATTCCTGAAACACTATTTTCTGGAGACATTACAGGTGACACCAAAGATTGGAAGAATGAATGTTATGACTTATTTTTTAAACCCAAAAAAGTGATTACAAAACCAAATAAAGATAAAGAAAACTAATTACTTTCAACATTAGTAAATGGTAATGGATTGAATAAAGGTTGGTGAGTGAGACTGTAATTTTACTTTGTTCTCAAGATGTAAACCAACACTTCTCTTTAGCCCAGATAGTCCCAAAGTTTCGGGAGAAATCCTGTTGTGTTGCCATAGCAAACACAACAGGATTTCTCCCGAATCGTCGTGGGCAGGAACCCAACTATCCCAAAAAGGCTCAATCATTCTGCTCTTAAAAACAAAATAACATACACTACAAAGAGTTGTGGATTCAGAATTACTAAAAAGGGTAACCAATGGCGAGATTGAAAATCAAATTATCGCTACGCCAAGATTTGTCAGAAAAATTTATTTGGTCTATTACCCATTCATTTCCTTTTGACAAATAGGGTTTTCTTAATGGGAAAGCCAAATCTGTTCTAAGGATCAAGAAGCTAAAATCAAAGCGGAGTCCAACTCCTGTTCCCACTGCCAATTGATTGAGAAACTGACTGGAGAATTCTGCACCTGGTTTCTCATCACTTTTGTTTCGCAACCAGATATTACCTGCATCTATAAAAACGGCACCTTTAACAAAGCTGTATATTTTACCTCTTAATTCGGTACTGAATTCTAACTTCAAATCACCCGATTGATCTGGTAAAAAGGAATTGGTTACAGTGGAGCCATCAAAGGTTCCCGGCCCAATAGATCGTGCTCTAAAGGCTCTAATACTGCTTGTACCGCCTATAAAAAACTGTTTTATATAAGGGAGATTATTGGAGTTTCCGTAAGGAAGTCCTGCTCCTACTATGATTCTACTGGCCAATTTGGTTTCGCTATTAAAATTATAATAATGACGAAACTCCATTTCTGCTTTTGAATATTGACTGAAGGGAACACCAAAAATACTTTTGGGATTATTGCTGTCCTTTGCCCCCATAAGCAACGCCAATGCGTTTCCAGAAAAATCTAAGCCTCCTTTGAAATAGATGTTGCTTTTTCTATTTTTCAACATCGTATTGGTGTAGGTATACGAATAGTTGGTTCCAAAAATAAGCTGCTTGTCTATGATGCTTTGCAAGGAAGGACTAGCCGCAATTTGCGATAGATATAGGTCCGAAACATTATTAGACGAGGTAAAAGCAATGTTCACCAGATTGAGACTATGTTCTTTTCTTTCATTCTCCTTCCATAAATAACCAAAGGTACTATTGAATGTTTTCAAGGAGTACAATTTTGATCTAAGTTGGTATTCATAGCCAATAGATGCCTTTGTATTAGGAACATATCCACCACCAGATTTCAACTCCAAAGGAGCTATAAATCGAGGCCAAACTAAACTAGCTTCACCTCCAAAACGATACACGTTAAAACCATTATTTTGACCAGAAACCTGAACTTCTATCCCTGTAAAAGCTGAGATACTCAAGAGTTCTGCTCCTTTGAAGGTATTGCGATTGCTCCAATTGATGTTTAACTCGGTACCGGAATAATTGGCAGTATTGGTTTTGGCCAACGCTTCTATTTGAATTGATTTTTTGGGCAAAGGTGTCAAATAATAGTAAGTGTCTAACTGATTTTTGAAAGAATCATTGACTTTAAATTCGTTCTTTACAAATTTAAAAGTTCCCAAAGTGATTAACCTATTTAAAGATAGATTGTGAGTCGTTCTATTGTAATAGTCACCTTTATGGAATAACAATGTTTTATCGAAAATAATGGGTTTGAAAACTGTTTTATTTTCAATTATGGTAAAATCTCCATGCTGAATGGTGTCCATAACTCGTTTTGATAGGGTGTCTCTTTTTAAATTATAACTAGGATAAACAAATATATCATTGATACTATACTGTACTTTTGCTTTCGCGGGCGTTTCTTTTTTTATTTTAATAATTAAATCCACTTCCTGCTTACCCACCGTGCTATCTACTTGTACCAAAATGTAGTCCTCACTAAAATAGTAAAAACCACGTTCTTTTAATTTGGCATCTATTCGGGTGCGCTCCGTTTTTATCTTATCTAAGCTATAAGGCTGCCCTAATTTTAAAACACTTTTTTCTGTGAGTAAGTTAATTTCTTTACTTAAAACAGTAGTGTCTCTTGGGAAAACAACTGATTTGATGCTAAACTGATTGTGTAATTTAACTTCGTACTTTGCCTTGGCTTTCTTGCCTTTTGAAATTGAATCTGCTTTGGATTCGGCATTAAAAAAACCGTTGTTCTCTACATAATTTTGTATGACTTCTTTATTATAATCCAAATTGACAGCACTAAGTAGAATAGGTTTTTCTCCAATTTTATATTTAAGCCAATATCTAAAACCCTTTTCTTTTTTTACTTCACCTGCCAAATTATAAAAAAAGATCCCTGGCCTCATTCCTAATAGCGTTTTATTGGGAATGGGACGAATTAAATCCTTTAATTCATTTTTAATATTTTTACTATTATCTTGAGATTCGTTTCCTTTTTCGACCGTAATGGTATGACCTGTATACAATAAATCGCCCTCGGGAATTTTGCTAGTTCCGCTGCAACCCACGAGTACTGTTACTATCAAAAGTAATGCTATGTAGTTACTACTTTTCATCTTTTTCAGGAGTCTTATTACTATTTGATTTCTTCGATTTACCCTTTGATTGAAACAACTCTATAAACTTATTATAGTTCATTGTAATAATAAACGCAACACCCGTTTCAACCACTTGACCTTGTAAGGCTACTTGATAATTATTTTTTCGGTATGCTCGTATTTTATATCGTCCATCTGTGGTTAGCAGATAATCTGCAGTAAGATCACCGGCAATATTATTAGCTTGTTCGTTCGTGTTTTGCTCGCCTTCGACACCAAAACTACTCCCCAAAGTAACCTTTAATCGATCATTGAATAATTTTTTGGAAAGCCCCACATTCAAGTCGGTTCTTTCTTTACGTTCACCAGTAGAATAATCCTCCGAGGCTTGTAAGTCAAAATCGAGTTCGAATCCTTTTATCAAATCTCCTGCGAAATTATTGAGTTGTTGTGATAGAATTTTGCTCACACTTTGTTTGGCCAAATAAGAACCACTACTTCCTCCTACTTCACTCTCAAAAGGATTGTCGCCAATAAATCTGTTCAATAACAATAGCGCAAACACTTGCTTATTTAAGGCATCTTCATCACGTTTAAGGTCTGTTAATTTTGCTTGAGTAGTATTGATTATTTCGGTTGAAACATCATTGTTTCCATCTGGTAAAACAATATCAAATGAAATCCTAGGTTCCAATAACTCTCCTTTCATGATTAGATTCGTTTCGAAAGGGATTTTTTGCTTGTACGTGTTTCTTGTTTCCGTACTTATACCTGTTAGTTGATCATCTACCAAGTCTAACGGAGAAGCTTCGACTTTGTACACGGCAGTTATATTAATATTTGCTGTTGTAGGTTCCCCAGTCCAAAGGATATAACTTCCAGGCTGGATTTCAAACTTTCTTTTAATTAAGTTGAAACTCATTTCGTATGCACCACCTGTAAATTCATATTTTCCAGTTAGTGTCGTTTTTCCAGAAGGATCAATTCCACCAGTTAATTGCGCTTCTCCCTGTAGTTTTAAATAATCTCCATTGGATTCATCAATTACAATTGAAATTTCAGCATTTTTATCTACTACAATATTTACCGAAGCATTTATTCCTTTTATTTCCGTTTGAATGATCTCTTTCATTGGGTCTTCAATTGTAAATAAAACAGGCTGATCTTGGTCTATAAACTCAATTATACCCTCTCTGTCTGCAATCGAAGGATCATCTTGAGGCAACACCATCGTAAATTTTGTATCAGCGTTTATTTTGACTGTACCATCAACGATTGGATTGTTTAATGTTCCTTTGATCCCCAAATTATTATCCAAATACAATTCCCCATAAAACAATTTGTTGTCTTTCGCTTTAGAATTGACTGCTCTAAAATTCTTGGCAACTACATTCAAATTAAACCCCACATTAGAATAATCTTGACTGTCTATAAAACCGTCTACTATTAAAGGATTGTTATTCTCATCCTCTAATTTGAAGTTGTCAAAAACAATTTTATTTCCTTGAAAAGCTATTTGATCATTATTCAGTTTGAATTTCGAATTTAAGGGTATTGCAACAAATCCAACTGAATTAAACTTTAGGCTTCCATTAATTTCAGGGTTTGTTGCTTTTCCAGTTACAGCCAATTGACCATCCATAAACCCTTCCGTATCCTTTAAATACGCTGCAGTAAAAGCCTGTAATGATTTCATTTGAAGTTTTTGTATAGCAACTATCAAGTCTAAACTTTCCCCGCTTGAATTATAATTACCATCAACATTTACTTGATTTCCTAATCCTGTTAAGGCAATATTTGCACTATAAATATCCGCGTTTTTATTGGCTACTTTCAATTGGAGGTTCCCAATAGAATCCCCTTTCATGGTCAAATTATCAATACTTAAATCAGCTACGAACAAAGGTTTTTTGGTTAGGTCTACAATCGTTGTTTCTCCATTGATGGTACCGCCAATTTCAAAATTTGATTTGGCGATACTCGTCAACGATTCTATTTGGAAATTTTCAAATTTGGCTACAATAGGAGCATTATCCATCTTATTTTGTGATTGAACAGAAAAAGATTGTCGACCGTTTTGAATTTTAAAATCAGAAAACAAAATACCTTTTGGAGCAATTTTTACAAAATTATTAGCATCAACAGCCCAATTATCATAATTCAGAAGCATTTTTTCAGGATTAAGAGTAACTATTGACGCACCCAAACTATCTTTCATTGTGCCCGAAATCAAATACTTTTCCTTATCCTCAAAATCTTTTACACTCAAACTATAATCAATTGCATTGCTTTCAATCTTACCAACAATTGCTGTTTTTGGAATTTCAAATTGCGGATTTTTAATGAGTGCTACCGACAAATCATACTGTAATGTGTTTCCTTGCGTATTCATTTTAAAAACGCCATTTGAAATTTCATTATCCGCATAATTCATTCTGGGTAAAACTGCATTGACCACAATACTATCGTTAACCGAATTATAAGCGCCGCTAAGTGTAATCTCAGACAACTCTTTTATTTCTGGAAGTATCTTTTTTACAACCAGATTGTCTTTAATTCTAAATTTAAAATCTAAATTTTGATTTTCTTTATTCGGAACATATTTTTTGTCGAATTGATAGTATTTTGAAATAGAATTAACCAATTGGTCACTTATCAAAGACAACTTATAATTCCCACTTATCAAGCCATCAGCAAATTGAGATTGTAATACTATAGAATCTTTTTCAACGGTTGAAATTGCCGCAATGCTAATCGAATCTAATGGAAACTGCTCCTTTTCTAAAGCGACTAGAAAATCAGTCGCATGAACCGCTCCATTGAGATTGTCAAGTCTTAAATCGTCAAAATTAGCCGTAATATTTCCCTTCAATTTTAAAGGGCCAGCGTGCAGATTTAATTTATTAAGGTCAATAAAATCAACGTTTAATTTCAAATCTAACGTAGGTTTTTCTGGAAGCGAAGATCCTTTGGCATCCAGTTTAAAGGATAAATTGGGATCTGTAGCAGTTGAATTCACAACAAACTGACCTTTGTCCATTGTAGCATTCAAATAAATATCTTTATAATCGTATTGATTAAAATTGGCTTTTACAATTTTCGAAGAAAGTTTGGCTGTAGCCAATGCAGGATCAAGACTCACTCCTTTTACGGTAGCATTTGCCGTTATTCTCCCTATTTGCTTATTTTTTATGAACTTCCCTAAATCAAAATTTTCAACAGAAGCATCGGCAATGTACTTTTCACTATTTTTTCGACTTTGGTCAAAGGTTGCGTCAACAACAGCATTACCAAATGAACTCTTTAAATCCAATTTGGTTTTAAAATTATTCATACTTCCGTTGAAATTTCCTTTCACATTAAATGTCGCTGGTAGTTGAACGGTATTCGGAATTGTATTTTTGGGTACAAAAGCATCAATATCTTTGGCTGTACTTTCTAGGTATAATGAACTAATATTAAAAATACTTTTTTCGACTTTTGGCAATCCAGAAATAGTTCCCTTTAAAGCCACTTTTGTACTTCCAAGTCCATTAGCATCGAAAGTGTCAATGGTTAATTTGTTCAATTTGCCTTTTACTACTGCATTGAAATTCACAATTGCATTAGGATAATTTTTGAAAACATCAATAGAATGAAGCGTAGGTACCAAAAACAAAACGTCTCTAAAACTCAGTTTACTGTTTTTTAGATTCGCATCAATAGTTAGATTTTCTAGATAATCATTCAACGAAGCTATCGACGGATAAGTGGTTACAATAGATTGCTGTAAGGTAGTTTGAGGTGTTTTTAAGAACAACTTCTTCAAAGAAGCCCCTTTTGTCGTATAGACAAAATCAGTCCTTAATTCATCTAACTGAAAACCGCTTTTATCTTTAAATTTAAATGAATTGATAGTCCCTTTGTACTTGTTGTCAGATATAGTAATCGCTTTACCTTCCAAATACAAATCATTCAATTTCATGTGATTGTAATCCAATCCCTTTTGAATACTAGAAGCATTATTATTGTCAAATGTAAAATTAAAGTCAGCAATAGAAACCGAATTGATATCAATTTTCCATGGTAAACTTGACGAACTGCTAGTGGAATCATTGACCTTTTCGCTCGATTTAGATAAAGTCAACTGACCTTTGGAACTTTTTAATTCTATGGATTCTAACGCTATAATTTGTTTCTCTAAATCTATTGTTTTTACTTTTGTACTTAAATGAAGAACCTCAATCTTGGTTCCAATATTTGTAATCGCATTAATGTAACGAATGTCGATATTGTCTAATTGAATGTTTTCTAAATTCAATTTTAAAACTATACTGTCTGCTTTGTCTTTTATGTCTTTGACTACTTTTTCTGTCGTCGCTACTAAATCTTGGTTTAAATCTAATTTAAAACCATCAAGATTGATGTCTGGAACATCAAACGCTAATTTTTTTAAATCGAAATTATCAATTTTTGTATCAAAATGATTGACATATAAAGCCAATTCTGTATTTGAAACAGCATCATTATATCTGAATTTAATAGTATTGAGGTTTATTTTTTTAATAGAAATCGCCATTGATTCTCCTTCTTTTTTAGTTTGGTCAGGAGTTTCAAATGCTTTGGTGATATAATCAAAATTATAAACCGAGTCTTTACTAATTTTGATATTGGCTACAATCTTTTCTAATTCAATGGAGTTAACTTGTACTTTGTTATTAAACAATTGAAATAAATCTATATCAATGTTCAAAGATTTACCTGCCAACAAAGTATCTTTTGACTGATCTTCAAAGTAAAAATCATTTAGGATTACTTTTTTAGGTAAGCCTATTTCTATAGATCCTACTGCAACTTTAGTTTTTATTTTACTTTCCAAATAAGAGACCGCTGCATCTTTTACTTTATTCTGAACATAAGGTATCTGTAATGCAAGCACTATTAATAAAAAAAGTGTCACAAGTCCTATTCCTATTTTTAAAATAATTTTAAAGGCTTTGTTCAATTTCAAAAGGGTTAAAATTTAAAAATAATAATCACATCGTTATAAACAGTGTATTATTAACGTATTTGCGAAGATAAGCTTATCTAAAATCGTTTATCTTATACAATTAAAATAAAATTTTATAAGATATACCCAAAAGTAAGAATCGATCAAATAGGAGATTGTCATAAATTCTTGTGCCTAAATATTATAAAGAAAGAAACACATAGATAACCAAACACTTTTTTCTTGTACAATTGAAGATTTTAAAATTCGCTTTATAGACAAGATTTATCAGCTTACTGAATGATTCGACTTCCTGAATTTATAAAAACCTGAAACGACCAACATTGTACTTATATTTTTTTAATCTCCATTTTGCTGTTTCTCAAAATAAAGTTCAGGTAAAATAATCTTCAATTCTTCTGTTGCTCCTTCTTTTAACCAGTAAACAATAAAGTTCACTTTTACGGTTTTTAACACATATTTTTTCTCTTTTAAGCTCTCCATTTGTTGCAAAAAGTATTTAGAAAATTTCAACACCGATTGTCCATTCGAGTTTAAACATTCGTCATTTTGCACAGTCAACGCATTCCCACTCACGAGTTGGGATATTAAATATTGTCTGTTTATAAAATAGTCTAACCAAACATCTTTGTAGGTTAAATGCATTGAAAAACCTTTTGGTGGTAGGTAAATTTCATTATCCTCAATTCGTTCTAAGTTTTCTACCGACAGATTGTCAAGAAAGTTGGAATTAAGATGTACCGTCAAATTTTGCTTTGCTCTTGTCATGGCGACATACAACTGCCTCATAGCTTCATCTGTAGCACAATTAAAATTTTTAAGCATCAAAAAAACAGTATCAAACTCTTTTCCTTTTGCTTTATGAATGGTTGAAACGAAAATGGTTTCACCATTCTCATTGAAAAAGTCTTCCAATTTAGATTCTCGAATGTAGACCTCCAGATCTGATTTGTATTTCTTCTTTGGATTGGTTGCTTGAAAATCCTTGATGATATTCACACATACTTCGAACTTTGAGCTGTTGCGAAACTTATTTATCAATTCTCGTTTGGCGTATTCCCAAACCTCATCGCTGATCATAAAAACATCATCAGCCAAATTTAATTGTTCCAAAAAGAACCTCACTTCCACCAGATTATACAAATTAAACCCATCATTGGTCTGAATCAACTTGGCTTGCAATCCGTTTTTCAAAAGCAGTCCTGTAATCTGTTAAAAATATTACAATTGAATAACTCAAATATAAGTAAATAAAACTTGTAAGCGAAAGAAAAGTTGTATGGAGGAAAATGCATTACTGCAAAACAATCGCGTTGCAAACACCAAAATCTTTGGCATTAATTATAGTTGGCATTCGATGAAATCAAGCAGCAGGATGGACGACAAATGAGAGCCAGTGGGATTACTAATCTCAGCAAATTTTGTTAGAAGAAGGACTTTTAATCATCTGTTAAGAAATTACGTTGAAAATGGCCCAAAAATTAAAGAATTATTTTAGTATTCCTGCAGAAGTTTTTCTTCATAGCGCTTAAATTATATTCTAGTATTGCGTTGTAATGTTTGTGAGATTTGAAATTATTACTAAAGTTTCATATATAAATCAAGATAGCGGTTCAAGTTAAACCTGAACCGCTATTTTAAGTAAGGGTTTTTGAAACTTTGATATAAAATTATCTCATTCCGCGACCACCGCCACCTTCGGGTCTGCTTTCGCTTGGTGTTTTAGGCTGCAATGCTTCTTTTTGATCTTTAAGATAATCCAACCATTTTTTGTTGATTTTTTCTGAAAAAGAACTTTCTATTTGTTCGTTTAATTCTTTTTCTACAGTAGCAACTTCATCTCTAATTGGCTTTAATTGCTCATTGATGCTTTTGCGAAGTTCCATTAATTGCTTACGGTCGTTATTTTCTACCGCTGCTTTTTGTTTGGTCATTGAAGTGATTTCAATAGTCTCTAAGGTCACTATATTGGCTTTTTGAATAGCGAGAATTTTACTATTGTAATCATTAATGAGTTTTGTCATTAATTCTTGTTCCGGTGCTTTTTTAACTTTAGCCTCCTTGATTACCGTTTCGGGATTGTAAACTATAAGTCCGGCGACATCAGTAATTTTAAGCGCTTTTACGGTTTCTTTTTGCTGTGTGCTTTCTTGTGGAGGTGCGCCTTGACCAGATCTTCCGCCTTGACCAGATCTTCCACCTGAATGCTGACAGAATGCAAATGAAAATTGAAAACAAGTGAATGCGATAATGAATAAGTACTTCATGATATTATAAGTTATGTTTTAGCCTTTAGACGACAAAAAAAAATTACTTGCGCAGTTATTTAAAAAACACAGTTAATTTTAAACTTCTTCAACTTTTGGTATGGGTGTACCCCCCTCACCTCAGCTGCATAGCTAAATTTTCGTAATAACCATTCCCGTCTTCTTTCAGGATGTTCTTTTATCGCTTCAATAATTTTTTTTGAAGTAAATTTTTTAAAATCACGAACGATATTTTGAAGCTCACCATCTGGTGCTGTGACCACCAAATGTATATGACTTGTCATATACACATAAGCGTGTACACTAAGTTCTTTTTCTTTAATGCAGTAATTTAAAGAATCGTCTAGAATAGAACAATAAACGGGTCTGGTAAAAACCTGTCTGCCGACAGGCAGGCATCCACCCAATCTACAATGGTCATCGTTATAAAAGTCGGTACGGTACTGTCTATTACTTTGTATTTTTCGGACATCGATTTTTCATTTTAGTGTGGCAACTGAAAAGTACATTCCTTAAAGAACCGCGTTGCAAACGCTACGTTTATTGGTCATAATTTAAATAGGTACTCGACGCAGTCAAGCACCAGGGTTTAGGATAAACGAGTGCCAGTTGGGGGCGCTAGTCGAAGGGTTCAACCAAGGTTTCATTGTTGGCTTTTCAAGCCCAACGAAACCTTGGCTGTTATGGGCAGTTATTTTATACATTTTGTTTATTAAGTTTATCAATTTCGAATATTAAAGACATTGGACTTTCTTTTACAAATGATTCAAATTTGTCTTCGTATTGTCTTATTGTAATTCCTAAATTTAAAATTTCTAAGCCAGCACCAATTGTACTCGTTAATATAGCATATTCAGGCATTTTTACTAATAAAGCACATAGAGTAATTCCTAAAGTTCCAACAATTGATTTAGAATTTGCCAAAGATTTATATGTTTCATTTGCTAAACCAATTCCGTGTTTGTTACATGCGCTTTTATAATCTTCAATCTGAATTGAAAGGTCATCAATAATGTATGGAATTTCTCTTCCTTTATAATTTTTATTTATAAAAACCCCAAATCTTTTAACTTTATTGTTAAAATCTATATCTTTTTTTGCTTCTACTATTTGATCCCATTTTAATTCGGAAGCTATAATTACTGGAGCATTTATTATTTTAATCTCGACTTTTTCTTGGGAAATATTGTTTTGATAATCATTTTCAAGATGATCTTTAAAGATTGTTTCATTAAAAATTGGAATTCCAATAGTCTTATTATGTGATAATTGCTTTGCGGCTTCTAGCGAAAATAGATTATTGGCTTTTGCTCTTGCTTCTTCACCTATTTTAGTCAATATTTCTAACACAGTTGCTCTATCAACTTCTTCTTTTTCTTTAAAATATTTTGGTAAAACTTGTTCAGAAAAAATATGTTTGTAATCAGTATCCATTTTTGCTTGAAGGCTTTCTGAAATTGGAACAAATTTTTTCACGTCAATATTTGAGTTAACGAGCAAACTTCGAGGCACTTCAATATTGTTAGATATGTTATAGATTTTATCAAAAAAAATTGCTGCTAATTTCAGTTTCGCTTCATCAGAACCAATTCCGACTGTATTGTATTGTTCTAAAATCATTAGTTGTTCTTATAATTGCTGGTAACTAATATATACTCGCTACAAAGTAGCGACAATCCACCCAATTTGGGGTGTATTTGCGCTACTTGGTAGCGTATTTTTATCAAATATAAACCTAATATTTTTATTACAACCAATCAAGAAAAATAATTTCTCAACACCTTTATCAATTTTAAATTGAAGTTACCATTGGCAATCAAATTTACATATAAAAAAAAACCACTATTTAAAACAGACAAGACTAACATTCAACCCATTTTGACTTTATCAAAAAAAGTAACCCCAATCATTGACAACATTAAAATTCAAATCAAAAAAAAAAGCACCTTAAACAATCAAAGATTGTAAAAGGTGCAATTGTATAATTTGAAAAAAATTTACTCGCTAATACTAGGAATTCCAACCATTTCGTCTGTGTCTGCTTTATAATCAACTCCTTCTACATCAAAACCAAAAAGGTTGTAGAAATCTTTGCGATATCCTTCTAAATCCCCAATTTCTTCAAGATTTTCAGTTACAGCATCTTGCCATAAAGCGGCAACTTTTGCTTGAACATCTTCGCGCATTTCCCAGTCGTCAATACGGATACGTCCTTGTTCGTCTGTAGCAACTTCTGTTCCGTTGTACAAACGATCAGCAAATAAACGTTGGATTTGCTCGATACAACCTTCATGAATACCTTCAGCTTTCATGATTTTGTACAATAATGAAATGTATAATGGAATTACTGGAATCGCAGAACTAGCTTGAGTTACCAAAGCTTTGTTTACAGAAACATAGGCTTTTCCGTTAAGGTCTGCCAAGCTTTTAGTGATTTCAAAAGCAGTAGATTCCAAGTGATCTTTGGCACGACCAATTGTTCCTTTACGGTAAACTGCCTCAGTCAATGATGGCCCGATATAAGAATAAGCAACAGTTGTAGCTCCAGGAGCTAGTAAATTAGCCGATTTTAAAGCGTCCATCCACATGGCCCAATCTTCACCACCCATTACAGCAACCGTGTTTTCGATATCGTCACCACTACAAGGCTCGATAGAAACATCCGAAACTTTACCTGAGTGAAAATCTACGGTTTTATTTGTAAAGGTACCTCCGATTGGTTTCAAAACCGAACGGTGCATTACTCCTGTATTAGGATTGGTACGCACTGGTGATGCCAAACTATAGATGATTAAATCTATTTGCCCTAAATCTTGTTTGATTAAATCTAAAGTTTGCTTTTTAATTTCGTTTGAAAAAGCATCTCCATTGATACTTTTAGCATACAAACCAGCTTTGGTAGCTTCTTTTTCGAAAGCTGCAGAGTTGTACCAACCTGGTGAAGCTGTTTTACCAGCTGCAGGTCCTTTTTCGAAAAATACTCCTATTGTAGCAGCATTAGAACCAAAAGCACTTGTGATGCGGGAAGCTAATCCAAAACCTGTTGAAGCTCCGATTACCAATACTTTCTTAGCACCGTCAATCGCTCCTTTTGATTTTACATATTCAATTTGATTTTTTACATTCTGTTCGCATCCTTTAGGTTGTGATGTCAAACAAATAAATCCTCTCATTCTTGGTTCTATGATCATTTTTCTCTTTTTATCGTTATTTATAAATAGCTATAAAGCGTTTTAAATTTATTTTTTTGAGGTACAAATATAATTGAATATATTAGTTCAACAAGGCTTTAGCGTGATTTAAAGCAGAATCTGAAACCACTGCTCCAGAAAGCATTTGTGCAATTTCTACAATTCGTTCCTCAGCACTTAATAAAACCAATTCAGACTGCGTATCTTCTCCAACTGTAGATTTGAATACTTTGAAATGTGCGTTTCCTTTGGCTGCAATTTGTGGCAAATGTGTAATGGCAAAAATTTGCATGGTTAGACTCATTTCTTTCATGATTTCGCCCATTCTAATGGCTATTTCGCCAGAAACTCCCGTATCGATTTCGTCAAAAATTAAGGTTGGTAATTTAGAATATTGTGCCAAAATTGCTTTGACTGCCAACATAATTCTTGACATCTCTCCTCCTGACGCTACTTTTTTTAATAATCCAAAGTCAGTTCCTTTATTGGCTGCAAATAAAAACTGTAATTCGTCTTTTCCATTATCAAAGTAATTTGCAGTTGGAGTCACTTTAATATCAAAACGCACATTAGGCATTCCCAAAGTAGCTAAAATCGAAATTAATTTATCGGATAAAACAGGAATAGCTTTTTCTCTATTTGTCAAAATAGTATTTGCCAAAATATCTAAATCTCCACCTTTTGCTTGAATTGAAGCTGTTAATTTTTCGATTTCATCACCCAAATTTCCTAGCTCTAAAACCGAATTATCCAACTGGTTTTGAATATCCAAAAGTTCCTCCACCGTTGAAACTTGGTGTTTCTTTTGTAAATTATAAATGAGTTGCAACTTTTGATTAATCAACTCCAATTGTGCTGGATCACTGAATAAGCTTTCTGCACTATCATTCAATTCATTAGTTATATCATCCATTTCGATCAAAACACTAACAACACGTTCTTGTAACGATTGGTATTCTGGCGAAAAGGAAGCTATCTTTTGTAAAGCTGATTTGATTTCATTTAAATTAGACAATACTCCAACCGACTCAGTGCTCGTAATCGATAATGATTTATCTAGAGACTCTTTAATAATCTCAACATTATTTAACTTTTCAAAATCAGCTTCCAGTGTTTCTTGTTCCCCTGATTTTAATTTGGCTTCCAATAATTCAGTCAATAAAAATTGATTGTACTCTTGCTCTTTATAAGATTCAGCTTGTTTTTTAATCAAGGAATTCAATTTTGATTTCTCTGATTTGTATTGTTTCAATAAACCTTGATACGTTACAATCGTTTCTGAGTTATTAGCAATAGCGTCAATAATTTTGAATTGTACATTCTCGTCAGACAACTCCTGGGTTTGTTGTTGTGAATGAATGTCTATTAAGAATAAACTCAATTCTTGTAATTCTTGAAGATTTACAGGACTATCATTGATAAAAGCACGCGATTTTCCAGATGGCAATATTTCACGTCTGATAATAGTATCGTCCTCATAATCGAGGTCGTTTGCTTCAAAAAAAGGTTTGAGGTTGTATTTGGAAATTTCAAAATGTGCCTCGATAATGCATTTTTCCTCTTTATTTTTAAGCGAACTCAAGTCTGCTCTTTTTCCAAGAACTAAACCTAAAGCACCTAAAATAATTGATTTCCCTGCCCCTGTTTCTCCTGTGATTATTGAAAATCCTTTTGAAAAATCAATTGACAATTTTTCAATTAATGCATAATTTTTTATCGATAGTGTGGTAATCATCTAATCCAGTTTTTTTTTTGTAAAAATGAAATCAACCTAAAAAGAAAATCTCTTAGTATTTAATATTTTCCCATTTGCTAGTATTCAATGGAGAGGTTTTATTCAAACTTTCCACTAAGTCAGTAATACCAACACTTGGACCGCCTGAAAATATAGAAACAATCTCATCTGACTTTGCATCAAAAAAGACTCGTGTTAAGAAAGCATTTGGCTTTGCCGCATATAATTTATTCAAATCTATCAACGAATTTTTAATTTTTTCTTTTGATCCCTTTAAGTCTTTGGTCATGGTATCCAAACCTGTGTGATAATCTGTAATCGTTGAACGAATCACAGAAAATGTTGGTGACAGCAAATCATTGATTAAGAAATACCGGTTTTGAAAACCATCAGATTGACTCCAACCTTTATAACCACCTTGTTGTGCATTATTTGCAATATTCTGAGCCATTGTCAAATGTGAATCTCCTGATTTAGGCACAAAAGAATCTGCGTCTAGTCCTAAAATAACATAAGCGTAAAACGAAACTACTGAAACTAAATTAGATTCAAAACCATTAGGATTAAAAATAAAATTTTCAAACTCTATGTATCTAAAATTAAAATCTTTGTCGTTAAAATTTAGAATTGGCGAAGCATAAGAAGAATTATAAATAGGTCTTGAAGATTGCACTTGTATGGTCGCAACAAACTGATCCGAATTATTAGACGAAATAGTAATATACATCGAGCAATTAATTTTCTCACTTTGCTTTAAGGCTTTACCCGTCCAATCTGTTTTGTTGACAAACTCAGTCAATGATGTTTGCAAGGTTTTGTAAACCGACTGATTAGTATTTGCCACTCTTTCAGAATTTACGCTGATGGTACAATTTAATTGTTGTGCTTGAAGCGTAGTGAAAAATGTAAGTGTAAAAAATAGAATCCATTTAGTCATGAAAGTAGGCTTTTATTTTATTTAAAATATCATCCGCAACTTCTTCCTTGGGTTTTAACTCCATAGGTTCAATATTGAAATCCTTATCAATAAAGGTTACTTTGTTGGTTGCTTTTTTAAATCCTGCTCCCTCATCTTGCAAAGAATTGAGAACTATCAAATCTAAGTTTTTTTTCT
The DNA here is from genome assembly GCF_040703125.1 of Flavobacterium ovatum. Classification (NCBI taxonomy): domain Bacteria; kingdom Pseudomonadati; phylum Bacteroidota; class Flavobacteriia; order Flavobacteriales; family Flavobacteriaceae; genus Flavobacterium; species Flavobacterium ovatum. The sequence continues at coordinate 3,344,559 of NZ_CP160035.1, forward strand.
GGATTTTCAGCTTTGCATTTTCAATTTCATTCTCTGTTTCTAAAGCAAAACCAATTAAAAATTGATTTTTCTTGATCTCTCCCAGAGACAATAAAATATCTTTGGTCTTTTCTAACTCAATCACAAAGTTATCCGCCGATTTCTTAATTTTTTGGGTAGCTACCGTCTTTGGCCTATAATCTGCAACAGCTGCAGCAGCTATAACCACATCCATTTGAGAAAAATGAGCATGACAAGCTTTATACATTTCTTGTGCTGAAACTACTGGAATTAATAGAATGGAAGGGTGATTGGTTTTGAAATGCGTTGGCCCCGAAACAAGAACAACTTCAGCACCTAAATTAGCTGCACTAGATGCAATATCGAATCCCATTTTTCCTGAAGAATGATTTCCTATAAAACGTACAGGATCAATAGCTTCGTAAGTTGGCCCTGCAGTAATTAGAAACTTCTTCCCTTTTAGAGGTAATTTACTTTCTAAATCTGATTCGATAAAAGCTACAATATTCTCAGGTTCGGCCATTCGACCTTCGCCCGAAAGTCCACTGGCTAATTCACCTGATTCAGCGGGAATAATGGTATTTCCAAATTTTTGTAAAGCTGTAAAACTAGCAATTGTTGATGGGTGCTTATACATATCCAAGTCCATAGCTGGCGCTACATAAACAGGACACTTAGCAGATAAATAGGTTGCAATAAGTAGATTATCACAATTCCCATTAGTCATTTTGGACATGGTATTAGCGGTTGCAGGAGCAACCAACATTAAATCAGCCCAAAGCCCTAACTCCACATGATTATTCCACTCCGCTTCTTGATCATCTTCATTATAAAAACTAGAAAAAACAGGTTTTCTAGAAAGAGTGGATAACGTTAACGGGGTTACAAAATCCTTAGAAGCAGGTGTCATTATCACTTGGACATGTGCACCTGCTTTTATAAAAAGTCTAACTAAAGAAGCTGTTTTATAGGCAGCAATCCCACCAGAAACTCCTAGTAAAATTTTCTTACCGTTTAAAACTGACATCTAAGGTTGTATTATTTATTTGAATCTCTGTGGTAAATTTTACCATCTAACCATTCTTGAACTGCTAAAGCGTGTGGCTTTGGTAATTTTTCATAGAATTTTGAAACCTCGATTTGCTCTTTGTTTTCAAAAACTTCTTCAAGACTGTCATTATATGTTGCAAACTCTTCCAATTTCTCAGTCAATTCTTTTTTGATTTCAGAATTGATTTGATTAGCTCTTTTAGCCATAATGGTTATTGCTTCATACACATTTCCAGTAGGTTCTTCAATAACTGTTTTGTTGTAAGTTATTGTATTTACTGGAGCATTCGTCTTTTTTAAATCCATGACTTTTTTTATTTAGTAAATTTTTGTAAATCTTGTTCCACTCTAGCTAACATATCGTCAGCTTTTTCTTTATACTTAGTATCCGGTTTAAACTTAATCAAACTAGAATGCGCTTTTTGGGCAACCAATAAGCGTTCTTCCATCTTATCTTTAACACTATTAATACCTAATTTATAAGCAGAATCCAGTCTATAATACAAAGCATCTTCTTTATACGGTGTTCCTGGGTAATCATTTATAAAATTATTCAAAGCTACTAATGCCGATTTATAATCTGAAATCGTGTTGTAACCTTTGGCATTTTCGTATACTTTTTTCTCTATTTTTTCAGCTAAGTTTTTCACCAACACATTAGCTTCTGCTAAATAAGTTGAATTGGGATAACTGTCGATAAAGTTTTGTAATTTCTCAATTGCTTTATGGGTATCCGTTTGATCCAAACTATAAGTAGGTGATAATTTAGAATAACTTTTAGCACCTAAAAAAGCGGCTTCTTCTGCCTTTTCACTCTTAGGGTAACTTGACGTAAAACTTTCAAATTGGTAACCCGCTAAATAAAATTGATTAGTTTTATAATAAGATTGAGAAAACATATAAAACAACTTCTCTGCCTGAGGTTTCCCTCTATAAGTAGTCGCTACTTGCTCAAACAATCGAATTGCTTTAGAATACTTCCCTGATTCGTACAATTTAGTTCCCATTTCATATTTTACGGAAATATCTTCATTTTTTAATGCTTTCTGATATTCGTTGCAAGATGTAAATAGCGCTAAAAGAAGTAATAACGATACAATTTTTTTCATTTTATTTTTTTTTCGATTCAATTGTTAGTATCAACCTACAAAAAACCGCACCGAAGTTTCGGTGCAAATTTAGGTATTAATTTAGCCACTACAAAATATTTCTTTCGTTAAGAAAAAGTATGTATTATTTATCAAATTTCGACACAAAAACATCAATTCTAGCGGCCAAAGACTCATCCACTGTAACTAATGGCAAACGAACATGATTTTCAGAAACACCTAACGATTTAAAAACTTGTTTAATCCCTGCTGGATTGCCTTGTTCAAAAATCATATCAATGCATTCCGACAGACCGTAATGTAACTCATAAGCTTCATCAACTTTACGGTTCAAGCCTAGACGTACCATTTCAGAAAATGCTATTGGAAAACATTGAGCAATTACCGAAATAATTCCAACACCACCAGCTAATATAATTGGCAGAGCCAACATATCATCTCCAGAAATAAGCATAAAATCTTTAGGTTTATTTTTGATGATCTCCATTGCTTGCACTAAATCTCCTGCAGCTTCTTTTACGCCAATAATATTTTTACAATCATTAGCCAAACGTATTACAGTTGCAGGCAACATATTACTTGAAGTACGGCCTGGAACATTATAAATAATCACTGGTAGCGGAGAAGCTTCTGCCACCATCTTATAATGTTGGTAAATTCCTTCTTGAGTAGGTTTATTATAAAATGGTGAAACTGATAGAATCGCTTCAAAAGCAGATAAATCTCTTGTTTTCAATTCTTCCACCACCTTCATCGTATCGTTCCCACCAATTCCTAGAACAAGTGGTATCCTTCCATTGTTAGCGGCAACAATTGTTTTTATTACTAATTCTTTATCCGCTGGAGATAAAGTAGCTGTTTCAGCAGTAGTCCCTAAAACTACTAAATATTCAACTCCTCCATCTACTGAAAAATTTACTATTTTACATAAAGCTTCAGTATCAATTGACAAATCTTCTTTAAAAGGAGTAATTAATGCAGCTCCAGTTCCTATTAATGATTGCATGTTTAGGTTATATTTTATTTAATATTTTTAAGTATCGAAACAACTCGTGAATAAAAACTTTATGATTTTCAGCATTTATACTAATCATCAAATCATTTAGCCTTTTATCTATAGAAGAGAAACCTACTTTAAAATCTGCTTTTGAATGATGTGTTACCAATAACAACAAGGCTTTTTCAACATCATAATAACTTATTAATAAATCAAATTCTTTATTAATAAAATCTTCAACATTTTTATTATTTATTTCCGCATTCCAGTTTAAATTTTTAGGAGTAAAAACAGGATATTCACACTCCTTGTTTTTATTTCCCCTGTTTTTATAAACTAAAACCTGAATATCTTCTTTCAAAATTCCATTAGAAACAATCTGGCTTATTAAATCGATTTTTTCTGAAAAATAATTTTCATCAATCAACAAACCAACTGTCTTTATCTTATTTGAATTCGGAACAGTTCTTTCAGCAAGTAAACTATTTTTTACTTTATTTTTTACTAAAAAACCTTTTAAATAATTCAACAGCATATCTCTTTTCTAATCCACAAAAATAATTAATTATGTCACAATTTGAGTGGCAAATCTAAAAAAGTATAAGTGTGATTTAAAACTTTTTGTTATATAATTAACAATTAGCGACTTAATCACACAACTTATTAAATCTACATTACACTATCAAAACTACGTAGGTATACGATAATACCCAATCAAATTAACCTGTACTCTACAATATTTCAATTCGTTATCATTTATAAAAACATAAAAAAAACGCCCAGAAGGCGTTTTAAATATTTATATAAATCACTTACAATTAATTGTAAATACTTTCTTTTTTAAAGTGAATAGCTAACAGATAATACACTACAGCTCTATATTTATTTGCATTTGAACGACCATATTTTTCAATTACAGTATCAATTCCTGCATCTAATTCCGGACCATCGTTTAAACCTAATTTTTTAATTAAAAAATTATTCTTAACGGTATCTAATTCGGATTGTTGACTTCCTGCTACTGTAGAGGAATCTTTATTATAAATAGACGGACCACAACCAATGGTCACTTTAGTCAATAAATCCATATCCGGAGTTACCCCACATTTGTCTTTTAAATCTGCTGCATACTTCACAATCAATTCTTCTCTTGCACTCATAAAAAATTATTTAAGTTAATAAACTCAAATATAACGAAATGAAAATAAAAAATCAATTATTTACTTACAAAATAATATTTTAACCATTTTATTAAGCTTAAACTAATTCCTTGAAAAACTGAAGTAGTATTTTATCATTATCCAACGTAGGTGTGAAAATCTCTAAGATGGACGGTGTGTCATTTTGTTGAAAAAAAGCAAACAAACTCGTTTCTAAACTTTTTATTTCGTGAGCCACACTATATGTAAACCCATACATTTTAGCTAAATGTTCCGCTGTTAATTGATGTGAAGTTTCAAAAAAAGTATTAAAAACAGGCGTCTCTTGATGTCCAGGAAGAATTCTAAAAATCCCCCCTCCTCCATTATTAATGATAATGATTTTGAAGTCCTTAGAAATATAATTATTCCATAAAGCGTTACTATCGTACAAAAAACTGACATCTCCTGTTATCAAAGTAGTTTGTTTTTTATTGACTAATGCTGCACCTATAGCTGTCGAAGTACTTCCATCAATACCGCTAGTTCCTCGATTGCAAAACACCTCAACAGTTGAGTCAATGGCGATTAATTGCGCATAGCGAATAGCTGAACTATTACTTATTTGTAACTGACTTTCTTTAGGTAAACTTTTAATTACTTTTTCAAAAACGACAAAATCTGAAAATGGTATTTTATTTAAATATTCAGTACTTTTTTGATTTCTCAAAATCGCCACCTGATTCATTTTATCAAAATAACTGCTATTTACCTTTTGCGTAAGCGGTAAGAAACTCTTGAAAAACGAATTGGGTTCTTCCTTAAAATGATGTGTTAAAACTCCAAAGGTGTCATATCCTCTCAAACGATCAATATGCCAATGCTGTTCTGGTTTGTACTTTCGTAAAAAGGCTTTAATTCTTTTAGAAACAATCATTCCGCCAAAACTAACCAGAATATCGGGTTGAAAATTTTGAAAATCAACTTCGGTAAAAGGAGTAATTATGGTATCAATATTAGATATAAAATTGGGATGATGTAAATTGGAAGTTGTCTCTGTCATCACCACAACTGAAGGATCATTCGCTAAGAAATCAATAATTTCTTTATCAATCGTATTCGGATCATTGACACCAACTAGAATTAATTTCTTCTTGGATTTGTTCCAAATCGATGCAGGAATATCTAATTCAGATTTTGAAATAAGCAGAGGCTCTTTCGCGAAAGCGGAAACATTCACAGCAACTGATAAATCGGAAACGGTTTCATACAAAGGCTCTTCAAAAGGCGCGTTGATATGAACCGGCCCTTTTTGATGTAAAGCCGTATCAATTGCTTGGCAGATTTTTAAATCATTTTCGGCAGATGCTTCTTCAAGAAGATTGGCGTTGTAAAGCGAATGATTGGCAAAGACATTTTCTTGTCGAATGGTTTGCCCGTCACCTATATCAATTTTGGATTGTGGTCGGTCTGCAGAAATAACAACAAGCGGAATCTGACTGTAAAAAGCCTCTGAAACCGCGGGATAATAATTCAACAAAGCCGAACCAGAGGTACAAACTACCGCCACGGCTTGCTTTGTTTGTTGCGCTATTCCTAATGCAAAAAAGGCTGCACAACGCTCGTCTGCTATACTATAACAGGTGAAATTTGGATTATTTACAAATCCAATAGTCAAAGGTGCATTACGAGAACCTGGAGAAATAATTATTTGGGTAACTCCTTTGGCCAAACACAACTCAATGATGCTTTGCGCTAAAGGTATTTTTGGGTATGTCATTGTATTCATTTGAAGAAAACAAAGATACTAAGTCGAAAGGTAAAAAAAGTTATGAGTTAGGAATTATTAGTTATGGGTTATGAGTTATGAGTTATGAGTTATGAGTTATGAGTTATGAGTTATGAGTTATGAGTTATGAGTTATTTTTTGGTTTCCAAAAAATAAAGACACAAATAGTCACAAATTTCATTTGTGTAGATTTTTATTTGTGAGAATTTGTGCAATTCGTGGCTAAAAACATTTTTAAAAAAAACTAACTGTCCTAGAAAGAACACTATATTTGCACAACTTAAAAATGCTATGGATTACACGTTATTATCTTCCCCACTACAAGGATTTACCGACTTTAGATTTAGAAACGCTCAAAACAAATTGTTTGGCGGAATTGATACTTTTTACTCACCATACATTCGGTTGAACGGTAAATTGGTTATCAAATCTTCGTATGATCGCGATTTATTGCCTGAAAATAATGTGGGTTTGGAAGTGATTCCGCAAATAATCACCAATGATGCCGACGAATTTTTGTTCGTTGCCAAGTATGTCAAAGAATTAGGGTATAAAGAGCTGAATTGGAACCTTGGTTGTCCCTACCCGATGGTTACCAAAAGCGGAATGGGAAGTGGATTAATTAGCAATACCGAAAAAATCAACCATATTCTAGACAGAGCACATTCTGAAACAGATATTCTTGTTTCTATGAAAATGCGTTTGGGATACGAAACGACTCAGGAGATTATTGATGTAATGCCTATTTTGGACAAATATCCGCTAAAAAATATTGCCATTCACGCTCGTTTAGGCAAGCAATTGTACAAAGGTGGTGTTCATTTGGATGCTTTTCAAAATTGCATTGACACTACCAAACACAAATTGTATTATAACGGCGATATTACATCAGTTGCGAAGTTTCACGAAATGCAAGAACGCTTCCCAACTATAGACCACTGGATGATTGGTAGAGCCTTGATTGCCGACCCTTTTTTGCCGTCAATGATTAAAAATAATACCCACGAATATCCTGACAACAAACTAGAAGTTTTTAAACAATTTCACGATACTTTATACGAAATCTACAGCGAATCGTTATCGGGACAAACCCATATTTTACTAAAGATGTATCACCTATGGGAATATTTTTCGACTACTTTTTCTAATCCGCACAAAGTATTGAAACAGATTAAAAAAGCACAAAGTATAAGAAACTATGAAGCTGCAGTTGTTGAAATTTTCAAAAAAGGATAAAAAAACAAACACAGATTTTAGTGAAAATATCTTTGTGCAAAATTTTTCAGCAACACAGATAGGAGAAATTCAAGAAATCAAAAAGAGAAATAATTAAAAACAATCCTTTTAATCAGTGGCATAAAAATAAAAAGGTCTAGTGCCATACTAAAACACTAGACCTTAAAAACAAACAAAAAAACATCTCTAAAATTTGTAACTAATCTTTCCTTTCAAGTAAAAAGGGGTTCCGGGTGTAAAATGAATTTCTTCTACACTATTGGGTTCATTTTGCAATCTTGTTTCGGTTGCAAATTGTGTTTCATTCCATTCTTTATTAAATAGATTTTCGACAGACAAACCGAAGGTTACATTTTTTACATCATAATTGATATTGCAATCTACAATTCCGTATCCTTTGGCAATGATTGAATTATCTTCGTTGGCAGGTCGGCTTTTTAAGTGTCTGTAATGTATTCCTCCTGAGAAACCATTCCATTTTTGAAAACTCAAACCTCCAGTAGCTGTAAAATCTGGCGCTAGCGGAATGTAATTTTGTCCAGATGGTTCGTCAATACTTCTAGCATAAGTGTAGGTAACATCAGAATCTAAGAACAAATAATCATTCATTTGATAACGAATTCCTAAATCGGCTCCCATACGTTTGGTTTTCCCGCTTGGTTCAATCACACCTGCATCACCTACATACACAAACTCTTGTTGAAGGTATAATGCCCACAAAGCAGCATTTACTAACACTTTGGGTGTTGCTTTGAAAATAGAACCCAAATCAAAACCAATCGATGTTGGCAAAATTTCTTTTCCATTATTTTGCACTACTACCCTAGCATCATTTGAATGAAAACCAAATCCTGTCTTAAAAAAGAACTGCAAACTATTATTTTGGGTATAAATAAAATTCAATTTCGGTGAAACTTTAAATTCCGTTTCTGACTGTGTTCTATAGGTTGCGGCCAATTTATCTTGGTAATTAAATTTGAAATAATCAAAACGAACGGCTGGGTTGATCATCAACTTTCCGTATCTGAATTCGGCATTCCAATAATTAAAACCATTAAACTCTTCAATATCTCCCAACTTAATTGGGTCTATAACCGTTGTTCTACCTTTGGTGTGAGATAATTCGGTATCAATAGTAGCATCTGCTCTAAAACCAGCACCAACTTGTAGTAGCACATTCCAATCGTTGTATTTTAGCTTTTTGTTCCATTCAGAATTCATACCATATATAGAACGATTTTCTTTTTGCTTGATTTGATCGCCGTTTATAGGATCGTCTAAGAAAAATGTAAAATTCGAAAATAATTCAAAATCATATTTAGAATAAAAAACATTGGCTTTTACAAACGTATTTTCATCAATAGATTTCACCAAAGCAACGTTGATATTCGTTCTAGAGGTACTTCCTCCTTCGGTATTATCTACAGCTCCAAATCTAGAAATCGATCCTTGGTCCACCAAACGCTGCGGAATTTGTCCTGACGCATCCCAACGACTTGAAAAATGGGAAGCCGTAAAGATAAATTTGCTATTCTCATCAATCAAGGTCGTGTATTTACCCAACAAATTCACTCTATTAAAATTTTGCGAACTATCAAATGGTCCATCGCTCAAAATATATTCGGTAGCAATATAGGCTGATTGCTTTTTTTGATTTCCTAATAAGTTGAGCATCCCCACCAACCTTTGTGTATTGAATTGCCCCACTTCAAGACTAATTATGCTTTTGTCTAATTTTTCTTTGGTCTGAAAAGCAACATAACCTGCTGTTGCAAAATCACCTTTATCAGCATAGTACGACCCTTTTCCGAAATCAATTTTCTCTACCGTTTCTGGAATCACAAAATGCAAATCGGCATAGCCTTGTCCGTGTGCGTGCGAAACCATATTTACGGGCATTCCGTCTACAGAAATTGATATATCGGTTCCGTGGTCAATATCAAAACCTCTCAAGAAAATTTGTTCGGCTTTTCCACCACCCGCATGTTGACCGATGAATAAACCAGGAACTTTACGCAATATTTCTTGTGACGAATTAACGGGAGCGATTTGCAAATCGATTTTGGAAATCACATTCATAGCAGACAATTTTGGCTGAATAATAATTTCGTTCAATTTGAAAATAGCATCTTCCAATACAATTCTATTTCCATTAGATTGTACCAAATAGTCTGTCTTTTTATAACCGAAAGCTGTAATTTTCAATGTATTTCCGCTTTCTGATTTTTCGATACTAAACATTCCCAACTCATTGGTGTGTGCGTGCGTATTGAATTCTGAATTGACCAAATAAGCATTTTCAATAGGATTACCTAGTTCGTCTACCACTACTCCATTACTTTTTTGAGCAGAAATTGAAAAAGCTATGCACGAAAAAATAAAAGTATATAAAATTTTCATCTGTTTACAATTTTTGAATTTTCGCTTCAAATTCAGGGCCTAATTCATAGATACTGCTTTCCAATTCTTTTTTCAAACCAGGTACTTTTTCCATTTTATTATTGGCTTTGTAAATCATCGCCAAATGATACTGAACATGAGGTTCAAAAGATTTACCAACTACTTTTTCGTTCATTATATGTAATGCCTTTTTAGCATCACCCGTTTTTAAATAAGACCAAGCCAACAAATTATACGAATCTGGTGTAGGACGATGATCTACTTCAACTTTTGCAATTTCTAATGCTTTATTTGCTGTCATCTTATCATCTGCATAAATCAAAGTGTTGTATTTGTTGTACATCGCACCATAATTATGTTGTGCCAACATATCAAAATAAGCTTTTTTATATTTTTTAGATGCTTCTTTATCGCCTTCAAACGAACTGATTTCAGATTTTAGTAATAAAAAATCAGGAGTATTATGGGTGCGTTCAATCGTTTCAATAATACGTTTGGCCTCTTTGGTATTTCTTTCGTGAGAGAAAACGATCCATGCAATTCCTTTCAATGCGTAAGTATAATTTGGGTCAATCGATAAGGTTTTCAAATAACTATCGTAGGATTCCTGTATTCGTCCTGCATGACCATAAAAATCACCCAAGTTGGAGTAAGACCAAATTTTCAATGTTTTATTATCCTCCTTTTCTGCAATTGTTCTGGCTTTTTCCATAAAAGTAATGGCGGTATCCAAATCTCCTTTGTGGTCATTCCATTTTGCCAATCGAATAAGGTAATCGTAGTCTTTCATATCCTTTATAGCTTCCAAATTGGCAAGAGCTGCGTCATAATTCCCCAATTCCATTTGAATATCAAACAATAATTTTTGAGATTCAGCTTTTCCTTCGCCAATAACCAACGCTTTTTCTGCCAAGGTCAATGCTTCTTTAAATCGATGTTGCGCAATAAAGTTTCTGGCAAGAGAACGCAAAGTTCCTACTTTGGCATAATTTCTAACTTCGTTTGACTTCGTTAATAAGTCGTCCGCTTTATACAAATCTTTAATATCGCCAGTATATTGAAATAAGGTCGAATAATTGGAAGCAATAATTCCCAAATATGAATTTTGAACTGGATCTGCTTGGTATTTTGCCTCCCAAAATTTAATTTCTTCCAAAGTAAAACCCATACCTTTATTTTCTTTTATTTCTAAAAAGGCATTATAATCTTTAGGATTTGTAATTTGTTTGTTTGTTTGATCGCAGGATACAAGAAGCAAAATAGCTGCCGTAATTCCTACTATTTTTTTTAGAGTTTTCATAATTTTAGTATGTATGAAATTGTTTGTTTTTTATTCTGTAGGTAAAAAAAAACAGAGTGCTCTATACTATTGGCAAACACTCTGTTATTTTCTTTGTAACGATTCCGTTTCTATAAGCCTCTAAGTTCCTCAGTTTTATTTTATTTAATCGATAGAAAATTATTAGATGGTACTATCATTTATAATCCTCATCATAAATCTTAGGAACTTAGTAGCTCAGAAACTTTCGATTAATTAAACTACCAAGCAGTAGCCAAATAAGGGAATGAAACCGTAAAGTCTTTGTCGTTTTTGTTTACATTATCCTTAATTAATCCAGGATTTGAAGTTCCTCCCGAACCACCAAAGATTAACAATAACTCCGTATCAATAACATCATCACCCAAGGCTCTACCAGTTAGAACCGTTGCTGGTGAAGTTGTCCCATCAAAGAAAGTTGTTTTTCCAGAAGTTTTCACATTAAGAACATCTGTTGCCAAAACCGAAGTGAATACATCTGCTGTATGCCCCAAAGCGTTTGTAGTATATGCTCCATTCAAAGCCAATAATCTTGTTTTGAAAATTGGTTGGTAAATTGCTCCCATCGCAGACGGAATTGTTCCGTTAAAATCATCTTTTGGCTGACCCGATGCCACAAAAACTGTATTTATCGCTGGTCGTCCCATTTGATCTTGCTGTGTATAAGTTCCAGAAAAATCTGCAGATGCCATTGCATTATCATTATTATTATCGTTGTTATCACAACTTACCGCTCCTATTGCACTTACTAGCACAACTGTCATCAATTTTATATTGTTTAGTGTTCTCATAATATCTTATTTTTTGATTGTTTTTAGAATCTAATTTTTTAGAAATCTTGTTTTACTTTAATTAACTTACCTCTTATTGTTTTTTCTTAGTCTCTACCCAAGTACTCAAACTTGCAGCGGTTCCTAATTTAGTTTTTGGTACTTCAACTACTATAGAAAGAACATTACTTCCTGCAAACGTATCAACACCAGTTGCTCTAAAACCTGATTCTTTTTTATCAAGAATATCTTGGTAACGACCTAAATCAAAGAAAAATGGATCATCTCTTGGTCCTGCAAAAAATTTCATTCCGTTCTCGTTAGAGATAATTGCACTAGCGCCATATTTTGAAATCTCTACGCTTCCAGATGCTTTACTCACATCAATTGTACTCGTTTTACCAGTTGTAGATGGTGCATAAGGTCCAAAGAAATACATTTTACTCCCTTTTCGAATCGCTTGAATCACCAAGTCTTCTTTGTTGTCATCAGTATTGTCGATATTTACTTCGATTAACATGTTTTCACTAAAACTTGCTGCTGCAGTAGCATTTGGAGTTAAAAGCCCTTGCGTATTTACCGCAAACACCATATTATTGGTGTCTTGTCCCTGAAAGGCATAAAAATCTGTAATATCTGCTGCGTTTCCTGTTACAGCTGGCGCATCAATATGATCGGCTGCTACCAACGTTAAACCCGCAATCGCTACTAGCGACATTCCTAAAATCATTTTTGACTTTTTCATTGTGTAAATTTTTAATGGTTATAATAGGATTTACGAGAGAGCTCTCGATATGGTTTTAAAAAAATTGAAAAAAAATAAAAATATTTATCAAATAACTGATTATCAATTGTTTAAAATATAATTATTTTATATTTATATTTATATTTGGGCGTGCCCCGCCAAAAAAAGCGGGTCAGGCTCTTCGCTACAATCTTTTTTGGGGCAGAAAAAGCCCCAAAAAAGGATTTTCACTACAATCCTTCACGCAAACCCGTCTACGTAAATCAATTTCTATAATCAAGGAACCATTAGAACACACAAATAGAAGACACCTATATATAAAAACTAATTTTTATTTGTATTTGATTTTTTGTTAAAAAAATTAAAATCTTAATTAGTTTCCATAAGTTTGTAATTGAAAAAATAAAATAATTATGACCCAAGAAGAGTTATTAGTTTTAATTTATAAAAAAGACGACAAGGCTTTTACCTATCTATATGATATGTATTCCAAAAGTTTATTTTCTGTTATAAATGTACTTGTAAGAAATACCGAAGAAGCCGAAGATGTCTTGCAAGACGTATTTGTTAAGATTTGGAAAAACATGGATTCTTATAATGAAAGCAAAGGAAGATTTTATACCTGGATCCTTAATATTGCTAGAAATACTTCCATAGATAAATTGCGTTCTAAAAACTTTAACAACAGTCAAAAAAACCTTTCCTCTGATAATTTCGTAAATCTATTAGAAGACAGTACCAGATTGACAAACAAAGTGGACACTATAGGTCTCAATGAATTTGTAAAAAGGTTAAAACCAAAATGCATACAAATAATAGATTTATTATTCTTTAAAGGATATACCCAACAGGAAGCTGCTGAAGAGTTAGAAATCCCTTTAGGAACGGTGAAAACCCACAATAGGAATTGTATAAATGATTTAAGAACCTATTTGAAAGTATAATGGAAAATAAAGAATATATAGAATCAGGAATATTAGAACTTTATGTTTATGGCTTACTTAGTGAAGCTGAAAACGTTGAGATAACTAATAGAGCTAATAATGACCCCGAGATAAATGCAGAAATTATAGCTATTGAGCAATCTATTGTCTCCTTATCTTCTAGTTTCTCTCCTTTTAATTCGGTGAGTAATTATGATAAAATAAAGAATGAATTGGGATTAAGGGAGGAACCAAAAGTAGTGCAATTAGAGCCAAAAAGGTCTATTTCACCTTATATTGGTTGGGCCGCAGCCATACTATTATTAATAGGTATTGGTTTTCAATACAGTCAGCTTTCTAGCTCCAATGATCAAGTGGTAAATGCAATAACTGAAAAAGGAAAAATAGAACAAGAACTCAATACTTTGACTTTGGAAAACAAAGCCATAGAATCAAGTTTGGCAATCATTAGAGACACAAACAATACAGTTGTAGCTCTTGGTGGTCAAGCGGTATCACCAGAATCCTTTGCTAAAATTTATTGGAACAAAGACTCTCAAAAAGTATATGTAGATGCTTCGGGATTACCAGAACCGCCAAAAGGAATGGTATATCAAGTATGGTCCTTAAAATTAAGTCCATTAACTCCTACAAGTATCGGTTTATTGGATAATTTTGTAGCTAACAATCAACGTATTTTTGCTGTTGACGCAACTGCTGACGCTGAAGCTTTTGGTATCACATTAGAACCATCGGGAGGAAGTTTAAGCCCTACAATGGAACAATTATATACTTTAGGTAAGGTATAAATATCTATTACAGTATATCAAACGGGGTTCAACTATCAATTTAGTTGAGCCCCGTTTTAATTTAAGCTTATTAATAATTGATATTTGTCTTAAAAAAACAATCTTTTATTAACAAAAAGTTACCCTTTCAGCAAAAAAAGCAACTTAATGTTAAAATTAAAAAACTATAACAAAATTTTAGCCATTTAAATTAAGTGACTTCTATATTTTTATAATACTTTTGTTCGCTTAACATATTAACCAATTTAATTGTAATGAAAAAAATATTTTTTTTACTATCTGCTTCTCTTTTATTATTTTCATGTAACAAAGACAAGTACACCGTTTCTGGAACTATAGAAGGAATTGAAAACGGAAAAACAATCATCCTTGAAACACAAGACGAAAGTGGAATGGGATTAAAATCTATTGATACTGTAAAAGTTGAAAATGGTAAATTCGTATTTGAAGGTAAAGCTTTAGAGCCAGCTTTCCACACTTTACAAATTGAAGGAATACAAGGTAAAGTTCCATTTATACTAGAAAATGGTGACATTAAAATTACTATCAATAAGGATAGTATTCAAAATGCTAAAGTAACAGGATCATACAACAATGATGAGTATGTTAAATTCAATGAAGAGATAAAAGTAATCCAAAAGAAATTAATGGATTTCCAAACTCAGAATATGGAAAAAATGAATGCTGCTCAACAAACAAAAGATACTGTTGTTATCAATGGTTTGATGCAAGAATTTTCAAAACTTCAAGAAGAAGTTGGAAACAATTCAAAAGCTAAATATGTTGGATATGCTGAAACTCATCCAAAATCACTTATTAGTGCGTTAATCATCCAAGGAATGTTAAACGATCCAAGTGCTGATGTTAAAAAAGCAGAAGGAATCTACAACGGATTTGAAGATGCATTAAAAAACACAAAACCAGGTAAAGCAATCAAAACTAAACTTGGCGAAATGAAAAATCCAGCTGTAGGAGCAGTTCCTCCATCAGCAGGATCTCCTGAAGGTAAATGAAGTACAGATTTTTCTGCGCCTAATCCAGAGGGAAAAGTAATCTCACTGAAAGAAAGCTTAGGAAAAGTTACAATCGTTGATTTTTGGGCTTCATGGTGTGGCCCATGCCGACAAGAAAATCCAAATGTAGTAGCCATTTATAACGAACTACATTCAAAAGGTCTTAACATTATTGGAGTCTCTTTAGATAAAGACAAAGCCAAATGGAAAGAAGCTATTGCAAAGGACAAATTAACTTGGACGCATGTTTCCAATTTAAAATTTTGGGATGAACCAATAGCAAGACAATATAAGGTTGAATCCATACCAGCAACTTTCATTCTCGATGCTTCGGGAACTATCGTAGCAAAAGATTTAAGAGGAGACGCACTAAGAGCTAAAATCATTGAACTTTTAGATAAAAAATAGTCTACCTTATCATAAAACAAAAAAAATCTCCCTAGTGGAGATTTTTTTTTGCTTTATTGTCCCGTCCAGAAAAAGAAAGGTTAGATAAATGGCACTTAATAATATCACTAAGAATATTCAAAAGCGCATCCCTACAGCCAACAACAAAGACCATGATTATAAGCGCCATCTTAAAGCTATTTACCTTCGCTTTAAAGCAGAAAGAAGAGCAGTAATTACAAAGTTATACCTTACCAAAAGATCGCTTCATTTTCTAATGAAAATAATTCTCAGCAACCAATTCCTGGCTGATAACAGATATGAAACAAATCACTTTTTAAATATTTTTTTGAGATGCGACTAGTAGAGAACAGTTGAACTTTCAGCTAATTATACGTAAGTCTTTTCCTGTTTTAAAAAATAATTCCAATTGCGGCGTTTATTATTTTATTCAATACCAACAGTTTAAAAAAACATTGAAAAAAGCAGTAAAATTAAGCTTAATTTTGTTTGTAGAAACCAAAACTGTTCTTATATTTGCAACCGCTTAGCAATAGGCAAACAGACAATGGTCACGGGGAGATACTCAAGCGGCCAACGAGGGCAGACTGTAAATCTGCTGACTACGTCTTCGTAGGTTCGAATCCTACTCTCCCCACTATAAGGGATTAAGATAGAAAAATAAAAGCTTTTCAATCTTTTCAAAAGTCCTCAAAAATAGTGTTAAGCCTGCAAATCCAGCGATTTGCAGGCTTTTTTTGTTTTCTGTACCTAGTCAAAATTTATAAAAGCGCTCAAAGTTTCTGTGGCAGAATCGTGGCACATTTGCATTTTTTTAAATGTGCCACAGAATATCATATAAAACCCCATTAACACAGGGGTTAACGTACTTAACGACTTGATTTTTTGGACTTATAATTCTACATTTATTAACCCTAAAAGTTGAATTATGTTAGAAAGCAGTTTTGGGCTGGTTTTCTTTTTGAAAATCCCCCGCAATGAAAGTAAAATTAGAACTATCTACCTTCGAATCACCGTAGACGGAATTCCAAAAGAAACATCTACAAAACGGAAATGGGATATCTCTCGTTGGGATCAAAAATTAGAAAGAGCAACTGGTTCGAAAGAAGATGCCAAATCTATTAACTTTTTCTTGGATTCTCTTATTCTTAAAATTAATCAATATAAGACTGAGAATATGTATAGCGGTAAGCTTATAACTGCTCAAAAAGTTATGGATTACATCCTGGGTAAAAATACAACCAAAGCTAAAGTGCTTGAAGAATTCCAAAAACATAACGATGAAATGACTGCCCTATTGGGTAAAGGATACGCAAAAGGAACTCTAGATCGTTTCACTATTACTATTAATCATTTAAGAGCTTTTATTCGACTTAAATTTAATGCCGAGGATCTCGAGTTTTCTGAATTGAATCTCGAGTTTATAAAGGATTTTGAATTCTACTTACGGTCTGTTCGTAATTGCAGTAATAATACGACTTTAAAATATATCGCTAACTTTAAAAAGATTGTACTACGTGCTATTGATCATGAAGTCATTTTAAAAGACCCGTTTAAGAACTTTAAAGGTAAAAAATCAAAAATTATTAAAAAACCTCTTTCTACCCAAGAATTATATGAGTTAGAGAGACACTATTTCAGTACTGATCGACTCAATGTAGTCAGAGACGTTTTCGTTTTTCAATGCTACACAGGACTTGCATATATCGATGTGTATCAATTAAAAAAAACTGATATTAAAGTGGGTATAGATAAACAATCATGGATCATGTCTGAAAGACAAAAAACAGGCACTTCAACTAATGTGCCTCTCCTACCTCAAGCGCTTAAAATAATCGAAAAGTATAAAGATCATCCGCTTTGTTTGCAACGTGGCACTGTATTGCCTGTAGCCTCAAATCAAAAAATGAATGAATATTTGAAGGAGATTGCAATGCTGTGTGCTTTTCCTTTTACTCTGAATACTCATATGGCTCGCAGGACCTTTGGAAGTACCGTTACGCTACAAAATAATGTCCCAATCAATGTTGTGAAAGAAATGCTTGGACATTCCTGGATATTCAGGAGCACAGTACACATATTGTATTGGAATTATTGGAAATTTTACTGGATGCCAATTCATTAGATTTAAAATTAGCTGAAATTGAAGGAGATACCTTGTTTATGTACACAACAAAATCATTAGTATTTCAAGAAATTTTAGACCAAACGGAACAGATGATGACTGCGTTTCATACTCATACTAAAATGTACGAAAGTAAACGAATATGTAATTGTGGATCGTGTAGAACAACAAATAATTTGTAGTTAAAATTTGTAGTCCATTGTGGTAATTTAAATTTTATAAAGGTCAAAGATATTATAAAACCTTATGGCAAGGATGTTATCAAAACACATCGCTTATTAAAAAATAAAATCCCTTTACAAGAGTATTTATTAATTACAAATTCTGTTTATCACTTATTCGAAAAAGAATTAGACAGTACCTGGGAAAAAAAATCTCAAATACATGACTTACAGTAAGTTAATTACTTTTATAAAAACTTAACTTATATAGAAAAAGAACTCAAAATAGAACAAAGTGAGTTAGAAGAAGAAAAAGCACCAAAATACAGCATTCAAAAAACAATTGATACCACTATCGATGATGTTTACAAATTAGTTAGCGAATTAAAGTACAGACATTTATGGGACAACGATGTGAGACGAATTGACTTTGATGAAAATAAAATTAACTGAGTTGGTACACAGCACAATTGTGTCTTGCAATTTGGTAATTTGAATTTTGAAACTATTTCCAATAAATCAAAAAATAGCTAGATTTATGGAGAAAAAACGAAAGAAATGATGTTTGCCAAAAATTATCAATATTTAATTCGCCTTAATAAAGTAACAGATAACATCACTAATTTAACCTTGGATTTATATTTAGACTTTACATCCCTAGGAAGTTTTATGAAAGTCAATATTTTAAAAACATTAATAAAAAATTGGAATAAAAAGCTTGATAAACTCAATTTATTATCCATAAACCAAACCATTTAAAAGTAAAACAAATTATATAAACAATTCAAAAACAGAACATTAGATATTAAATTTCCAGTATTATAAGATCAATTATTACCCTTATTTATCACTGTTATATTAGACAAATCTCCTAATCCTAATTTAGGAATTTAAGAAATCAAACAGAGAAACAACCCTCTATTTATTGGTCAGGATTTAGACAATTCTTCGTCTATTACTATAAAATTATAGGACAAATGAAAGCACTTATAATTTCTGGTGGTGGTAGCAAAGGAGCTTTTGCTGGTGGTGTTGTAATAAATACGAATTATTTGTAGGTTGTTCTACAGGAAGTTTATTCCTACCTCATTTAGCTTTGGGCAAAATAGACAAAATAAAAGAGATCTACACATCTGTTTCTCAAAATGATATTTTTAGCATTAACCCTTTCAACATAAAATAGACTAGAAATGGTATGGAAACTTCTATTAATCATTTCAATATGTTACGCGTTTTTTTAAAAGAAAAGATTCAAATTACTGCAGGCCCAACAAGAGAATACATCGATCCAGTTCGTTATATTTCAAAAGGATCAAGCAAAAAATGGGTTATGCCATTGCGGAGGCTTTGCACAATTTGAGAGCAGAAGTGTATATGATTAGTGGTCCCGTTACAATTACAACAAGTTTCTCCAAAGCTAAAATCATATCCGTTCAAACACCAAAAGAAATGATACGATACCAATAAAATCACTGTATTAAAAAAAAAAAATTAGTCTTAGCGGAATATGCTTTAAAAAGTAAACACAAAGTAGCCTTAGATATCGTTAAGCTTCTCGAATATATCGTTTATAGTTATATACTATAGAATTTCAAAATTTTTTTAAACACATATTTAATAATTTGCTTAAATAATAAAATACTATATCTTTGTTTATAACTAAATACCAAAAAATGAAAAATCAATCATGCATTAGACAATTAGCCGACCAAAATCAAATAAAGGAATGCAGAAGTAACATTTTATCTAATGAAATTGCGTTTCAAGAATTAAGTACACTTCTGGCTTTAGCAGGAAATACGGTTCGTTTAAAAATTTTATATTTATTAGACGCAGAAAACGAACTCTGTCCTTGCGATTTATCAGATATACTTGGAATGAGCGTACCTGCTATTTCTCAACATCTTCGTAAAATGAAAGATGGCAATGTCATCGAATCAAGACGAGATGGTCAAACGATTTTTTATTCTCTTAAAGTAAAACAATTGGAATTATTACAGTCCTTATTCAAAATTGTAAATACAAACACATTAAATAACGCACAAATATGAACTCAAAATCTAAATCAGGAAAATTAGCTGGCATAAGTATTTTATCTGCAATCGCCGCTTCATTATGTTGCATCACACCCGTTTTAGCACTTATTTCTGGAGCTACTGGAGCAGCTTCAATTTTATCTTGGATGGAGCCCTTCCGTCCTTATTTATTAGGAGTAACCCTTTTAGTACTAGGATTTTCATGGTACCAAAAACTAAAACCACTCACAGCCGAAAAAATTAAATGCGCTTGTGAGGAAGATGAAAAACCACCTTTTATGCAAACCAAAAAGTTTTTAGCAATTGTAACTGTATTAGCAATCCTGATGATGGGTTTCCCTTATTATGCCGAAATTTTTTATCCGAAAGAAGTTCAAAAAGAAGTCGTAATAATTGACAAAGCGTATTTGCAAAAAGTAGAATTTAAAATCGATGGAATGACTTGTGAAGCTTGTGCCTCGCATATTAGCAATGAAGTAAACAAAGTGAATGGCGTATATTTAGTTACACCTTCCTTTCAATATAAAAACATTTCCATTCAATTTGACAATACGAAAACTAATGAAAGTGAGCTTTTAAAAACAATTAAAGAAACAGGATATAAAGTGAAAAACAATTAAAATGAAACCCTTGCAGTTCACGAAAACCTTTAAAATCAATTAAATTATGAGTGAAAATGAAATCAAATTAAAATCGACTATAACTTGCCCAGAATGTAAGCACCAAAAAGAAGAAACAATGCCCACAGATGCATGTCAGTTTTTTTATGAATGTGAAAACTGCAAAAAAGTCTTACGACCACTTGAAGGCGATTGTTGCGTATATTGTAGTTATGGAAATGTGGCTTGTCCGTCAATACAAGAAAAGAAAGATTGTTGTAGTTAAAATATAAATGATGCTTAAGAACCTAAAATTATTATTGCTAATACTTTTTTTTTTTTCAATTATCATTGATGTCAAATCTTTGGTGAGAACGCTTCACCTAGATAGCATTTCAAAAGATGAAATAGCAAAATTAAAACAGAATAACAGATTAAAAGGTTTAGTTTTAAATCACTCAACAACAATACAATTACCTACAATTTACTTGATTTTTCACCGTTAAGCAGCCCTGCAAAAAAATACAGCGAAAAATAAGACATTCTTAATTGTTTTTGCGGAATGTAAAGTATTTATGTTTATTTTTAAGAAATGCTTTAAAGCATTATATTTATGAAAAACAATATACTCGAATGTATCGATTTCAGAAAAATAGATACGCTACTTAAAGGGTTCAAAAAAACAACTGGAATAGCTATTGCTATTGGAGATCTTGAAGGAGTTATTTTGTCTCAATATGAATGGAGAAAATTACAAAATGATTTCTACTTTAATAATCCAGAAACTTCAAATTGGAGCACTAACATTAAAATAGAATTAACTAAGGTTGAAAAATTTCAGTTTCACAAGTACTTAAATGGATTAGCTGAAGTAACTATACCAATAGTACTTAATAATGAACATTTTGTAAACATACTTTCTGGATATTTCTTTTTTGAAAAACCTGATTTGCAATTTTTTAAAGAAGAGGCAAAACAGTATGGATTTGATGAAAAAAAATACATTGATGCAATAAATATTCTGCCTGTATTTTCTTTGAAGGAAATCCAAAATACCATGACGTTTTTGATAGAAACCCTTCATTATATTTTCGAAATGGCTTCTGATAAAAAGAAGCAATTAGATTTGACCGATTCATTATCCACAAACAAATTATTTCTTGAAAATATTATTGACAACAGTCCTGCCTTAATTTATGTATCTGATCTTGACGGTAAAATTAAGTTAGCAAATAACGAATTTGGACAAATATTTCAATTAGACAAAACAGAAATAGTTGGTAAATACCGCCAAGAGATTATGCCTAAGGAAATTGCAGAGCAACATCGCAACAATGATATTGATGTTATTCAATTAAAAAAATCAATTATCAGCGAAGAAGAGAATATGGAAACTGATGGGAAACATTTTTATATTTCTCAAAAATTTCCGCTTTTTGATACTAAAGGAGTTATTCAAGGCGTGGGAGGGATATCTACTGATATAACGGCGAAAAAAAGAGCAGAAGAAGCCCTCATAAAGAGTGAAATCAAATATAAAAGTTTATTTAACAATTCAGTTGATGGCATTCTAGTATTAAATGAGCAAAGCGAAATTCTAGAACTTAACAATAAGATTTGCGAGATATTAGACTATAGTCGTGAAGAATTGGTCTTATTAAAAAGATATCAATTCATTCATAGTGAAGACTTCGCCAACAAAGACCATACGATTGCACTAGAAGAACTCCAACAAGGTAAAACGATTATCTCGCAATATCGATTACGCAGAAAAGATGGTAGCTACATCCCTACTGAACTAAGTACCAAAATGATTGCAGAAGGCCAATTCCTAAACATTGTTAGAGATATTACGGAACGCATAGAAGCTGAAAAAACTTTGCAGGAAAGCGAAAAAAAACTCTCTGCTATTTTCAACAATCATACTGATTTACAAGTGTTAGCAAGTATTAAAAATCAAAATGAGTACACCGTAGACGCTATAAATAATCCGTATATCAGTACGCTGGCCAGTTTGGGTATCAATGTTACTATTGATGCTATTATAGGTAAACCCTTAAGTCAATTAAATGAAATAATTGGTTTAAATGAGGATTACTATGAGTCAACAATTGCTAAATACAAAGAAGTTGCTCGCACCGGAAAATCGCTAAATTTTACTGAAAATCTTGATATAGCAGGCCAAATCTATACTTCTGAAATAACAATTATTCCTATCATGAATGATCATGGTGTATGTGAGTATATACTTTATAATTCCCATAACATCACGGAGCAAAAAAGAGTCAATCGTGCGCTAATAGAAAGTGAAGAAAAATTCAAAAAGATTTTCCTCACAAGTCCTGACATTGTTACCATAAGTCAAATTGAAGACGGAATATATGTTGATGTTAATGAAAATTTTATACAAATATCAGGATATTCACAGGAAGAAATAATAGGAAAAACATCTACAGATATAAACATTTGGCACGATCTGGAGGACAGAAATCGCATGGTTTCTAAATTGAAAGAATGTGGAAAAGTTGAGAATTTCGAAGCACAATTCACATTAAAAAACGGACGTATAATAGAAGGTTTATTATCCGGAGCGTTAATAACAATCAATAATAAACCACACATTCTTACCATAACAAGAGATATAACTGAATTTAAACTTACAGAACAAGCTTACAAAGAGACCGCAGCGAACTTGAGGTCAATGATAGATAATCGAGAAGATTCCATTTATTCTATTGATCGTGATTTTAACTATATAATCTTTAATAGCACTTTTGAAAATATTATAAATAATCAATATAATATTAAGCTAAAAAAAGGAATGAGTTCTATTGACCAACTTACTGAGGAACAAGCTAATTTCTGGGTGCCAAAATTTAAAGCTGCTTTTGAAGGAGAGAGTGATACTTTTGAATTTAATCTTACAATAAATGATGAAACTCAATATTTTCAATCTACTATAAACCCAATAGTTGAAGATCATTTAATTACAGGAGCTTCTGGAATAAGCATTGACATAACCAAACGAAAACTAATAGAAGAAGCCCTTAAATTATCAGAAGAAAAATTTGAGAAAACGTTTAGATTAAGTCCTTATTTGATTTCACTTACCAACATGGAAGGACAAGTGTTTGATGTGAATGATCGTGTCATATCTACTCTTGGTTATACAAGGGATGAGTTTTTAGGAAATAAAACTACTGAATTACCTCTTTGGGTAAACCTTAAAGAAAGAGAAAATTTCACCAATCTATTGACAAAAGATGAATCCGTACACAACATTGAGGTACAGCTTCGGAAAAAATCAGGAGAAATAGGCGATTACTTACTTTCAGCTTGTATTATTGAAGTAAACAAAAAAAAGGTCTTCCTTAATATTGTCCATGATATAAGTCTAAGAAAAAATGCGGAGAAAGAAATTATTAAACTAAATAATGATCTCGAATTGAAAGTGAAGCAGCGAACTGCTCAACTTGAAGATATGAATAAAGAATTAGCAACTTTTACTTATTCGGTATCACATGATTTAAAGGCGCCTTTGCGAGGAATTGATGGTTATAGTAAGTTATTAGCGGATATATATAAATCCGATTTAACCGATGAGGCACAATCATTCATTGAAAAAATACGTACTTCTACCCTACAAATGAATCAAATTATTGATGATCTTTTAGAATATTCCCGTTTGGAAAGAAGTCAGTTGCACATTGGAAAAATAAAAATAAAAGAGCTGATTGAATCTGTACTTTCTAGTTACGATGAAGAATTCAAAGCAGGGTATTTTAAAGTCAATATTAAAATTCCTAATTTCGAAATCGATGCCGATGCTAAAGGTTTTGTAATTGCTTTTCGCAACCTTATTGAAAATGCCATTAAATTTAAAAAAGAAAAAACAAATCCTACCATCATAATTAAAATTGAAGAGAAAGAATTATCTTGGATCATTAGTGTTAATGACAATGGAATTGGTTTTGACATGAAATACCACCATAAGATATTTGATATATTTCAGCGCCTACAACGAGTCGAAGATTTCCCAGGAACAGGAATAGGTTTGGCTCTGGTGAGCAAAGCAATGCATAGAATGAATGGAAAAACATGGGCAGAAAGTAAACCCAATGTAGGCTCAACTTTTTATTTAGAAATCCCCAAAAATCAATAATATGACCTCACAAAATAGCGAAAAACCTATCCTACTTGTAGAAGACAACCCTGTCGACATCGATCTAACTTTGCGCGCTTTTGCTGCAAAAAAAATTGCAAATCAAATTCAAGTAGCCCGAGATGGTGAAGAAGCTTTAAAATATTTTGATCGATGGGATAATGGAGAACCAAAGCCAATTGTCATATTACTTGATTTAAATATGCCTAAAGTTAATGGTCTAGAAGTACTTAAAAATCTAAAATCGCATCCGGAATTTAAAACTATTCCAGTAGTTATTTTAACCACTTCATCCGAATCTATAGATTTGAAAACAGCTTATGAATTGGGAGTTAATTCGTATATTGTAAAACCAGTTAACTTTGAAAAATTTCTAGATGTTGTAGGTCATATTGATTTATACTGGAGATTAACCAATAAAACGCTATAAAATACCATTTTCACATTTTAACCCAAAAGTTATATGAAAATATTACTCCTTGAAGATAACTCAACAGATGCCGACTTAACAATTATAGGTCTATCCCAACTTATACCAGATATTAGTATTGAGCATGCTGTAACATTGCGGCAAGCAAGGAGTCTATTAACAGCAAATCATTCCTTTGATATTGCGGTTCTTGACGTTAATTTACCTGATGGGAATGGTCTTGAAATTCTTATTGAAATTAGACAACAAGATTTGAATTTCCCAGTGATTATGTTGACAGGCTCTGGTGATGAAGAAACTGCTGTTACTGCACTTAAATCAGGTGCTGAGGACTATATTGTAAAACGAGATGATTATGTTTCAAATCTGCCTGAGTCCATAAATCAAGCTATTACAAATTTTAAGGAAAATGCGTTTAATAAATCAGAGGTAATACAAGTACTTTATATAGAGCATCATGCTGCTGATATTGATTTTACAATTCGCCATCTTGCACAATATGCACCTTATATACATATCGATCCAGTAACAACGGTAGACGAAGCTTTAATTAAATTAAATTCTGAAAATTTCAAAAAGTACAAGCTAGTCTTGATGGATTATAGATTACCCGGAATGGACGCCTTAGAACTAATAAAAACGATACGACAAAAAGTAAAACTTAAAATTCCTATCATTTTAGTTACAGGTCAAGGGAACGAAGAGTTGGCTGTACAAGCGCTAAAACTTGGTGCAAATGATTATCTTACAAAGAGTGAAAACTACTTATTCAAACTTCCTTCAGTTATAGTAAACTGCTATCAACATTATGAATTAAAGAAAAGACATTTAGCCCAAGTAGAAAGCGAATCGAAATACCGTCTTCTGGCTGACAATTCAGGTGACATCATCTTCACGCTTGATATGGACCTCAATTATACCTATATAAGTCCCGCGGTCAAAACCATGAGAGGTTTCACCCCAGAAGAAGCCATTACACATAAAATAAAAGAGGTATTAACTCCTGCTTCTTACCTAAAAGTAACAAAGTTAATAGGAACTATTCAATCTGAAAAATCATTAATCACCGGCCAAGAATGTTTGATTAATGCAGTTGAATTAGAAATGTATAAAAAGGACAAAAGCACGATTTGGACTGAAGTAAAAACATCGCTAATTTTTGATGAGAATAAAAATGCTGTGGGTATATTAGGTGTTACAAGAGATATCTCCGAACGCAAAGCTATTTCAGATAAATTAATTCAACTTTCTCGTGCAGTTGAACAAAGTCCTACTCTAGTAGAAATAACAGATATAAAAGGGAATATTGAATATATAAATCCAAAATTTACTGAAACTACAGGCTACTCATTTAAGGAAGTAGTAGGTAAAAACCCAAGATTTTTAAAGTCCGGATATACTACAGATAAGGAGTACAAAAATTTATGGAACACCATTACCTCTGGTGGTGAATGGCGTGGTGAATTTCACAACAAACGAAAAGATGGAACATTATACTGGGAAGAAGCTTTAATTTCCTCGATAAAAAATTCCGAAGGAGAAATAACGCATTACTTAGCTCTAAAATCAGATATTACTGAAAAGAAAAAAATACTTAACGAACTTATAGTCGCTAAAGAAAAAGCAGAAGAAAGCGATCGATTAAAATCAGCATTCTTGGCTAATATGAGTCATGAAATTCGAACTCCTATGAATGGAATTTTAGGGTTTTCTGCGTTGTTGAGTGAGCCAGAATTAGGAAAAGAAGAACAGCAAGAATACATCAAACTTATTCAAGTAAGTGGAGCACGCATGCTTAACCTTATTTCGGAAATTATAGATATCTCAAAGATTGAATCTGGAATGATGGAAATTAGTCTCCAAGAAGTAAATATTAATGAAGGAATGGATTTTGTATTTAATCTTTTAAAATTAGATGCCAAAGAAAAATCAATTGATATAACCCACAACAGCAACTCGTTTCCTGATCTTTATTTAATCACAGATTCTGAAAAGTTGTATGCTGTTTTAACAAACTTAGTAAAAAATGCTATCAAATACACCGACAAAGGTTCGATTGAATTTGGCTATAATATTAAAAATTCAACTGTAGAATTTTTTGTAAAAGATACTGGAATTGGAATCCCATTAGACAGGCAATCTGCCATTTTTGAGCGTTTTATTCAAGTCGATATAGCCAATATAGCAGCGCGTCATGGTGCTGGATTAGGACTGGCAATAGCAAAAGCTTTTGTTAAATTATTGGATGGTGATATTTGGCTTGAAAGCCAGGAAGGAATGGGTACCACCTT
Source organism: Flavobacterium ovatum (assembly GCF_040703125.1). NCBI lineage: Bacteria > Pseudomonadati > Bacteroidota > Flavobacteriia > Flavobacteriales > Flavobacteriaceae > Flavobacterium > Flavobacterium ovatum. The sequence continues at coordinate 3,372,069 of NZ_CP160035.1, forward strand.
TTATTTCACATTACCATTTAACACAAAAAATAAAGAACCAAGTTTACAAACTAACACAATTAAAAAAATTGGAAAAGAAAATGCAACTCATATCAATTCAAAACTAAAAATATTAATAACTGATGACGACACCATTTCAAGAAAATTAATATCAAAGTCGGTAAATGAATTTGCAAGAGAAATAATTGAAGCCAAAAATGGTCTTGAAGCAGTTGAAAAATTCAAAGAAAACTCATACTTTGATTTGATCTTAATGGATGTTCAAATGCCTATAATGAATGGTTATGACGCTATTACAGAAATTCGAAAATTAGATAAAAATATTATTATTATAACACAATCTGCATTTGGACTCACGGGTGATAGAGAAAAAGCAATTTCGGCTGGTTCTAATGATTACATTACCAAACCGATTGATAAAAATGAGTTAGTTCTTTTACTCAACAAATATTTTAATCCCTCAAAAGTTAATTGAGCCAAATTATTTTTTGATATAACTACAGAAAAAGCGCTACTATTTTGTAGCAGTTTATATTTCTAAATAATTTTTCTTCAAAAAACTGTATAGTTCGTATTATAAAATCTACTTCCTTTTTACTTTTAAATTTAATAGCTATTTCTAATAAGTTTTTATGGAAAAATTTGGTACTACTCGCGACTCAATTCTATTTATAATTTACTTCATTAGGAATAGTCTTGTAGTAAATAAAAACACAACTTTAATTTCTCAAAAAAATTTAGACAAAATGGAAAAAAATATTAAAATGTACGGTGCTGAATGGTGTCCAGATTGCAGAAGAACCAAAGAATTTTTCACTAAAAACAACATAGATTTTGAATATGTCAATATTGACATCACTCCCGAAGCTTCTCAATTGGTAGAAGGTTATAATAAAGGCAAAAGAATCATTCCAACGGTCTTAATTGATGATGTGGCTTTTAGTAATCCTCAAAACTATGAATTAGCACAGCAGTTAGGAATAAATAAACAAGGACGCATTAAATTGTTTGGCGCAGATTGGTGTCCTGATTGCCGAAGAGCCAAACGTTTTTTACAAGACAATCAAGTTAACTTTGAATTTATCGATGTAGAAAATATGGATGGAGCAAGTGAATTTGTGATGAAGGTAAACAATGGAAAAAGAATTATCCCAACCATTTTGTTCAATGACAAAGCCTATTCCAATCCTGATAATGCGAAACTTACCTCCTTATTGGAAATAGATCAAGTGGCCGATACTAGAGTTTACGATCTGCTTATCGTGGGTGGTGGTGCGGCGGGACTTACAACATCTATCTACGCACAAAGAGATCGATTTGACAGTATCATACTCGAAAAGAAAAATATTGGTGGTAATGCTTTTATAACTAAAAAGATAGAAAACTACCCTGGATTTAAAGAAGTTTCAGGTCCTGACTTAATGGATAGAATGGCTGATCAAGCCGAAACGCTAGGTGCCAAAATAGAAACTGGTGAAGAAATAGTCAATATCGAAAAGACAGAAACTTTTTTTAAGGTTGGTACCAAAATGCAAGAATATCGTGCCAAATCAATTGTCATAAGTACGGGCAGTACCTATAGAACTCTTGGTATTGATGGTGAACAGGAACTGATAGGCTCTGGTATTCACTTTTGTGCTACTTGTGATGGTGCTTTTTACAGAGACAAAGAAGTAATCGTGATCGGTGGCGGAAATAGCGCTCTAGAAGAAGGAATGTTTCTGGCCAGTTTTTGTAAAAAAGTGAGCATCATTCATCGAAGTGAAAAATTTTCAGCTAATGAAGTCTATACAGAGAAGTTAGACTCCTTTCCAAACATTGAAATCTTTTTAAATATAACACCCAAAGCATTTATTCCAAATGAATCAGGAAGTTTTGAAAAATTGGTTTACACTGATAATGAAACTAAAAAGGAAGCGGAAATAAAAGCTGATGGCGTTTTTGTGTTCATTGGATTAATCCCAAACACGAAACCTTTTGAAGGATTGATCAATCTTTCTCAAAGCGGACATATCCTCACCAAAGGGTTAAACCAAACCAATGTCCCTGGAATATTTGCTGCAGGCGATTGTAGATTTGGAGCAATTGCACAAGTTGCGGCTGCAACAGGTGAAGGTGTTGTTGCTAGTTATGGAATCAAGGAATATTTAAAAAAATAACAAGGAATCTTAGCGTATGAAAAGTCCTAAATATTAATACTGATAATGATGAGTTGTAATACCAATATTATTTATAAAATAGTTCAATTATCAGTTAGATCACAGTCGAGAACCACCATTACATCTCAACTGCGCTACCAATGACATTTTACTTTAAATATCTGAATTACAAAACTTAAAAACACACACTTCTAACCCCTCTCAAGAGGAATTAGAAGTGTTAACATTCAAATAACGTCATTTTATATTGCTTTTTTTAGAATAAAAATTACTCCTCGATCTGACAAAAATTAGATTAGACTAGTTTTTTGGTATACAAATAATTTAGGATGAGACAACTTAGATACGCCTATATCGCTGTAGTTGTTATTCCTTCGTGCATCTTGGAGAAAGATTTTATTTTTAAAATCATCTACCTAAACTTAAAACAAAAAAATGGGAATAGATCCCATTTTTTTTTGTTTTAAGTTTAAAGAAGTATTTCTTAAAATTTGAAATTTAATCCTGCTGTAAAAGTAGTACCGCTGATACCAAACTGACTGACTTCCCAAGGATATCTAAAACGACCACCTAAATTGGTAATAACATCTCCTTTGGTATCAATCTCATCTGGATAGATATTCAATAGATTGTTTACCATTACATTGGCAGAAATTGTACTAGTAAATTTATATGCAAAACCAAAATCAGTGATTACTTTACCTTTGAAAGTTTGATCTTTTGATACATCTTTAGCATGTTGCCAAGTAACTTTCCCGAAGTAATTGTTATTCAAAATAACACTCAATTTATTAATGTCGTAATTCAACCCTAACAAAACTTTGGTATTAGGTCTTGCGCTTAAAATTCTTCCTTGTTCTTTACGGTTGAAGATATCGTATCCATTGGCTTTCAAGATTTCTGGAGTTGCAATTTGTCCATCAATCTCAGTTTTAGATATATTTGAAGCTAAATTGATAGCTAATTTTCCGTTTCCAATTTCCATATTTTTGTAATTCATCACAATATCTACCCCTCTAGAAACAGTGTTTACGGCATTGATAAAGAATTTCATACTTGTAACTTTGTTATCTAGTAAGATTTGTTCCACTGGGTTTGTACTAAGTGTATCTTTATCAAAACCAACTTCCCCTGAGAATAACACACGATCTTTAACTTTGATATGGTAGAAATCAACTGAGGTTGAAAAATGAGCACCTGATCTCAATGTAATTCCTGTTGAAATATTTTGAGATTTTTCAGCATGCAATTTAGGAACTCCTAAACTTATAACGGCAGGATCCACATTATTGAAAGTTCCTTGATTTGAAATTGTATTTCCAGAAACAAGCGTTTGAATGTTACTCAAATAAATTTGGTGTAAAGCAGGCGCTCTAAATCCTGTACTATAAGAAGCTCTTACCACAATATCACTGTTAAGTTTGTAACGTGAATTTACTTTCCAAGAGAAATTATCTCCAAAATCTGAGTAGTTTTCATATCGTAATGACCCCCCAATTAAGAAAGCTTCGGTCATGTCATAATCCAAAGTCGTATAAAGACCAACGTTATTACGGTCTTTTATTAGTGCATTTGAAGGTTGTAGTCCAGGAAAAGATTGTACACCTCCACCAATATAAGATTCTACTTGACCCGCTCTTGCCTCATATTGCTCTTTTCTTATTTCTGATCCAAAACCAAAAGTTACTTTATCAAAACTTCTAGAGAAATCCGCATTTGCAACTAACTGGCTGAAAGTGTATCCACCAGCTTTAAATTCTGTTGGGCTACCAGCGCCAAGATCAACATTTAAAGAGTTCTTTACTGTATAATCAACTTTGTTCATACCAGTAGTTAAACTGAAATCTGCATTAAATCCTAACAAGTTTGTTTTTATACCAGCACTACTCAAATTATCAAATACATCTGTATTAAATGTAGGCTGAAAACCGTTATAAGTAGTTCCAGGAGCATGCAATAAATTATATGGATCTGAAACATCAGGCCAGTAAGGAACTCTGTAAAGTGCTGAACTTGTTCCTTTTCTGATATTAATATCTCCAAAAGCATAAAGAGTAGTTCTATCTGAAAGTGGGTATTCTACATTAAAAACCAATGCACCCATTTTAGTATCTGGCTGACCGATATTCATTCCTAAACTTGGGTTGTTTTTTATATAATCTCCCCACTGAGGATCATTTGCATATTTTTCGAATAAATCATCTTTACCAGGAGTCCCAGGTCTATTGGTTTTATTTTGATCTAAATAAGAAACGTTGAAGTTTACAAATCCTTTATCCGCAAATTTAAACCCTGAGTTCAAATCAGCGCCAAAATTAAATCCATCTCCTTCTGAAGTAATTCCAGAAGTAAGACTCACTTCTGTAAAGTTAGTTTGTTTTTTAAGAATGATGTTTACAACACCCGCAATCGCATCAGATCCATACTGAGAAGATGCTCCATCACGTAATACTTCGACTCTTTCAATAGCTGAAAACGGAATACTTTTCATATCTGTTCCTACTTCACCTTTTCCTGGAGTATCATTAATATACACTAATGCGCTTTGATTCTTTCTTTTTCCGTTTACCAAAACTAACGTACGGCTTGGCCCTAAGCCACGTAAATCTGCAGGATCAAAATGTGCTGTAGCATCAGATACAGCTTGAGTGCTCGAATTAAACGAAGGTATTTTGTAGGCTAACATCTTATCAAAAGTTACTTGTCCGCTTGACTTAAGATCTTCAGAATAGATTTTGTCAATTGGAACTGCTGAACTTAATACGGTACGTGTTTTGGCTCTATTTCCTGTTATAACCACTTCATCTAAACTATTATTTGGATCTAATTTAATTACAACTGCTGCTGCAATGCTAGTTACCTGAATAGCTTTGTTTTGGTATCCAACGTATTTCGCAATTAAAGTAGCAGGCAATGCTTTTACTTTAATTTCAAATTTACCATTTGCATCGGTAGTTACCCCATTTGATGTGTTATTATCAACCACATTTGAAAAAGGCATAGCTTGTCCGTTTTCGTCGTTCACGACCCCTTTAATGGTTTGGGCATTCATTACCGCAGGCATTATTAACGTAAATAATACGCCTAAAATAAAATGTTTAAATTTCATAAATCTTGTGGGTGTTTTGTCTTAAAATTTCTTAACAAAATTAAAACTAAAAGTTAATAAAATTATAACAGATTGGTATTTTTACACAAAAACAGACATAATCTTAATTGTAATAATAAATTTTAAATTATCAACAACAAAACCACACAATAACTACACATAAACAACCAAAAACACCAAGCAAAAGTATTTTACTCACTAATACATAGATATGTTATTGTACGAAGTATCCTTTTTTATTAGTCATTACGAAATTATTTAATCGTGTCTGCTTACACAATTGATGCAACCGAAGCGTTTAAAAGTTAATGAACCAACTATTATAGCTCAAAATTTCATAGATTCAATAACGTATCCATAACGTTTTTATCATTCTGAATTAAGTTTATAAATTCACAATTCATTTAAGCCCTTATTATAGTAAACTTTTTACGAATAATGATCCCCTCCTTTGTGAAATTATACTTTCCTACCAAATTTCTAATACCACTGAAATAAAATAGCCTTTGAACCTTATCAAAATTATTCGTCTGCATCTTTTTATGGACGAAAACCTCTGTAAACTCTATTTAGGACTAGACATCTACACATTTATCGATGTTATTGCTATAAAAACCGTATTTTAGATTAATCATACATATATAAAACTAAAATGACTCCAGAACTTCATCATTATTACCTCAATAAGGAAGAGCCTAACAAGAGTTGTTTACTTGCTTTGCGAACGATTATTCTGAAGCAAGATAACAACATCACTGAAACTCGAAAGTATGGAATGCCTTGTTTTTGCTATAAAAAAAAGATGTTTTGCTATTTATGGACAGATAAAAAAACAGACGAACCTTATATTCTGATGGTAGAAGGAAAATACCTTGATCATCCACAACTAGAACAAGGAGACCGCTCTCGAATGAAAATTTTAAGAGTGAATCCTAATGCCGATTTGGACCTAAAAACTATTGAAGATGTGTTACAAATAGCCTTAAATCTTTACAAAACAGGTATTGTAAAACTCAAAAAATAGCCGTTTAATAAAAAAGCCTTTTCAGATTATAGACTGAAAAGGCTTTACTATTCTATGTTTTTTTTTAACCTATCTATTAAAAGGTACAGCAACTCTTGTAGTTCCCCAACCAATAAACAAAGTTCCATCATTCTCAAAAGTCATTGATAAAGCATCTAAGGCTTCTCCAGAACTTACAGGAGCTGAAATGCGTACAACATCATTGGATTCGTTATAACTATAAGCTCCCCAAACATTAATATCTTTGTTTAAAATAATCGTCCATTCTTTTTCGCCTGGAATGGTAAAAAGGGAATACTCCCCTGCTTTGACTACTTTACCTCCCAATTTCATGTCTTTATACAAAGTCACACTTACAGCTTCATTTGCACCAGTACGCCAAACTTTTCCGTTTGGAGCCAAACTAGTAAGTTCTCTACCTTTTAATTGTGGTCTGCTATAAATAACTTTGATAGATTTATTGGTTTCTTTGTTACTCGTTGGAAAAGCAACGGCATCCATTGGACTTGCATCTAAAGCTTTAAATTTTTGAGCCTGCACATTGGAACTAAGTAAAAAAACTAAAATGGAAGCAAGTGTAATTAAGAATTTGGATTTGTTCATGATAATGACGTTTGTTTATTAATCGTCTAAATTACTCAAAGTTTTAAAACTTATTGTTAAGGAATAACTAATGTTTACAAATTGTCATTCAATACTATTCTATTGATCCAACTTCTAGTTCAGTAATGATTGCTTTTGAACCAATAGCTGCTAAAATCTCAATTTTTAAGTAACGAGCTTTGGATTTAGTAAATGTAATATTGCGATAGTGGTTGTTTGATTCCCAATTATAAGTCCCTACTTCTTTATAGTTCTTATTATCACAACTGGTATACACTTTACATTGGGTAATATTCCCCTCTGACAAAGCTATTTCTGGAGCAGGTTTTGATCGATGTTGCGGAACAATATTAATGACTTCAATATTTTTTGTGCTTTTTCCTAAATCAAGTGTAATGGTTTGCGGAAAACTAGCATCAGATTCCCAAGTGTAATAATTAATTTTTTCTTTAGTACCATCAATCAAATAATTTGCATTTCCGCTAGTAGCAGTGGCAGATTGAATAGGCAATGAATTGGTAATTATTTTTCCTTGGTTGGGTAACGTTGCTCTTGTGGTATTGGGTTTCCATTTTAAACCTAAATCCTTTAATAAATTGATAAAAATTGGATCTAGAACACCCTCACGATTGGGCATACAATTCAACATGAAATTGCAATAACGAGATTCACAAGTCGTTAATTTATCCATAATTAAGTCCACTCCATCTTTTGGGAATAAACCATTTGGAGTTTTCTCATCCCAAAACCAGCCATTTCCTTTTACACTACAATGTCCCAATGCTGATGCCATTGTATTATTCTCAGACGGAAAAGCTCCAAAAGGACCTTCAAAATAAGGAATATCTAAATGATATGGCGCCTGCATATGAGTGTGATCGGTAATCAAACAATTGGGTTGTAATTTACGAATCAATGCTCTTATTTCTTGGTAAGGAACTTCGTTGTGTCCCATACGCCAAAACCAACCATCAATGACAAAATAATCAATCGCTCCGTAATTGGTTAATAATTCGGTGATTTGACCTTTTATGATTTTCATTTTTGCAGTATTAATAGTTCCTTTATCAATACCAGCAGTACTGTCCCATATGGAATAATACAATCCTACTGCCAATCCTTTGGCTCGAAAAGCGTCTGTATATTGCTGAACAATATCTTTTTTATAAGGAGTAGAGGCAACATCATAATTTGTGAATTTACTGTCCCATAAACAAAAACCTTCATGATGTTTAGTGGTCAATACACCATATTTCATTCCAGCAGAAACTGCCGCATCTGCCCATTGATTACAATCTAATTTCTGTGGATTGAACTTTGAAATATCAAAATTGGCTTCGCCCCATTGCGCTCCGTAAGACATGATGTTGTAACAAATAAACATTCCGAAACGCTTGTCTATAAATTCTTCTAATAACTGCTGTTGTGTCTTTACTTTTGGTTTTGGAACAAAGCCCAAAAATAACAACGAAAAAAAGACTAATACGATAATTTTTAAGGAAATTTTATTCATTGGTTTGTGAATTTAGAAGTGCTTGTACGCCATAGAATTTTATTCATTCCCTGTTCCTTTTTTGGCTAATTCATCATAGGTCCCTGTTAAAAACGGTTTTTTGGATGCAGTGTTGGCTTTTCGATCAAACAAAACAATGTACTTTTCATAATCGTTGTAATGCACTATATTTTTGGCTAAATGGTCATAGTGTTGGTCATAGATCGTTCTCATTTCGGATAGCTTTTTTAGATATACTGGGTCTTTCGAATGGTTGTATAATTCTAATCGGTCTTTGCCTACATAATACAGTTCTTCTGCAGGTTTCATTAATTCACTTCCATATTGCCAATAAATGTATTTCCAATCTTTGGAAACGACAGACATTTCTTGAATTTCGTCATTACCCCACATATTGGTCAGGGTGATAAATTCGCGTTTAATACCTGCTGGATTTTTTATTAAGGGCAATAAATTTTCTCCATCCATGTTTTTTGGAATCGGTAAGCCAGCATATGATAAAATGGTCGGTGCGATGTCAATGTTGGCAGTAACGGCTTCTCTTTTGATTCCTTTTTCGTTTTTTGGAGCACGGGGATCATAGATTATAAAAGGGGATTTTGATGCTTCTTCATAAGGCAATTCTTTTCCTCCGAGATTGTGTGCCCCACAGCTATAGCCGTTGTCACTAGTAAAAATGATTATGGTATTTTCGTCAGCACCGTATTGTTTTAACGATTTTCGAATTTCGCCAATGGTATAATCCACTTCAAAAATAAGTTGATTGTACTTGCTTATAGCTGTTTGGTACGATTCTTCAGAATCCCTCCAAAAGCTATAGTCTTTGTATTCACGACCAGACTTGGCTTGTGCGGGTAAGTAAGTAGCGAAAGCTTCACCGTAATTTGCTGGTTTTGTGAAGGTTTTTCCTTTGTAGACATAGTCGAAATATTTATCGGTTGTAAAGGGAAGATGCGGTGCTTTGAAACTGATGGACATGCAAAATGGTTTGTCTTGATTGGTTGCTGTTTTGATAAAGTCAGCTGCCCAAGCACCGTAGGCACGGGTCGCATGAGGGTATTCTTTTGCATATTTAGCAATGGTAGGGTTTTTGGCTGTTTGATAAAACGTTTGTCCAGGACCACCACCCCAAACGTCAAAATAACCGAGTGGTAGTTTGTCTTTAATTTTATCTGTTTCAGCTTCTGTCATTTCAAAACCTACTTTACCTGCAAAACCAGTGAAATAACCTGCATTTTGTAGTAAAACGGGATAGGTTTTTTCGAGTTTATCGGTGGTTAAATCACCGTGCATAAAATTCACTCCTGTTTTGTACTCATACATACCAGTTAAAATACTTACCCTACTCGCCATGCAAATCGCTGTTGTATTGTAGTGATTGGCAAAGAGAACGCCCTCTTTGGCCAATCCGTCCATATGTGGGGTTTGTACTTGGTTGTTGCCATAACAACCCACAGATATACTAGTTTGATCGTCAGTTAATAAAAAGATGATATTGGGTTTTTGATTCTTATTTTGAGCAGCAACGATTCCAATGTTGAAAACCAATAAAAGAAGTGTATAGGATTTTGAAAATTTCATGCCAAGGAGTTATTTAAAGATACGTTCAAAAATAATTGATTTTATAGGATTTATTCGAAACAAATGATTCTGGATGTATCTGATATGATTTTACTTTTTTGAAGTGAAAAAAAAAACAGTGGTAACCAAATGGGTCACTACTGTTTTTTGAAAATGATATACTTGTTGCTTGAACTACTCTTGCGCTTTGAGGTTGTTTTTTGGAGAACAATTATCTCGCGAAGTAGTTGTTGCATGAGGGATCGAAGTGGAGCTCTTTTTTATCCGCCGCGGCGGATAAAAAAAGCGGGAACGTAGAGCCGAGGGCACTGAAAAAGTCATTTACAAAAAATCAGCATAAAAAAGGAGCAGTAAAATTTTATTTACTGCTTCTTTTTGGTTATATTTAACTGTAATTATAAGGCTTTTTAGATGTTAGTTCAGCAACAACAAATTCAGTTCAGCGAGCATTCCTCGTTATATGATTTAATCATTCCTAAAGATAATCTTCTTCGAAAAATCAATGAATTAATTGATTTTTCATTTATCACCGATGAACTTATACATACCTATTGTGTAAATAATGGTCGTATGGCAGAAAGTCCTATTCGTATGTTCAAATATCTACTTTTGAAAACGATTTATACGGTCTCGGATGTTGATGTTGTTGATCGCTCTCGTTTTGACATGTCCTTTAAATATTTTTTGGATATGACACCCGAAGCCGATGTTATCAACCCAAGTTCATTGACAAAATTTAGAAAACTCCGCTTAAAAGACACCGATTTATTGAATTTATTGATTAACAAAACGGTAGCCTTAGCCATTGAAAAAGGTGTTATTCGTTCTAAATCTATAATAGTTGATGCCACACATACTTTATCAAGGTCAAATCCATTTTTAGCTATAGACGTACTGAGAGAACATTCCAAACAACTTCGTAAAGTGGTTTATTCATTTGATGAACAATGGAAAGAACGTATGCCAGAGAAGAACAACGAGAATGATTTAGAAAAGGAGTTGGCTTATAGCAAAGAGTTAGAGAAAAGACTAGAAGAAGATCCTTCGGTGAGTTTGATACCGGCCGTAAAAGAAAAACTCAACTTGCTAAAAGAAACCATCGAAGATACACAAGAAAATTTAATTTTATCAAAAGATACCGATGCCAAAACTGGGCATAAATCTGCCGAGAGTTCTTTCTTTGGCTACAAGACTCATTTAGCTATGACCGAAGAGCGCATCATAACAGCAGCCGTAGTAACATCGGGAGAAAAAGGAGATGGACCGGAGTTGCCAAAACTCTTAGAAATTAGTCAAGAAAATGGAATTGAGGTAGATACTATTATTGGCGATGGTGCCTATTCGGGGAAAGAAAATCTTAAAATCACAAGTGAGCAAAATATTAAAGTAGTGGCCAGACTAAACCCATCCATAACACAAGGATTTAGAAAAGACGAGGATAAATTTGATTACAATAAAGATGCCGATAGGTTTGTATGTCCTGCGGGTCATATGGCAATACGAAAAGCACGAGGTGGAACCAAAGATATCGGGGAAAATCAAGTCGACACTTACTATTTTGATGTTGAAAAATGTAAATCATGTCCTTTAACAGAAGGCTGTTATAAAGAGGGAGCAAAAACAAAAACATATTCGGTATCCATAAAATCAGATTTACATCAAGAGCAAATATCCTTTCAAGAAACAGACTATTACAAAGAAAAAGCAAAGCACCGATACAAAATAGAAGCGAAGAATAGTGAGTTAAAAAATGCACATGGTTTTGACAGAGCGATATCTTATGGCATAAACAATATGCAAATGCAAGGAGCAATGGCTATTTTTACAGTAAATTTAAAAAGAATCATAAAACTAATGTAGGAAATGCGTTCTACTTGCGTATTGTCTAAAATACACTCATTTTAAGCCAAAAAATAGACTCCTAAAATCTAAAATAAAAACAGTTGTAAAATTTAAAACGCTTATAACGGATGTTTGAAATCCTGTTATAAGCGTTTTTTTAATCTTTGAAAAATAACACAAATCGAAATAAGCGAGGTTTTTCAGTGCCCTCCGTAGAGCCCGACCCGTTTTTTTTCGGGTCATGCCCAAATGCTTTTCCTATTATTTAGAATTCTTTACTTTTTGGTTTTCTTCGGCAATTCGCTTTTTCTGATTTCCGTTTAGGCCGTGCGTGTATAGAAATTCGGGTTTGTAATTGATGTTTGTGCGTTTCATTTCGGGATCATGTAGGTCTTGGCTTAGATCGCAATCAAAACGAACGAGAAGCGCGTGATTGGTTTCTCGATTGCCAATATTGGTAACATGCGAGATTCCCCAAGTGATACCGCGACCATCTTTGGTATCGGTAAATGCATCTGGAATATACGGTCCGGCGGCGTCTGGCATCAATGTGGTGATGGCAGCAATGTCAAAATTGATTCCGTCTTTGGCGTATTGTACCGTAAAATGCTCATTTCCATCACGAATCACAAGCGCTGCTATACCTTCTTTAAACGGAAACATAGTCGTTTCGTGACCAGAATTCATGACTGGATTGGTTGGGTTTTTGGTAAAGGGTCCAAGTGGATTATCGGCAATTGCAAGTCCTTGCATGCGCACTAGATTTGGTTTTTGGTTAAAATCGGATTTGTAATACAAGTATATTTTTCCGTTGTGCACCAAGGGATATGGATCGTGGATGGAAAATTGGTCCCATTCGCCTTCTTTACCATTTGGAATAACGATTTTGTTGTAGGGTGTCCATGGCCCATCAGGTGAATCGGCGTAGGAAACCGCTACAGGGCAGTCATCGCCACGTTTTCCACTGGTTTGCATAAAACCTTGGTAGTACAAATAGTATTTTCCTTTGTAAACCAAAATATCAGAAGTAGCTACAGAACGCCATCCCACTTCGGGTTTTGGAGGACGAGGCACGGCAACACCTTGCTCTTTCCAAGTAAAACCATCTTCGCTCGTTGCGTACCATATATCGGATAAATCCCAATCTGCAGACGGAATAACATCTGTAGATTTATCAGCTCCTTGCGGTGGCGTTGGGGTTTGCCTATGGGTGTACCAAACGTAATATTTTCCGTTGGCAAAAATCACTTTGGAAGGATCACGGCGGGTAATTGTTCCGTCGTGGTTGCTGTAATCTAGTCCTTTTAATTCGGTGTATCTAAATTGGGAATACAACTCGTTGGACTCTGGAGTTGGGCCCATGTAATTATCATAATTTCGTTCTAAGGCTTTGCTTAGTACTCTATTGGGTTTCTCTGTTGGGAGAATAAACGGAAAACCGTCTGCTGTTTTGGTTTTGGTTGTTGAGCAGGAAGTAAGCGCTAGTAAAGCACCACAAGCTGCTGCTAGTGTTAGATTTTTCATTGGTTTATTTATTTGCTATTTGTTGTTGTTTCGATTAGTAAAAGTCCAAGTCATTTGTTTTTAAAGTTTTTTGGCAGGTCGCGAAGCGTCGGGAGCAGGAATTGACACAGATTCCAATGTGTATAAATTGAATTACTCGAATATTTATCTGTGTTACATATTCGTGTAATCTTCAAAAATTGTTATTCGTGCAAATTGGTGTAATTAGTGTCTAACTTTTTTCAGGGTTAATGTCCTAGTAAAAGTCCCAGAAATCATATTTTTCTCCAGATACATTTTCTTTTTTATCGCCCAAAAGAACCGCTTGCTCTTTCATCTCTTTTCGCATTTGTTCGATTAAGGCTTTATTTTTTGGAAAAAAAGATAAATCTTGTGTTTCCCAAGGATCTGTTTTAAAATTGAATAATTGAGTTACTCTTGAACCCGCTATAGATTCTCCTTCTTTTTTATCGTAATCTTTGGCTCGTACATATTCGATCAATTTGTAATCGCCTTTGCGGTAGGCTCGTTGAAATTGTCTGTAAGCATGATACGTAGAATTGCGAACTTCTTTTACTTGATTATTGATAATTGGCATCAAACTTTTTCCAGTAACGGAAGCTGGAATTGGAATGTTAGCAAACTCACAAATCGTTGGAAAAACATCAAAATTGTACGCAAAGGCATCGTTGCGAATCCCTTTGTTTTTGATTAAATTACCTGCAAAAATTAGCGGAACATGTACTCCGTCTTCGTCATAGATGTTTTGTTTCCCCATCAAACCGTGGTTTCCAACGGCAAGACCGCTATCTCCAGACATAACAATTAAGGTGTTCTCGTACTGTCCGCTTGCTTTTAAACCAGCAATTACTTTTCCGATTTGCGCATCCAAATGAGTGATGATCGCATAATAATCAGATAGTTGTTGTTTGGAAACGTCTGGAGTTCTTGGCCATGCCGCCAATTCCTCGTCACGCAAGAACATATGTCCGTTATCGAATGGGTGCTGTAGCATGTATGAAGGTGTCAATTTCATCTGGTCTACGGGGTACATATCACGATAGGCTTGTGGTGCTTGGCGTGGATCATGCGGTGCATGAAAAGCCAAATACATCAAAAACGGATTTTTACTTTTGTAATTTTTAAAATAATCTACTGCGGCTTCACCAATAACTTCCGAGGTGTGTGGGCCATTTTTTTCGGTTCCGATTGGGCCACGAACGGCATTTTTGGGAATGTCTTGTCGTACCACTTTTCCGTTTTCATCATACACTAACCAATAGGCATCTTGCGGACTAAATTTTCCGGCTTTGTCCCAATCATAGAAAGGCATTCTAAAGTGATCGACCAAATACAAACCTCGACCCATAATTTTTTCTCCCGATGTAAAACTGCGTTTTAGCGTTTCGCCATCTTGGTGCCACTTTCCAATTACCTCAGTGTTATAGCCTTGTTTTTGAAAAGCTTCTCCAAAAGTGGTATGCGTTTCTGGAACGTCATGTCCTATACCGTCAAGTTCAAAAACGTTTCTACCTGTAAGCAACATCGCTCTACTGGCCACGCAGGTAGCACCTGTAAACGCACCCATGAGGTATGCGTTGTTGAAGGCAATACCGTCTTTGACCAAAGCATCTAGGTTTGGTGTTTTTACATCCATTCCGGCCAAAGCATGAATACCTGAAAAGCGATGATCATCGGTGAAAATAATCAAAACATTTGGTTTTTTATTCTTGTTTTTTTGTGCCATTGTCCCAAAAGAAACAAGTTGGAAAGCAGCCAATGCAACCGTGAAATATTTTTTAGTATTCATATTTTTATTTTTTCAGATACGCTAGTCGTCTTTGTACTTGATCGTTTGCAGCTACTTTTTTATCCATTTTGGTAACATCAATTGCAACGGGTTGTTTTTGGTAATAATCTTTCAATAAAACTACTGCATTCAAAATCAATAAAGCCTCTGTATCGCTTTTGGCGGCGTAAACTATACTAGCTAAGTTTTTCGTTGTGTTTTGGTGTGCCACAATCGATAGAAATTCGACTGCTCTCAATTTGTTGATGTTTTCTGTTTCAGAATCCATTGCTGCTTGTACGGCAGCCGTTAAGGATTTAGCTTGGTCACCAAAAGAAGTCGCCACGATCATAGCCCAATAACGTTCCCATTGGTCATTGGATTTTAAAAGCTTTTCGATTTTTGGCGCTGCTTTGTCGAAATCTAGGACTTCCAAATTGGCAATGTCGATGTATTTTCGAATATCTTTTTTGTGTTCTTTTCCAAATGCAATCGGATTTTGGATGGCATTTTCTATCAAATAAAATTCAGGATAAAAAGATAAATCGGGCATCGATTCCATCCAGCAATTCAAATCTTTACGCATTTTTTTCAAATCAGACTTATGCTCAGGAAGGCTCGCTAAATTATGTAGTTCGAAAGGGTCTTTCACGACGTCATATAATTCTTCGACTGCCTTTATTTCGAAAAACTTAGACTGATCTTTATTTAATTTTCCTTGTTTGTATAAAGTTTCCCATTCTTGATACGCCAATTGTTTGTAGCGGTATTCATTCATCAAACCATTAACATTAAAAGGTTCAAAATTTCGAATGTATTTTAAGTTTCCTTTTCGCACCGAGCGTACCATGTCGTATTTCTCATCAAAACGATCTGCATATCCAAAAGTTTCGTCTTTTTTGTCTAAAGTTTTGGTAGTAATATTTTTTCCTAAAAATGGTTTTCCATCCATAACTTTCGGAATTTCAACACCAGCAAGATTTAACACCGTTGCGCCAAAATCGACAAAACTCACAAAAGCATTGGTTCTGGTTCCAGATGCCAACGGACTTAAATTTTTGTATTTTTCTGGAACATGCACCACAAGAGGCACGTGTAATCCTGTTTCGTTCAAGTAGCCTTTACTTTGAGGTAAAACACCACCATGATCGCCATAATAGAAAATAATAGTATTATCATACAAGCCGTCTTTTTTTAGTTTTTCGATTACTTCGCCAACTTCCGTATCCATTTGCACTATTTTGTCACGATAGTAGGCATTAGAATATTTAAAAAGCTCCGTTTGTGGATGATTCGGTTGTACAAAAACAGTAGCGGGATTTGTAATGGTTTTGGTCGAATTCATCGTCTCTTTTGTGAAATGCATTCTTCCTTCGTGGGTAGTTTCAATATTATAGACATAGAAGAAAGGCTGTCCTGTTTTTCTATTAGTCCAACTGGCTTTTTTGGATGAATCATCCCAAACATCCTCTGGTTTTTTGATATTATAATCTTCTTTGGCATTATTTGCAGTATAATATCCCGCTTTTCTCAAAAAGGCAGGAAACATATCTTGACCATTAACCAAGGTTACTTTGCCTTCGGCACGGTGGTAGTGGGTTGCCATCTTAGGTCCAAAAGTACTCAATATCAAAGTCGAACGAGCAGCACTACATACGGCAGCATTAGAAAATGCACGATCAAATACGATTCCGTCCTTGGCAAGACTTTCTACATTTGGCGTAGCAACTCCGTGCTCGTCAAAAAGTTTCATATAGTGTTTGGAGTTGTCTTCTGAAACTATCCAAACAATATTGGGTTGTTGTGCTTTTGCGACTGTAATCGTAAAAAGATTGGCTATTAAAAATAATCGGATCGATTTGTTCATTCTATTTAGAATTAAATATTAATTATTATTTTAGACTGTTTTTGATTTTATTTCGATTCAAAAAAACCGCTTGAACCTCGCTGTTTAAAACGTCATCAAAAACGATGGGTAAACGTTCGTCTTTGCTGATGGTGTTTATATTGACGTTGTCAATATACAAACCATCAATATGCCTAGCGTAAATTCCGCTTGCTGGTAAAGTGCCTACTTTGCTAAATTCGGGCCACCAGTTTCCTAGGGTTTCTAGAGTGAATTCTTTGATGTTTTTAAGAGCGGCATCGGCTTTGGTTCCGCCACCAGAAACCGTGATTTGAATGTTTTTCAGCTGAATGTCTTGGATGTAATGATTGGGCATTCCGGTCAAAAAGAGAACTGAATTTTTATCTAATTCCCGATTATCAACTATAATGTTTTCGAAAATAAATCCCTGCATTTCTTTCATAGGAGCCATTTCCTCAGGGGAATCTACACCTGCGCGTTGTTGGCAAAAAGTCATAAAAATAGGTCTTGGAACATTCTTCATTACGATGTTCGAAAAAATCATATTTTTCATTATGCCGCCTTCATTCATTTGGATTTTTAATCCCGAATCTAAGATATCATGGAAAGTACAATTGGTCACCGTCACCGATTCAAAATCACCTCGCGAAGCCAAACCGAAACGCATAGCTGCCCATTTGCTTGTAAAAACACAATTGGTAATCGTAATATCTTTGCAAGGTTTATCAGGTCTTGAAGTCTGTAAACAAATAGAATCATCGCTAGTATCAAATGACGAATTGGAAACGCGCACATTGGTACAACCGTCAAAATCCAGACCATCCCCGTTATGATTGACTCTGCTGATAATTTTAATTCCGTCTACTACAATTTCGTTGCAATACAACCAAGCCGAAGTCCAAGCCGCAGGATTGATTAGGGTAACATCTCTCACACTAATATCATTGCAATTCAAGAAACGCAACATCATTGGGCGTCCTCCTTTTTCTTTAGTAAAATTTTTAGGATGACCATTGGCGTCAATCGTTCCTTTTCCTTCGATAGAAAATGATTTTGCATCACGAGCAAAAATCAAACAACGATCCATATGAGTTTCGTTTTTATAGGTGTTTTTGTGTGTATCGGTCGTATAATCCGCATAATTAGGACTTCCTAATAAAACAGATCCATTTTCTAAATATAGCGTCACAAAATCTTTTAGGTAAATAGTCCCGATCATGACTTTTTTACCTGCTGGAATAATCACACGACCACCGCCTTCACCAGTACATAAGTCAATGGCTTTTTGTACAGCTTGCGTATCGAGCGTTGCGCCATCAGCTTTGGCTCCAAAGTTCAAAACATTGTAATCCTTGGCTTGAACAGTGTATGATAGCAGTATTAATATAAAAAATAATATTTTTTTCATTATATAGTTTAGTTCAAATACTGGTTATAAATTGGGGATAGGTCCGTTAGGTCATTTGTTTCAGCCTGCCAATCTTTTAGTTGTTTTAAAAGTAATTTGATGTTAGCTTTACTACTAGTGGCTTTAATAAGGTTGTTTGTTTCCCAAGGATCCTTTATCAAATCATAGTATTCTAAATCGGCTGTTTTAGGATATACAATAAGTTTTTTATTCTTAGCAATTATCGCCCTTTGATCATCAAACATGGCCAGATAAATAGATTCTCGCGCTTTCCCTTTTTTTGTGATTATAGGAATCAAACTTTGAAATTTGGAGTCTTTACTGTTTTTAAATCCTAACATATCTGTAAGCGTGGGACCTATATCCTGCAGGTATACACGCTGATCAATTTTGGAATTGGCAGCAATTTTAGGAGCTTTGATGATAAGTGGTGCTGTTACGCTAGGTTCATACAAGCAAACTTTTCCCGCTACAGCATTTTCGCCAAAATTGATTCCGTGGTCAGATGTAAAGACGATAATGGTTTTATTATAAAGATTTTTGTCTTTTAAAGCTTGAATTATTTCACCAATTCTTGTATCCATATGCGTCACCATAGCATTGTTTTGCTGAACAGTTTTTTTCATTTCAGCTGCTCTGATAGGATTGCTGGTGTACTGATACTTTACATTGGGATTAAACGGACTTTTGTCGACCATACTAGGTGGCAGAGTAATCCCTTCTGTAGGATACAAATCATAGTATTTTTGCTCCGTTTGACGAGGGACATGTGGAGCATTAAAAGCTACATAGGCAAAAAACGGTTTTTTATCATTGTAGTTTTTCAAAAACGCAACTGCTTCATTTGCTGTAATATCCGTTATATGTCCTGCCGGTGCGTTATAAGTCTTGAGTTGTCCCGGCTGAATGCTTCCCGTTTGATCAAATACTTCCGTGGCATTTTTCCCCATAGCGTGCCACTTACCCGTCATAAAGGTATAGTAACCGTTGTCTTTAAATTCTTCGGATAAGGCTTTGGGGCTGTTTTGCTTGCTAATATTTTGAGATTCCCATAAATATTTCCCATAGAAAAGCATGGTTCTACTAGGGATACAAACCGCTGGAGACCAACAACCCATATTGTAAGCAGCCGTAAAAGAAACACCTTCACTTGCCAGCGCATCAATATTGGGTGTTATCATTTTCTTGTTGCCATAGGCTTGAACGGTCTGATTGCTTTGATCATCAGATTCGATAAAAAGCACATTCATTTGTGCGTTTGAAACGGTAATGCATCCAAAATAAAACAATAAACTACATAACTTTTTTTTCATCTTATAAATTATTCTTGTTTAAAAAAATAGCATGATCTCAATTTATTCTAGTGTTCCCCATCAGGATACAAATCATTGGTGTATCGGTACACTTCTGGTTTTCCTTCGCCTCTAGCATTTTTGATTTCGATTTTCCACTGCTTTTTTAAGTTGTCCAAAATAGTGGCGTGTTTCTTCTCTGCAACCAAATTGTGTAGTTCAAAAGGATCATTTTTCAAATCATACAACTCTTCATAAACTGGCTTTTCGCCGTTCAATGGTGAATCAATGTAATCACGGTAAATAGCAATTTCGGGATCGTGCATTTTGTATAGCATCTCATTAACATTCATTCCTAATTCTTTGGCATATTTGATTTCTTTTCGAGCCGAAAAATTATTGTTTTTATAGTATCGAATGTATTTCCACTGTTGATCTTGCACCGACTCACAACGAGGGTTTCCAAAATGCGTTGACCATAAATTTTCGGTATAAACGTAATTTCTAACGCCTTCTTTTCCGCCATTTATTAAATTCGAAATGTCTTTTCCTTGAAAACTATTTGGAATTTTTATGCCGCCCATTGCCAACATTGTCGGGGCAATATCGATCGTTTGTACCAAAGCATCACTTTTTAAACCTCTCGCTTTTTTGGGCGCTTTTGGATCGAAAACAATAATGGGAACATGCGTTGTCTTTTCGTAACACATGGATTTTCCCCCTAATCCTTGTTCACCACCAAATAAACCGTGATCGGATGTGAAAATGATTACTGTATTTTTATCAATTTTTAAATCTTTCAATTTCTTTCTCAAATTTCCAATCAAGCGATCAATTCCTGTCATGGCTTCCATTTCACGAATGTATCTTTCTTTGATTCCAGCAGGGGTATCTACATAGTTGTAACCATCTTGACGGTCTTCTACATGAAAGAGATCTTCGGGTAATTTTGGCGTTTTTATATCCGCTTTGGCAATATAATTAGGTGGCAACGGAATGTCTAAATCACGGTATAAAGTTCTATAAATAGCATCATCTGTTGGTTTCATTTTCATGGTACTTGTACTCGCACCATGTGGTAAATTGAAATTTATAGACAACATAAAAGGTTTGTCTTTCGGTCTATTTTCTAAGAAACGCAAAGCTCCTTTTAGTTTTCTTTCGTTTGGATCCAAGAATTCATTTACCCCTTCATTGATAATTTCTGGTTGTGTAAAAGCAATCGCATCGTTAAAAATGTTATGTCTGTCTTTTGGATAAAAACTCAAATGCCCATGTCCAGCATACCAATAATCAAAACTTTTTTCCATAAGCCCGCTGTCATAACCACCTTTACCAGTTGGAGCGTGGTTTTTACCAACCCATCCTGTGTAGTAGCCATTGGCACGCATCACCATAGGATACGAGCCTTCCCAACCTTTGTCGGATATGCTTGTTCCAGAGTTGAAGTTTACACCATGCTTGCGCTCGTATTGTCCCAATAAAATGGAGACTCTACTCGGCGTACAGATGGCGCTGGTCACGTGGGCGTTGGTAAACAAAATTCCGTCCTTGGCCATTTTGTCGATGTTGGGCGTTTGTACGATAGTGTTACCCGTACAGCCTAACAATTCATAGGATTGATCGTCTGTAAGTACAAAGACGATATTGGGACGGTCTTGAGCTGTCATTCCAAGAATACCTTGAAAAAGAAGTGCAAGAGTTATTATTTGCTTTTTCATTATTTATTTGTTTTTCAACTATTTATAAAATGTAATTAATCCTTAGCGCCACCTGGAAACAAGTCATCAGTATAACGATATACTTCTGGTTTGCCCTTTCCACGAGCATTTGTGATGGCAATTTTCCATTGTTTTTTCAAATTTTCGACAATGGCAGTATGTTGTTTTTCTGCTATTAAATTTTTTGCCTCGAAAGGGTCATTCTTTAAGTCGTACAGTTCTTCGTAAACAGGTTGTTCACCATTCAACGGGGAATCAATGTAGTCACGGTAAATAGCAATTTCTGGATCATGTAAATTGTATAACATGTCTTTTTGCGGAATTCCCATTTCTTTTCCGTATTGAATCAATTTTACGGCCGAAAAATTATCGTTTTTGTAGTATCGAATGTACTTCCAACGTTTGTCTTGAATGGATTCACAACGAGGATTTCCAAAATTTGTAGACCATAAATTTTCTGAATAAGAATAGCTTCTTACATCCTGTTGTTGTCCTCTGATAATTGTAGAAATGTCTTTTCCCTGAAAAGTATCTGGAATTTTTATACCTGCCATTGCTAACATGGTAGGAGCAATATCAATCGTTTGGACCAAAGCATCGCTAACCACACCATGTGCTTTTTTTGGCGCTGTTGGATCATAAACTATAAACGGAATATGAGTGTTTTTTTCATAGCAAGTCGCTTTTCCTCCCAAACCAAATTCACCACCAAACAATCCGTGGTCTGAGGTGAAAATGATAATGGTATTTTTGTCGATTTTAAGGTCTTTCAATTTCTTTCTTAAATTTCCAACCATTCGGTCAATTCCTGTTACAGCCTGCATTTCACGAATCGCTCGCTCTTTGGCAGTATCGGGTTTATCAACATAATTGTATCCTTCTTGGCGATCATCAGTATGCCATAGATCTTTAGGTAACTTTGGATTTTTGATGTCTGCTCGAGCCACATAATTAGGTGGCAACGGAATGTCTAAATCACGGTACAATGTGCGGTAGATGGCATCATCTGTCGATTTTGATTTCATTTCGCGCGTACTTGATCCGTGCGGTAAATTGAAATTGATGGACAACATAAAAGGCTTGTCAGCTGGTCTATTGGTAATAAAATGAACAGCTCCTTTTAATTTTCTTTCGTTAGGATCTAGAAAATCATTTACCCCTTCATTGATAATTTCAGGTTGTGTAAAAGCGATTGCATCATTATAAATATTACTAATTTCTTTTGGATAAAAGCCGACGTGAGCATGATTCGAATACCAATAATCAAAACTTTTTTCGATAAGACCACTAGTATATCCTCCTTTGCCTATAGGCGAATGATTTTTACCAACCCATCCTGTGTAATAACCGTTGGCACGCATCACTACAGGGTACGAACTCTCCCAAGCTTTGTCTGAAACGCTGGTGCCCGAATTAAAATTGACCCCATGTTTGCGCTCGTACTGGCTTAGCAATATACAAATACGCGATGGCGTACAGATAGCGGTCGACACATGCGCATTGGTAAACAAGATTCCATCTTGCGCCATTTTATCTAAATTGGGCGTCTGGATGATATTATTTCGTCCTGAACTGCCCATTAATTCATACGATTGATCATCTGTCAATACAAATATGATATTGGGACGCTGTTGGGCGCTAATGCTGAGCATCGATTGAAAAACAACAGCTAGGGTTACAATTTTTTTGATCATTTTTTTATTTTAAAACTTAATCTTTATGAGCGTCAACGTCTCCACCAATATTATTTTCTTGATAGCCTTCCATTTTAATTTTGAAAGAATGTGCGTAATCAGATGGGTATGATTTGGGAGCAGTGATGAATAATCCTTCTTCATTTCGGACCCATTTAATCTTTTCATCACTACCTAAAAGTGTTATACTTTCTATTTTAGAATTTAAAACGCCTATTTGTGTACTCAATGATTTGATTACAATTTTATCTACTGGTTTATCCAATACAATAGCATAAAAGATTTTGTCTGATTTTTTTGTGAATCGAATGTCTTTATTCGAGTATTCTATTTTATTTTTCTCCTCAACTTTATGACCACCTTCTGGTAATCTATTTGGGCCTTCGCCAAAAATAGTCCATGGGCGTGTGCCATAAATCGCTTCACCGTTCACTTCCAACCATTTTCCCATATCGGTCAATAAATTTTCCATTACTGGCGGGATAGTTCCGTCTGGATCTGGTGGTACATTCAACAGCATAACTCCGTTTTTGGAAACGATATCAACTAAAATATCTACCAATTCGTTAGGCGATTTAAACTGCGCATTCGGTCTGTAGAACCAGGCTCCTGGAGAAGTATCTGTCAACCAAGTTGGATTTTTGGGTTGGTTGGGTCTTCCTCGTTCATAATCTTTAATCCCAGTGTCCAAGGTAAAGGTACTTTCTTTGTAAGCAACTCCCACTTCTTTATTCCATTCGATCCCTTTGTTGTAATAATAGGACAAAAATTTAAGTCGGCTTTCTTCCGTCATATTTTCCAACCACCAATCAAACCAAATTAAATCTGGCTGATAAACATCAATATATTCCTTTAATTTTGCCCACCATTCTTTATAAAAACGATCGTCTGGAGTATTCGATTCTAAGGAATGCGGACTTGTGTACAAATCATAATCTTTTGGATCAATACCACCATGTGCATGCGCTGGTGCAAAATATTTCCAAGTAAAAGCGTGATGAAAAGAGGCCATAAACTTCATCCCTCTAGCTTCAATTTCTTTTTTCAGGGCTGCTGATGGGTCAATACCTCCGTAATTCATACTGTTCCAACGCGTCGCCTTGCTGTCCCACATTGCAAAATTATCATGGTGCATGGCTACAGGACCAGAAAATTTTGCCCCCGATTTTTTAAACAATTCGGCCCATTTTGCTGCATTAAAACCAGTTGGTTTGAATTGCTCAATAATTTGTTTGTATCCAAATTCTTTTACGTTACCGTATTTACTCGTGTGATGAACATAATTGGTTGATGGTTTTCCGTTTTTGGTAGGTACAATTTTACCATCTTGGTACATCACCATTCCGTGCCAACCGCCATAATATTGTTTAGGATCAGATCCTTCAAAAGCGGCAGAAACAGGTCCCCAATGCGCATAAATTCCAAATTTAGCATCCTGAAACCAATCAGGTACTGCTTTTACAGTTGATACCGATTCCCAAGTTGGTTCAAATTTTTGTGCTTTTTGCTTTGATTTATTTTGAGCTTGAACAGAACCAAAAGAGGCTGCAGCGAACAAACAAATCAGTTTGATGTTATTTTTTTTCATCTATCGAATATTTAAATTATTTTAAGGTGATCGAATGATTCGAATACCTATCCATAAAGAGTTATAGTGTATCTATTATTTAGTTGTAACGATGGTTTCTGCCGTTTTCAAATTACTAGATGTAGCAGTAATTTTGATGGTTCCTTTTTTGTCGGTAGCTTTTACAATCAATAAACACATTCCACTGAAAGCTTTGCTGTTATTCGCTTGAAAAGAAGCCAATGAAGCCGAATCACCATTGCCAACTGCCGCTTGAATTCCTGCGCCTTCTACTTTAAAATTCACCAAATTATCAGCGTTTGGACACAAATTTCCGTTGGCATCTTCGATTCTTACCGTGATAAAGGATAAATCTTTTCCGTCAGCGGTGATCACGTTTCTATCAGCCGAAAGTTTAATTTGAGCTGGAGCGCCCGCTGTTTTAATTTCTTTTACAGCAGCTTGTTTTCCGTTTTTGTAACCTACAACTTTGATACTTCCTGGTTGGTAAGGTACATTCCATGACAAACGGTATTTAGTTTTATACATTCCTTTTTCAAAACCATGATATTCTGATGGGATTTCGGTAAAGTCTTTTCCTTTTACTTTTTTACCCATCGATTTTCCGTTCACAAACAATTCCACTTCCTCACAGTTGGTATAGGAGTAAACCGGAATAATGTCGCCTTCTTTTCCTTCCCAATTCCAATGTGGTAAAACATGTACCATTGGTTTGGTTGTCCATTGACTTTGGTATAGATAGTAGCGGTCTTTTGGAAAACCACACAAATCTACGGGTGCAAAATAGGAGGCGTGTGATGGCCAGTCTTTGTTCCAATACCCATTGGTGGAATTGTCACGACCTCCATAAGGTGTTGGTTCGCCCAAATAATCAAATCCTGTCCAGATGAATTCCCCTAACGAAAAAGAGTTTTTCTCCTGAGCGTCAAATTCTACATCGGGTGCGTAAGCCCACGGTGGACCAACGGTGGTGTCATAGCTCGAAACTTGATTGGTTTCATGTTTTTCATTAAATTCAATTGGTAAATGATATACTCCACGGCTACTAGTTTGCGAAGAAGTTTCAGATCCGTACAAAATGATATTCGGATTTTTTTCTTTGATTTCTTTGTAATCTGCAGGCCAATAGTTCATTCCTACGACATCTATTTGGTACGCTAGTTTATTCGTAAAAGGTTGTGGGTAATAGTTAAATCCAGCTGTTGTAGGACGTGTATTGTCTTCATCATGGCAAATATCATTGAGGTGTTTGGTCAAAATCCAACCGTCTTTTTTGCTTTGTTCCAAAATTTCGTTACCAATACTCCACATGATTACCGATGGATGGTTGCGGTCTCTTTTGATCATGTCACGCAAATCTCTTTCATGCCATTTATCGAAAAATTTGCTGTAGCCGTTTGGAACTTTAGGGAGTTGCCATTCGTCAAAAGCTTCGACAATAACAACGATTCCAAGTTTATCACAAACTTCCAACATTTCTGGAGATGGTGGATTATGACTGGTACGCAATGCATTTGTACCCATACTTTTCATAATTTGCATCTGGCGTTCGGTAGCGCGATAATTCACGGCAGCACCCAAAGGTCCCAAATCATGATGCATACAAACTCCGTTCAACTGTACTCGTTTTCCATTCAATAAAAAACCATTGTTGGCATCAAATTTTATCGTTCTAATTCCAAAATTAGTTTGGTATTCTTCAACAACTTGATTGTTTACTTTTACTTGACTAAATGCAGTATATAAGGTAGGAGATTGTATATCCCAACGAGCAGGTTTTAAAACCTCTAGATTTTGACTTAGTTTTTGTTCTGAAGATTTATCTAAAGTAAGAGCTTTCGATTGGCTAGCCACAACAACGCCTTTATTATTCTTGATAGTTGTAACCAATACGGCATTCGAGCTTAGATTCCCAGCATTTTTAATAGTGGTTTGAATTGCCACTGTTGCTTTTGCATCGCTTACAGTTGGCGTCGTAATGTATGTTCCCCATTGCGGAATGTGGATGTCATTTTTGACTTTCAAATATACATTGCGATAGATTCCAGCTCCTGGATACCAACGAGCAGACAAATCCTCGGGTGCAACTTGTACGGCAATAACATTTTCTTGACCATATTTAATGTATGGTGTCAAATCAAGTTCAAATCCAATGTAACCAAACGGGCGTTCTCCCACATAATTACCATTTATCCAAACTTTGGCATTATTCATCACACCATCAAAAGCTACAGCAATTTGACTCCCTTTATTTTTATTTTCGACAACAAAATGTTTTCGGTACCATGCAATTCCGTGAACGGGTAGTCCGCCAGTTCTGGCATTATTTTTATTACTAAAAGGACCTTCGATAGCCCAATCGTGTGGCAAGTTTATTTTTTTCCAATTCGAATCTTGGAACGCAACTTTTTCAGCTCCTTGTAGCGTGTCTTTTTTAAACAACCAATTCTGATTGAAATTTTGTACTCCCTTTTTATCCACTATGCTTTGAGCGGAACTATTTTTCGTAGCAAAAAGAGCTAGGAAAGCTACCGTGCTTAAAATTAATTTTCTTGCTTTCATTCGTGTTATTTTAACTTTCAGAATTGTTTATAAGGTAAATCTAAAGGATAAAAACTGGACAATAAAAGTTTGAGGAGTTTAAATGAAGTCAAAAAACATCTGTTCTACGGAAAAAACCATTTCGTTTATGGCAACCGTTATATTCACTGTATTTTTATAGTTAAAGACAAACTATTATGAATAAAATAAACTATGCTATTTTAGTACTTTTAGCCTCTTATTCGAGTCTAAAAGCACAAGATTCTACTCGTCCGGCGAGTTATTACACAGATACAATTTCGTTTTCTGCGGCACCAAAAAGAATGACAGACAAACTCCCTTTATCCCATCAAAAAGATAAAAAGTGGGTTTTGCAAAAGGATTTGTCAGATGAATTCGCTGGATTAAAACTAGACTTAGACAAATGGTATGATACCAATCCAAAATGGTTGGGTAGAGCACCATCTATGGCAAATTCAGAGAATGTTTCATTAGAAAAAGGAAATCTTGTCCTAAGAATTAATCAAGTTAAAGAACCGAAATACAAAAATGATTACACGCATAATGTAGGTTGGGTTGTGAGTAAAAAATCTATTACCTACGGTTATTTTGAAATGCGAGCTAAGCTAATGGATGCTCCTTGGGTAAGTTGTTTTTGGTTGTACAACTGGTGGTATAAAGACAATTGGAAAACAGAAATAGACATCTGTGAAAACAATCCTGGAGCGGCAAAAAACAGACATACGCTGACATCCAACTTGCACGTGTTTTCGGCACCTGTGGACAAAGGAAATGTAACAGAACTAAAATCTCACCCGCAGAATTACTATATTCCGTTTGAGTTGCAAAAAGACTATCATGTTTGGGGAATGGAGTGGGATAAAGACTTTATCCGTTGGTATATCGATGGTATTCTATTCAGAGAATCACCAAACGTGTATTGGCACCAAGATTTGCACATCAATTTTAATAGTGAATCGAATAAATGGCTATTAGCGTTTCCTGATGACAACCGCTTGAATGAAGATTTTAACGTAGATTATGTGAGAGTTTGGCAGAAGAAGTAATTGGTAAGCTGAATTTTATAAAACCAAAATCCCCTCAAAGTGTTTGAAGACAAGCCTGCGCGATCAGGTTTTTAAATTAGAATGTTTTCGTTTCTATTCACCTACCACACGAAAGGATTCGTGTGGAATCAGGGTGAAAATTTTTAATTACTTTTTGTTCATTTTATAAAGTAAACTTATTATCTGTAAACCAATATCGGTCGTTATTTACCTTTAAATCTTTAAGGAAATCTATTGTTGTTGTAGAAATAGATGTCATAATATTAATTTCGAAATGTAAATATAAAAGGACTTTCCTGAATTTGTAATTATTTCTGAATAAGACATATGCAATATGTTTTTGGTCATATCAGGTATAACTGAAATCTACTATTTCCTATTTTTGGTCAAACCAAAACCCTTAAATTATGAAACTCACCATTTCAATTTTATCCTTAGTGGCTATTAGCCTTTTATCTTGTTCAAAATCGAAAGACGATATTGATTTAATCGAAATTACGGATCCAGAGACAGAGGTTATTACACCTAAAGAAGAAGAAGTTATTGTTGAAGGAACCGACCCTATTAAAATTCCTATTTGTGATGGAGTAACTCAACCTGTGCCAGAGTTGATAAACGAAAATGTTATCCCCACAGATAAAAAATGTGGCATATTTTTAGAAAAAAATGGATTACTGATATTTGAAGCAGAAAACACAAGCTCTGATTTTGATAAATGGATTTATGAAACTGTCATTCCTGGTTATAGAGGTACTGGTTATTTAAGATACAATGGCCCTTTTACAGGAAGCTCGCCTTTGGTTTATAAATTCAAAATTGAAAATTTAGGAATTTATCGTTTTATGATAAGAAGTTCAAAACCAGCAGGAGTTGAACAAGATGCAAATAACGATTGCTTTATTAAAATGGAAGGTAATTTTGTTGCTGGAGAAATGAATTCTTGTCTAGCAAACGCTGATAGAAACTCCACTCAAACAAACTCTTTAAAAACGGATACGAAATTTTTTGGAGCAGGTGGTGATGGAGAATTTAAAAATGCTGCGGGACAATTGGACATAAGCAGTGTAAAACCTTGGGCTACTTATAATTTTAAAGCTGGTGAAACTTATACACTTACTATTACTGGAAGGTCATCAAAATTTAGTATTGACAGAATTTTAATTGCCGACTTAAACAAATACGATTATGCGAAATACAATGCCTATGCTAAAAATGCGGTTCAAAACGAATGTGTTGTAGGTAATTAGCAACTAAAAAAAGCGACTGAATGATATTCAGTCGCTTTTAAGAATTTTTAAATTAGAATATTTTCGTTTCTATTCACGAACCACA
Source organism: Flavobacterium ovatum (assembly GCF_040703125.1). NCBI lineage: Bacteria > Pseudomonadati > Bacteroidota > Flavobacteriia > Flavobacteriales > Flavobacteriaceae > Flavobacterium > Flavobacterium ovatum. The sequence goes on from NZ_CP160035.1 coordinate 3,401,702, forward strand.
CGAAAGGATTCGTGCGGTAGCGAGGGGTAGCGGGACAATCGGGAACTATTTAATATTAAAGATGATACAGATACCAACTGCCCAACCTCATAATGATATAACTTAATGCACCAAACAAACCTATAAGTACTAAAATATAAAATCCTCTTTTATTATTATCTTTTACATATTCATCTGTATATTTTGCCATTGAGAAATCTACATTTGGTTTTATAATATATTCTTGAATTAAATTTTTATTAAAATATAGTACTAATGCAACAGGCATTAAACACAAATAAAGGCTCAATCGCGTTACTTTTAATTTAAATATTCCTAAACTTATAACTGCAAAAAATACTGAAAGTGTTATAAATAGAAAAAATAAAATAAGTAAAGAAATATTATTGTAAGTTGTACTTTTTGATTCTTCAATACTACATTTTTTTTTAAAATGGAAATTTATAAATGTGAAGTCAAAAAGGGGTGTTATTATTTTTTTTATTAAATTAATTTCCACTTTGATTTATTTGTGTTCTAAATTACTTTGATTAGCGGCCCGATTGTGCACACTTACCGTATTAGTTAGCGCACCCGTTCCAAATATAACCCAAAAATAATCTATTTTAAGTCATTTCTTATTTTTAAAAACAAAGAAAGTTGTAACCGTTTTCATGATTACAACTTTCTTGTTACTTTGCTTGCTCAACTTTCTGCGTACAGAAATCTCGACGCTTCAGGAGCACGCTAATGATTTAAGACAAGCCTGCGCAATCGGATTTTCTATTAGCAGTCCTGGTCAAAAAAAATTTTAGTTATCAATTAATTTCCATGTTCGTACCCAATCGTAGTAAGTGGTTCTGTCTTGAGCAGTGCCATTCATTCCTCCGCCAGCAGGTGTCGGATTCCAATCATAGGTTTCAACGACCATTTTCATATACATTCCGAGGTTAAAGTTAGCAACTGGAGCCACAGTTCGTACTTTTTTGCCATCCAGATAAAACTGAATTTCGGTAGGGCTTTTCCACCATGCTGCGTACACATGGTACTCATCAGACGCCTTACCACTTAATAGAGTATTGCCTCCAACAGATCCAACTGGGGTTTCTGGACAGCTGGTATTTCGACTATGTAGGTTAGATCCCATTTGTTTATCAGTAGTTAATGTCCACGAGGCTGTGCCTGTGACTTGTCCAACACATTCTTGGATGTCTAATTCTGTCGTTCTAGCATCGCAACCTGTTGCCTCATTTCGTTTGTTGATTAACCAAAAGGTAGACGACATAAATGTTTTATTAGCTTTCATTCTGCATTCTATAAAATAACCTACTTGCGCAGCTGTATTAGAGGTGATATAAGAACCTGCGTGCGTAAACGTGTTTCCATTGACAACTTCTGGAGCAGGTAAAATATCGGCTGTAAGTTGTAAGTTTCCGTCATTTTGCGAAACGGTACTCTTTTTAAATAATCCAGGTGCTCTACCAATCCACTGGGATGGATCTGTATTTTTCCATTTAACTTCATCAAGAGCATTCAAATTAAACTCATCTGATAGGGCATCTACCTTAACCCACTTTTTTGAGGTTGGTGCAGGATTTACTTCTGTTAAATAAGGTAAATCAGCTGAAGGATCGTTTTTTGATACAGTTACTTTAAAACTACAGGATACTGAATTTCCAGCAACATCTTTTACTTGAAAAGTATTGGTAGTGACTCCCACTGGAAACGTTGCACCAGATGCTAATCCTGCCGTTTGGGTAGTTGATGCTCCTGCTACATTATCGGTACCAATTGGAGCGGTATAGGTTACTACAGCATTGGTAGCAAAATAATCTATACCCACATTGATATCGGCAACACAACTGATTTCTGGCGGGGTTGTATCTACTTGCTTTTCCTCTTTCTTTGGTTCATTATCTGTCCCATTAGTGCTACAGGCAGAAAGAACTAGATAGAAAAAACCAAGTAAGTAGTGTTTTTTAATCATAATAATAGTTTTGGTTTAGTTAAGATGTAAAATAAAGCTAAAAGTTGTTTGTAGATGTAATCATATGGTTTACAAATTATAACAGATGATTTTGATCAAGAATTTGATAGTGAAAATCAAAAGCAGTGGTAATAAAAAAGGCTGCCTCAGATGAAGCAGCCTATACTGTGTTTTAATCGAATTTAATCATTCCAATGTTTATCAATCACTTTTTGAATTTCTGGATAATTGGCATCCGTTTCATTTAATTCTTTGCGTTGTTTTAAAATTTCTTCTTTTAACGAAGCAATAATATCCTTGTATTTTGGGTCTTTGTAACGGTTATTCATTTCTTCGGGGTCATTTTTTAAATCATAAAATTCCCAAGCTACAGGCGTGTTATAGCCATAAATACGCATTTCTTTATTCCAATAAAATTTATTCCATTCGGCTTCTGGTAAATAATGTTTGGCATAAAAAAAGATTAACTTATATTGTTTGGTTCGAACACCAAAATGCGCAGGAACCCAGTGGTGAATGTTGTGCATCCAATACCGATAATAAGTTGCTGTTCTCCAGTTTTTTTCTGCTTTTCCTTCCAAGGTATTTATAAAACTAAACCCTTGCATGTACGAAGGTTTTTTACCTTTTGCCAATTCGATTAGCGTTGGAGCGAAGTCGGTATTGTTGATGAGCAAATCGGTTTTGGAACCTGCTTTGACCATTTTTGGATAGTGTACAATAAACGGCATGCGCATCGATTCGTCATACATCCATCTTTTGTCAATTAAATCGTGTTCACCAAGCATCATTCCTTGGTCACCAGTATATACGATTACGGTATTTTCCCAAAGACCTTCTTTTTTTAGATAATCGAACAATCGAGCCAAATTATCATCCACACCTTTGACACATCTTAAATATCTTTTTAAGTATTCTTGATAAGCTAAATGAGTAGCGATTGTTCCAGAAACAGTATCCTTCAAAAGCATATCTACATAGTTTCGGTATAAATGTCGGTCTGAAACCGAGCTTCCGATTACGGCACCTAATTTTCCGTTTTTACCAACAGTTGCCTCCGAACCAAAATTGGGTTGAAAATACAAACTCGCTGGTTCTGGAATTTCAACGTCTTTTAAATAATCTGCATATCGTGGAGCGAACTCAAACATATCATGCGGTGCTTTGTAGTGGTGCATGATGAAAAAAGGTTTCGATTTGTCTCTTTTTTGCAAGTAATCCAAAGTGATATCGGTAATCACATCGGTGGAATGTCCTACTGTTTTCACTTCGTTTTTCAGCCACTCCCCTTTTCCTTTTTCAAAAAAAGAAGGATTGAAATACTTTCCTTGCGAATGCAAAACTTTGTAGTAATCAAAGGCTGAAGGTTCGTTTTTCAAATGCCATTTTCCAATCATAGCTGTGGTGTATCCCAGCTTTTTCATTTCCATTGGCAAGTATTCTTTTGCGGGATCTAATTCCCCATCCAAGTCCAAAACACCATTGGTTTGTGAATACTGACCTGTGATAATACAGGCACGACTAGGCGTGCAAATGGAATTGGTTACAAAAGCATTTTCGAAAAGCATTCCTTCGGCCGCCAACTTATCGATGGTAGGCGTTGGGTTTAATTTTGCCAAACGACTCCCATAAGCACCAATGGCTTGTGCAGTATGATCATCAGACATGATGTAAATGATGTTGGGCTGTTTGTTGCTAGAACGTTGACTAATACCCAATTGACAAAAAAGGAGTACTGCCAATGTGATTGATAATCCTGTCTTTTTCATGTTTTAAATTTTACTATTTATGTAGATTTTACCTCTTGTATGTTTTGCGTGAGGGATAGCAGCGGAAATCCTTTTATGGGGCTTTTTCTGCCCCGTAAAAGATTGTAGCGCATAGCCCGACCCGCGTTTTTCAGCGGGTCACGCCCAAATGCTTTTAAAACTATTTCTTTGGTGTTATTTTGAATGCAAAAGCATAATCACCTACTTTTTCTTTTGGTAATTGAATGTGTAATCCGTCATTCTCCACTGAGAATTTCATTTTCTTTTTGTTGGCCAAAAATTCAATCGATTCGATTCCATTGGTAAAATACGGACTTCCTTTTTTGAAGGTATGAATTACTAATTTATTGTCGGTTGGCCAATCTAGAACCGTTGCATAAACAATGTCTCCTTTGGTTGTAAAACGAATATCTTTGGCTGTATTATCAGCATTTTTATCTTCACTCAAATGACCTTCTTTGACTACTGCATCGCCTTCGCCGTAGATATCAAAAGTACGAGTTCCGTAAATGGCTTCGCCATTTGTTCGCAACCAATCTCCCATTTGTAGCAAACGTTCTTTGACAGGCTCTGGAATTTCACCATTTGCTTTTGGTGTGATATTCAATAAAACCGCTCCGTTTTTACTCACTACATCAATCAAGAAATCCAGCAAACGATTGGTCGATTTGTAGTTTGGGTCAGAAATGTGTGACCATGATTTCCAGTCAATAGAATCATCTGTCAACCACGGAAAATCTTTTTTCTCACTCATTCTTGCTCGTTCCAAATCTAGAACAGCAGTGCCTTCGGCAAAATCATGAAATTTGTAAGTTGACACTACTTCTTGATTGTTTTTCTCAGCATGATTGTAATAATATTCTAAGAATTCTTTACGATAATCTTCGCCAATGATGTCCATTTTATTATCAAACCAAACCATATCTGGATTGTACTTATTGGTAATCTCCTTCAAACGGTCCAACCATTCTTTATTAAATTGCTCGTCAGCCAATGGGTAATAAGATGCCGCTCCTAGTTTTTTTCTATTTGGATTATCTGGGAAAAGGAAATCACCTTTTTTAACTTTTGGACCGTACAAACCCGCATATCTTGGGTCTGATGCATCGGTAGTTTCATCCCAAGTTGGGTACCAAGCATACAACCATTGACGGTGAAAAGTAGCGATAAATTTCATCCCTCTTTTTCTAATTTCCTTAGACAGTTCGCCCATGATATCACGTTTAGGTCCCATTTCTTTGGCATCCCATTTGGTCAAATCACTATCCCACATGGCAAAACCATCGGCATGTTCAGAAACGGGTCCTGAGAATTTTGCACCTGATTTTTCAAATAAATCTGCCCAAGCAGCAGCGTCAAACTTTTCAGCCTTAAACATCGGAATGAAATCTTTGTAACCAAATTTATCCAAAGGTCCGTAGGTATTTACGTGATGCGTGTAGTACTCACTTTCTTTCCCTTTCCTAGCCTCAGGATTGTCCTTGTTTACATACATCCAGTGCGAGTACCATTCATTTTTATATTCTGGAACCGAGTACGGTCCCCAGTGGCAGTAGATTCCGAATTTAGCATCCAAGAACCATTCTGGTGTTTTGTGTTGTTCCAATGATTTCCAATCGGCTTTGTATTCGATCTTTTTGTCGGCAACTTTATTTTTGGTTGTTTTCTGTTGTGCATTGCAGGATACTAATGCAATAGTCACTAATCCTAAAACAGTGTTTTTCATAATATTTGGTTATTTTTTGGTTATACAAACATAGGTGAAACCGCTAACTAAGGCATTCACATATGTCCATTATAGTAGAACAAACGTTATATTTTCTTTTTTGCTAATAAGATATGGTCGCACACAAGCACTAAATCACCATTTTGATTGAAAATTTCGACATGCTCGTTTATTTGTCCAAATTCGGGTTTGTTGGAATCTTTCTTTTCGCTAATGGTAATTACCACGTTTATGGTATCACCAATATAAACGGGTTTTACAAAACGCAAACGGTCGTAGCCCTTTGAAAAAGCCTCTGGATTAATTTCTGTAGCGGTCATTCCGATTCCCACACTAAAAGTCAAGGTTCCGTGAGCAATTCGTTGTTTGAAGGGTTGTGTCTTGCACCATTCAGCATCCATATGGTGCGGAAAAAAATCCCCCGTATGTCCTGCGTGAACCACAAAATCCGTTTCGGTTATGGTTCGTCCAAAAGTTTCTCTTTTGCTTCCTAGTTCGTAATCTTCGTAAAATCGTGATAGTATGTGCATGTTTCTTTATTTTATATAGAATAATTGGGTAAAATACCTCCGTTGTCATTCGATTCATAGGCAGCTTCTACGATTGCCATCGAGTGCACCACATCTTCCACGCTAGTGGGTAATTCGGTGGTAGAACCTTCTACAAATCGCATTAAGGACGCCATTGTTCCCACAAATGCATCGGGGAACCAAGAGCCTTTTAGCGGCACTTCAATCCATTTTGGTTTTTCTCCTTCGGTTACAATGCAGTACTCAAACAAATCGGGTTTGCCATTTGGGTAGTCTAGTAGCAATCCTATTCGAGCTTTGATAGCTCCTTTGGTACCTTCCCATTTCACAAAACTTTCTTGGTTTTTCTCGCCAAAATTATGATCGTGATTGGTGTTGATAATTGCTCGCATCGCATCATTATAATCCATAATCGTCGTCGTACGAGTAGACGACATTGTTTTACCTGGATTTCGTAAGGTTTTCGAATACACTTTTTTTGGGTTACCTAAAAACGAGCGAATCAAATCAATATAATGAATGCTGTGTTGCTGAATTTCCAATCTCGGGTGATTCACCACATTCGGGAAATATTCCCAAGGGGTATATATGGACAAACGCACTTCAAAATCGTACAATTCGCCAATCAATCCTCGGTCGATGATGTCTTTTGCCGCCATAATATAGGGTGCAAAACGCATCTGACAATTTACGGCTGCCTTTAGTTTTTTTCTTCTACAAACTCCCAAAATCGCCAAAGTTTGCTCAAAATCATCTCCCATGGGTTTCTGAATCAAAACTGCTGCTTCGTCAGGCAATTGCTCCAATGTTTGCACAAACTGATTCGGCATAAGGGTCAAATCATAAATAGCGTACGAAGGAGCATCTTTGACCATATCGGCAACCGTTTCATAGACAGTCGGAATCGCAAATTTCTTTGCCAATTCCTCCGCTCTTTCGCGAGTTCTATTGGTGATTCCCGCAATCGTAAAGCCCACACTTTTGTAAGCAGGCAAATGCGCATCACGCACAATTCCGCCCGCTCCAATAATGTAAATCGGACGATTTTCAATGGGTAATGTTGGTTTGTAGTTAATATCCATTATCTGTTTTTTTTAATAGTATTTTTTATTTGGGCGTGCCCCTCCGTAAACTTCGGGTCGGGCTTTTCGTTCCCGCTTTTTTTTATCAATTGCCTCGGGTTTAAACCCGAGGCAATTGATAAAAAAAGAGCTCCACTTCAATCCCTCACGCGAGAATCAAAGGTCAAAGGTCAAACTTCAAAAATCAATTTCAAAAGTCAATTTCAAAAATCAAATCTTAATTCACTTTTACGCTTCGAACAAATCAAAAATCAACAATTGTTGATCAAAAATCGTTAATCTTTTTCCCCGTTCCAACAAATCAGAAATCAAAAATCGTTAGTCAAAAATCGTTAATCATTTTCCCCGTTCCAACAAATCAAAAATCAGCAATCGTTAATCACCAATCGTTAATCATTTTTTTCAATCAAATCAATCTTCCCTTGCGCTTCCTCCAAAATAAATGCAATGCTTTTGTCGCTATTGATTACTTCCACAACAATCTGGTCAATTACGTCTGCAATTTCAGACCAATTGCTTTTGCGGGGTAGGGAGCGGGTATTTTTATGTAATTCCTCTAATTTGTAATAATAGGGAACCAGTTCGTTTACTTCTTTATCGTGCCAAGTTGATTTTCTACAACCAATTCCGCCTTCCAAAGTAAGTAGTTTATCGTTTTTTGCATTTACAGCAAATTGTATAAAATTGTAGGCAAGGTCTTTATTGGTACTCCCTTTTCCAATTACGTACATCCAATAAGCGTTGAGAGAAACTCCTTCGCCATTCGGACCCGCAGGAACATTCGTCACATCGATTTTGCCTTTCACTTTCGAATCGGGATATACTTCACCAAAAGAGGCAAAACCAAACCAATTGACCATCATCGCCAAGTTTCCGTTGGCGAAAGCCATTCCGGACTTAACCGAATCAAATTCGCGAGAATCAGGGTGAATAGCTTTGGTGTTCTTCAATGCTGAACGGTAAAACTCCATACCCTCGATAGCTATTTCAGTATTGATTTTTATTTTTTTATTCGAATCGAATAAATCGCCTCCACGGGTCCATAACTGTAGGCAGAAATCAAAAACGGTATTGTGTCCGTCAGGATAAGCTGCAAATGTAGTTCCGTACAAACCTTGTTCCGGTCGGTTAAAAAATTTGGCCACCTCCATCAAGTCATCCCAAGTTTTGGGAACTTCCAATTTTTTTCCATATAAACCATAAAAAGCAATTTGCTCTTCCATTGAGTCGAATAAATCCTTTCGATAAATCAAACATTCAGGTCCATCATGAAAAGGTAATCCAACGGTTTTGCCTTCAAATCGTTGTTTATACAACAAGGATTCTGACCAACCTTCGGAGAAATCAGCGGGTGAATGTGCAGCGATATAAGGTGTTAAATCTTCGACGGCATTCGTTGCAAAAGCTTCTGTAATCCAATCGGTATTGATTAAAGAAACATCCCAAGTTCCATTTGCTAATCCTTTGTTTTTTAAAATAGTATCATACAAGGGGTGCAAATCAAAGGCGGTTGCTTCCAATTCAAAATCACATCCCGTTTCGGCACAAAAAGCCTCCCATATTTTTATTATGGAAGTTTCGAAAGCATCAAATTTACGTACGGCTATTTTAAATTTTGGTTTACTCATTTTACAACATTTCTTTGATAATAGCTTGTGTGTGTTCTCCTAATGCAGGGGAACCCAAACTAGATTTCATGTATTGTCCGTCAATTTTAATTGGGCAACGTGTAGTTTCATATTCAAAACCATCTCCCATTTTTACTTTCTGAATCATTTCTAAAATCTTGAATCCGTCGTGAGCAAAAAGTTCGTCCCAGTTCATGATTTTTGCACACCAAATATCAGCAGGTTCCAACAAACTCAACCAGTGTTCTGTGGTGTTTGTCAATAAGTGATTGGCCAATATTTTCTTGATTTCGTTACGTTCTGTAAACCAACTAGCACGTTCTGGATAAGCGGCCAAAGCATCGCATCCAATCAATTCTCCAACAAACGGAATGGCTCCCATGGCAAGTGACATATAGCCCGAAGCCGTTTGGTATACCCCATAAGGTGCACCCAAATAGGCATGTGCACTATTACTTTCTGGCCGAATAGTAGGCGCGCCACCATCATGGTAAAAAGTAGTAATCGATTCAAATTGAAAATCAAGAATAGACTCCAACATACTTATCGAAACTTTTGAACCTTCGCCAGTTTTTGCTTTTTTGATTAATCCAGCCAAAATACCTTGTGCCAAATGCGCTCCTGCCAATATATCAACAATTGCCAAACCTACCGGTACAGGACCATCGGATATTTTTCCGTTCAACCAAGTCACACCCGATAAGGATTGTACGAGCAAATCTTGTCCTGGCTTACTTTTCCACGGACCCTCATCACCATAACCAGAAATATCACCATAGACAATCGATGGATTTATTTTTTTGATAGTTTCATAATCAAATCCCAAGCGCTCAATCACTCCTGGGCGGAAATTGTGCACCAAAACATCGGCTTTTTCGATTAATTTTAAAACTTGTGCTTTATCTTTTTCGACCTTTAAATCGGCCTGAAAACTTTCTTTATTTCGATTAATAGCTCTAAAAACAGTCGATTCTCCGTTCAATATCACATTTGAAACATATAATTGACGGCAAATATCTCCTGTTTCTGGACGTTCGACTTTAATGACACGTGCGCCCAAATCGGCCAATCGCAAAGTAGCTGAAGGAGCAGACAAAAACTGACTCAAATCAACGATTAATATATCTTGTAATGGTTTCATTATTCTACGTATTACAGTTATAAATTAAATTCTTTTCTAATGTCAGCAGTATGTTGACCGACTCTTGGAGCTGGTTTTGGAGCAAAAATCCTTTCGTCATCCATTCGAATAGGACAACGCAACGTGTGTACTTCTTCACCAGAAAGTAATTCCAACTTTTGATCCATTTGTAAAACTTTATACCCTTCGTGGTTCAATAAATCATCATAATTGAAAACCGCAGAAGCCCAAATTCCAGCAGGCTCTAAAATATCCAACCATTCTTGTGTGCTTTTTTCGATAAAGAAATCACTCAAAATAGTCATGATTTCATCTTTTTTTGTAAACCATGAATCCGAATCGGTGTACGATGCGATAGGGGCACAGCCTAATACTTTTCCAATATTCAAAATATTACCCATAGCCAAAGAAAGGTAGTTATCTTTGGTTTTATAGACACCATAAGGAGCGCCTAAATACGGGTTTGCATTCCCTTTTTCAGCTCTTATTGGTTTTTGATTACCATCATTAAGGTAGGTTGTCAAGACTTCGAACTGTAAATCAAGTGTTGATTCTAGTAAACTTACTTCGACCCAAGCACCTTGGTTGGTTTTGGTTCTTTTATAAATCGAAGCCAAAATACCTTGCGCTAAATGTGAACCTGTAATAATATCCGAAACCGCCGCTCCCACAGGAACAGGATCGTCGTTTTTGTTCCCTGTTAAGTTCACAAAACCCGACATGGATTGTACCAATAAATCTTGTCCTGGTTTTTTTACCCAAGCACCTTCTGTACCATAACCGGTTACGGTGGCGTAAATCATTTTTGGGTTGATGGCTTTTACTTTTTCATAATCCAAACCGATTTTCTCCATCACTCCCGGACGGAAGTTGTGGGTCATGACATCGGCTTTGGCTATTAATTGTCGAACGCACTCCAAATCCTCAGGATTTTTCAAATCGGCTGCATAAGATTCTTTGTTACGGTTAACGGTGTGAAAAACCAAACTGCTACCATCCAAAAATAAATTTTTCAATGCAATTTGTCTCCCAGCTTCTCCGTGAACCGGACGTTCTATTTTTATTACTCTTGCCCCTAAATCTGCCAATCGCAATCCCGCAGACGGGCCTGCCATAAATTGAGCAAATTCGAGTACTACAATTCCTTCTAGTGGTTTCATATTTTTAATTTGTTTAAAGTAAAAAGTTCATATTGTTAACGATTAGTCTTTAAACAATTTTTAAACTTTTAATCTTTTTTAAACTTTTTCTAAATCTCTAATGATTTTAAATACAACGCATTCAATTGTTGCAATAAATCCAACTCATCTCCTCCGTTCATCAAATAATTTCTGATTGGAGTACCCGCTCTGTCTTGAAAGTACATGTGTCCATTGTATCTAGGACGTAAAAATGCTCTGTCTAATCCAGGTAATGTGTTCTTGAAATAATCGGCTGTGATGCTGTTTGTATATTCATCTGTCCATGCTTTTCTGTGACCCGGTTGTCCACCGCCGTCAAAGAAAACCGTTTTTTGACATGCTTCAGAACCTACATATTCTAGGTATTTCATTGCCGTTTCAATTTCTTTTGATTGAGCAGAAACCGCCAAACCTGTTCCTCCTAAAGTTGATATTGCCCCTACTCCATTGATTTCAATCATATCATGAAAATGCAGTAATTTTCGAGCATACCCATTACGGCTATAGTTAGAATATCCATAAGCCCAAGGACAATACGCATATTTGTCTGTCAAAGTCATGGCTTCGTATACTTTGATCGGATTCCAATCGTACATAGCAGGATCCATTTCTACGGCCAAAGCGCGCAACATTTGCAAAGCTTTTATACCTATTTCCTGGCTTACAACATGTTCTTTGGACACACAAACTTCTTCGCCCAAGTTGCAGCACATCATATAGAAATTCATCAACGTATCTTGTGGAATACCTGGCATTATAACCAATCCTTTTTTTGCCAAAGCCAAAAGTTCGTCATAATTGGTCGGTAATTTTAGACCTTTAGCTTCCAAAATATCAGGACGACTAGAGGCCACTGGAGTAGCGGCATCAATCGCTAAGGCATATTGGTGACCGTTTGAACTGTAACTCACATGAGAATGCCCCACCGTATTTTCGGCCAAATCAGCTATAAACGCTTTTGGCAAATACTCGTCTAGCGGTAAGATCACCTTTGTTTTACCCGCAAAACCTGCCCAAGGGTGGTCAATTACCAATAAGTCATAGCGTTTTGCTAATTCGTCGATAGGCTCATCGGCGAAAGCTTGCAAAGATCTTTTCTCCCATGTAATTTCTACATTCGGATTCAGTTCTGAGAAACGTTGTGCCGTAGCGACCATTGAGGTAAAACCTCTACTGTGATTCCAAGTAATTCCTTTTAATTTGATTGGTTGTGATTCCATTGTATTGGTTTATTATATTATTAGTTTGTTTTTTATCTTGTTATTCTCCTTGCATGCTTCCGTAAGTCATTACAAAAAAGGAAACCACTAAGATTATTAAAGCATATAGTAATGTGGTATATGTTCGTTTGCTTACTGCTACCCATTCTTTCATAACAATTCCGATGATATAGCTAAAGAAGATAAGCATGGACATATGAATAACCCAACTCGCAAATTTGTAAGCACCCATTTGTACGTGTGCAATACCATAAAAGAAAAATTGACCGTACCAAAGTGCACCACTCAAAATGGACATTCCGGCATTGATACCGTAATTTTTTGCACCGATGCTTTTTACATCTACAAATTCTTTTAAAGTTTTGTTTTTGATCCCAGCGATTAGAAACCAAATCAAATTGGTTACAAAAGCACCAAAAGTGGAAAGAATCAAGTTTGCGTTTCCTTCGTAATTTCCAGCACCGTATTTCCCCGCCAACTCGGCTACGGGAGCACCCACTTCTAATGAGATTCCGAAAACAGCCGACAAAACACCAGCTATAATAGTTAAGGTCAACCCTTTTTTCATATCGAAAGAAGGAAGAGTAGCACCTTCAACCGCATTTCGTTTCAAGTCCGCTTCTTTTCTATAGCCAGCAACACCGCAAAGTGCGATACCTATTAAGGCCAAAAACATTCCTATAAATATGGTACTTCCACCAGCAGCGTTGTATTTTTCTACAAACTCACCGTGCATAATTAAGGGAACAATGGTTCCTAGAATGGCAGAAATCCCAATAGAGATAGTGTACGTCAACGAATACCCAATGTGTTTAATGGCAAAACCAAAACACATTCCGCCAAATCCATAAACAGCTCCTAATAAGGTAGCGTTAATTAAAATAGTAGTATCCGAGTTTTCAAAAACACCTAATAAATCAGGAACCGTAAGAAATCCGATGACGAAAGGAAAGATGAACCAAGCGAAACTGGCTTGAAACAACCAGTAGGTATCCCAAGACCATTTTTTTACTTTTTGATAGGGAACATAACAGGTTGAAGCAGATACACCTCCAACTCCGTGGATAAAAGTACCTAATAAAGGATTTGCCATAATTTGCGTTTGGTTGGTTAGTTATTGTGATTCATATACAAATGTATATTTTATATATGAAACAAACAAGAAGCGGATTAAATTTATTAAATTTGTCTCGTAAAACACAAAAGATGGCTGAAGAAAACAATACAAAATATAATGCTCCCGCACTCGATAAAGGCTTAGATATACTCGAATATTTATCTTCTGAAGGGATTCCGTTGTCGCAAGCAGAAATTGCCCAAGGAATTAGCAAAACGCCAAGCGAAATTTACCGAATGTTAGTTTGCTTGGAAGAAAGAGGGTACTTAATAAGAGGTTCGAATGCGGGAAAGTATCGTTTGTCTTTAAAAATGTATAGCCTTTCGCACCGACACACGCCTTTTGATGAGTTGAAACGAGTGTCGCATTATCCGATGCAAAATTTATCCGAAAAAATCAGGCAGTCTTGTCATTTAAGTATCATCAATAATGACCAATTGTTGATTATAGCCCAAATGCGAAGTCCAAATGCGGTTTCACTTTCGATAGAAGAAGGAACCCATTTTCCACTAACGTTGACTACTTCGGGCAGGGTATTTTTGTCGATTTATTTAGAGGACAAGCGAAACGATTTTTTAAGTCGTGATGAACATTATAGTAAATGGACCAAGAAAAAACAGGAAGAATTCAAGGAATCGATTCTACAAGTTCAAAAAGACGGCTACCGTTCTGCCGAAAGTAACATCACCAGTGGTATCACCGATTTTGCCGTTCCAATAGGGTTGAATGATTCGGATTTGAATGCCGTTTTGGCAGTTTCTGTCTTTTCTTCAAGCATTGATAACGAAATTTCAAGAGAAAAAATTATCGAAGCGCTTAAAGAAGCGCAGGGTGAGATTAATAAATTGATTGGGGGGTAGGGACGTGTTTGAGGTTGTTTTTTGATTAAATGAAAAAACTTCGATGATATTTAAAATTGAAAGAACACATAGACTTTAGTATATTAACTAGTTTGTAGCAATAGTAAGAACAAACCGCAATGAAAGACGATAAATCAGAGTATTACGTATATGTTTATATTGACCCGAGAAACTTTGAGGAGTTTTATTACGGCAAAGGAAAAGGAAGTCGAAAAGAAGCTCATCTGAAAGATGATAGTGACTCGGAAAAAGCAAAGCGTATTAAAGCAATTCAGAACTCGGGACTTAAACCGATAATAAAAGTTATAGCAAAAGACCTAACAGAAAGAGATGCGTTTCTAATAGAAAAAACTTTATTGTGGAAACTAGGAAGATTACTTTCTAATAAATCATCTGGTCATTTTGCTGAAAAATTTCGTCCGCATTTTACTTTGCACCAAAATCTATCTGGTTTTGATTTTAAAAACGGATTATATTATGTTAATATTGGAGAAGGTATTCACCGTTGCTGGGATGATTGTAGACAATTTAATTTTCTATCGGCTGGACAAGATAAGAAATATAGCGATCCAATTCGAACTTTAGAGCCAGGTGATATAATAGTTCCATATTTGAAAGGTCACGGATATGTTGGTATTGGACGAGTAGAAGAAAAAGCTGTACCTATTTCACAATTTAAATATGATGGAAAATCGCTTCGGGAAATACCACTTAAAAAACAAAGTATGTTTGACAATTACGATAATGAGAAATCAGAGTATCTAGTTAAAGTAAATTGGATTAAAACTGTTGAGAGTAATCAAGCAAAAAAAGCAACAAGAAAAGATGGTATATATTCTACCCAATTAATTAAATCAACACTTCAAGGTCAGCCAAAAACTGTCGAATATTTAGAAAAAGAGTTTGGAATAAAATTTGCCGACTTAATGTTGACTGATTAAAATGGCAGCTATTAAAAACTAAGGTTTCGTTGGGCTTAAACCAAACTGGTGCTCGTTTGCAACGAGTACCTATTTTCATCATTAATAAAGTTGTAGCATTTGCAATGCGGTTCCTATAAACCAAACGATTATTAACCTAGAACGGAATTAGTTTGTGTAGAGATTCTTCCAGAATGACAAACTTAGTCGATTTTACTTGCGTTACGTTTGTTGCTTTAAAGCGACAAAACTTATATGAACTTCCATTTTTAGTAGTCTAGTATTTCAAGTAAAGAAAAGCTTATATGTCTTATATGGTTTAAAAAAAAGATGCAGTTTACGTGATTGCTTTCCCGAACAAACGGACAGGCAGTTCCGCGCAAAGACTTTGTAGATGTAGGTTGTTTTAATCTGTTTGCTATAAACAAAACGTTTATTACACCTAGAACGGAAGTAGTTTGTGTAGAGATTCTTCCAGAATGACAAATTTTGTCGATGTTGCTTGCGTTACGTTTGTTGCTTTAAAGCGACAAAACTTATATGAACTTCCTTTTTTACTAGGTTACAATTTTAAGCAAAGAAAAGCTTATATGTCTTATATGGTTTAAAAAAAGATGCAGTTTGCGTGATTGCTTTCCCGAAAAACGGGACAGGCTCTTAGTCGCAACGACATTGTAGATGTGGTTTGCTTTAATCGGTTTCCTATAAACCAAACGTTTATTAAACCCAGAACGGAAATAGTTTATGTAGAGATTCTTCCAGAATGACAAACTTTGTTGATTTTGCTTACGTTACGTTTGTTGCTATAAAGCGACAAAACTTATATGAACTTCCTTTTTTACTAGTTTACAATTACAAGCAAAGAAAAGCTTATATGTCTTATATGGTTTAAAAAAAAGATGCCCTTTGCCGTGATTGTTTATTCCGCACAAAGACTTTGTGGATGTAGTTTGTAAAACGTTTGCTGCTTTTAAGCGACCTAAAATAAGTCGCAAGCTTGTCGTAAATTTTATGTTTGGGTATTATTTACTAAATTGGGTGCTTAAACTTGCAAAGAATTTTAAAGTTTGAAAGCTATAACTAAGTACAAGACCATTAATGACAAACGATTTATTAAAGAAGAACATCCAAAAGAACATTGAACTTTCTGATTCGGAGCTAGAAAGTATTTGCTCGTACTTCAAGCCTCAGGCCATTCAAAAAAAAGAGTTTTTGCTTACACAAGGTAGTATTTGTAAGTTCGAAGGTTTTGTTCTAAAGGGGTGTTTTAGAATCTTCACAATTGATAAAAAGGGAAACGAAAACACCTTATATTTTGCAACCAAAGACTGGTGGCTCATGGACATTGATAGTTTTATGAATCAGTCACCATCGGATTTAAATATTCAAGCTTTGGAGGACAGCGAGCTACTTCTCATTAGTAGAGAAGATAAACTTACGCTTTATGACTCACTTCCTGTTGTCGAGAAATTATTTAGAGTAATGTCGCAAAAAGCCATAGTTGCTTGGCAGCGTCGCCTGATAAGCAATCACTGTAAAACTGCCAAAGAACGCTACTTTGATTTTGTAGATGCCTATCCCACTATCGTTTCTAAGATTACAGACAAACAAGTCGCTAGCTATTTGGGAATAACACATGAATTTTTAAGTAAAATCAAAAAGGATCAGTAACTATTTTCTGTTTGTTGAACTTGTTCAACAATTTTGTCCTTGTTGTTTATGAATTTTGTATTACTAAACTATAAACAGAATTTATGAAATTATTTAAGCAAGTGAAGATGGGTGTAATTGCACTCGTACTAACAGTGATGCCTAGTATTACGCAAGCACAAATTACCAATGATATTACAGAAGGAGAAGCTTTTAAAGTCCTTTTGGCAGCAAAGAAAAATGCAGAAGTTCAAAATGTAGTCGTTAATATCGCTGTGGTAGATGCTGGTGCAAACTTGAAAGCTTTTATACGAATGGACGACTCTTTTTTGGGAAGTATTGATGTAGCCATAAAAAAAGCCAAAACCGCACGGTATTTCAACATGGATACCGGAAAATTAGGAGAGTTAACGCAACCTGGAGGAATTATTTATAACATCGAACATTCTAATGGTGGCTTGATGACTTTTCCTGGTGGGGTTCCTATCAAAAATAAAGCAGGCAAGATAATTGGAGCTATTGGCGTGAGCGGCGGAACTATAGATCAAGACAGAGCTATTGCAATGGTAGGAGCAGCGGCAGTTGTGGAGTAATTTTTTGAATTTAAAAAGATATAATTATGAATAATATAAAGAGTTACCTTCAAATAAGTCTATTGTTATTAACCCAAATTTGTTTCTCGCAAGTTACGGAGGACTTAATGCTTTATAGAAAAGATTTCCAAAATATTTCTGCCAAGAACACTGTTTCTGTTACAAGTTACGAAATAGACGGTTCGCATTATGTATATGCAGGAGGAGCGGGAAGTATTGATGTTTACAGCTTAGATTCCGAAGGAAAGCTAAAGGCAATCAGTAGCCATGAACTTCATATGCAAAAAGGACCTGCAAGAGGTATGGTGGCCGATACTATTAATGGAACCCACTTTTTGTTTGTAGCGAATAAATACGGAAATGTCATCGAGACTTTTAAGATTGCAAAGTCTGGTTCTCTCGAACGAGTTTCTTTGGTCGAAGATACTGCTGAAGTTCATCTTGGAACCGCAATTACGCTGCAGGTGATACACATGAAAAAGTTTTCGTATCTCTTTGTTGGAGGTTTGGAGGAAAACCCGGGATTGAGTTCTTTTAAAATTGAGGATGAAGGAAAACTTACGCATGTGCAATCGATGAAAGATGACGATAAAATACATACGGATGGAATTATAGGCATGTTTACGCACAAGATACAAGGTAAAACATTTCTTTACACAGGCGGTTTTCAAGATAACGGAGTCAGTAGTTTTAGAGTTTTCGAAAATGGAACTTTTAAAAATATCAATAATATAGATGATAATGACACGGACCGCTACTTAACGGGTGCCTATCCTGTAACAGGAGTTACGCTAGGAAAGCATAAATATGTAATTGTAGGTCACCGACATCATAAGTATTATGACACGGAATCCAATTTTATAAAAAAGAAAGATTTTGTGTACCACGGCGATGGTGTTAGTGTTTTTAAAATTAATAACAAAGGGGAATTAGTGCCGCATTTTGTTTTAAAAGATGATGAAAATACGAAGTTAAAAGGGCAAACACGAATAGAAATTGTATCTGTAAATAATAACGAAGCGATTCTGGCCGTGGGGACTAGAGACGACGCTAGTATTCAGTTGTGTAAACTAGATGAAAACGGAATATTGAGTCCGATGAGTTATTTAGAAACTGGTTTTTCTATCTACTACGGACTGCGCTCTCACAAAATTGGCGAAGACCATTTCTTAATCGCAGGGTCTAACCGCTTTGATTTACAAAAGCTAATTTCCTATAAGGTTTCGCCTAAAATCAATAGGGATGGAAAACTTTTAAGACATATTGTAAATCTAAAATACAAAGCCGATGCTACAGCGAAACAAATTGAAGAAGCAGAAAAAGCATTTGTAAATCTAAAAAATGAAATCCCCGAAATTGCAAATATAGAATGGGGAATAAACGATAGTACTGAAGGAGCTAGCAAAGGTTTTACGCATTCTTTTACTATTACATTTAAAGATGAAAATGCTAGAGAAATCTACTTGTTTCACAAAGCCCATTTGAACTTGGTGAGTACAATAGGTCCAATTATCGAAGATGTTTTTGTGATGGACTACTGGACAGCAACGAATTGATAGATATAGTATTAAAAGCTTTGTAAGTATTTAAAAATGACTTGGATTGGTGATAAATCCAAGTCGTTATTTTTTATATTTATTTGAGTTTGTTATTTATATGGTCTTATATTAAGATAATTACTATTACAGGTAAAACGTTTATGAATCCAATAATCAAGGCCGAGTAGCTAGAGATTCTTTTATAATGACAAAATGCGTAGATTTTGAATGAGAATGTTTTACGTCTACTTTGAGCATCTTTGCGCAAAAAACGTATATGTACTTATGTTTCTTATAGAATTTGCAATATAGATCCATTACTAACTTCACACAGAATATCTTCAATATTAAAATCTAATTATTTTCAATTAACGAATGATGCCGTTGGTATGATTGCTTCATATCTCATGATGATACAATTTATGGAAGCCCTCTATAAATGGCAGTATATTGCAGCGTTAAATTCCTATATAACGATAAACTTTGTAGAGGTACTTTGCTAATCTTAGTGTTTTTTCTTCTGAGTGCCTCTGCGAAACAAAAAATCATATTCCTGATCAACAAGATTTGTTTGTGAAAACTAAGTAAATCTTAGTCCTTGATATTATTTCCTTAGGATATCTTAAAATAAAACCTAATTTTGGAAAAGACTAACCAAACAAATAACTTATGGAAAATAAATTAGCAAACCCAGCACCTTTAGGTCTGATGGGTTTTGGGATGACAACAATTTTATTAAATATTCACAATTTAGGATTATTTCCTGTTAGCGCTGTCATTTTATCCATGGGGATATTTTATGGTGGCATAGCACAAATTATTGCTGGAATTTTAGCCTTTAAACGAGAAAAAACCTTTGCAGGAACAGCCTTTATCTCTTACGGTTTTTTTTGGCTTTCATTAGTAGGCATTTGGCTTTTGCCAGCCTTAGGTGTTAAAGCTGCCGAAGAAACACCCGCTTCTTTTTTTGCTTGCTATCTTGCTATTTGGGGGATTTTCACTGGATTTATGTGGTGGGGAACTTGGGGCGGTAGCAAAGTGCAACAATTTGTTTTCTTATCACTTACATTATTATTTTTACTATTAGCACTTTCAAAAGCGACAGGCAATGATACCATTGGAGTTATTGCAGGTGGACTTGGCGTTATTTGTGGATCAAGCGCAATTTATTTAGCGATGGCTGAATTACTTGAAGAAGTAAAAAATAAAAAAGTACTCCCCTACTAAGAAACGCAAAGTATATTTTTAATTCTTCAATTTTAAAACAAAATAGTATTCAGGTCAGCTGCGCAAATGTCTCTTGACTTTGCGCCTGACATTATTTGTAACAATACCAAAACTAGTACAATATAGTCCAATCAATTTTTTGTTACATCGAGTGCAATGTCATTAAGTTAAGCAATTTTCATATTGCATCTTTCTGATTTTCAAGTACTAAAGGTCTTTTTCGATTGAGATATTTACCTGCTTCTCGTTTATTATTCCGATTTAATCTAATTGGAATTGTATTTTTAAGAAATAGATTTTCTAATTCTTCGAATACTTCATCCAAAGGAGCTTCTTTAAAAAGCAACTCTAGTATTCTATTTTTTAAAAAACCGTAAGACAAGTTTGTGTTTATCTTGTAATCCAGTTTTGTGGTTTTGTTCTTTAATTTTAAGTCATCTTGTAAGTCATTTACAATGGTCGATTGCAAATTACTTATGAATATCGTGCAGAAAAAGTCCTGTTCTATACTTGCTTTGGAATAACCCGTGAAGTATTCCAATTTCAGTTTGTTTTTCAATTCGTCGTAAAATGTCTCAATGCCCCATCTCAAAAAGTATAATTCTTTAAATATACTGGCTGGAAAAGTTTGACTATCCAATAAAGATGTTATCAAAACTTCAATTTCTCCATTAGACAAAACGATTCTAATTAATCGAACTTTTAGCGATGTCTCTTTTGTGTATTGCTTATCAACTATAGCGTGTTTTTGATTTGGAAATAAATCAACTATGGCTGATTGTTTCTTGCTTTTTACAAAATCTTTTATTAGGTCACTATGGGAAACACTTGTTCTGATTAAATAATCTATATTCTTTTTAAAATGTTCATACTGAAAATCATAACCCACGTAGCCTCTATCATATATAATCAAA
This sequence comes from Flavobacterium ovatum, assembly GCF_040703125.1. Taxonomy (NCBI): domain Bacteria; kingdom Pseudomonadati; phylum Bacteroidota; class Flavobacteriia; order Flavobacteriales; family Flavobacteriaceae; genus Flavobacterium; species Flavobacterium ovatum. The sequence continues at coordinate 3,422,764 of NZ_CP160035.1, forward strand.
TCGTTCTTGGCCCAATAATCAGAATGTTTCAATGCCAATTGTCTTTCTCCCAATGCTGAATTATTCAACGACGAATCCAATGCGAGACGATTCAGTACGTCATACAAAACAGAAGCCCTTCCTTGCACTAGAACTGTTTTAGTGTTGTTTTTTGATACTCTAAATACATTCTTTAAATTCTCTGTATATGGTAGAGTAACCATAGAACCATCAACTGCAAGGAGTCTATAACCATAAAATAGTTGGACATTTTTATTTCTTTCAATATAAGTTTTTTCCATAATTACTCTCGATAAATATTTAAAAACCTCTGGATTTATCTTTTGTCTTTTCTGAACAAAAGCACTTTTAGTGAAATTTTTAATAGGCTCGGATTCGAGTTTTGAATTAAGATGATTTATAAAACTATCAATTTCTATTGCCAAACTTTTTCTCAATAAATTGAACATGAAAAGTAAAACTTCTCCAAAAGGCTGTTTACGTTTTCGACTAAAATCTTTATCATTCATTTTAAATTCAATTCTTATTTTATCACTAAATATCACTTCTTTTAATATTTCAACTATCGCGATTGAGTTCTTTGGCATATTCAAAACTATATATTTTATAGTATAAATACAAGAAAAATAATACGATATCACCAATTTAAAATCAATTAAATAACTGTTAATCAACTAAATAAAACATTAACTTAATGACATTGGACTCGACTAGGCTAGAATAAAACCGTTTTCAAGTTTTGAATTTTCTGGATTTTATTCTAGATAGTGTAAACAACAAAAAAGCAAACTTTGTTAGCGCATAGGTTCACTTTGTCAGTTTGGTTGATAATCAAAATTTACGAATAATTCAATATGTAAATATAAAGGTTAGCTAAGGTATTTACCAATGCCTGCAAAGTATATCGTCAACAATAAAAAATTGCAAGTCAGTACTACTATATTCGATATAAAATCAAATTATATACATTTAGCAAATGATTGTGTAAGATTCTTTCAGAATGACAAACTTTGTCGATTTACATTGTGTTTAGTCGGGTACTTTTAAGTGTTCCAAAACTTATATGGACTTCTATTTATAACAGTTCAAAAAACTCTTTTATTTTTTAGACAGAGAAAAACTTATATGTCTTATTTGGTTCTTAAAAAAAATAGCGAATCGCTACATAACCAAAAAGCATAAAAAAAGAGAAACTCCGCAAATGTCAATGACCTTGCGGAGTTATTTACTCTATTTCAATAAATGATTTAATTAGTTAGGACAAATTACCTTCATCTCAGTACGTCTATTCAATTGGTGTTGGTTTTCAGAACAATCAACGCCATCAGCACATTTGTTTAGTAATTTAGTTTCACCGTAACCAATACCTGTAATTCTTTTTCTATCTATTCCTTGAGAAACTACGTAATCTACTGCTGCATTGGCTCTATTTTGAGATAAAGTAGCATTATATTCATGAGAAGCTCTTGAATCAGTATGTGAAGATACTTCAACACTGATAGCTGGATTGTCTTGCATAAATTGAACTAATCTGTTCAATTCTTTTTTCGCTGCTTCTTTGATGAAATATTTATCCAAATCATAAAGAATGTTTTTCAATCCGATTGCTTTACCGCAATCTGCTTCTTCCATACAAACTTCTAGTTTTACAAACAATGTCGTATTTCTATCATAGTCTTTGGTCGAAATCGTTTCTGTTTGAGAAAAATAATTATTTTTTTTACCGTACACTTCGTAAGTCGTGTTTTTAGCTACATTAAAGACAAACTCTCCTTTGTCATCTGTCAAACTATTTTTCTGTTCAGCAATAACTAAGTTTTTCAAATTCACCGAAACACCTTCTATTGCATTTGGACTGTTACACACTACTACTTTACCTTTCAATATAAAATTCAAATCAGTATATAAAATTTCTTTCTGTAAGGTTTCTTTAGGTTTGAACTCGTTTACAGCAGTAGAGTTACTTTCCATTTTGGTATTGTACAACATTCCATCAATAGTGTAATTATCTGGAAGTATATTATTAAAAACAACAACACCATAAGCATTAGTTTTACCAGTTTGCGCTACTTCACCTTTCAAATTTTTAACAACAACATCTGTATCAGGCAAAATTTCTTTAGTGTATTTATCTCTAGCCGTTACAGCAAGTGAATAAATTGGACAAGCTTTACACGTTTTTTCTGTTTTATTGGAAGCTAGTTTCAAAGATATACCTGCAAACACCCCAACTGAAGAAATAGCACCTTTCAGAGGTTCAATTCTCTCGTTTGGAAAATTTTTAGGATCTAAATTTGTTATACTTTGACCTGCAGTACCAGTCGTAGTGATAAAAGGATTGTAACTTGCAGCTATACCAAGCGTTGGATCAACCAATTCTTCAACATCAAAATGTCTCATATAATAAGCTCCTGCATGCACTCCAAAGAATTGATTAAAAAAGTAATTCACGCGCACTTGACCTTTGGCCGTCAATACATTTTTGGCATTATATCCTGCATGAAAATTTAATAATTCATTAGCCATAGTTGTTGTTTCTCTAAGTTCGGTACGTCCACCTTTGATACTACTAAGTCCTGCTCTAGTATTCAACTCATAAACCCATTTTCCGCTATTGCTTTGGTGTTTAAAGTCCGGACCTATACCGTAGAAAAAGCGTTTTATTCCGTTTTCAGACAAATTAAAACTAGTAAGTGGTACATTTCCCCTATTGAATAATCCTTGAGTTGGATACGTACTTTCGGGTGTGTTTGCAATATAATCTACATCAGCACCTACTCCAAACCATTTCCAGTAGTAATCAACAGATATTCCTAAATCCAATCCACCTTTATAATCGATATAAGGAGTGTCATTCGAATAAAAAGGAACGTCATAACCTGCTCTTGGACTGATCTGTAAATAATTTTCATTTTTCAATAAATTATTCTGCACCAAGGTTTTTGCTGTTTGAGCTGTTACTACTTGAAAAATCGAACTGACTAATAGTAATGCAATTAATTTAAAGAGATTTAAAGTTTTCATAATTTGAGTGTTTTAAATTTATGTTTAGTAATTAAATTCACCTAAATATTTTTTTCAATATTTAGAGGTCTACAACCTTATATCCCTTTCAGACTAGTATTGTTACCCCCATTTTGGAAAAAAAATTAAAATAGCTCTAAATTCATTATTACCTGACTTAAAAAAAGGCAGCAGGCCCTGAAAGCACAGCATTTTTTTACTAGGAACTAAAACCCAACACTTTTCTATTGAAAATAAAATCTAATTATCATCTACCTCTTTTCTGCTATCTCATCTCTACTATTTTCTGTGCGTCAAATTACATAAATACTTGCTTAAAATTTTAACCATACTATCGTGACTTGAGTTTTTGAAATTCAATTGAGAGTTTTCTAAATTAATATTATAAATCCCGTTAAAACAGAACATCTATAGTTAAATCATATGCTAAAACAAAGCACTTTATCTGAGATAACTAAGAGTAGAAAATACAACCCTGTTTTACCTGACACACTAACCAATAACACATTGATAATTAAACAGATAAAAGTATAATTCTATTGAATTATACTTTTATCAGACAATAATGTGTGATCAACTATATAATCAATTGTTTAATTTTTTCTTTTCGTCATTTTCTACTCTTAATAAAATCCTTATTTTTGCACTTTAAAATTGAAACTATGTCAAATAAAAAATATAAAATTGCCGTAATTCAGCTTAACTTAAATGATGTAGCCGAAAACAACTTAAAAAAATGCATCAGTTGGGTACGTGATGCCGCTGATCAAGGTGCCGAGGTGATTTCTTTACCAGAATTGTACAGCAGTCATTATTTTTGTCAAAGCGAAGATGTAGATAATTTTGCATTGGCAGAACCTCTTTATAGCACTTCTTTTATAGCTTTTAGCGAATTAGCAAAAGAATTAGGTGTGGTTATTATTGTTCCTTTCTTCGAAAAAAGAATGGCTGGAATATACCACAACAGCGCCTACATTATTGATACCGATGGTAGCGAAGCGGGTTTATACCGAAAAATGCACATTCCAGACGACCCCCATTTCTATGAAAAATTCTATTTTACACCAGGAGATTTAGGGTTCAAGACCATTCCTACACAAAAAGGGAAAATTGGGACTTTAATTTGTTGGGATCAATGGTTTCCAGAAGCTGCTCGTTTGACTGCTTTACAAGGTGCTGAAGTCTTGTTTTACCCTACCGCCATTGGATGGCATCCAGGTGAAAAAGAACAATATGGTGAAAACCAATATGGTGCTTGGATGAACGTAATGAAAGGTCATGCTGTTGCAAATGGTGTTTACGTAGCTGCCGCAAATAGAATAGGTCTTGAGAAATATTTACCTGATACTGCCGGAATTGAATTTTGGGGTGCTTCGTTTATTGCGGGACCACAGGGCGAAATTTTAGCGCAAGCGTCACACGATAAAGAAGAAATTTTAATTGCCGAAGTAGATTTAGATTTACAAGAAAATGTACGCCAAAACTGGCCCTTCTTTAGAGACAGACGTATTGATGCTTTTGGTGATATAACCAAAAGAGCTATTGATTAATTTTTTTGGAATCAACATAAAATGGACTATATACAATAGACCTAATCCAAAAGTTTAGTAAAATTTATAATACATTTTGATAATAATGAGCTCGATATTCCATCGAGCTCATTTTGTTTAAATTAGAATCAATTCCCTTTATTTACTCCTGACCAAAGTTGTAATTAATGAGCCTTTTAAGCTGTGAATTGAGAAATACTATTAGACTGAAATTTTGACCAAAGCCAAATAGCACTATTTATTATAAAAGATAAGTCTTTTTTGCACATGAGAGCTAAAACGTAATTGTAATTTGACAGAGGTAAATATAATTCTGATTTAGCTCATCGAAAAGATGAAAAAAAATAGAGTTACTAAATACGTTGAATTGAAAATGAATTGATTAAACAGGCTACTATTAAATTGTTAGAGGGCTTGAAACCCCATTTATTAATAACACCCAATAATAAAAAACTGCTTGCATTACATCCAGAAATTAGTATAGCGCTAGAAATTGATTTTTATCCTGCAAGTCCTTAGTGTCCATAGGAATGACATAGAGCCAATGAAAATCTTAATGCATTAATAAGACAATATATACTTAGAATTAACATTTTTTGACCAAATCACAAATAATCAAATTATAGAAATACAAGAAAAATTAAATAACCGTCCAAGAAAAAGATTTAATTTTGAAACATCAAATTATATGTTTAACCAAAAGTTGCATTTGTAACTTGAAAACTGCACCATAAAAATGACAACAATAAAAATTGCAAGCGTACCCGAACATTTCAATTTACCTTGGCATATTGCCATAGAAAATAAAGCATTCGAAAAACAAAACATCGACTTACAATGGACAGATGTTCCCGAAGGAACAGGAAAAATGTGTCAAATGTTACGTTCTGGTGAAACAGATATAGCCATCATTTTAACCGAAGGAATCATCAAAGACATCAATGCTGGCAATCCAAGTAAATTAGTTCAAATTTATGTAGAAACACCTCTAATTTGGGGTATTCATGTCGCTACAAATTCAAATTATAAAAAATTAGAAGATTTAAAAAATACCAAAGCAGCTATTTCTAGATTAGGCTCTGGTTCCCAATTAATGGCGTATGTCAATGCCAATAATCAAGGATGGAAAACGGATGAGCTGCAATTTGAAGTTGTAAATACGATTGACGGTGCTGTAGAAGCTTTGACCAACGGAACCGCTGATTATTTTATGTGGGAACGATTCATGACCAAACCACTAGTTGATAAAGGAGTTTTTAGAAAAATAGCGGACTGCCCTACTCCATGGCCTTGTTTTGTAATTGCTGTGCGGGTTGAAATTTTAGAACAAAAACCTGAAATCATCCAATCTATTTTGACCATCATTAACCAAACCACAAAAACATTCAAAAAAATTCCAAATATCGATGCTGTTTTAGCCTCAAATTACCACCAAAAACTAGAAGATATCCAAGAATGGCTTTCATTAACTGACTGGTCACAAGAAAATGTTGACGAAAAACTGTTAAACAATGTCCAAAAACAATTATTTCAACTGAAAATCATCGATAAAATGGGTACTTTTGAAGAAATTGTAAAATCAATTTAGTTTTTACCATTTCAGGTTATATATGTTAGAATTAAAAAACATTACTTTTTCTCAAATAAGACAGAGTCTGCAGGTCAAAAAACCTTGGGACGACGTTATTATTTTCATACTTAATGTTTTAATTGCAATTCCATTATTCTTAATTGCTCACGAAAATTTAATTGAACTTAATTGGATTTTCAACTTTGACCGTATATTAATTTTCATAGTAATTATCGTACTTATACAGTTATTACTAAGACTCTTACGAACCATTATTATTATTTGTATATTTTTATATATAATGCTTTTATTTTACGGAACTACAATTGGAAATTACGGTTTTGAAAGCGTATTTGAAGACTACAATTCTATGATATATACCATGTCTGACAATCCTTACCCACAAGACATTATTGTATCTAAGCTTTTGCCATTTCCAAATAAAACCAAAATTCTAAATGCCATAGAATATCAAAATCCTAGAGTGAGGAATTTTGCTGTTATGGCAACGACTAAAAATTTTAAAAACGTCCGAGGTTATGCTGATTACAGAACCATCATTCAATGTTTTGCCGTATTTAAGGAAATAAATGAACGTTGGAACTATGTCAGCGATCCAAAAGACGGTGATTATATAGCTACAGCTAGTGAATCCTTAAATTATTTATCTGGGGATTGTGACGACCATTCTATACTTATGGCGGCTTGTGTACGTGCCATTGGAGGAACTCCTCGGTTGATTCATACCAAAGGGCATATTTATCCTGAAATACTCATCGGAAAAATGAATGACTTAGAAACCGTTAACTTTTTGATTAAAAATATTTTATTTACCAAAGAAAGCTATCGTAAACAACTGCACTACCATATTGATGAAAGAAATCAAATTTGGCTGAATCTAGACTATACCGCCTCTTATCCCGGAGGTCCATTTATGTCCGAAGAGATTCTTGGAGCTCTTACCTTAAACTAAAAAAAGCCTCATTTTATAAAAAAATGAGGCTTTAATTTTATCTAAAAAAAGTATTACTTATTTCCTTTTTCAAAATCAGCTACAAACTGAGCTAATCCAATATCTGTTAAAGGATGTTTCAATAAACCATAAATAACTGATAATGGTCCAGTCATAACATCAGCACCAATTTTCGCACAATTTACAATGTGCATAGTGTGACGTACAGATGCAGCCAGAATTTGAGTTTCATAACCGTAGTTGTCGTAAATCTCTCTAATTTCTTGAATTAAGTTCAATCCATCAGTAGAAATATCATCCAAACGACCAATGAAAGGAGACACATAAGTTGCACCTGCTTTAGCCGCTAATAATGCTTGACCTGCTGAGAAAACTAAAGTAACATTGGTTTTAATTCCTTTATCAGAGAAATATTTAGCCGCCATTACACCTTCTTTAGTCATTGGTAATTTAACCACGATTTGCTCGTGTAAATCTGCCAATTCTTCTCCTTCTTTTACCATTCCGTCAAAGTCTAAAGCATTTACTTCAGCACTTACATCACCTTCAACAAGGTTACAAATATCTACATAATGCTTCAATATACTGTTTTTTCCAGTGATTCCTTCTTTAGCCATCAAGGAAGGATTAGTCGTTACACCATCCAAAACACCTAAAGCTTGCGCTTCTTTAATCTGAGCTAAATTAGCTGTATCAATAAAAAATTTCATATTTCTATATTTAATTGTTTTTAATAATTTGGGCGTGCCCTCCAAAAAAGTCGGATCAGGCTATTCATTTCAATCTTTTTATTTTTTTAAAGAAAAAACGAATCTTAGACACTTTCTTCGATGCAAAATTACAACTGATGATGATTTATAATAGAACATCAAAGGGTTTTACACCTTACCAGTGTATACATCTGTGTACATACCTATGATAAATTTCTAATTTTAACTCCGCAAAAGTAGTTAATTTGAATTAATTTACCCAGACTGAATACCAAATAAAAAAAACGTGTTACTGAACTGTTATGTTCTTAATTATAACCCTTTATAGAATGCTTTATAAATATTGGGGTAATTACAAATTAACCAGGTGAAAAATTTGACACTAGTTTTATATTAAAAAAACGTATAAAAAGCTTCCCAGCTCCTAACGTATTACTTCAATTTTCGCAAGCTATTTTGATAGTCAAGAAAATAGAGTTACAATGTTTAATACAGGCTTTTCTTAATAAATTACTCAACCTCAAATAAATCGTATTTTCATACTTTATAAACCTTTTCCATCAGTGTGGTAAATTCTTTCTTCATCGAAAAAAAATATTTATTATAATCTTTAAAGAAAGATTTATTAATCGCTCTCAATTTTGTCATAAATATTTAAATGCTAATGATTTAGAATACAATTGAAGTTATAATGAAGTTTTTTTTAACATTACTTTTTTTTAAAAAAAACATTGAACTGATTCAACAAAGGGTTCGTTTCATTTTTTCGATAGCAAAAAAACCACTGTCAATCGATTACTTCTATCAATTAATTTAGATGAATCAACTATATCTTCAGTTACAAATTATAATATAAAAGACATAACAATCATAAATTGTTTTATTGAAAAACATGATAAAATCTTATATTTTAAAGAATATACTACTAGTTTATTTAGAATATAAAATAAACCCTAATAACACTATATTTTATAGTATACATTACAAAAAAACCTTCCATAAGCGTAAGATTAAACCTTATTTTACACTCAAAAACACACTTAATCTATTTTATCTGCACTTAATCGGGTTTTTTTTATGCGTTATGTTAAAATTTAATTTACATTTGAACATTAAAAATGCAGCATATAAATACTCCTTTTTTTATTTAAAATGTTAAAAATTTTAATATTCTGATTCGTATTAATCAAAGATTAACACTAAAAGAGACTTTTAACAACTTATAAGTAAGACAAAATAGTCATTTAACGAGTATTTAGGTTGTTTAAAGATAAAATTAATTTAAAAAGCACAATGTTTATAAATTAGTTAAATAAATTAAATTTTAGAGTTCTTAAAAAAATAGAATTAAAAAATATCTAAGTATGAAAACAAAAATTACTCTTTTATTACAGAATCTTATAGTTCTGTTATTTTCACCAGTAAACAGCTAGCAGACAATTCCTTTTATTAACAAATAATGAATCAACTGCTTGTTATATATAGATTGAAATGCAAAAAACATAACAACCACAAGTCTTTTTTATTAAAAAATAGTATTAAACCTAATATTTTAAGAGGTTCGTTACTAGTTTATTTAAATAATAAAATATTATGAAAAAAATTACTTTTATTCGATTTTTAGCTTTTCTAATATTGTTGTTTTCAACAACAATTGGTTTTTCACAAACTGTATTTTCAGGCACTCCTGCTTTAGTAGACGCATGTGTTTTGGGAAGTAATGATTGTACAACGAATGCCGTGACTATTGGTGAAGTTTACTTAGGGGACGCTAGCGGTACAGCAATTACTGCTTGTACTTTTGGAACTACTTTGTCAGATGTTTATATCTGGGTAAATGTTTTAAGTTCTACTAAAGAAAACATGTATATTCAATTCGATTTATATAAAAACAACGTTAAAATTGATTTTAATGGAGCAAATTATTTAGGTAGCAAAAAAATAGGTATAGGTAATGTTGGTGTTTTCTCACCTGGAAAATATAGAATTTTTGCGGTACCGAGTTATACTTGTGGACAAACTTTAGAAATTAAGAATTTATTGATGTCTTGGCAAACTAATGATAAATCCCCTCCTGGTTGTCATACTCAAAATTCAATGTGTAGTAGAGAGCTATTAACATCTACAATAATTGTAAACACGCCTATATTTACTAATTTCACAATAAATAAAGTATGTAATGGTGGAACTTTTCAAGAAGTTACTTATACAGACTCAACTACTGGAGGTGTTACAAATAACGTTTATGCATGGTCTTTCCCTAATGCTACGACTATTTCTCCATCCAATTTGTCAACAAGTGGACCATACACCGTGACTTATTCTTCTGCTGGTCCACATAGCGCAAGTTTAACGGTTTCACATCCAACAAATGTGGTAAGTCCAAACACTAAAACAATTAATGATATAAATTTAGCATTGTGTTGTACTACACCAGTAATTTCAAATAAAACGGCAACGATTTGTTCCGGAACTGCATTTAGTGTCAACCCAACAACAGCCGGTAGTGATATAGTTCCAACTGGAACAACTTATACTTGGTCAACTCCTGTAAGTAGTCCTTCAGGAGCAATAACTGGTGGGTCTTCTCAAAGTACTGGTGCTGTTGGTCCTATTAGTCAAGCTTTAACAAATACAACAAATAGTGCTGCTACATTAAATTACACAGTAACACCAAAATCTGGTAGTTGTATTGGAAGTACATTTACAGTTATAGTAACTGTAAACCCTAAACCAACAGTTTCCAATACAGCTACAAAAACTATATGTAGCGGAAAGAGTTCAGACATTTCATTGACAGCATCCACAGCAAGTAATTTTACTTGGACATTAGGAACTAACACAGGAAATATTACTGGAGCTTCTGCTGGTTCAGGGGCAACAATTAATCAAACTCTAACAAACCCTAGTAGTTCAGCTGTAGGATCGATAGAATACATCGTAACCCCTACTTCTACTACTGGAACTTGTACAGGAAGTCCTTTTACTATTACAGTAACTGTTAATACTGCGCTTATTTTAGGATCGAGTAGTTCAACAAATGTAACTTGTTTTGGATTATCAAATGGAACAGTAACTGCGGGTACAGTAACAGGTGCGGTAGGAACAGTAAATTATTCTTGGAAAAATGCTACAAATACTGAAGTTGGAATTACGGCATCAGTTTCTAGTCTTCCTGCAGGTACTTACACCTTGACAATAACTGATCAATGTACAAGTAAAACTGCAAGTTCTGTTACCATATCTCAACCCATTGCTGTAGCTCTTAACGTAGCGTCTACTAATGTTTCTTGTAACGGTCTTGCCGATGGAACGATAACCGTTTCTGGGGTTAGCGCTGGCGCAACTACAACTATTAAATTAGACAATACAGGGGCTGACTTAAGTGCTCAAACTGCTTTTGGTCCTGGTACTTATACCATTACCGCTACTGCTGCTAATGGAAATAATAATGGTAATTGTACGGCTTCGAAAACAGTTACCATATCTCAACCCATTGCTGTAGCTCTTAACGTAGCGTCTACTAATGTTTCTTGTAACGGTCTTGCCGATGGAACGATAACCGTTTCTGGGGTTAGTGCTGGCGCAACTACAACTATTAAATTAGACAATACAGGGGCTGACTTAAGTGCTCAAACTGCTTTTGGTCCTGGTACTTATACCATTACCGCTACTGCTGCTAATGGAAATACTAGCGGAAATTGTACGGCTTCGAAAACAGTTACCATATCTCAACCCATTGCTGTAGCTCTTAACGTAGCGTCTACTAATGTTTCTTGTAACGGTCTTGCCGATGGAACGATAACCGTTTCTGGGGTTAGCGCTGGCGCAACTACAACTATTAAATTAGACAATACAGGGGCTGACTTAAGTGCTCAAACTGCTTTTGGTCCTGGTACTTATACCATTACCGCTACTGCTGCTAATGGAAATAATAATGGTAATTGTACGGCTTCGAAAACAGTTACCATATCTCAACCCATTGCTGTAGCTCTTAACGTAGCGTCTACTAATGTTTCTTGTAACGGTCTTGCCGATGGAACGATAACCGTTTCTGGGGTTAGCGCTGGCGCAACTACAACTATTAAATTAGACAATACAGGGGCTGACTTAAGTGCTCAAACTGCTTTTGGTCCTGGTACTTATACCATTACCGCTACTGCTGCTAATGGAAATACTAGCGGAAATTGTACGGCTTCGAAAACAGTTACCATATCTCAACCCATTGCTGTAGCTCTTAACGTAGCGTCTACTAATGTTTCTTGTAACGGTCTTGCCGATGGAACGATAACCGTTTCTGGGGTTAGCGCTGGCGCAACTACAACTATTAAATTAGACAATACAGGGGCTGACTTAAGTGCTCAAACTGCTTTTGGTCCTGGTACTTATACCATTACCGCTACTGCTGCTAATGGAAATACTAGCGGAAATTGTACGGCTTCGAAAACAGTTACCATATCTCAACCCATTGCTGTAGCTCTTAACGTAGCGTCTACTAATGTTTCTTGTAACGGTCTTGCCGATGGAACGATAACCGTTTCTGGGGTTAGTGCTGGCGCAACTACAACTATTAAATTAGACAATACAGGGGCTGACTTAAGTGCTCAAACTGCTTTTGGTCCTGGTACTTATACCATTACCGCTACTGCTGCTAATGGAAATACTAGCGGAAATTGTACGGCTTCGAAAACAGTTACCATATCTCAACCCATTGCTGTAGCTCTTAACGTAGCGTCTACTAATGTTTCTTGTAACGGTCTTGCCGATGGAACGATAACCGTTTCTGGGGTTAGCGCTGGCGCAACTACAACTATTAAATTAGACAATACAGGGGCTGACTTAAGTGCTCAAACTGCTTTTGGTCCTGGTACTTATACCATTACCGCTACTGCTGCTAATGGAAATAATAATGGTAATTGTACGGCTTCGAAAACAGTTACCATATCTCAACCCATTGCTGTAGCTCTTAACGTAGCGTCTACTAATGTTTCTTGTAACGGTCTTGCCGATGGAACGATAACCGTTTCTGGGGTTAGCGCTGGCGCAACTACAACTATTAAATTAGACAATACAGGGGCTGACTTAAGTGCTCAAACTGCTTTTGGTCCTGGTACTTATACCATTACCGCTACTGCTGCTAATGGAAATACTAGCGGAAATTGTACGGCTTCGAAAACAGTTACCATATCTCAACCCATTGCTGTAGCTCTTAACGTAGCGTCTACTAATGTTTCTTGTAACGGTCTTGCCGATGGAACGATAACCGTTTCTGGGGTTAGCGCTGGCGCAACTACAACTATTAAATTAGACAATACAGGGGCTGACTTAAGTGCTCAAACTGCTTTTGGTCCTGGTACTTATACCATTACTGCTACTGCTGCTAATGGAAATACTAGCGGAAATTGTACGGCTTCGAAAACAGTTACCATATCTCAACCCATTGCTGTAGCTCTTAACGTAGCGTCTACTAATGTTTCTTGTAACGGTCTTGCCGATGGAACGATAACCGTTTCTGGGGTTAGTGCTGGCGCAACTACAACTATTAAATTAGACAATACAGGGGCTGACTTAAGTGCTCAAACTGCTTTTGGTCCTGGTACTTATACCATTACCGCTACTGCTGCTAATGGAAATACTAGCGGAAATTGTACGGCTTCGAAAACAGTTACCATATCTCAACCCATTGCTGTAGCTCTTAACGTAGCGTCTACTAATGTTTCTTGTAACGGTCTTGCCGATGGAACGATAACCGTTTCTGGGGTTAGCGCTGGCGCAACTACAACTATTAAATTAGACAATACAGGGGCTGACTTAAGTGCTCAAACTGCTTTTGGTCCTGGTACTTATACCATTACTGCTACTGCTGCTAATGGAAATACTAGCGGAAATTGTACGGCTTCGAAAACAGTTACCATATCTCAACCCATTGCTGTAGCTCTTAACGTAGCGTCTACTAATGTTTCTTGTAACGGTCTTGCCGATGGAACGATAACCGTTTCTGGGGTTAGCGCTGGCGCAACTACAACTATTAAATTAGACAATACAGGGGCTGACTTAAGTGCTCAAACTGCTTTTGGTCCTGGTACTTATACCATTACTGCTACTGCTGCTAATGGAAATACTAGCGGAAATTGTACGGCTTCGAAAACAGTTACCATATCTCAACCCATTGCTGTAGCTCTTAACGTAGCGTCTACTAATGTTTCTTGTAACGGTCTTGCCGATGGAACGATAACCGTTTCTGGGGTTAGCGCTGGCGCAACTACAACTATTAAATTAGACAATACAGGGGCTGACTTAAGTGCTCAAACTGCTTTTGGTCCTGGTACTTATACCATTACCGCTACTGCTGCTAATGGAAATACTAGCGGAAATTGTACGGCTTCGAAAACAGTTACCATATCTCAACCCATTGCTGTAGCTCTTAACGTAGCGTCTACTAATGTTTCTTGTAACGGTCTTGCCGATGGAACGATAACCGTTTCTGGGGTTAGCGCTGGCGCAACTACAACTATTAAATTAGACAATACAGGGGCTGACTTAAGTGCTCAAACTGCTTTTGGTCCTGGTACTTATACCATTACCGCTACTGCTGCTAATGGAAATACTAGCGGAAATTGTACGGCTTCGAAAACAGTTACCATATCTCAACCCATTGCTGTAGCTCTTAACGTAGCGTCTACTAATGTTTCTTGTAACGGTCTTGCCGATGGAACGATAACCGTTTCTGGGGTTAGCGCTGGCGCAACTACAACTATTAAATTAGACAATACAGGGGCTGACTTAAGTGCTCAAACTGCTTTTGGTCCTGGTACTTATACCATTACTGCTACTGCTGCTAATGGAAATACTAGCGGAAATTGTACGGCTTCGAAAACAGTTACCATATCTCAACCCATTGCTGTAGCTCTTAACGTAGCGTCTACTAATGTTTCTTGTAACGGTCTTGCCGATGGAACGATAACCGTTTCTGGGGTTAGTGCTGGCGCAACTACAACTATTAAATTAGACAATACAGGGGCTGACTTAAGTGCTCAAACTGCTTTTGGTCCTGGTACTTATACCATTACCGCTACTGCTGCTAATGGAAATACTAGCGGAAATTGTACGGCTTCGAAAACAGTTACCATATCTCAACCCATTGCTGTAGCTCTTAACGTAGCGTCTACTAATGTTTCTTGTAACGGTCTTGCCGATGGAACGATAACCGTTTCTGGGGTTAGCGCTGGCGCAACTACAACTATTAAATTAGACAATACAGGGGCTGACTTAAGTGCTCAAACTGCTTTTGGTCCTGGTACTTATACCATTACCGCTACTGCTGCTAATGGAAATACTAATGGTAATTGTACGGCTTCGAAAACAGTTACCATATCTCAACCCATTGCTGTAGCTCTTAACGTAGCGTCTACTAATGTTTTTTGTAACGGTCTTGCCGATGGAACGATAACCGTTTCTGGGGTTAGCGCTGGCGCAACTACAACTATTAAATTAGACAATACAGGGGCTGACTTAAGTGCTCAAACTGCTTTTGGTCCTGGTACTTATACCATTACCGCTACTGCTGCTAATGGAAATACTAGCGGAAATTGTACGGCTTCGAAAACAGTTACCATATCTCAACCCATTGCTGTAGCTCTTAACGTAGCGTCTACTAATGTTTCTTGTAACGGTCTTGCCGATGGAACGATAACCGTTTCTGGGGTTAGCGCTGGCGCAACTACAACTATTAAATTAGACAATACAGGGGCTGACTTAAGTGCTCAAACTGCTTTTGGTCCTGGTACTTATACCATTACCGCTACTGCTGCTAATGGAAATACTAGCGGAAATTGTACGGCTTCGAAAACAGTTACCATATCTCAACCCATTGCTGTAGCTCTTAACGTAGCGTCTACTAATGTTTCTTGTAACGGTCTTGCCGATGGAACGATAACCGTTTCTGGGGTTAGCGCTGGCGCAACTACAACTATTAAATTAGACAATACAGGGGCTGACTTAAGTGCTCAAACTGCTTTTGGTCCTGGTACTTATACCATTACTGCTACTGCTGCTAATGGAAATACTAGCGGAAATTGTACGGCTTCGAAAACAGTTACCATATCTCAACCCATTGCTGTAGCTCTTAACGTAGCGTCTACTAATGTTTCTTGTAACGGTCTTGCCGATGGAACGATAACCGTTTCTGGGGTTAGTGCTGGCGCAACTACAACTATTAAATTAGACAATACAGGGGCTGACTTAAGTGCTCAAACTGCTTTTGGTCCTGGTACTTATACCATTACCGCTACTGCTGCTAATGGAAATACTAGCGGAAATTGTACGGCTTCGAAAACAGTTACCATATCTCAACCCATTGCTGTAGCTCTTAACGTAGCGTCTACTAATGTTTCTTGTAACGGTCTTGCCGATGGAACGATAACCGTTTCTGGGGTTAGCGCTGGCGCAACTACAACTATTAAATTAGACAATACAGGGGCTGACTTAAGTGCTCAAACTGCTTTTGGTCCTGGTACTTATACCATTACTGCTACTGCTGCTAATGGAAATACTAGCGGAAATTGTACGGCTTCGAAAACAGTTACCATATCTCAACCCATTGCTGTAGCTCTTAACGTAGCGTCTACTAATGTTTCTTGTAACGGTCTTGCCGATGGAACGATAACCGTTTCTGGGGTTAGTGCTGGCGCAACTACAACTATTAAATTAGACAATACAGGGGCTGACTTAAGTGCTCAAACTGCTTTTGGTCCTGGTACTTATACCATTACCGCTACTGCTGCTAATGGAAATACTAGCGGAAATTGTACGGCTTCGAAAACAGTTACCATATCTCAACCCATTGCTGTAGCTCTTAACGTAGCGTCTACTAATGTTTCTTGTAACGGTCTTGCCGATGGAACGATAACCGTTTCTGGGGTTAGCGCTGGCGCAACTACAACTATTAAATTAGACAATACAGGGGCTGACTTAAGTGCTCAAACTGCTTTTGGTCCTGGTACTTATACCATTACCGCTACTGCTGCTAATGGAAATACTAATGGTAATTGTACGGCTTCGAAAACAGTTACCATATCTCAACCCATTGCTGTAGCTCTTAACGTAGCGTCTACTAATGTTTTTTGTAACGGTCTTGCCGATGGAACGATAACCGTTTCTGGGGTTAGCGCTGGCGCAACTACAACTATTAAATTAGACAATACAGGGGCTGACTTAAGTGCTCAAACTGCTTTTGGTCCTGGTACTTATACCATTACCGCTACTGCTGCTAATGGAAATACTAGCGGAAATTGTACGGCTTCGAAAACAGTTACCATATCTCAACCCATTGCTGTAGCTCTTAACGTAGCGTCTACTAATGTTTCTTGTAACGGTCTTGCCGATGGAACGATAACCGTTTCTGGGGTTAGTGCTGGCGCAACTACAACTATTAAATTAGACAATACAGGGGCTGACTTAAGTGCTCAAACTGCTTTTGGTCCTGGTACTTATACCATTACCGCTACTGCTGCTAATGGAAATACTAGCGGAAATTGTACGGCTTCGAAAACAGTTACCATATCTCAACCCATTGCTGTAGCTCTTAACGTAGCGTCTACTAATGTTTCTTGTAACGGTCTTGCCGATGGAACGATAACCGTTTCTGGGGTTAGCGCTGGCGCAACTACAACTATTAAATTAGACAATACAGGGGCTGACTTAAGTGCTCAAACTGCTTTTGGTCCTGGTACTTATACCATTACCGCTACTGCTGCTAATGGAAATACTAGCGGAAATTGTACGGCTTCGAAAACAGTTACCATATCTCAACCCATTGCTGTAGCTCTTAACGTAGCGTCTACTAATGTTTCTTGTAACGGTCTTGCCGATGGAACGATAACCGTTTCTGGGGTTAGCGCTGGCGCAACTACAACTATTAAATTAGACAATACAGGGGCTGACTTAAGTGCTCAAACTGCTTTTGGTCCTGGTACTTATACCATTACTGCTACTGCTGCTAATGGAAATACTAGCGGAAATTGTACGGCTTCGAAAACAGTTACCATATCTCAACCCATTGCTGTAGCTCTTAACGTAGCGTCTACTAATGTTTCTTGTAACGGTCTTGCCGATGGAACGATAACCGTTTCTGGGGTTAGTGCTGGCGCAACTACAACTATTAAATTAGACAATACAGGGGCTGACTTAAGTGCTCAAACTGCTTTTGGTCCTGGTACTTATACCATTACCGCTACTGCTGCTAATGGAAATACTAGCGGAAATTGTACGGCTTCGAAAACAGTTACCATATCTCAACCCATTGCTGTAGCTCTTAACGTAGCGTCTACTAATGTTTCTTGTAACGGTCTTGCCGATGGAACGATAACCGTTTCTGGGGTTAGCGCTGGCGCAACTACAACTATTAAATTAGACAATACAGGGGCTGACTTAAGTGCTCAAACTGCTTTTGGTCCTGGTACTTATACCATTACTGCTACTGCTGCTAATGGAAATACTAGCGGAAATTGTACGGCTTCGAAAACAGTTACCATATCTCAACCCATTGCTGTAGCTCTTAACGTAGCGTCTACTAATGTTTCTTGTAACGGTCTTGCCGATGGAACGATAACCGTTTCTGGGGTTAGCGCTGGCGCAACTACAACTATTAAATTAGACAATACAGGGGCTGACTTAAGTGCTCAAACTGCTTTTGGTCCTGGTACTTATACCATTACTGCTACTGCTGCTAATGGAAATACTAGCGGAAATTGTACGGCTTCGAAAACAGTTACCATATCTCAACCCATTGCTGTAGCTCTTAACGTAGCGTCTACTAATGTTTCTTGTAACGGTCTTGCCGATGGAACGATAACCGTTTCTGGGGTTAGCGCTGGCGCAACTACAACTATTAAATTAGACAATACAGGGGCTGACTTAAGTGCTCAAACTGCTTTTGGTCCTGGTACTTATACCATTACCGCTACTGCTGCTAATGGAAATACTAGCGGAAATTGTACGGCTTCGAAAACAGTTACCATATCTCAACCCATTGCTGTAGCTCTTAACGTAGCGTCTACTAATGTTTTTTGTAACGGTCTTGCCGATGGAACGATAACCGTTTCTGGGGTTAGCGCTGGCGCAACTACAACTATTAAATTAGACAATACAGGGGCTGACTTAAGTGCTCAAACTGCTTTTGGTCCTGGTACTTATACCATTACCGCTACTGCTGCTAATGGAAATACTAATGGTAATTGTACGGCTTCGAAAACAGTTACCATATCTCAACCCATTGCTGTAGCTCTTAACGTAGCGTCTACTAATGTTTCTTGTAACGGTCTTGCCGATGGAACGATAACCGTTTCTGGGGTTAGCGCTGGCGCAACTACAACTATTAAATTAGACAATACAGGGGCTGACTTAAGTGCTCAAACTGCTTTTGGTCCTGGTACTTATACCATTACCGCTACTGCTGCTAATGGAAATAATAATGGTAATTGTACGGCTTCGAAAACAGTTACCATATCTCAACCCATTGCTGTAGCTCTTAACGTAGCGTCTACTAATGTTTCTTGTAACGGTCTTGCCGATGGAACGATAACCGTTTCTGGGGTTAGCGCTGGCGCAACTACAACTATTAAATTAGACAATACAGGGGCTGACTTAAGTGCTCAAACTGCTTTTGGTCCTGGTACTTATACCATTACCGCTACTGCTGCTAATGGAAATACTAGCGGAAATTGTACGGCTTCGAAAACAGTTACCATATCTCAACCCATTGCTGTAGCTCTTAACGTAGCGTCTACTAATGTTTTTTGTAACGGTCTTGCCGATGGAACGATAACCGTTTCTGGGGTTAGCGCTGGCGCAACTACAACTATTAAATTAGACAATACAGGGGCTGACTTAAGTGCTCAAACTGCTTTTGGTCCTGGTACTTATACCATTACCGCTACTGCTGCTAATGGAAATACTAATGGTAATTGTACGGCTTCGAAAACAGTTACCATATCTCAACCCATTGCTGTAGCTCTTAACGTAGCGTCTACTAATGTTTCTTGTAACGGTCTTGCCGATGGAACGATAACCGTTTCTGGGGTTAGCGCTGGCGCAACTACAACTATTAAATTAGACAATACAGGGGCTGACTTAAGTGCTCAAACTGCTTTTGGTCCTGGTACTTATACCATTACCGCTACTGCTGCTAATGGAAATAATAATGGTAATTGTACGGCTTCGAAAACAGTTACCATATCTCAACCCATTGCTGTAGCTCTTAACGTAGCGTCTACTAATGTTTCTTGTAACGGTCTTGCCGATGGAACGATAACCGTTTCTGGGGTTAGCGCTGGCGCAACTACAACTATTAAATTAGACAATACAGGGGCTGACTTAAGTGCTCAAACTGCTTTTGGTCCTGGTACTTATACCATTACTGCTACTGCTGCTAATGGAAATACTAGCGGAAATTGTACGGCTTCGAAAACAGTTACCATATCTCAACCTGAAATTGCTGTCTCTGTAAGCGGAGTTGCTACTAATGCTTCTTGCTTTGGACTAGCAGATGGTTCGATTGCAGTAACCAATAGTGCTGGTTCGACTGTAGTGATTACAAATGCTGCTAACGAAGTAGTTGCTAATACAGAATTAGTTGCTGGTACTTACACCCTAACGGCTACTACAGCTGGTGGAAACCAAGGACAAAATTGTACAGCTACTGCTCAAGTAACCATATCTCAACCTGAAATCGCTGTCTCTGTAAGCGGAGTTGCTACTAATGCTTCTTGCTTTGGACTAGCGGATGGTTCGATTGCAGTAACCAATAGTGCTGGTTCGACTGTAGTGATTACAAATGCTGCTAACGTAGTAGTTAATAATACAGGATTACTTGCAGGTACTTATACCCTAACAGCTATTGCTGATGGTGGTAATACAGATCAAAAATGTACGGCTACCGCTCAAGTAACAATATCTCAACCTTCTGCCACACTAAGTGCCAGTGTAATTATTAAAAACAATAATAATTGTATAGGATGTAGTAATGGTGCTATTAACCTAACAGTACTAGGTGGAACAACACCTTATTCATACACATGGTCTAATGGAGCTATAACTGAAGATATTGCTTCTTTACCTAAAGGTAAATACGATGTTGAAATTAAAGACAAAAATGGATGTACTGTGAATTATTCTTATTTCGTTACTGAATCTGGAATTGAAATTCTTAAAGATGCAGTATATGAAGACAGTAATAATGATGGTAAAACTAATATTGGAGATAAAATTGTGTATAACTTTATTGTGAAAAATACAGGAAATGTAACTTTAACTAGTGTAAAGGTAACTGACAATAAAGCGACTGTTAGTGGAGGACCTATCGCTTCTCTTGAAGCAGGGGCTTCAGATAACACAACTTTTACAGCTACACATGCTATCACTCAAGAAGATATTAACGCTGGAATATTTTACAATTTAGCATTAGCAAATGGTATTGACACTGAAGGGGTTCCAGTAACAGCTACATCTACAGACCCTACACCATGTGATTCATGTCCAAAAGATCCTACTTGTAATGACTGCACTAGCACTATAACTCCTTTAAATCAAAGTCCTAAATTAGAAGTTAAAATAGCTCAAGATAATGATAGATATAGTTTTATTGGTGATATTATCAATTATACCATTACAGTAACCAATACAGGTAATGTGACTCTCCATGACATCCGAGTGACTGATAGTGTTACAGGTTTAGATATTACCATTCAAGGCTCATTAGCACCTGGAGAAAGTATTCAACCGATTATTCGAAGTCATACTATAGTTAAAGATGACTTAGTGCGTGAATTTGTAACCAATACAGCTAATGCGGTTGGTTTAACAATTACGAATAATGAGGTACCTGCCCTACCTGATTCTAAAACAGCTGAAAAAGCAACAGTACTGCCTTGTGAATCAATATATATTTACAACGCTTTCTCACCAAATGGTGATGGAATTAATGAAAAGTTTATAGTTGATGGCTTTAGATCTGAATTTAAAATCTGCTACCCTGAGAATACTGTTGAGATTTATAACCGATGGGGAGTATTGGTTTTTGAAACCAAAAACTATGACAATGAAACCAACTTTTTTGAAGGGTATTCAAGAGGTAGAACAACTGTCAGCGAATCATCTGGATTACCTACAGGAACCTATTTTTACATCATAAGTTATAGTTCCATTGATGGAATTGGTGATATTCAAACTTATAGAAAAGAAGGGTATTTATACCTTACTCGATAATTACAACTCAACTCTAACTCCTGAGGATGAAAATCCTCAGGTTAAAACTAGAACCACATGAAAACAAAAATACTTTCTTTCGTTTTGATGTTTACTGCAACGGTAAGTTTTGCACAACAAGATTCGCAATTTACTCAGTACATGTACAACACAATCAATGTCAATCCGGCCTACGCAGGATCTAGAGGAGCCTTGAGTATATTTGCTTTGCATCGTACCCAATGGGTAGGACTCGATGGAGCACCTGTAACTAATGCTGTTTCAATAAACACTCCTTTGAATAGTAGTAGACTTGGACTTGGAGTATCGCTAATCAATGATAGGATTGGACCTACTACTGAGAATACGATCTCTGCTGATTTATCATACACAATACCTACTTCGGAGACTTTCAAGCTTTCCTTTGGTATTAAAGCTACCGCCAATTTGTTTGACCTAAACAATAGTAAACTTGTTTCTAAAGAACAGGGGGACCCAACCTTACAAAGTTTTACTAAATTCAATCCTAACTTAGGTGCTGGTTTATATTTACATTCTGATAAAGCATATGTAGGCTTTTCTATTCCTAACTTTATTGAATCTAATCGATATGATGATAATGAAGTCGCTCTTTTTAAAGAAAAAGTAAACTATTATTTGATTGCTGGTTATGTTTTTGATTTAAACAACAACATTAAATTCAAACCTGCTATGCTCTCTAAAATGGTTAAAGGGTCTCCTTTACAGGCTGATATTTCTGCTAACTTTTTATTCTTTGATAAATTTATGCTTGGTGCTTCTTACAGATGGAGCGCTGCTGTTAGTGCAATGGTAGGTTTTCAAATTTCGGATGCTATGTATATTGGATATGGTTATGACAGAGAGACTACTAACTTAAACAATTACAGTTCTGGTTCTCATGAAATTTTCTTGCGCTACGAGATTTTCAAAAATAACGATAAAATCACTACTCCAAGATTCTTCTAAAAGCAATTATTATGAAAAATAAGATACTCCTTTACATAACAATAGTAAGTGTTTTTTCCTTAAACATTTACTCTCAAAAAGCTAGATTAGCTGCAGCCGATCAAAAATATGACAACTATGCCTATATAGATGCCATAAAAACTTATGAAAGAGTAGCAGAGAAAGGCTACAAGTCTGCCGATATGTTTCAAAAGTTAGGTAATGCTTATTATTTTAACGCACAACTTGAAAATGCAGCCAAATGGTATGGGGAATTATTTGCTATGAATACCTCTGTTGAACCCGAATACTATTACAGATATTCACAGTCTCTAAGAGCCATTGGTGAGAATAAACAAGCCGATGCTATGATGGTTAAATTTGTAGAGCTTTCTGGAAATGACAATAGAGCAAAACTCTTTAAAAAAAATAGAAACTACCTAGCAGAAATTAAAGCCAATTCTGGAAGATACGATATTGAGGATGCAGGTATAAACTCTAAATATTCTGATTATGGGACCGCTATTTATAACAACAAAATAGTTTTTACTTCCGCTCGGGATACCGGTAGTATAGGACAAAGAAAACACACTTGGACCAATCAATATTTTACCAATTTATATATGGCTGATTTGGGTGATCAAATGACCCCTGGAGCTCCTAGTAAATTTGATAAAAACATAAACTCTAAATTTCATGAATCTACTCCGGTATTTACCAAAGATGGAAACACTATGTATTTCACTAGAAACAACTTTATTGATGGTAAGAAAGGTAAAAATGGAAACGATGTCACTTTAATCAAAATTTACAAAGCAACAATCGAAAAAGAAAAGTGGGCTAATATTATTGAATTGCCTTTTAATAGTAACAATTATTCTACAGCACACCCTACCCTTAGTCAAGATGAAAAAACATTATATTTTGCTTCAGATATGCCAGGGACTTTAGGTCTTTCTGATTTGTTTAAAGTAAAAATAAATGACGATGGTAGCTTTGGTACTCCTGAAAATTTAGGCAATACCATTAACACTCCTGGTAGAGAAACTTTTCCTTTCATGAGTGACGAAAATGAAATCTACTTTGCCTCTGACGGGCATCCTGGTTTGGGAGGTCTAGATGTATTTGTTTCTAAAATAAGTCAAGATGGAACTTTTAGTGAGGTTCAAAATGTGGGTGCTGATATTAATTCCCCTAAAGATGATTTTGCCTATTTAATAGATACTAAATCTCGTAGAGGTTTCTTTACCTCTAATAGAGACGGAGGACAGGGATATGACGATATTTATAAATTTTTAGAAAACAAAAGGTTGACTTGCGAACAAGAATTGTATGGACAAATTACAGATATCGATTCTAAAGAAGTTCTTCCTAATTCTAAAGTGAGTCTTTTTGACAAAAGATTCAAAGACATCTCCTCTATGATGTCTGATCAAAAAGGAAATTATTCTTTTATGGTCGAATGCGATAAAACGTATTATGTAAGAGCTGAAAAACCAGAATACACAACAAAGGAAGAAAAAATAACAGTCGATAAGGATCAAGGTAAAACAAAACTCGATATTGCTTTAGAAAAAATTACTTGTAAAGTTGCCATTGGAGATGATTTGGGTAAATGTTTTGGTATCAAAATGATCTACTTTGACTTTGACAAATCAGATATTAGACCTGAAGCTGCTTTAGACCTAGAAAAAATATTAGATGTACTAAAACAATATCCAAATATGAAACTAGATATTCGTTCTCATACCGATAGTAGAGGAAGCTTTAAATACAACGAAGCCTTATCTGATCGAAGAGTTAAATCAACCATTGCTTGGTTGATTAAAAATGGTATAAACTCAAACAGGTTTATCGGTAGAGGATATGGGGAATATGAGTTAGTAAATAAATGTTCAGACGGTGTTAATTGTACTGAAGAAGAACACCAACTAAATAGAAGAAGTGAATTTATTATTACTGATTTGTAACATTATAAGTTGTACTTTAATATAAAACATAAGGCCTTAAAAGTATATCTTTTAGGCCTTTTTTATTAGCCACAGATTAAATTGATTTCCACAGATTAAATCCTTTTAATCCAAATAATCTGTGGCAAAAAGTTTTTAGAAGCTAAAGCGAAATGCACTAAAGCACATAGTTTTAACTATAATTTGAGACCAATAAAAACTTTTTGTTTGCTTAGGTTTTTCCTTTTATATCAACACAGTTCTTAATGCGGTTATGTGATTTTCTATGACTTCATTATTAGAATGTAATTTTGAATTTACATTTTTCACACTGCAACACAAAAGCAGTTAACTACTTTTTTGTGTATCCATTTTTAAATATGTATTTCAGACTATTGAAGTTCTAACAAGATAATTTCGACCGCAGGAAACTTGTCACTGAATCGTTTTAATAATAGTGTTTCATCTTAACTCAAAGTAGCTGTTTTCATAATTATTGATTTCTTTTACAGAAATAAACAATTAAAAACTTGTGTATGTATTTGTGTACACATTTTACCCAGGATTGTACTTTAATACGTTTTGGGATATTTGATATGTTTTCTCCTTAATTTATTATGATTAACGTCTTTAAATTATAGACATTAAACGAATGTAATACAAATGAGTCGTTACAAATTATAATGGTTCATCAACATTTTCTCATACATTTTGTCAGGCAAAATACGTTTGAGCACAATAGAAAACTTTTGCATAAAAGCACCTACCTTATAATGAATCTTTGGATTTGTATTTTGAATAATTACATAAACTGCTGTTGCCATTTCCAAAGGGTCGCCCCCACTATCCACGTGAGCATCCATAGTTTGCAACATATCCCCATACACTTTTTCGTAAGCAGAACCAGAGACTATTGGAGCATGATAACGTCCAGAAGCAATGTTAGTAGCAAAATCACCAGGAGCAATATTTGTAATTTGGATTCCAAATGATTTCACTTCCATACGTAAAGCCTCAGTAACCAATTCTAAAGCTCCTTTAGAAGCCGAATAAATTGAACGATATGGCAATCCCATATAACCCGCAATTGAAGTCACATTGATAATCAAACCCGATTTTTGAATACGCATTTGTGGCAATACCGCTTTCATAACCTCAATAGGTCCAAAAAAATTGGTCTCAAAATTATTCTTAATTTCCTCTGTAGGGATTTCTTCTAAGGGGCCTGTTATTCCAACACCTGCATTATTAATCACAACATCAATTCGTCCAGAACGAGCTATAACTTGGGCGATTGCAGTCATTATAGTATCCGTTTTTCGAACATCTAAAGCTAATAAAGGAAAAACTGAATTTGCAATCCGATTAGGATTCCTGCTAGTACCATAAACTATAAAACCTTTTAGGTGTAAAAATTCACCAATAGATTTCCCAATTCCAGAGGAACCTCCTGTAATCAAAACTACTTTACTCATTATTACTTATTTTCTTAGAAACGTCCAAAAATAAAAAAATCTTCCCTAAGGAAGACTACATTTATTAATTTTTAAAAAAAAATCTGATTCGCCGCGGCGAACAGATAAATAAAAAATGGCAAGCGACCTACATCGCACCGCTCAACCACGTACCCTTGCTATGTTCCCATCCTGGGGGAGTCTGCAGGAGCTGGTCGTGTAGGACTTGCCGGTGCAAATATACAATCTTTTTATATTTTTGCAAGACCTTTGCTCGCTTAAAATAACATTGTATATTCGTCTAACAAATTTTTTAATCATGAAAAAGCATAACTTACTATATGTCATTTTATTAGGAATGGCAGTTTCTAACTGTGGGGACAAAAAAAAAGGTGAAAATTCTATATTTACTTTTGATTCGACTCAATATTTAGCCCAATACCAACCTCAAGACAAACTAAATTTGGGAGTTTTGAATCCAAATTCAAAAGAAATCGATAGCATCATCTATTTTGTCAATGATACAAAAGTTGGAGTAACGAAAGGAAACACTAAATTACCGTTGGCATTAATAGAACAAAAATTAGGCTACCAAAACCTAAAAGCTTTAGTTTATTTTGAAGGCGAAAACTCAGAAGCTACTACAAGAGTAGAACTGGTTTCTAATGTAACTCCAAAACTATTAAAATATAAAATCATAAATACCTACCCTCATGACATCAATTCATTTACGGAAGGTTTAGAGTTTTATAAAGACACCTTATATGAAAGCACAGGCTTAAATGGAAAATCATACCTTAGAAAGTACGATTACAAAACAGGCAAAGTATTCCAACAAATAGATTTAGATTCAAAATATTTTGGAGAAGGAATCACCATCTTAAATGATAAAATCTATCAATTGACTTGGCAAAATAAAACTGGCTTTATCTATAATGCTAAAACTATGAAGCTAGAAAAAACCTTCACTTACGACAAAGACATTGAAGGTTGGGGAATGACCAATGACGGCACAAACATCTATCAAACTGATAAGACAGAGAAAATTTGGAAAATGGATCCAGCAACTCAAAAAATGATTGATTACGTTAATGTATATGCCGGAAATGCTAAAATTAAATCCATTAACGAACTAGAATGGATAGAAGGTAAAATATACACTAACGTTTGGATGAAAGACGCTATTGCTGTTGTAAATCCAGCAAACGGAGCAGTTGAAGGAATCCTAGATTTATCAGGTTTACGTAAATTCTTAAATGTTACTCCAGATGACGTGCTAAACGGAATTGCTTATAATCCGAAAACAAAAACAATATTTATCACAGGGAAAAATTGGGATAAGATGTTTGAGATTACCGTTTCAGAATAAACTTTATTTTCTGTAAAGCAACAAGGGGCTAACATTTTTTTGTCAGCCCCTTGCTTATTTAATATCTAAACTTTTCATTTCATCATAAAAAAAAAGTAGTGATTCGAAAATCACTACTTTTTTAAATTTTTATTATTTAAAGACTGTTATTTCAAATCAAAACTTGATTTAGAAACCAAAACATCTTTATCAAATACATTTACAAAATAAGTCCCTTTAGCAAAGTCCTTACCAGGTAAGTTTTCAGAAACGTTTACAGTTTTATTTTCGTATTTTACTGTAGTTGCAAAACTGTATGATAATGTTTTATCCCCAAAATTTTGTGTTTTCTTATCTCCCAAAACATTATTTTTACTATCAATTACTTGTACGTAGTAGGTTTTATCTCCAGTTTTAGCAATTTGATTTTCAGCAATAGTAAAACTTATTTTAAGCATATCTGCTCTACTTGCTTTATCCGTTTCAATTTGCTTTTCACTACTTCTTAAAAGCCCTGGATTTCTAACTATATAAGCTGATGTTCTTAAATTTACAACTGATAATTTTGCTCCTTTTTCAACAACTTTTGAAAGTTCGTCATTTTGAGTTACTAATACTTCATTGGTTTTTTTAGCAGCAACTAATACAACAGTCGTACTATCACGTTGTACAGTCAACTTTGTATTTTGTTTTTTTAAACCATCATTTTCAGCTATCAAAGCTTTCATGTTGCTTTGTAAAGCAATATATTGAGATTTAAATTTTGAAACGTCTCCTTTTGATTTACTCAAGTCAGACATTATACCTACCACTTTATCTCTTTCTTTAATTAATTCCTCTGACATAGAGGTGTTTTCTGCAATTGCTGCATCATACGTTGTTTTTAGTTCTTGCAAATCTTTCATTACTGTTTCTTTTTCTGAAACTGTAGTTTTCAATTCAGTTTGAACAGTTTCTACATCCGAAGAAACTTTAAAAATATAAACTAAACTTCCGACTAATAGAATTGCTAAAACAGCAATAACCGCTTTTAGACTTGAATTACTTTGTTGATTTTCCATTTTAAATTATTTGTTTTATAGAATTTGTTTTTTCAAATTTAATGAATATATGTACATCTTTTAACGTAAGTATATACATTTATAGTATTTTTGAAAAAAAAATATTTTTTTTATGGAAAAGCTTTTGCCTTTTACAATGAAGGATCTTGCAAAGATTACCAATCACAGAAGTGGTGAGATAAAATTTGGAGAAAAAATGATTACCATCGCTAGCGGTGTTGATCCAATCTCATTTTTAATAAAATCAGAAGCTAAATATGTACTTGTAGGCATTCCTGAAGATGTTGGGATTCAAGCAAATTCTGGACGACCAGGGGCTGCATCAGCCTGGAAAACAGCTATAAACAGCATTGCTAATATCCAACACAATCGTTTTTGTAAAGGAAATCAAATTATCGTTTTAGGCGAAATTGATGTACAAGAAGAAATGGAAGATGCCAAAAAATTGGATTTCAAAAACATCGATGACCGTTTAAAACTTAGCCAATTAGTTGCCAAAATAGACAAAGAGGTTTCTCATATAATTTTTAGTATCATCAAGGCTGGTAAAACTCCAATTATTATTGGTGGCGGTCAAAATAATGCTTACGGAAACATAAAAGGAGCTGCCCTAGCTAAGGGAAAACCTATAAACTCTATTAATTTTGATGCCCATTCAGATTTTAGAATACTCGAAGGACGTCATAGTGGAAATGGGTTTTCATATGCCTACAACGAAGGTTTTTTAAAAAAATATTTCATTTTTGGTTTACATGAAAACTACGTTTCAAAAAGCGTATTGGATCTAATCAAAAAAACGGAAGACAGATTACGTTACAATACCTATGACAGTATTAAGATTCGTAGTGAAAAAAATTTTTCCCAAGAAATGATTGCCGCACATGAATTTATAAAAACAGATTCCTATGGAATTGAAATAGATTTAGATGCAATACCTAATATCGCGAGTAGTGCTATGACATTAAGCGGTTTTTCTATTGAAGAACTACGACAATTTATTGCATACTTTGGGAAACATAAGAACGCGACTTACTTACACATTTGCGAAGGTGCACCAGACTTAGATGCAGATAAAAACAATCATTTAATAGGACAACTTATTGGCTATTTAGTTACTGATTTTATTAAGTCAAATCAGTAATATATAATACTACCAAAACAGCATAAATCTCCCATTTTATAAGGAATGAATAAATAACACTATCTTTGCCGTTCAATAGCTGTACTTATTACAGTGTATTTAATTTCAAAAATATGTTATTCGAAGATTTAAAACTTTCAAAAAGTATTCAAAAAGCCGTATATGAACAAGGCTATATTAACCCCACACCAATTCAAGAACAATCAATTCCACTTATTTTAGCTGGAAATGACTTGATTGGGTGCGCACAAACAGGTACTGGAAAAACAGCTGCTTTTGCTATTCCAATTATACATCAATTACACAGAATTGTAGGTTCTACAAAAAAAGCAAAACAAATTCGTGCCTTAGTAATTACTCCTACACGAGAATTAGCCGTACAAATAGGACAAAGCTTTGACACATACGCCAAATATACAAATCTTACGCAGCTGACAATTTTTGGTGGAGTCTCACAAAACCCACAAGTAGATACTTTAAAAGACGGAGTAGATATATTAATTGCAACTCCTGGAAGATTATTAGATTTACACAAACAAGGTTTTATAGACTTAGACCATTTGCATACATTAGTACTTGATGAAGCAGACCAAATGCTTGATATGGGATTTGTAAATGATGTCAAAAAAATTGTAAAATTGACTCCTAAAAACCGTCAAACATTATTTTTCTCGGCTACCATGCCTATTGCTATACGTGAGTTAGCTGAAATGTTTTTGACAAAGCCTGAAACTGTCACTGTTTCTCCTGTTTCTTCTACAGCTGAAAAGGTTGAACAACGTGTTTATTTTGTTGAAAAAGGTGAAAAAAGAAACCTTTTATACCAATTAATTCAAAATGAAAACCTTAGTGATGTATTAGTTTTTTCAAGAACCAAACACGGAGCTGATAATGTAGTGAAAGCGCTTCGCAAGAAAAACATTCCTGCTGAAGCTATTCATGGAGATAAATCTCAAAATGCAAGACAAAGAGTTCTTGAAGCTTTTAAAAATAAAGAAGTAGGTGTATTAGTAGCTACTGATATTGCCGCACGAGGAATCGATATTGATCAATTACCATTTGTTATTAATTTTGATTTACCTAATATACCTGAAACCTACGTACACCGTATAGGACGTACAGGACGTGCTGGAAATGGTGGTGTTGCAATTTCTTTTTGTAGTAAAGATGAACACGGTTACTGGAAAGACATACAAAAACTAATCAAAGTAGATGTTCAAACAATTAGTGATCACCCTTTCCCTTGGCATTCAGGAAATCCTGAAACTGCTCCTGGAGGTTCTACAAAACCTCAAAACTCTAATAGAGGTGGCGAAGGTCATAAATCAAGAAAATCTACTGCCTCAAAACAGAATAAAAAACGTTGGTATTAATTGATACACACAAACAAAACCAAAAACACCTCTATTTTCCTTAAAAAAATAGAGGTGTTTTTTTATACTAATATCCCGTCCTGAAAATGGTGATTTTAAAAAGCTATGCTTTAAAAATAAGTTGATTTATTATTTTAAACAAAATAGCAGTTTCGAATGGCTTCACAATGATATCGTTTATACCTACTGATAAAGCTTGTTCGGTGATTTCTTCTTTACTATAAGCCGTAAGAGCGATAATAGGTGTTAAAACCCCCATAGCTCTAATAATTTTAGTAGCTTCAAATCCATTCATTTCCGGCATATTTATATCCATCAAAATGGCGTCAAAACTGGAGTTTTCCACTAATTCAATAGCTTCTTTTCCTGACCCAACAACAACACACTTATAGTTTCGTTTTTCAATAATTTTTTGGGTAACTAAACGATTTATACTATTATCATCTACAACAAGGACTGTAAAAACCTGACTGTTTGATAAATCGACTTCAATGTCATTTATAATATCATTTGTTTTTTCAGGATTTGAATCAAACGGAATAACAAACATAAAGGTTGTGCCTTCCCCTAATACACTTTCAATAAAAATGGTACTTTCAAATAGCCCTAATAATTTCTTAACGATTGGTAGCCCTAATCCTGTTCCTTGATAATCTAAATCTTTTCTACCTACTTGAGTAAATGTTTCAAATACCTTCTCTTGGTCTTCTTTGGCTATTCCAATTCCAGTATCCTTGATTTTAAATTCTATATAATGTTTGATTCCCTCAACCTTTACTAATTTTGATCTAATAATAACCTTACCGTCATGGGTGAATTTTAGTGCGTTACTAATCAAATTAATTAAAATTTGAGAAAACCTTAATTTATCACCAATTAAAAATTCTGGGATTTCCGGGTCTAAATCAACATCAATTGTATTATTATGATTTTTAGCAATAAATGATAGTGAGGTAATTATCATTTCAATTTCGTCTCCAATATTGAAAGTTAAATCTTCAAGAACTATTCGGTTCTCTTCTATCTTATTAATTTGCAAAACATCATTAATTAAAGACAATAAATACCTTGCAGAAAATTTCAAAGAATTAAGGTGCGGACTATTTTCTAATTCTTTATGTTCTTCTAATAGCATATTTGTAATCCCTACTACTCCATACAACGGAGTTCTTAACTCATGAGTGATCGTCGATAAAAACTGTGATTTTAAGAGCGAAGCCTCATCTGCTTTTTCCTTTGCGATAATTAATTCAGCATTAGTCAATGTTAAAACATTATTCGCTTTTTTCTTAAAAAGATAATTTTTATACAAAGTATACATTTGCAACAAAAGAATTCCAATGACTACAATAAATAAAACTACAATGATCTTTGATTTTTTTAAACTTTGATTTTGCAAATTATTTGCTGCAGAAATCGTATCTACTTTCCTTTTATATTCATCTAATTCAACATTGATCCCTACACGTTTAGCTCTTTTAATATTTTGTGAGTTCTGAATTTCAACAGTCAACTTATTATATTTGACTAAATATTCGTAAGCCCTCTTAAAATCTCCTTTTTTAAATAAGTAACTAGAGTATTCATTATACGAAAACGACAAATCTAAATGATTCTGGTTTTTTATCCCTAACTCTATTGCTTTTAAAAAGAAAAACTCTGCTTTAGCATAGTTTTGAATATTTCCACTATACATCCCATTTAGCATATTTAAAATAACTAAATTAGATTTATCTCCATACTTAGCACTGTTATTGTTTACAAATTCTAAATACGGAATACCTTCTTTAAACAATTTAATATCAAAATAAGCCCAAGCTATATTCAATTTAGTAAATACAATCTGAGAAGTATCTTTGTTTTTTTGATTAAATCGAAGTGATTCATTAAAAAAAGCAATACCCTTTTTATACTCTTTTTTCTCAAAACAATATAGGTTCCCTAAATTATTATTTATCCAATTTTTGATTGTATCATTTTTGGCTTTATTAGCATAAACTAACCCCTTCTTGTAATATAAAATAGCTTTATCATACTCAGATAACTCTTCATAATTAGCTCCAATTATATTGTAGGATCTAGCAATAAGATCATTATCATTATTTGTAAGAGCATAACGCAACACTAATCTAGAAGTAATGAATGATTTTTCAAAATTAGATTCATGTAATAAACTGGAAGCCTCTTTGGCTAATTCCAAAATTTCTTTTCTAGAAAAAGTACTATTTATGGTATCTAAAGGATTACCATAAACGGCCCCAGAAAATAGGATAATTATCAATAATCTAATTGGAATCATACAAAATAACTATAAGTTAAATATACATTAAATTTAATTCTAGAGACAAAATTTAACATTATTAATAATTATGATTTAACTGGATTTAGTTTCCCCACAGATTTAGCTACAATTGTGGCAACGGTAGCGTCACTGGTTATATTTACGACCGTCCTACACATATCCAAAGGTCTATCAATAGCAAAAATTAGTGCTAATCCTGCTTCGGGAATTCCAGCTTGTCCCAGTACAATCACTAACATAACCATACCAGCACTAGGAACAGCCGCTGAACCTATCGATGCTAAAGTAGCGGTAACTACAATCATTAATTGAGTATGAAAATCTAATGGATAAGGCAACATAGCTTGTGCTATAAAAATCGCTGCTACCGCCTGATATAAGCTGGTCCCATCCATATTTACGGTAGCCCCCAAGGGCAATACAAAACTAGAAACTTCTTCATCGACTCCTACATGTTCTGTGACACATTCCATGGTTACTGGTAAGGTAGCAGCGCTCGAACTAGTCGAAAAAGCTAACAATTGAGCAGGAGCTATCGCTTTAAAAAAACTAATAGGGTTTACTTTTGCAAAAAGCATCAATAATGTTGGGTAAAGTATAAAAGTCATTATCAATAATCCAAACAATACCGTTAATCCATAAATTGCTAGAGCACCTAGAGTAGTAAAATCAGGAATCTCAACCATCAGCGCCGCCATTAATGCAAATACACCGTATGGTGAAAACAACATGATGATATCAATAATTTTCATAATTACATCATTTAGACCCTTAAAAAAATCCACCACTGGTTTTGATTTTTCTTCTTCAACAAGGATCAATCCTATCCCTATAAGAATCACGAAAAAAATAACTTGTAGCATACTCCCGTTGTCTGACAATGCATTGAAAAAATTATCTGGGACAATATCCACCATTGGCTGTAGTGGACCACTAGTTTTAGCTTTATCAGCTAATTCAATTTTTTGTGACGCATCCCCTGAAAAATTTTCAAGCAAACTCTTTCTTGACGCTTCATTGATATAACTTCCTGGCTTAATGACATTGGCCAAAACTAAACCTAAACTGACTGCAAAAATAGTAGTGCACAAATAAAAAAACACTGTACGACCACCTAGTTTTGATAGTTTAGAAATATCTTTTAAATCTGCTAATCCTACAATTAAAGAAACGACAATCAATGGAACTGCAATCATTTTAAGCATATTGATAAACACAGTACCGAATGGTTTTATCCAATCCACTACAATTCCTTTTTGCTCTAAGTTTTTCATTAGAAATCCAAACAGCAAACCTGCTACCATTCCTATTAGGATTTTCCAATGCAATTCAAGTTTCTTTATCATTCTAAATAGTTTTATTTTTAATTCTGGTTAAAAGGTACAAAAAAAGGCGAGCTCAATTTTAAAATTAATGCTTCACCTTTTTAGAATTGTTATATTGTTAAAAAACAATACCCTTATTTTTGATAATCAAATTTACCTCCTTATTTGTAGGTTTTATTGATTAAATAGAAATCTGCCAAAACTATTGCAGCCATTGCTTCCACAATAGGTACTGCACGAGGAACTACACAAGGATCGTGACGTCCTTTTCCAGTCATCTCCGTTATATTCCCTTTATTATCTAATGATTCTTGTTTTTTCATGATGGTAGCTACTGGCTTGAAAGCTACTCTGAAATAAATATCCATTCCGTTGCTAATACCACCTTGAATACCACCTGAAAGATTCGTCTTAGTTGTTCCATCTGGATTGTAAAGGTCGTTATGTTCACTTCCTTTCATTTTAGAACCACAAAAACCACTTCCAAATTCAAATCCTTTTACAGCATTGATTGAAAGCATTGCTTTTCCTAATTCAGCGTGTAATTTATCAAAAACTGGCTCTCCCAATCCGATCGGCACATTTTGAATCACGCAAGTTACAGTACCTCCTACTGTATCACCTTCTTTACGAATTTCACGAATATATTCTTCCATTTCAGCTGCTAAAGCTTCATCTGGACAACGTACAGGATTGCTTTCAATTTTAGAAAAATCCAAATCTTGGTAAGGTTTCTCCAAATAAATCGGACCTACAGAAGAAACATACGCATTGATTTTAATCTCAGGTAACATTTGTTTAGCAATAGCTCCTCCTACTACTCTACTAGCGGTTTCACGTGCAGAACTTCTTCCTCCACCACGATAATCTCTAGAACCATATTTTTGATCATACACATAATCAGCATGACTAGGTCTATAATTGTCTTTGATATGAGAGTAATCATCGGATTTTTGATTGGTATTTGGGATAATAAAACCAATAGGTGTCCCAGTAGTTTTCCCCTCAAAAATACCTGACAAAAACTGAACATCGTCTGGTTCTTTTCTTTGGGTAACAATTGCTGATTGACCTGGTTTTCTTCTTGACATTTCAAGTTGAATAGCGTCAAAATCTAATGTTATTCCTGATGGACATCCATCTATAATTCCGCCTAAGGCTTCTCCGTGTGACTCTCCAAAAGTTGTTAATCTAAATAGTGTGCCGTAGCTATTTCCTGCCATTATAATTAATTTTTAACAAAAATACTATTTTATACGGATTATGCATTCAATCTAAATCAAAAAAACAGACATTTTAAATACTATACTATGATTATCGTGATTTTTTTAGCCTATCATAAAGAAAAATGCTAAAATTTGACTTTGAATTAATATTGGCGTCCAAATCTTAACTTTAAGTTTAGTTTTAAAAAGTACCAATGGTTTTAATTTGTCCTAATTCAAATTAGAATACATTGAAAAAAAGAAAAGTTGAATTAGTAGTCATTTCAGACACCCATCTAGGGACTTATGGTAGTCATGCCAAAGAGTTATACAAGTACTTGAACTCTATAAAACCCAATACTTTAGTCTTAAATGGGGATATTATAGACATTTGGCAATTTAGAAAGTCCTATTTTCCTAAGTCGCATTTAAAGGTGATTCAAAAAATCATCAGTTTTGCGTCCAAAGGAACCAAAGTGTATTACATCACCGGAAATCATGATGAAATGCTAAGAAAATTTAGCGATCTAAACATGGGGAATTTTTCATTGGTGGATAAATTGGTTTTGGAATTGGATGACAAAAAAGCGTGGATATTTCATGGAGATGTATTTGATGCTTCTGTCAATCATGCCAAATGGATTGCCAAATTAGGAGGATTAGGATACGACTATTTAATCCTACTCAATCGACTAGTTAATTGGTGTTTGAACAAAATAGGAAAAGAACCTTATTCTTTTTCCAAAAAAATAAAAGCAAGTGTCAAAAAAGCGGTCAAGCATATATCCGATTTTGAAGAAACCGCCACTGAGTTAGCCATTGAAAACAACTATGATTATGTTATTTGTGGTCATATACACGAACCTAAAATGATTCAAAAAACAAATAAAAATGGAAGTACCCTTTATTTAAATTCTGGAGATTGGGTAGAAAACTTGACTGCCTTAGAATACAATAAGAAAAAATGGAAATTGAGACGTTATGACGAATCCTACTATTTAGATAATGAAAACTCAACAGAAGAAGAAGAAATTTTAAACACTAAATTAATAGCTTCTATTCTTTTTTCTAAATAAAACAGTACCACCAAAACTATCAACTTAAATTATAGTTATAATCTTACTGTGAATTATGTAATTTATTCAAAAAATTATATAAAATTTAGACTTTTTTATTAAGTATATTTGCCTTAAACAAATTATAAATTTTATGAAGAAACTTATTTTATCGGCTATTATGTTAATGGGATTAGCATTCAGCACACAAGCACAAACTATTTCTAAAAATGCATTAGGATTGCGTTTTGGTGATAGTGGCGGTTTTGGAGGAGAAATTTCATACCAAAGAGGTTTATCTAGCAACAACAGACTAGAATTAGACTTAGGGTGGAGAAATAGAAATAATTACAACAATAGTGGTTATGACGACAACGCCATCAAATTAACGGGACTTTACCAATGGGTTTGGAATATTGATGGAGGTTTCAACTGGTATGCTGGTGTAGGTGGTGGATTAGGAAATTATAAATATGACCATAAAGGAACATCATATAGCGATACGTTCTTTTTTGCTGCTGGAGATATTGGAATTGAGTACAACTTCCCTATTCCATTGTTAATCTCTCTAGATTTCCGTCCTGAATTTGGTGGAAATGGATATTACAAAAATAATTATGGTTCTGATGTTGCATTATCTTTAAGATACCAATTTAACTAAGAACAACTCATACTGAAAATGCCGCTCATTAATTGAGCGGCATTTTTTATTTGATACTAATTGATTTTTTTGAATTAATCTTAATCACACAGTATGGATAAGTAATTCCCTGAGTTACCATATCAGTAAGTTTAGGACTTAATTCTTCTATTTTGACAATTATAGAGTCTTTGGTTTGTTCAACTCTCTCCACTCCTATTGAATAACCACCTGTGGCTTGCTCGCCCATATTTAAAATCAAGAAATTCGATTTTTGAATATCGGTGTTACTTATTTTATTTCGCAAAAAGGGATCATTTTGCAACATTTTAATCTCATTGGGTTCAGACAGAATCTCATAAAAATGAATATTTGCACCACCCGTAGATTGTTGTGTTAGCACTTCATATAGAGGTGGAGTTTTAGTTGTTTTAACAACCTTAGAACCACAAGACACTAACATTAATGAAAACAATAAGAATCCTACCTTTTTCATTTTTTTACTATTTAATTCAAGTCAGATGGTGATTTGGTTTTCTTAGCATACTTTTCCAAAGCTACCTCATACAAGTTAACATAAAGTGGCAAGATATTTTTGATATCAAATTTCTTAGCTACTTCCAGTGCATTTTTCTTGAATTCACAAAGTACTAAATCATCACTCAAAATTTTAACGGCATTTTCTGCCATTTCATCAATGTTTCCTACATCACTCAAGTACCCAGAAACTCCAGAGAAATTTACCTCAGGTAAACCTCCAGAATTACTCGAAATCACAGGGACTCCCCAAGCCATAGCTTCTAAAGCGGCAAGACCAAAACTTTCTGTCTCCGAAGGGAGCAAAAACAAATCTGAATAGCTCAAAATTTTATCAATTTCGTGACTGTTTCCAAAAAAGATAACTTTATCTGAAATCCCTAATTCTTGACACAATACCTCTGCCTTTTCTTTTTCAGGACCATCCCCTACCATCATTAATTTGGCTGGAATTTTTTGTTGAATTTTATGAAAAATTCTAATAATATCTGGAATACGTTTTACTTTCCTAAAATTACTAATATGAGTAATAATTTTTTCTCCTTTTTCTGCCATTACCGAACGACGACAAGGAATATGTGGGTCTAGAATATTTTTATCTAGTTCAATAAAATTTGGAATCACATGAATATCACGTTTGATATTCAGTAAACGATAGGTATCATCTTTTAAACTTTGAGATACCGAAGTCACTACATCAGATTTATTGATACTAAAACTCACTGCAGGTTTATAGAATGGATGATTCCCTACCAAAGTAATATCTGTACCGTGTAAAGTTGTTACCATCGGTATATGAATACCTTCATCTTTCAGCATTTGTCTTGCCATATACCCTGCATACGCATGAGGAATAGCATAATGTACATGAAGGATTTCAATATTATACAATTTGACCATATCTACCAATTTGCTTGACAAAGCCAACTCATAGGGTTGGTAGTGAAACAAAGGATATTCAGGAACGTTTACCTCATGGTAATGTACATTAGGATTCAACAACGCCAAGCGCACGGGTTGGCTATAGGTGATAAAATGTACCTCATGACCCATTCGACCTAACTCTAATCCTAA
This sequence comes from Flavobacterium ovatum, assembly GCF_040703125.1. NCBI lineage: Bacteria > Pseudomonadati > Bacteroidota > Flavobacteriia > Flavobacteriales > Flavobacteriaceae > Flavobacterium > Flavobacterium ovatum. The sequence goes on from NZ_CP160035.1 coordinate 3,462,262, forward strand.
CTCTGTTGCGACAACACCACTACCTCCAAAGGTTGGGTAACAAACAATTGCAATTCTCATCTATTCATTTTAATATAGACCGCAAATTACTCAAAATTGCTACAATAAAGCGTAAAATTAAGTTAAAACTAAGGCTTGATTAAAAGACAGAAAAAACTTTAAATTATAATTTTACGAATCCAAAAATACAATTAAACTTGCGTATATCTACCCGTTACCTTCAATCTTTCATCCACAATCTAAATAAAAATCATTAATTACGTTCTTAACCCGTAAATTATCTACTCCTATTTAACCCTCTTATTATTTGATAAAAACAAGACAATCTGCATAAATAATCCTTACCCTATTTTATGTCTTACTAATAGTTAGTAACTTCTCTTATTGGTAATCAAATCATTCGTTTCTGATGATCAATATAAGTAGAAACTAAAAAAACTATCTATATCATAGTTCTTCTGTAGTCTTGTCTAGTTAATATCTATGTTAAATCAGTTGTTTTTATTTATATATAAATACCAATTAACTACTAATACATGGAATCAATTATTCGCTCACAGACTGGAGCACATGCAACGATCACCTTAAATAAACCACCTGCCAACAGTTATGAACTAGTTTTTTAACGGCTTTAGCCGATACGATCGAAACTACTAACCAAGACCGAACCATCAAGGTTGTTTTAATTAATAGCGCTTCAGAAAAGTTTTTCTGTGCTGGAGCAGACATCAAAGTTTTTGGAACAAACACTATCGAACAAAGAAATGGTCGTGGCGGCCCGCAGAGTTTGTCATTTAATTAGCACTAGTAACAATATATTTATCGCTGCCTTTAATGAACATATCCTTGGTGGTGCATTGGAACTGGCTATGGCTTGCGACATTCGTTTGGCAGCTCTAGGCAATTACCTTATTGGCCTTCCGGAAATTAAGCTCGGACTCATTCTAGGAAATGGTAGAACCGTACGTTTGATTAATCTTATAGGCGCAAGTCGTGCTATGGAATTACTCGTTACAGGAAACACGATTAATGCCGTTACAGCGCATCAATTTAGACTAATCAATCAATTATTTCCTGCAGATTCATTTGAAAATGATGTGAATCAATATTGCACCGCACTAGCTGCTGGCGCAGGAGAAGCTATGGCAAGTATCAAGAAATTTGTTTTAGAAAGTCAAGGATTAAATGCACAACAAGCTTTATATTTGGAAACCGCTTTGGTGAATCCATTGTATGAAACTCCAGACGGAATCGAAGGTTTTCAAGCTTTTATCGAGAAAAGAACACCTAATTTTAAATAACTAACCAAAATATACAACATTGATTATCAAACCACATGAATTAACACCAGTAACGGCATCAGAATTTTGTCGTTTGGTACATGAAGTAGGTGTTCCAAAAGGAGTAGTGAATATGGTTGTTACACAAAATGCCGAAGCAGCTTCGTTACTAGTTGAATGTCCGATACCAAATTGGTTATTTTTTAATTAGGAACCAATCCAACCTAATTTACGATCAATTTCGTTTTGGCCATTTTAATGTTATTCTTCACTATAACTACAAAATAAACACCTTTAGTTAATTTACTTATATCAAGTTTGTTGGCCAACTGTACCAAATGTACTTCTTGCACCAAAGCTCCTTGAACATTGTATATATTGGCCGTGCTATTGACCAAATCATCCACGATTGTCAGCACTGCTTGTTCTTTGGCTGGATTTGGAGAAATACTGATTTGATTGTCATACTGAAATTTCTCATTCGATAAAAGACGAATATTGTGACTGAAATTATTCACTTGTAAACATACACTACTTACATGTCCGCCTGCATCTGGAAATTGCACCGAAACCACGTTATTGGCAGCCAATAAACTGTACGGAACAGGGATTTCTAATACACCGCTGTGCGAATGTCTCCTGACTTCGCACACAATCCAATTATCCATAAAGGTTGGAGAACAAATATCACAGCAGCAACTTATTTCTTTCAAAAACTGATGCAGTTTACGTGATTGCTTTCCCGAAAAAGCGGGACAGGCTCTTCGTCGCAATGACTTTGTAGATGTGGTTTGCTTTAATCTGTTTGCTATAAACCAAACGTTTATTAAACTTAGAACGGAAGTAGTTTGTGTAGCGTTTCTTCCAGAATGACAAACTTTGTCGATTTTGCTTGCTTTACGTTTGTTGCTTTAAAGCGACAAAACTTATATGGACTTCCTTTTTAACTACTTTACAATTTCAAGCAACGTAAAGCTTTATGTCTTATATGGTTTAAAAGTAAAGATGTGGTTACCAAGCTTAACTAAAATTGTGTATGGTCTAGTTATTGTCTATATAAAACTTGTTGTTTTATTCATATGTAAATAGTATTTTTACATATAAATAATATTTAACAATTAAAACATGGATATAATTATTTGCTCACAGAACGGAGCGCTTACCACTATCACCTTAAACAAACCACCTGCAAATAGTTACGAATTGAATTTCTTAACAGCATTAGGAGATACGATTGAAAAAATTAATCAAGATCAAACTATAAAAGTTGTGTTAATCAAAAGCGCATCCGAAAAGTTTTTTTGCGCAGGTGCCGATATCAAAGTTTTTGGCAGCAATACTGTAGAACAAAATAAAGAAATGGTTGTGGCCGCTCGTCGTGTTTGTCATTTAATAAGCACAAGTACAAAAATTTTCATTGCAGCTTTTAGAGGTCATATTCTAGGCGGTGGATTGGAATTGGCTATGGCTTGCGACATTCGATTAGCCTCTCAAGGAAATTATCTTATTGGTCTTCCAGAAATTAAACTTGGACTGATTCCTGGAAATGGAGGAACAGTTCGATTAATTACTCTTATTGGTGCAAGTCGCGCAATGGAATTGCTCGTAACTGGAAACACGATTAATGCCGTAACGGCACATCAATTCGGACTAATCAATCACTTATATCCTGCGGATACTTTCGAAAAGGATGTTTTAGACTATTGTAAAAATTTAGCCTCTGGCGCAGGAGAAGCGATGGCAAGCATTAAGAAATTTACTCTTGAAAGTCAAGGGATGAATCTACAACAAGCTTTGCAACTAGAAACTGCTCTAGTTAATCCATTATATGAAACGCCAGATGGAATAGAAGGTTTTAAAGCCTTTATCGAAAAAAGAACGCCTAATTTTAAATAACTATATCAAAATGAACCAAAATATTCAACATTACAAATGTTACATCAACGGAGAATGGTTAGATTCTTCGACTCGCGATAGTATTAAAGTAGAAAATCCAGCTAATCTGGAAGTTTTTGCAACGGTAACCGCTTGTTCGAAAGAAGATGTGCAATACGCCTTAGAATCTTCAGAAAAAGCGCAGCTCGCATGGCAATTGACACCAGCACACCAACGTGCGTTATATTTGTTTGCTATTGCTGACAAATTGAAAGAAGAACGCGATCATTTTGCCAAACTATTGGTTTTAGAGCAAGGAAAAACATTTCCAGAAGCACAAGGCGAAGTAGATGGAACGATTCAGTATTTAACATATAATGCCGAAGCCGCACGTCGAATTCAAGGTTCTATGTTTCCTTCTGAAAATAAAAACGAACATTTAGCAATCTACAAAGTACCTTACGGAGTTACTGTAGGTTTGTGTGCTTTTAATTTTCCTTTGGCTTTGATTGGTCGAAAAGTAGGACCAGCTTTGGTTACAGGAAATACTATGATTATTAAACCGCATGAATTGACACCAGTCACGGCATCAGAATTTTGTCGCTTGGTGCATGAAGTAGGAGTTCCAAAGGGAGTGGTGAATATGGTTGTAACTCAAAATGCCGAAGCAGCTTCGTTATTAGTTGAAAGTCCGATTACCAAATTGGTGAGTTTAACCGGTAGCACGCGTGCTGGAAGAGGGATTTACAAAGCAGTAGCGCATAATGTTACGGCTTTGACATTAGAATTAGGAGGAAAAGCACCTTTTATTGTTTGTGACGATGCCGATATTGAAAAAGCGGTCGAAGCAGCAGCTATTTCTCGCTACGCTAACTGTGGACAAGTTTGTATTTGTAACGAAATGGTGATGGTTGATGAAAAAATAGCCGATGAGTTCACCGATAAATTAATCAAAAGAGTGAAAGAAATAAAAGTGGGTGATCCTTTTGATACTTCTGTAAATATGGGCCCTGGAGTAAGTTCGTTAGGTATGGAGCGGATTGATGGCTTGGTGAAAAAGAATATTGAGCAAGGAGCAGAATTGGTTTTGGGTGGAAAACGTCCTGATGGAGCTATGTTCGAAAAAGGAAACTGGTACGAACCAACCATTTTGACAAACGTCAAAAACGATCATGTTACCATGCAAGAAGAGATATTTGGTCCAGTTTTACCCATTATGAAAGTTTCTGGTTTTGAAGAAGCACTGGCTTTAACCAATGCTCGTGAAGAAGGACTATCTGCATATCTATATACCAACAATTACAAGCGCCATATGACTGCGATTGACCAAATGCAAGTAGGAACGATATTCATAAATCGCGGAATTGTAGGCTACATTCAAGGATACCATTCCGGTCACAAAACTTCTGGGATTGGAGGAGAGGACGGCATTTATGGTATTGAAGGTTTCTTGCAAAAAAGAACAGTTTACCTAGATTACAACGATTAAAATAGATAAACAACTCAATAACCATTAGAGATAAACCAAATATGCCGTTTCTAATGGTTTTTTTATAAAAATAACAACCAATAACTATAATATCTATGGGAATAGGAATCTTTTGGGTCTTGATGGCCGCTGTTATGCTAGGTTTTTACGCCTTGCCAAGTAAATATGTAAAAAATTACGCTATCGAAAATACCTGGGGTGTTTTTTGGGTACTGGCCATGTTTGTCATACCTGTTATTTCTGCTTTTGCACTTGTAGATGGGTTAATAGAAACGTATAGCCAAGTATCCTCTTCATTATTTTTACTGATTTTAGGACTGAGTATTCTATGGGGAATCGGGAATTTGTTATGGGGAATAAGTATTTCTAAAATCGGAATGGCTCTGGGTTTTTCACTTTTAATTGGAGTAGGAACCTTGTCTGGCTCTTTGTTGCCATTTTTTATGGGAAGTGCCGACAAAATAGGAACTCCGGGTGGCATGGTGATTCTAGGAGGAATTTTCATCATCATGATCGGAATTATAGCCAACGGAAAAGCGGGATTATTGCGAGAAAAATTTGAAAATAGTGAAGCTGACAAAACCAATATCAACCCAAATAAAATGAGAAACGGAATTATCCTTTGTGTAATTGGCGGAATTTGTGCGGCGGGTTTTAATCTTTCCTATCATGTGGCTGATAATTTGGGACATATTGGTCAAATTTCGCAAGAACAATTTGGTAACCAACCTTGGATTGCTCGTATTGCCGTGATGTTGCCTTCGTTTATAGGTAGCGGAATTGCAACGGTGATCTATTTTAGTAATCAATTATCAAAAAATAATAGTTGGTCTAATTTTAAAGTAGCGGATAGCTCAAAAAATTTAGTTCTTTTATTGGTTATGGCAATTGTATATTGTGCTTCATTAATTATATACGGTTTGGGTGCTTATGAATTAGGGCCTTTGGGAACCTCAGTTGGATTTGCCATTTTTCAAACTGGTTGTATAATGGTTGCCAATCTTTTAGGTTTTTTTACTGGTGAATGGAACAAGGCAGGAGCACAAAGTAAAAATTGGTTGTTTGCAGGATTAACTATAATGTCTATTGGAATTATTGCGGTAGCTTATGGTAATGCCATAGTGTAATTGTTTTACACTTAAATAGGTTTTAACAAAAAAATAAACCTTTAAATAAAATATAAATATTCATATATAAATTTATAGTTTACATATGAAATATATTTCGTAAATTTGAACTTTATTTAATCAACTAAAACTATATTGTATGAAAAACATTAGAAAGCTTTTTGCAATTTTTGTTGCTCTAGGCTCCGTTACTCTTACAGTAGCCCAGCCTAACACGACTCTATCTTTGGAGAAAACAAATGAGCAGGTTACCGATTTGAACGGAATGAGATGGCGATTTAAAATGATGCTTCCGGGTGAAGGGGTAAAAAAAGGTCTCCACAAACTACCGGCGGAGGATATCGAAACCTTGGTATGGAATAATGCCAAAGTACCTGGTGATGTCTACACCGATTTATGGAAAGCAGGGGTGATTGAAGACCCTCATTTTGGTCGTAATAGCGTCAAAGCACAATGGGTACAGCAATATGAGTGGTGGTACGCACTGCAATTTAGTGTTACTGAAGGAGTAGAAAACCAGATTGTTGATATTGTTTTTGAAAGTGTTGATTATGGCTGCGAAGTATGGCTGAACGGTCACTATCTAGGTAAACATGAGGGTGTTTTTTCGAAGTTTTCTTTCAACGTAAATGACTATCTGCGTATTCACAAATGGGATTTCCTTAAAGGTCGTAACATGCTAGTTGTAAAACTTGATACGCCACCACAGGTAAATGCGTTTGTAGCCGGTAAAAAAACACCTTGGTTTGGTGATTACTGGAGAGACATTACACCAATTGGAATTGTGGGTCCTGTAAATATGGTACGTACGGGTAAGGTTCGTTTTACGGATGTTTATGCACATACAAAATTGAATAAAAATGGTTCAGCCGATGTGAATATGGAACTTACGGTGGAAAATAAAACGAATCAAACTAAAGAAATGACTTTTGAAGGTTCTCTAAAAGGGAAGAACTTTAACATGAATGAAATGCGATTTGATTTCAAAAAGATGGTAGCACCTGGTGTTCATAAATTAAGCCAGAATGTACATATTAAGGATCCAAAATTATGGTGGCCTTGGGATTTGGGAGACCAAAACTTGTACCAGTCTAAGATTTCGATCAAAGACGGAAAAATCAATCAAGACGTAAAAGAAACAACTTTTGGTATTCGAGAAGTGACCTCAAAGTGGAATCCTGGTTTCAAGAAAGATGTTGATGTGACTTTTCCTAGGTCTACTTATATCAACGGAAAATTCCATTTTATTCGTTCTGCTTGTTGGGGTGGACCACCAAATATTTTTGTGGGACGTACTGAAAAAAGTGACTACAAAGAATTGATTCGTTTGGCCAAAGAAATGAATATGAATAACATTCGTATTTTTGGATGGCACCCTCCCGAAGTTCCAGAATTTTATCAATATTGCGACGAAATGGGGATGACGGTTTGGCAAGATATTATTCCGTTGGGCACAGGAAATATTCCGTCTGACGAGAAAAATTTATCAGAAATTTTTAATGAAGGCGTAAAAGTAGTTGTAGATCGTAGAAATCATCCCTCATTGATTATGATGGAAGGTGGAGAAGAAATGATGTTTAGAACTCGTGATCCAAAATTTGGACGTGATTTCTTGGAACGTTTGGGCGATTCCTTGCAAGCTCATGTAGATTTGCCATATGTTCCAGATTCACCAATGACCGATCCTGTTGGTCAAGCAGCAGGTTTCAAACCAAAAGAAGCGATTCATGCCTTGCGATATTTTTATGATATGGGGGAATGGCTGCATGAAGATTGGTTGCAAACCAAAGCCGATGGTTTCCCTATCGTTCCTGAGTTTGCCATTACTTCGGTTCCGTCTGTAGAGAGTTTGAAGAAATTTATTCCAGAAAATGAAATGTGGCCTCCAGGATTGAGTTGGGGACATCATTGGGCAGATTTGACTCGTTTGCGTATGCAAAACTGGGATGTTTTTGGTAGCGAAATGAAAGGTTCTCTAGAAGAATTTGTAAATGCCACTCAAGATGCCCAAGGGATTATTTTTCAAAATGGTATTGAACATTTCCGTCGTGATAAACCTAGTTTGAGTGGTATCGCACTTTGTCATTACATCACTTACGGTCCCGATATGAAATGGGGAATTGTAGATAATTATCGCAAGCCAAAAAATTCGTACTATTTTGTGCAAAAAGCATATCAGCCACTGTTGGTTAATTTTGAATTTACCAAACGTCGTTGGTCAAACAACGAAGCTTTTAAAGGAAATATTTGGATTATCAATGATTTCTATAAATCATACAAAGATTGCAAAGTTAAATTTGAAGTGAAGGATGATTCTGGAAACATCGTTCTAAACAAGAATTTTGCTGTAAATGCAATTGATGAAAATAGTGCTAAATCATTTTTTGCAATTGATGAAAAAGTGTTGAAAACTGTAAAATCTAAGTTTTTTGTAAATTTAGAACTTACGGATAAAGGTGGAAACGTCATTTCAAAAAATGATTATTTCTTTTTGATTGGAGATCAGGCAGCCGCTTCAAAACGTTTTAAAGAATGGAAACAGGAGCGTTTGGATTTAGAAAATAAAAATGGTGGTTATGGTTCTTATTACCATTATTTCAAAGAATTGGATAGCGACAGCACTATACGCTACGAAAGTGGAATACAAACTCCAAAAGCCAAAGGGTTTTAAATTAAACTACAAATACTAAAATGGCTTTCCTATTTGAAAGCCTTTCTAGTATTTAATAATTTTGGTTCTATAAAATTTTAAAATAAATAAATAAAATTAATTAAATGTAAGATTTTGATTTGTATAGAAGTCTATTAAAATAAAAAATCGGCTATTAAATTCAATTTTAATAGCCCGCTCGTGCACACCTGCTACATCACATCATTTTCTAATTTAAAAATATACCAAAACTTGATTTTCTTTGCGGGCACGAGCAAGATGTCTCGTCCTAAAATAAGTTTACATATTTATTCCGTTATCGTCATTAGCACCCCAACTCCCCTAACCCTGATGGAAGTGGAAATCATTTTGAAATAAAAGTCCCCATTTCCTGGAGCAAAAAAGCGACTGAAAGAAGCTCTTTTTGCGACATGGGAAATGGGGACTTTTATGAGAAATATTGTAACGCACAGCAGGAAATAGTTCCTAAAAATGAATATGGTTCTCGATACATTTTTATTCCGCTCCGCTTTATAAAAACACTACCATTGACGTTCTATATTAAGCAGCTGATTTGCTAACACTTAAAAACCACACCCCTAACCCCTCTCGAGAGGGGAATTAGAAGTACAAACATTCAAATAACGTCATTTTATATTGCGTTTTTTGAAAAAAATCATACCTCGAACGGATGAAAATCAGTGGCTCATTTATTTAAGAAACTAAAATAGCATCCATTTTTAAAGCTTCTACAGCGACTAATTTTTCTTTATCTATCGTATGACCGTCTTTGATGAGTTTTGTTCCGATTACGTAAGCTTTGGCATTGTTAACAGCATCTACCGACAGCAAAACATCATCTTGAAAATACCAAACCGAAAAACTGTTGGGATTGGCTGGTTCGTGACGCAAGATTATTTGGTTGTAGCCTTGTGATAGACCGACCATTTGCAACTTAACATCGTATTGATCGGACCAAAACCACGGAATACTATCGTAAACCGGAGATTTTCCGCAGATGGAAGCCGCAGCCACTTTGGACTGATCCACGGCATTTTGAACCGATTCTAAGCGAATATTGCGTTTGTAATGTGGGTTGTAGTGAAAAGTGCAATCACCAATAGCATAAATATTTTCGTCGCTGGTTTGTGCTCTTTCGTTAACTAGGATTCCGTTTTCGATAGTCAATTGAGCTTGTTCTGCCAGTTCTTTGTTCACAAAAATTCCAACACCTACAATTAACATATCGGCAGGATATCGAGAACCATCGGCGCAAATCACTTCGTTGTAGCTGTCATGCGTTTCTATTGCCGAAACGTTTTTGCCTGTAAGTACTTCTACTCCATTGCGAGCATGTAGCTCATGGAAAAAAGCGGACATTTCGGGGGCTGTTACTCTAGCCAAGATGCGGTCTTCTCTTTCGAGAACCACTACTTCTGCCCCTAATTTTTTGAGCGAAGCGGCAGTTTCTAGACCGATATAACCACCTCCTATCACCACAACACGTTTTAATGTACTGCTTTTCATAAAACAACGTATATCACTGATGTTCTGAGCGGTACGTAAAGGATAAACATGAACAGCAGTATCCAATCCTGGAATCGGTGGAATGATTGGACGAGCACCCGTAGCAATGACTAATTTATTATAGGCAACAGTTTCTCCGTCGGACAAAGTAATCGTTTTATCTTTAGGTTGAATGGAGTTTACTTTGACACCCAAACGCAAGTCGATGGCGTCTTTTTCATAACTTTCCAGCGACTTTAATAGATTTTTGTCTATCGCATCATCACTAGTCAAATACGCTTTGGACAAAGGCGGTTTATGGTACGGAACTACAGGATCTGCATCAATCAAGATGATATTGCCTTCCCAACCTTCACGGCGTAAAGCGGTTGCGCAATTAACGCCTCCGTGGCTTGCTCCAATGATCACACAGGTTCCTTTTGTAGTGGTTTCTCCAGACATAAACTTATTTTTTAATTATTTAGCAACACGTAAAACGACTCCGTCAAGTGCTTCACTGATCTCTAATTGGCAACACAAACGACTGAATTCATTAGCATTATCGTCTAGTTCTAGCATGTCTGTTTCGATTTCGCTTGCCTCACCCGTTTTGGCAACGTGCTCTGGTAAAACGTGTACGTGACAGGTGGCACAAGAACATACGCCTCCGCAGTCTCCATCAATGCCTTTTACACCATTATCTACAGCCAAAGCCATTACAGATCCTGAAGTTCCTTCTAGTGTTATTGTTTCGTTATCGCTGGTGATAAAAGTTATTTTTGCCATAATTATGTTTTTTACAAGGTCCTTTTTCAGACCGATTTTTTTGAATTAGCACGCAGATTTCACAGATCTCAGCAGATAAAAACGGGTATATTGGACTCTGGATTTCATCTAAAATAAGTTCCGGAAACTACTTTGAGCGTGCGTTAAATTATTATTTTTTATTAAACTTCATTTGTAATGCGTGGAACCCCACTTTGCGTTTGAATTCGCCCAACTCTTCGATATTTTCTTCTGCACTGATGATTTCCATGCTTTGTACTTTGGCTGTTAGTACTTCAACTAATACTTTCATAATTGCACGTGCATGTGTGGCTCCTAGGCAGTTATGCGTACCAAAACCAAAACTCAAATGCGGATTCATTTTACGGTCTAAAACTACTTCGTTTGCATTTTCGAATACTTTTTCGTCACGGTTAGCTGCTGCCCATACGAGTGAAATTCGAGTATCGGCTTTGATGGCGTGCTCACAAACGGTAGTGTCTTCTGTAACTACGCGTCCCATTTGAGTTAAAGGTGCGTAGTAGCGAATTAACTCTTCTATGGCTCTGTTTCTGATTTCAGGTTCCTCACGCAATCTTTCTAATGATTTTGGATTATCTGCCAAATAAGCAAGCGAATTTGAGACAGCATTGATAACCGTATCACGACCACCTGCAAACGTCAAAATCATGACTCCTTTTACTTCTTCCTTGGTTAGTTTTTTACCATCTACTTCTGACGCTAATAAAACCGAATATAAATCAGCTCCTGGATTGGCAATTGCTTTGTCTATTTCGGCATCGATATAATCGTATAAAATAGCGGCTTTGTCTCCGTCTAAAGCTTCTCCTTCACTTCGGAAAACGTGCGTTCCCCAAGAAATCCATAAATCCGATTTGTCGTAAGCAGTATTCAATAACAAAGTCAACGCCCTTGATTGTAATTTTAAGGCAAATTCGCTAATCACATCTACAGAATCCAAAGCTAAAACTTCATCTACCAAAACACTTATTTGCGCTGTAAGTTTCGCTTGGTATTCCTCTTCTAATGGTCTTTTGAACCAAGGATCTAGAATATCTCTAAAACTTTTGTGTTGTGGTGGATCTACTTCAAACGGAATTTGACGCGTAGTCCTGATGTTTACTTCGGACGGAATTACAATTCGCCCTGGAGTGGCTCCAGATTGAAATGTTTTCCAGTCGTGGGCTCCTTTGCGTACATCTTTATGACGCAAAAGCATGGTTACGGGATCGTTTTGATCGTCCATTTCTCCAAAACCTTTATTGGTTCTTGCTTCTGAAAACGGACAGGTTATTTCGCTTTTTTTCATTTCAAAAAGGGTTAGTTGTGTGTTCTGTGTTCCTTACTTTTCTTCTGTACGTTTTAAAACACGACATTGAATATCAAAAATCAAAGATTCTCTATATACAAACCTAGTTTCAATTAGTCTATTGTACTATGCAAATATTGCCAATATCTCTGAAAATAAACTATTGCTTAACGTCACATTTATAAACTATTCTGTCCGTATTATTAAAAATAACAAAAATAATAGACAACATAGAATACTATATACTATTTTTACAACCAATAAGAGCAGTCAATTCGATTTTTACTATTTCCATAAAACCAACAAAACTAGCCTATGAAACCTATTCTAGAACCCATACACTTAGGGGAACAAAAGACTATTACGGCTTTTACATATCAAGAAGATAATTTTGAGGTGCCATGGCATTTTCATCCACAGCACGAATTGACTTTTATAGAATCTAGTTTTGGAACTAAGTTTATTGGCGATTATGTAGGTCCTTATGAACCTGGAGAATTGGTGTTGGTTCGATCTAATTTGCCACATTGCTGGAAAAATCAGGAACAGAATGGGGTACTTTCTCAGTCGATAGTCATTCAGTGGAACAAAGGCGTTTTTGCGAAGGTTCCCGAGTTAGACACATTATTCGAAATGCTAACTACTGCCTCCAAAGGTATTATTTTCGAAAAAAAATCTATTGAAAAACTCATTCCTGAATTGAAAAAATTACTAACCCTAAGCAGCGATGATTTGTATATTAACTTCTTAGGATTCTTGCTACGCTTGTCCAAATGTGCATACACTACTTTATCTGATGCGAGTTTTGTTGATGATATTCCGCATGAGCATAACAACCGTATGACCAGAGTTCATGATTTTATCGAAAAGAGTTTTGAACGTAAAATATATTTGAAAGAAGTAGCCGACTTGGTCAACATGTCTGAACAGTCTTTTTCTCGTTTTTTCAACAAAATGATGGGACGGTCTTTTTTTACTTTTCTAAATGAATACCGTATCAATATGGCCAGTAGAATGCTTTTGTATTCTGATAAATCGGTTTCCCAAATTAGCTATGACTGTGGCTATGAATCGCCGCCTTTTTTCTTCAAAAAATTCAATGAAGTCTATGAAATGTCACCAACAAAATACAGAAAAAAGTATTCGAAGTAGTTTTAAAAAAAGCCCTAATTAATACGTGTAGATTAATTAGGGCTTTTTTAAAGAATAGTTCTTCCTTAATAAAAAAGTACGTAATATGGTATTCACTTTTCAATCTAATGTAGCTATCAGAAAGCTCAATTTCTACCAATTTACTTATTGCTGAATTTGAAAAACCTCGTTTAAGCAAGCACCACTTTCTTTTTATTTTTCATATAAAAATTTAAGCCTATAAATGCAATTATTAAAATAATAGGAATCACCATCGTTACTTTCAAAACTTCGGGACCTGCAGCGTTTCTGGCTAATTCGAGTAAATTATTCATTTCTTCTGGAGATGTACTGGCTGCATTTGCATCTGAAGGTAAATTTTCCATGATTAATTGGTCATAAAAATTCCCCATAAAAATGGTATAAATGGATACGGCAAACATACCAGCGCCACCCATTAAGTTTAAACCAAGTGCTCCAGAGTCTGGAATGTTTTCTGAGACAAATCCTAACATGGTTGGCCAGAAATAGCAAACGCCCAAACCAAATACAAAGGCACCGATAAAAATTGAATTCCCAGTTAAAGTTGCTAAAAGATACAATCCTAAGGCCGCAAAAACAGCCGATAAAAGCAACACTCCTTGTGGCGAAAAACGATGTACAACAGGTTCTGCCACGCCTCGACCAATGATCATTACACCAGTGGTCAAAGTCAAAATCAGAATAGAATTATCGGTTACATTTTTAAGTAGCATTTCGATCCATTGTCCTGTAAATAGTTCCGTAATCGCGGTACCAAACATGCAAATGAACATAAATAAGAATAGCGGAGATGTTACCGATTTATACATCGTACTAGTAGAAACGCCTGAAGCGACTCTTTCTGTAACTGGAAAATCGAGTTTGGAGAAAAGAAAACCATAAATAAAAGTAGGAATCAACATGATACCCACTTGTATTTGCCAATTCAATCCTAGATAATTAAACAGTAGCACCACTAAGGTTCCGATAAAAATTCCGCTAGGAAACCACAGGTGAAAATGGTTTAACTTAGTCGTTTTGTTGTCTGGATAAAGTGTCGCAACCAGTGGGTTACAAGCTGCTTCGACTGTTCCGTTGGCGATACCGATCAAAAGTGTCGAAATAAAAAGTGTCCAATAACCTTGTGCAAAAATGGTTAGCACGATACCTAATAAATGAAAAACGAAAGCCATTACAAGGAGTTTTTTCATTCCCACTGCATCTACAATAAAACCACCAATGACTATAGCTAATGGAAAACCCCAAAAAGCAGTGGCGATAATGGTTCCTAATTCGCCTGCGGTGAGTTCAAAATCGGTACCCAGTTTACTCATGATACCCGCTCTGATTCCGAACGAAAGTGAAGTAACTAATAAGGCTAGACAACTAGCCAAAAAAAGCTTATTTTTTTCAATAGATTGCATAATTTATAATTTATTTGGTTTGGTTTTAATAGTAAAATAGTCCTGTACTAGAGTGGTTTTTAGTATAGAACACTAAAATTCATGTCCTTATGAATATTTTTTATTTATCGAAAAATAATATAACAAGCTAAAAAAACACCTCAAAGCAAGGTGTTTTTATACTGTTATATTCCTAATATTTTTCGGTTTAGTTCTTTATCAATTCCCGAAGATGCAAAATCATCAAATGCTTTTTCGGTTACCTTTATGATGTGATCTTTAATAAATATAGCTCCTTCTTTGGCGCCACTTTCAGGGTGTTTGATGGCACATTCCCATTCCATTACTGCCCATCCATCAAATCCATAAGTTGCCAATTTGCTAAAAATTTGTTTGAAATCAACTTGACCATCTCCCAAAGATCTGAATCTTCCGGCACGATCAACCCAGTTTTCATAACCGCCATAAACCCCTTGTTTTCCAGTTGGATTAAACTCGGCATCTTTGACATGGAACATTTTAATACGCTCATGATAATGGTCGATATAACTAATATAATCCAAACACTGCAATAAAAAATGCGATGGATCATAAAGCAAACATGCTCTTGGATGTTGGTTGACTTTATCTAAAAAACGTTCATAAGAAACACCATCATGCAAATCTTCGCCTGGATGAATTTCGTAACATACATCTACACCCGCTTCGTCAAAAGCATTTAGAATAGGCATCCAACGGTTGGCCAATTCTGTAAAACCATCGTCAACTAATCCAGCAGGACGTTGTGGCCATGGGTAAACGGTATGCCAAAGCAATGAGCCACTAAAAGTAGCGTGTGCATTGATACCCAAATTCTGAGAGGCTTTTGCAGCATATTTCAACTGTTGTACCGCCCATTTGGTACGCTCTTTTGGATTATTATGCACTTCTTTGGGAGCAAAACCATCAAATAAATGGTCGTAGGCTGGATTTACAGCTACCAACTGCCCTTGTAAATGGGTAGAAAGTTCAGTGATTTCTAATCCTGCTTCGTTTACTTTTCCTTTAATTTCGTCAGCATAGGTTTTACTTTCGGCTGCTTTTTGTAAATCAAAATAATGGCTATCCCAAGTCGGAATTTGGACTCCTTTGAAACCTAAATCTTTTGCCCATTTGCAAATAGAATCTAAATCGTTGAAGGGAGCTTCTGAACCTAAAAATTGTGCTAAAAAGATAGCTGGACCTTTAATATTTGTCATAACTATTTTGTTTTTTATATTATTTATAAAAGTTGTCGCTATGCGAACCAAATCAAAAGCAAAAAAATGGTACACTGATTTTCAAACACTGATAAAACCGATTTCAAAAAAAATCATAGTATTAAAATCCGTTTTTGATCCGTGTTTTCGCTTTAGCGAATCTGTTTCATCCGCGTTCTATTGTTAGCATGGCAACTTATACCACAAAATCCATCCATTTTTGAGTGGATTCACCCGATGCAATGGCTTGTTCGATAAAAGCCATCCCTCTTACGCCATCATCAACACCTGTAAAATCGAGCATTTCTTCGGTTGCAGTTTCTTGTTTTAGTTCTGCTTGGATCGTCAAGGCAAAATTTCGATACAAATTAGCAAAAGCTTCCAAATATCCTTCTGGATGTCCGCCTGGTGTTCGTGTGTTGTGTTTGGCAAAATTACCTAGATAGGCACCGCCGGTTCTTAAAACTTGGCGAGGTTCGTCTATCCATTTCATCACCAAAGAATTGGCGTCATCTTGCTGCCACTCCAAGCCACCTTTTTGTCCGTAAACTCTAATTTTAATATTGTTTTCTTCGCCTGCTGCCACTTGTGTAGCAAACAAAATTCCCGAAGCTCCATTATCGAACTTCAAAAGTACTGTAGCGTCATCATCCAGTTTTCGACCTTCGACTACTGTATTGATAGCAGCATTAATTTGGGTTACCTTCAAACCCGAAATGTATTCTGCAAGGTTAAAGGCATGCGTACCAATATCACCCAAACAACCTCCTTTTCCACTTTTGGAAGGGTCGGTGCGCCAAGCGGCTTGTTTGTTGTCTCCACTTTCTTCCAATTTACTCAACCAACCTTGTGGGTATTCGACATAAATTTTGGTAATACTGCCAAGTTTTCCAGCGGCAATTTGTTGCTTGGCTTCTTTCACCATTGGATAGCCTGTATACGTATGGGTCAAACAAAAACGTTGTCCTGTTTCTTCGGCTACACTTTTTAAAATTTTAGCTTCCGCTAAAGAAAAAGCCATGGGTTTATCTAGAATCACATGGAAACCAGATTGCATCGCCAATTTTGCTGGTTCGAAGTGAACGTGGTTTGGTGTTACAATACTTACCACCTGCATGCGCTCATTTTCGGGTAACTGTTGTTCTTTTTCGAATAATTCGACAAAAGACGCATAACATCTGGCTGGATTTAAACCTAGTTCTTTTCCGCTTTCTAATGACACATCTGGATTGGAACTAAAAGCTCCACAAACCAATTCGTATTCACTGTCTATTTGAGCTGCAATACGGTGAATGGCTCCAATAAAAGCACCTTTGCCTCCACCTATCATTCCAAGTCTTAGTTTTTTTGACATAATAGTTATTGTTTTTTACTAGTATAAGCAGCAATCATCTAAACAATTATGCTGCTTACTGTAGCTATTAATTTAACTCTCCCGCTGTATAAGGTAGCGTTCTGTTGGCCGTATTTTTTCTAATTTTAGCCACTTCCTCTGGCGTCACCATTTTTGCTTTATTTCCAAAATCACTTCTTACATAGCTCAAAACTGCTGCGATATAAGCATCGTCGTTTTCAAGAAGAGAAGGCATTAGATTGGCAGTATAACTTGTACCATCAATAGGTCCAGTCAAACCATGAAGTAAAATTTTTATTGCTTTTTGAGGATTCTTTTCATTAATGGTTTTGTTTTTTGCTAAAAGAGGCGCTAAAAATTCTTTTTCGCCCAAAGCAATTCCTTTACCATCCATTCCGTGACAAGCTGCACAAAGAGTTTTATAAATATTAGATCCTTCACTAATTACTTTTTGTTCTGCAGCGTTCATCAATTTTTCTTCTTCCAAGCGCTTTTTATCTGCTATTTTTGCATTTTCAAACGCTTTTACAGAAGCAATCAAGACTTCATTATTTGGATATTTTTCCATCATGAAATTAATAATGGCTTTTGCCTTTGGACTCTCATTAAAACGTAGCGACAAGGCCAGTTGAAACCTTACATCGGCACTTGGATCTGTTTTAAGTGTTTCTAGGTTTTCGACAATAAAATTATTCGTTTTGGCATTCATGAAATTTTCACTTGCCCAAACAGCCGTTTTTCGAACATTAGCATCGGTGTCTTTAAAAGTAGCAGCCAATAATTCTTTCGATAAAGAATGCATACCACTTAAAGTCCATAAAGCATGCATTTTGGCTAAGTGATTTGGCGCGGTTTTAACCATCGTTTCCAATTGAGTCACTACGCTTTTATCATTACGCAACACCAGTAATTTTTGAGCGTTTTCTCTCCACCAACCATTTGGGTGGTTCAAGTACCCTACCAATTTGGCACTACTAGCATCTAGCAAATCAGGCTTAACTTTTGACGGTTTAATTTTATCATAAACCACTCTATAAATACGACCACGACCTACGTTTTTCTCCAATCCTTTTTTCAAAATCTCTGGTCTTAAAAAACTCCCTTGTCTTGTCCAGTTGCTTTCTTGAATAATTCCGTGGTACATATCCACAATATATAAACAACCGTCAGGTCCTGTCGCCATATTTACGGGTCTAAAATTCATATCGGCAGAAGCGATAAACTCTTGCTGATTATAGGCGTTTTCAAGTGTTATTTTACCATCATTGTTGTGCACCACTGCTCTTCTGATGATACGTCCTACGGGTTCACAAACAAAATAATTATTCTTTAAATCAGCAGGTAGCGCATCACCTCTAAAAATTGTTTGTCCTGTGGAAGCTGTAAAATGGTTCAAAGTGCCATCAGGTCGTAATCTTTTCATTCCACCTTGTACATCTGGCGTAACAATAATAGGCCATGGCTCGACAAAATCTCCAACTAACTGGTCTTTGAATTCTAAATTTCCGTAAAAATTGCTCTGTTGGAATCCAAAAGCAGGATTTTCACTTCCAGCTGATGATTGAAACAAACGCCCATAATCATCAAAGCCTAATCCCCATTGTCCTTGAGGATTTCCATGTAATTCTTCTGGAATTAATTTTCCGTTTTCGAATGAGTAACGTATTTTGTTTACGGTAACATAAATGCGGTTATCAAGATTCCACATCAAACCACTTTTTTGATGTTCTAGATTTTTCTGGTCTCCATCATTATTTTCATAAACTATTACTTTTTCGTCAGCATGACCGTCGTTGTTTGTATCTCTGTAGCTGTATATGTTGTTGGTCCAGGTTTCGTTTACCAACAAGCGATCGTCTAAGCATAGCATCATTCGAGGCAAAACCAAGCTATCCAAATAAACCGTTGCTTTGTCCATTTTACCATCAGCATTGGTATCTTCCAACAGTTTAATTTTGCAAGTATTCATTTTTTGGCCAGTACCGTCAATATCTTGCATATAGGTATTCATTTCGGCTACATACATTCTACCGTTTCCGTCCCAGACGATTGCTACAGGCTCACTTACCATAGGTTCGTCAGCAACTAGTTCAAGATGATAACCTTTTTGCAAAGCCATCATTTTCATACTTTCCTCAGCAGAAACAGGCAACGGATTTGGATTCGTATTTACGATTATTTTCCCAGTTGCATCGCGTTGAAAACTGTCTTTATAGGTTTTACAAGTAACTATCAACGTTAGTAATACAACAAAACCTAAAATATAATTAATTCTTTTTTTCATGACTCGTATAATTTTTATTTGCTTTTACCCATTGCATATTTAATTCCGCCTAATAAATGCTGCAGAAATAACGGTTCTTTATAGGATTCATCCGTATGCCCCAGCTCTGTATAAAATGCCCTTCCACCATCAAAATTGTGGTACCATGCCATTGGGTGATTAGCTCCCATTTTGCCTTTTCCAGCATCATAAGAAGTCTCGTCAATAGAAACAAGCACTTTTAAATCTGGTGCCATCCATTTAAAATTGTACCATTCGTCTTTTCTCTTCCAGTCGGCTGGAAGGTGTTTGGTCGAAATATGTTTACGATCAGTAACTTTCAAAACAGCTTCTTGTTGTTTGGGATGGCTAGAAAAATAGGCTCCAACTAAATTGCCATACCAGGCCCAGTCGTACTCACAATCTGTTGCTGCATGAATCCCCATAAAACCACCACCAGATTGAATATACTGTTCGAAGGCTTGTTGTTGCTCTTCGTCCAAAACGTCACCTGTTGGACTTAAGAAGATAACCGCCGCATATTGCTTTAAATTTTCTTTATTGAAATTCTTGCTGTTTGTGGTAGTATCAGTTTTAAACCCGTTTTCTTCTCCCAGTTTCATAATCGCTTTGATGCCAGCCGGAATCGATTGATGGTGAAACTTTGCTGTTTTACTGAAAATCAAAACTTTATTTGATTTCTTAGCAAAACTAGTTCCTGTCGAAAAGACAAATACAAGCGCCAATAAAGCAGTTAATACAGTAAAATGGTTCTTTTTGGTTTGTTTCATGGTTCGAGTTATTTAAAAATTAGTTCTTAAAAGTAATCCGTACGTGCGTGCTGTCGCTAAGTGTGCTGCGCCAAAATTGTAAGCGTAATCTACGTATTTTTTATTGGTTAGATTCTCTGCCCAGATAGAAATTTCTAGTTTTTTGAAAGATATTCCTGCTCTAGCATTAAGCAAATGATAAGAGTTTTGAGAAAGTTGATTGGCTAAATCAAAATATTGTTTACCCAAATACTTCCATTCTACCCTTGCAAATGATTTGACACTCTCTGTAATTGATTGTTTATATTGTGCTGCCAACATAGAGGTAATAGCAGGTGTAAACAATTGTTTTCTAGAGTTGAAAGTTTCTGTATTTCCATTGTCTGACAAAGTCAAGTCTTTGTATTTTGCATCTGTAAGTCCGAGATTATAATTCAATTCTAAATTTTTGATTGGAATAATTTCGGTTTGCAACTCGATACCTTTACTAGTCAGCTCCCCTACGTTTTTGGTAACGGTAATGGCATCTGGCAACACTAAGGTTGGTACTTGTGCATTGTTTACTGTTGTATAAAAAGCAGCTAGATTAAGACGCAAACGATTGGCTAAAAAGGTGTTTTTACTACCAATTTCAAAATTGTTACTAAATTCTGGTTCATAGGTTTGCAAAGCTTCTCTAGGATCACCAGATAATTGACTTATCCCTCCAGTTCTAAAACCTCTATTATAAGTCGCAAATAAGTTTGAATTTGGATTGATTTTATACTGTAATCCTGCTTTTGGACTAAAAGCATCAAAACTAGCTGAAGCTGAAGTTTCTGGAAAAATAGTTCCCACGGCATCACCATCAGGCTGACGTTCGCCTTGAGCAGTTTGCTTTCTTTCTTCAAGATCATAACGCAATCCTAGAGTAAGATCCAGTTTTTCGTTTAGTGCATAGGTTCCTTGTCCAAATAGTGCCAAACCATTTCCTTTTCCTTGATTGGTATTGATGTAGGTTACATTACTTTCAGGTGCACCTAACATATTACCATCATCACCAATATGAATACCTTGTTTTACTGGATTGTCTTGATGAAACAAATAGGTTCCCGCAATCCACTTTAATTTCGATGCTGAATTTGCTTTCGAACTAAAACGCAATTCTTGACTGATGACATTGACATTATTCCAATCCCTACCGTAATTATTTACAATTGCATAACCATCCAATGGAGAAAAATCACCATCAATAGGCGTTTTGTAATATCGGTAATTGCTTTGGTAAGCCGTTTGTGAAACGAAATCAAATGTGTCGGCATTATACTTTAATGACAAACTAGTATTAAAAGTCTTGTCGACCATTTTTGCAATACTATTTTGGTTTAATTTATAAGGATTTGATAATGCCTCATCAATACTTGACGCCAAAGGAAAAGCACCATTATTATTATTTAAAATATGCTTAGCGTTTAAGGTAATAGACAATTTGGAGTTCGGTAGGAACTTCAAATAATAGTTCCCCATGGCACTATTTTGCTTATCAAAATTAGAGTTATTGAAGGTATTAGTAAAATAACCGTCTCTTTTGGTGAATAAACCACTTGCTCCAAAAAATAATTTATCTTTTAGAATAGGTAATCGAACGCCCGCACTAATGCGTTGTTGGTTAAAATTACCAAAGCCTAGTTCAGCAAAACCAGTTGTCTCATTTGTAGGTTGTTTGGTAATAATGTTGACCACACCTCCCATTGCATTTCGTCCATACAAAGTTCCTTGAGGACCTCGCAAAACTTCGATACGTTCAATATCCTGCAATTGTGAGATGTAAGTATCCAAACCAAACTGGTTCACGCCATCAATATAGGTAGCCACAGCGGGATCATAAGATGTTGTGGTAATTCCTCTTATGGAAGTGACATTACGATTATCACCAGGATTGGCAGCATTAAAATTGGGTACAATAGCTGTAATATCTTTTATATCCCAAATTTTGTATTCTTTGATTTGTTTCTCTGTTAAAGTCGAAATACTTACTGGCAGATTTTGTTGGTTTTCTTCACGTTTTTGAGCACTTACGATTACCTCGTCCAATTCATTTTCAGATTTAGAAAGTTTAAAAACTAAACTGTTTTCATTTTTAGCTGAGATGCTTACTTTCTGACTGAAAGTAGCATAACCGACACCTTTTATTTTTATAACATAATCGCCATAAGCTACATTTTCGATACTAAAACTTCCATCACTACTAGAAGTTGTATAGTGATTGGTATTTAGAATCTCTATTGTGGCATTAGAAATTCCTTGATTTGCATTATTAACTACTTTTCCTCTAAATTTAGTAGATTGATTCGCTAAGACTGCTAAACTGCACGTTAGCATTAAACATAGTAATAGGATTTTTTTCATTTTATGGTTATATTTTATTTAATTGATAAAATATATTTGATCATTTTTTTGGCATCGTCAGGTTTTAAGCTTGAATGTGCAGACATAGGAATCGGCCCCCAACTACCAGAACCACCTTTGATTACTTTTTGACTTAATAAATCATAATTTGCTTCAATTGCAGCATATTTTTTGGCTACATCTTTATAACTAGGGCCTACCAACTTAGCATCTACCTTATGACAAGCCAAACAATCTGATTTTGAAATAAGGGTTTTTCCCGCTGCTATTTCAGCTGGTGTCGCTTTTTTAGCTTGTGCGCTAACAGTAGTTGATGAAATAAGTAGGAATGCAATTGCCATGGTTACTGACAATAGAAATTTGTAAATAGTTTTCATAAGGGTTAAATGTTAATAGTTATTATAGGTTATTTTCACTCTACCATACCGTGCTATACTGTACTGTTAATTACCAATAAGTATAAAATCTAGATACAGTCAATAGTAAAAAAGAGGAATCATGAATAACAAAAATCCTAATTTCTTGCAATTACAAGAATTAAATGATTCCTCTTTTTTGTTTTTTTTTTAAGATAGTAAGTGCTATATTCTGTTTTAATAATTCCTATAGCAAGATTGTTTCTATGGGACAATATTTTTAATTTACCAACTGCCAAGAACGTACCCAGTTGTAAGTAGTCGTTCTATCCTTCAAAGAGCCATTCAATCCTCCATCAGCAGGAACTGGATTCCAATCATACGTCTCCACAACCAATCGTAAATACATTTTAATATCAAAATTTGCTGGTGGTTTTACAGTAGAAGTATGTTTACCATCTAGAAAGAATTGCACTTCATCAGCACTTTTCCACCAAACTCCGTACACATGGAAATCATCATATACTTTTCCACTTACTGCTGCCTTAGCACCATTGGAAGCTTTCTTATAATCACATCCTTCAGGAATATTTCTACTGTGTGTGTTCGAATTCATTTGTTGATCAAAATTTTTCATCCATTCCTTTGGACTAGTAATTTGGCCAACAGTTTCTAAAATATCTAATTCGGTAGTTCGCTTATCGCAACCTGATGTGTTTTTCCCTTCATTAATCAACCAAAAAGTTGTTGACATAAAGGTTTTATTTGCTTTTACTTCACACTCATAATACCCATAAGTTTTTCCTTCTTTCGACCCCACATAACCTCCACTATGTGTAAATTCCTTCCCTTGTTTCACCACTTTTTCGGGTAACATTTTAGAAATTATTTTTAGACTTCCATCAGAAACACTAATATTTTCAGCCAAAAATAATCCTGGAGCACGACCAATCCATCCTTGACCTGATATTTGCCATTTGGACTCATCTACTTTTTTACCATCAAACTCATCGGACATTTCTTTTATCAAAGACCATTTTTGAGTTGCAGGTTTTGGATCATTTCCTTTTTCGAAAAAAGGTCCTTTTTGAGCAGAAAGTCCCGTTACAAAAAGTGAAGATACTAGACAAAAAACTAGTCTAGTTTTGCTGTAATTTGATTTCATAGTTTTCTTTGGTTGTAATTTTAAAATAGATTTATTAGCTATAATAAATCTAAGGTATTATCTATTTTTAAAATAAGAAACTAAAAAACCATTTGTCTCCCAAAAATACACCAAAATGCTATTATTTGCCAAAAAAGAACAATTACCCCCCTACTATTGCTGCACTCAAGAAACCTATATTTAATGTCTGATCATTTATTACTCCTATCTATAATGGAAATCTACACTACTAATCTAGTTTAATTTGTCTAGTTTATTTTTCAATAACAGTTTCAATTCTTCTACTATTGCAGGGTTTTCTTGGGCAATATTTTTAGCTTCTTTAGCAGTAGATTTTTCGTCATACAGTTCTGTTGCACCATTTTTATGAAGTGTAAATCGGTATTGCATTGTTCTAATACTATTCGCTTTTCCATTGTAACTAAAGGCTACGTGACCACTACTATTTGCATCTTTAAGTATTGGCAATAATGATTCGCCATTTGCAAAACTTGGTTTTTCTATTCCACTTAAATCACATAATGTTGGAAAAATATCGACCGTTTCAACAATTCCATTGGATTGTTTTCCTTTTGCTTTTAATTCTGGATAGGAAATAATTAAAGGTGAACGAACGCCTTCTTCAAACAAATTGTGTTTGCCCCAAATGGCATGTTCACCAAGATTCCAACCATGATCTCCCCACAATACAATGATGGTATTTTTATCAGCTCCTGTTTCTTTCAATTTCGCTAAAATAAAACCTACTTGTTGGTCGGCATAACTAACGCAGGCAGCGTAATGCTTGCGTACTTCATCAGCAAATTCCTTATCTGTATTTGGATTTTTACCCCAAAGATTGTATTGAAAAAACTCACTTGAATTATGCCAAGTCGAAACAGAAGTCGGTTTTTCTGGACTTTGTATTGGTGGCAGTATGACATTTTTATACAAGTCGAAATATTTCTTTGGAGCGCCAAACGGCAAATGTGGTCTGATAAGTCCAACAGCCAAGAAAAACGGCTTGTCTTGACTAGATAATTTTCCGAGTTGCTTAATCGCTTCATTGGCTATATGACCATCAGGATAACTAGTATCTGGACCATCAAATGACTGAAAAACATCCATCTTCGTTTTTCCAGTTGCTCTTATCTCTCCATTTGCCAAACCGTGCATAGCTCCACGTGGATGTTCCCATTCGGCCACGGGCATCAACTGCTCATTCCAAGCATTTGGCATTTCGATTACATTTACATCATTCCAATCTTTACCTCCTAAACCGCCCGGATGATGCGATACTTTACCTATCGAAACTGTTGTATATCCTTTGTTTCTAAACCATTCTGGCATACTTGGCGGTACGGAATTTGGGTTTACTTTTAGTTTTTCGGCTCTTTCAAAAATAGCATCGTTTCCTGGGTCTCCGTACCTACCAGTTAACATGGTGTAACGGGAAGGACCGCAACTTGGCGAATTAACATAATGGTTTAAAAACACACGTCCATCACTGGCTAGCTTGTCTATATTCGGACTTTTGATATAGGAAACCCCAAAAGAATTGAGCTCTGGACGCAAATCATCCATGCAAATTAATAGAATGTTTTTTTGGCGTTCTTGTGCTTGAATTGTAACACAGCAGACCATTCCAAAAAGTAGCGTAACCAATTTTAAATTCTTCATTTTTATTTTTTTTTCGAAAAATGTTTAACCAAATATAGGACTTTCTCTCAAATTATCGTTCCCAAAAAACAGTTCTATTAACATACTAGAATCTAATAAACTATTTCGGTTTTTGAATTATCTGCATTCGTAACAGTCACCTTTTCTTTGCTAACTTTTACTTTTTTGACAACGCTCAATTCTGCATCTGTAAAAGGAATTCCTGATTTTTTCCAAAGCATAGCCGTTACATAAACCTTATTTTTATCGGCTGGATCATAACTTCCTGATACATTAATCACAGTGCTCTCCTTTGTTTCTGGATGAATACCTGTAGACGTTATCGCTTGGCTAGCTTTCCATCCTTGAATAGGAACCAATGCCAATTGATAATTGCCATTGTCTATAATTTGTACTTCTTCTTTATTTATTTTTCGAATAGTTTTCGAAATAAAACCATTGATATGCGGCAAAGCATAATGTCCCAGCGTAAAATCAAATGCCGTTTTTCCCTCCATTTTATCCACTCTCAAAACACCATTTTCAATTGGAATATCTGCTAATTGAATACTAGCATTATCCACATACTCAGCGATTAATTTTCTATAATAAACACCCTTTTCAAACTTTTTAAAATTATAAACATGTCCAGATTCAAACGGATGGTCTGCTTGTTTTGTTTTAAAAACATAATTCATCGCAGCGGTTCCTTCGCTATTGTCGGCTTGCCATGTAAACTCTGAGTTGTACGATAATTTGTTGTAGTTTTCACTAGATCGAAAAGATTCCTTAATTCCTTTTTGAGGAACATTACACCAAGCTCTAATTTCAGACGCTCCTATAGACGGATAATTAGTTACCATAATTTCCGAATTTTTGTAAAAGTGATTGGTTGTTGGTGCATTTTTTAATTCCTTGTCCCAAACACCACCATTTTCTTCTTCATTCCAGAATTTACTATCAGCAGGGGAAAACAAACTCAAGAACGCTTTTCCCATCCAAAATACACTTCCACGACAGCTATAACTTTGTGTTGAAGGCTCAAAACCACCATAAAAACCAAGAGTTGGAATATCATCTTTTCTAAATTCAGGATGCTGTAAAAATTGCAAAAGCACAGCAGACGATGTTCCTCGCAAGCCACCCCAATTGGCATTTGGTAAGTCTTTTTCATAATAACTCATTAACGGAAACGAACTAATAGACGCAAATCTATAGGTAATACTTCGACCCCACATGATCATTTTGCCGTCTTTGCTAAACATGTACGGATAATTGGCTTCTACTGGTAGGAAGTTCTTTTTGAATTTCTCTGCAATCTCTGGGTAATGCTTATCTCCAAAGTATTTACTCCAAACGGGACCATACATTTGAAACGCCCACATACTATAATAATCGAAAGCAGGATTGTCATTATACCAACCGTCTTCTCTATAATGTTCTAGTGATTTATTCAAGTAGTCTTCAAGCAATTTTTCATTTACTTGGTATCCTTTTTCTTTAAAATAACTTAAAATAAAGATATTGAAGAATTTCCAGTTCGAAGGCACGGTATTACCATCTCCATAACTAATCATCGTTTTTGCTAATTTATCTTGCTGTGCTTTGGTTAAGGGATCCCATATAATTTCGGGAATCATAAACATGGATACCGAAAGTGCTCCAAACTCTACCAATGTTTGTCCGGGCCAATCTCCTTTTTTCATTGGAATATAAGAAGGATGGTTTTCATCAATTAAGTTTACGATGTTCTTACGATAATATTCGGCTATTTTAATACCATTAATTTCCAAATTTGGATTTTCTTTTAATAATGGTGCAGCCACAAATAATGTTCGACACAAACCTTCTAATTTTTCAACTGGACTTTGACGGCCATCTTTAGGATACGATACCGTACCCATTTTTGGAAATTTCAAAGGATCATCGTAGTTTTTTACGTAACTAAAGGCTCCTTTCAATAAATACTTAGCCGCATCTATCCAATGTTGACGGGTCATTCCTGTTTTTGGACTTTTTACAAAATCAGGATTCTGAATCTGAAAAATAGGTTGTCCGCCTACCATTTTATACACTTCGGATCCAGCTGCCAAGAAAGCTCCTGAACCATATACTTCCGTTTTGTCTGCCCATGCACTTCCGGGAGCTGCGCCAATAGGTTGTACATAACCCAACATGCCCTCTTTTGTAATATGCGAGCGCAAACAATTCCATGCTTTTTCAATATGCGGCGAATAGATCGCTTTATCGAGTAATCCGTGATTCACTCCCCAAGCCAAACCAAAAGTAAAAAAGGAAGTTCCACTTGTTTCAGGTGTTGGGTAAACATCTTGCCCTAATAAACTCATCACCCAATGTCCCTCTGGCGTTTGAATTTCGATTAATTTCTTGGCCATTTTTAAATAAATAGCTTTGAAATATTCATATTCTTTCGACCCCGGTTCGTATTCGTCCATTAGTAAAGTTAGACCTCCAAACACCCAACCATTGCCACGGGACCAAAATATTTTTTTGCCATGATCTAATTTTCCAATATAGCTGTTATCTCTGTAAAAAAGGCTTTCTTCCTCATCGAATAAATGAGCTCGAGAGGCTTCATATTCTTTCATCATGAAGTCATTGTACTTTTGTTCTCCCGTAATTTTTGCCAATTTTGCCCAAACAGGAGGTCCCATAAATAAGGCGTCGCACCAAGTCCAGCGTTCTACATGCTTGTAATTGTCTAGCGTTATGGGTTGCGTACTTGGATTGTTGATTACATAATCAATCCCTTCCTTTGTTGGTTTAAGCATGGTAGAATCTCCAAATTTTCGGAACAATTCTAGGTGCATTTGACCAATAGTGTGATCGTCGGCCATGTATTTGCGGTGGTGTAATTTCCAGTTTTGCTCCTCACCTATTTTTCGCAACCAATTCCAATAGCGGTCGTCTTTTGCGATTTCGGCATATTTGAGCATACCAACATAAAAAGCACCATTTGTCCAATCGGCAATATGGTGTGGTTTTTTCCTATCACTGTAAATATCTTTAAAATGTTCTATTTGCCAATCGGCTACCCGTTGCATTTCGTTACGAACAGATACTGGATTTATAGATTGGTTGTCTTGTTGCGCCTTTACATTCGAAAAAAAGAATAGTGCAAACAATAAAAAACGAATTGATTTTTTTAGTTCAAATAGCATAAAATGGTAGTTTTTTGGTTTGGTACAAATGAAAATTAGTTTTTATAAGGATAGACCCTTTTATTTATGTAATTTTCGAAACCAAATATAAATAGTAAAATTCGAATTAACAGAAGTTAACGGTACTTGTAACCGTTACACAGCGAACTTTTTAGACTATAAAATCCACTAAAACAAGTTGATAACAAAAAACATATCAAAAGAAAATAAAATTTCACAATTGGAAAGAGTATTGGAAAGCGATACTTTTAAGCTGTCACCAACGAGTTCTAGATTGTTGCGTTTTTTGACCAATGCTACTCTCGAAGGAAAAGAGTTAAAAGAGACTACTGTTGGAATCGAAATTTTCGGAAATTCTTTTATCGAAGATGCGAGTTCGTCAAAGATGCGCGTTAGCATATACAATTTAAGAAAAAAACTAAAAGCATATTATAGTGACGAAGGTAAAAACGATGCTTTAAAAATTGAAATCCGAAAAGGACAATACTACACTGATTTCATCATTAACAAAGAAATCAGGATTGAAAAAAGCGCAGTTGATAATTACAAAAATAGATTTGTAATGGCATTATCTGCCGTTGGTGTGCTTGGTCTTTTTGTGATCGGACTTCTGGTTTATTTTCTGTACCAGCCTTCTACACCTATTTGGGATTCGTTTTTCACCAATAAAAAAGAAACTATTGTAGTTGTGGGTGATGTTTTTGGAGTGCTAGGAAAAACCGCCACGGGTCAAGTGGGTTGGAATAGAGATTATAACATCAATTCGATGGCAGATTTCTATAAATTAAAAAATGAAAATCCTAAAATTGCTGAAGGAATCAAACCTTCTGACTACACCTATTTGACAAGTTCTGGCGTACTAGGAACCAAGGTGCTATCTGACTTTTTCTTCCAACAGAAATCAGATTTTACAGTGCGTTTTTCGAGTAAATTAAATTATGCCGATTTAAAGGAAAACAATACCGTATACATCGGACCAATGAAGAACAAAAACATGTTTATTGATTATGTAAATAATTATAATAAACACTTTAATATTCAGGATTTTAAAATAAGGTACAAGAATAATTTAAAAAAAATAGATACCGTTTTTGACTTACGCGAAACAGATGGCATCAAAGATTATGCTTTGGTCTGCAGAATTAAAGGCCAAGCCAATAAAGGGGAACAGTTCTTTTTCTTTTCCGATCACGACATTGGAAATATTGCAGTAGTGGAATATTTTACCAACAAAGACAATTTGGCTTCCTTTACCAAAAAATACCTGCAAGAAAGTGAATCATTTGTAGCTGTCTTTTTGGTCGAAGGAAAAGACAGAACCAATCTCGGCATTAAGCTGCTTTTAGTAGATGCTGAAAAGGGGAAATGATGAATTGAAAAGTCAAAATTAAGAATATCATTTCTTCTACTAAATAAAAAATGTGACTCTTTTAAAAGGAGTCACATTTTTTGCTTTTGTACTATTGGTACCGTTGAACTGCGTTTTTATTTAACGATTAACTTAGTTCTCATAGTAAAGGAATGCCCTGGAAAGGTACATACTATCCAATATTCACCTGGTACGCTTGGAGAGGTAAAATAAATGGTTTCGTTACTTTCTGGTCCTACTGTACCTGTATGGAACAAGACTAAATCATTAAAGGGAACATAACTCAAATCGGCGCCATCAAGACCTAGATTAAGAGCCAATTGTCCAATTTTCAAAGGTGTTTCTTTACCTGGTTTTGTAATAACAACATTGTGTATCATGTCATCATTATTGTTTAAGGTAAATTGAATTTTACTATTTCTCTTAATCGTAATTTCTGGTCTATCGTATTTTAATCCCGGAATCGTTCCTATTGATACTACCTCATCAGCTCCATGTTCTCCCCAACTTGATGGCATTGTGGTCACTCTTTTTGGCTGTTCTACTTTTTTGGTAGGTGTACTTGCCATATGCATCATGTGTCCTCCCTTTAGTTCCCCTCCAGGAACTTGGTTTAAAGTATAGTAACCTGTATTGTGTACTAGTAATTCACCCGAAGCAGCTTCTAGCTTTGGAACTTCAATTTGATGAATAAATCCTAATCGCATACCGTGAATCACTAATTTCACTTTCAAACCATCAGCCGAAATTACCGCTTTGTGTGTCATTGCTTTTTGCTGATCTACAATTGGACTACCATAAGTATCATGGTAATTGTATGTAAATGTTGAAATTTTATAATTGGAAAGATCTTCAGCCATTTTTTTGTTGATTGGTTTGGTAAATTCCAATTCAAAACCATCATCAAGTGCTTTCATTGTTTTGATTTCGAATGGTGTTTTGCCGTTCCAAACTAAACGCTGTAAACCAAATTCCTTTTTACCTGTTGAAGACCAACCACGACTTGTCATTCCAACAATCATATTGTTATCTTCACCCCAAATCATTCTTAAAACTCCAGATGAAAATCCTTCGACAAAACCAAAAGAAGCACCTTGATAAACACCGTTGACTTTTTCCATGAAGACACGCATAATTTTACTGTGTCCTTGGTCACCAATAAATTGTTGCCCTTCAAATGGACCAAACTTTCCGCCTGTTGTATCATATAGAATATCAGAAGTAGAAATCCCTAGAATGGTATGAGGAAACCAGATTGCAGCTGATTTTAATGCTTTCTCTTTTTTTGCATACTCATACATTGAAAGTCCCGATTGCGGTTCAATGTCTTCTGGTTTCAACTTCAGTGGCGAATTTGGTTCGTCTGTCCATCGTAAACTAGCTGTATGACCAGCAAAATCACCTTTTTCTAAGTGGGTCATTCGTCCAGAACCAACCCAATCCCCTTGGTTTTCAGTATAGAAAATATCATTATTATCATTAATTGCAAAACCTGCTGGAGACCTTAAACCTGCTGCCAATGGTGTGAATTTTCCATCAGGAGATACTTTTACTAACCAACCTCTCCATTTTGCAAAACTTTTACCTCCTTTGTACCAAGATACATTCAGCGTTAGTATCATATCCCCGTTTTTATCAAACTTAGGACCGTAGGAGTATTCATGATAATTTCCAGATAAAGGCCAAGTACAAACTGTTTTGTACAAATCAGCAATTCCATCGTTGTTTTTATCTTCAAGTCTTGTTAATTCGCCTCTTTGTGCCAAGTAAAATCCTTTATCCTTATAAGCCAAACCCAAAGCCTCATGCAGACCATGTGCATATCGGTTAAACTGTGGTGTTTTGCTATAAGGTTTGTCAATTAACCATACTTCTCCTCTACGGGTGGAAACCCCTAATTTACCGTCATCGGTTAGAGCTAATCCTCCTACTTCAAGTTTTATATCCTTAGGAATTGGAATATCTTCTATTTTATAAAATTCTGATTCTTTTTGGGCTTGCCCTACATTTAGCATTTTAACATTCTGAGCGTGTCCCAATTGGCTTACAAAAAGAACAGCTACTACTGCGATTGTTTTATTGATAATCTTCATGTCTTTTCTCTTTAAATTTACCAGATTATGCTATAAATAATTGTTGATTTACCTTTTGGAAGTTCCACTAGCAATTCCTCTTTTCCATTATTATTTCTAATGATTGGTTTTCCCTCTTTCAAAACAATGTAATAGCTTTCGTTATTGATAATATAGGTGTTGTTCTCTAATAATTGAATGTTGTCTCCTTCCGCAATTTTATGCCAAATTGAAGATTTCGAATTAGCTGTAATTATTCGATCCAACCCTCTTTTTAAGTTTGAGGTAGCTTTAAACGTATCTGATATTTCATTACCATCCATTTCAAATGAGAAAACGGGCATTCCATCATTTTTCAACTCATATCCTAATGGTTTGAATGTGTTTTTTTCATTTAAAGCTTTTGGCCACGCCTCATTATTAGACCCTAAAGATGCAAAATCTAAATCACCATGGGAAGCAATTGAAAAACCCATAGGTTCTCCACGCTGATGTTCTCCTCTGGAATGCCACATTTGTGTTGTCTCTAAAAAATCGCCACTCCAAACATAAAGTAACGATCCAGTAGCTAAGTCTAAACTGAAATTTAACTTTTCAACCAAACCAACCGAAATACAATGTGTACGCTCACCTCCTCTAAAATTTAAAAAACTACGTTGGGTAAGCGGTTTGTCAGTAACGGCAACAGTAATCGGTTTAATTGGTTTGCTCTTACTCAAACTTGTACTTCCTGTCTTTAGTAACGAATAGCGCTGCATTTGCGGTCCTTGAACAAAAAAGTCCAACCCTCGGCGCCAAGCAAAAGGCTTGTTGTACACTAGACTATAGGTTACTTGTCCTTTTTCTAAATGAACTTTCCCATACTTAGTACTATTCATATCAACATCTTCATTACTATTTACAATCGTATCTTTATTAATTATTAAATAAGCACCGCCGTCAACAGTCCCTTCAAATAGATACTCACCCGAAGTTGGAATAGTTAATGTTCCTTTGTAACTTAAAATTTTCTGATCTCTTGGGTCAATTTGTAATAATGGAGAAATAGAATCTGTTTTGATCTCTTCTAGTAGTTTGAATTTTTCGAAATTTTTTATAACAGCTTCCCCTTTGGAATTATCATATATTTTAAGTGAAGTGTTCCCAATACCAATAGTTTTTCCATCATAAAGTTTGTACTTAATATTTTTAAAAGCCACCGGGCCATGGTCACCTTGAATCATTAAAGGGCCAAGTGCTTTTTCATCTCCAAAAGCAGCAGCTCGCGTAGGACCTGTAACTTCCACGTTTTCATGAAGCAATACATCATTTAGTCTTACTTCTTCAAACCAAGCATTTTTTATTTTTTTATTATTGGAATCAAATTTAGCGGCATGAAAAATCACCTTTAAATGTTGCCAAAGACCTGGTGCTTTTGCGGCATTCATTTTAGGACTATGCCCTTCATAACCTTCCTTACCTTTTTCGGCGTCATTGTTCCAACGTTGGTAAATTCCGCCAATATCATTGTAATGTGGTTCTGCTACTCCCCAACTATCAAACAATTGGATTTCGTAGCGACCTTGAAAATATACACCTGAATTGGAACCTACAGGCATCATAACATCTAATTCTAATTCGATATCGCCATGCTCAAATTTGGTAAATAAATTATTTTTTATCTTCGTACTTGGAATATTCAGCAAAACTCCAGTACCTTTTGTAGAAGTAAAATTTTTTTCTTTGGTTCTATCTGCAATTGCATTTCCAACAATTTGCCAATTTCCCTTTGTTGGTTTAAAACTTGCTAAGTCATTCAGTTCAATAGTAGAAAAAGGTAATGTAGTTTGCTCTTTCTTTTCAACTCTTCCAATTTCTTGTAAAGTCTTTGCTTCATTTTTCTCGCTGCAAATTATAAGCGAAAGCGTAAAACAAAAAAGAATTGTTTTTTTCATTTGGTTAGATATTTAGTTACTATAATATATTTGTTTTCGTAAAAATATTCTTTATTGGTTGTAACAAAGGAGTCATATGTTTAATTTATAGCAAGAATTGGTTATTTTAACCGAAAATTCAATTGTAATTGCGTACTTATACTTCAAAATAGAAAAAAAACCAATTATCTTTTGAACCTTTAATTCGAAAATCAACATTTCATAAAAAAAATTTATCTTTGTAAATCCAGCAAATTCAATCCTATCTTGATGAAAAAAATTATACTTATAGCACTCTTACTTCTACCATTTTACTGGTTTATGTCTGAAGCTAAAACTGCCTATAATTTTGAAAAACCTATTATCAAATTTCAAGCAGATTCGACTGTGTTACCACCAAAGTTAAACTTTGACTATATAAAAAGTAGGACTTCCAAATTAGGAAAAAAGGTTGAAGTAGATGCTCATTTTTGTGAAGAGAACAACAGAATGACCAAAGCGTTTATCACAAACTATTTAAGCGCACAAGAAATAGTAGTAGGAGACCCTATAACTTTTGACTGTAAAAATTCTGATGGATTTTGCTTTAAAGAATACAAGGAATTTGAAACCTTTAACTTATTTACTTTCACCTATCAAAATGGATATTGTTGTAAAACGCTTTATGCCGTTACCACCAAAAAAGATACTTTAGCGATCATCAATATAGGTGTACTGGCTTTTTCTGCAAATAAAAGCGGATGGCTCGGTGATAAATATGGGAAATGGATAAGTGAAGACGTTATGGACATGACTACTGTATCGCATTATGACGATGATTTTATTGAAGACAATAACAATTCAAGAATTGATACTACTTGGTCAATAATCCGAATAAATAAAGAAGGATTACTTAAAGAAAACATCTATAAAAAAGTAGCCTATTTAGAAGGTAGAAAAATTGAATAGTTAGCACTTATTTACCAAAAAAACACCTAATAGATTATAACAATTGCTTACTGATAAATATCTGCATGTAGCAGCGCTAAATAATCAAAAAAATAGCCTGAAAAAATCAGGCTATTTGGTAATTATTTATAATGTAATTCTATTCCTTTAACTCTCTCACCCAAATATTTCTAAAGCTCACATCGCTTCCGTGATCCTGTAATCTAATGGGTTCCTTTCCGTGAACATCTTGCCTTGGCCAACCCACATATGCACATGCACCTTGAATTGCAAAATGATCTTGTATTAATACGCCATTTTGAAGTACCGTCATCGTTGCTTGTTTAATTCTCTTTTCTCCTTTAAATACCGGAGGATGGTAAATGATGTCATAACTATTCCATTCTCCTGTTGGTACCGTTGGGTTTACCAATGGTGCCGCTTGTTTATAAATAGAACCTACCATACCATTTACATAGGTTTCATTGTCATTATTATCTAATATTTGAACTTCGTACCTAGCATCCAATGCAACGCCACTGTTGCCTCTTGCTTGTCCTGTTCTTTCTTTTATTGCAGCTGGAGAACGCCATTCTATATGCAACTGTACAGCACCAAATTTTTGTTTGGTAACAACATTGTCTCCCTTTTGTCCTTTTGGTTTGAAAATAGTCATGGTTTTTTCTTTCTTATCCAATTTCCAAGGACAAGGACTATTGTCGTCTTGATTTATCCATGCATCCAAATTGCTACCATCAAACAATACAATAGCATCAGAAGGTACTCCATTTTGTCCATAAGGATCAACTTTTAAAGGTACTGGCTCATAAAATTCGGTCTCTCTATGGTCTTTAGGCGAAGGAATACCTTCAAAATTACCTGTTTCCAAAGCCTTTTGTATCTTTTTGTCTGTCACAAAATCTTTATCTGGACCGTTGTGTTTTTTATCTTGCGCTTGTACACAGTAAGAACCTAAAACAGCTAGTGCTATCACTGAAAATCTATTCATATTTGTATTGGTTTAACTTATTTATTTTTAAATGTTTTTGGTTTAAAAACGATATTCTAATCTTTCAAGAAAGACGCAACAGTTGACGGATTATTTTTTTCGAAAATACATTGGGACAAATTGTACCTATATATTGATTAGATTTAATTGCCAATTGTCTAGCTCGTAAAATTACATCAATAAATCACTTTAACTGTATGTTATGCTTCAGTGAAAGATAATGCACAAATTAATTGTGTTGACTAAAAAGATATTTTACTTGATACTCTTTGGGAGTACATTTTTCATATTTTTTAAATATGGTCGAAAAATACTGACTACTAGAAAAACCACATTTATAGGCAATTTCACTTATATTAAAATCGTGCTCCTCTTTCATCATTTTCTTGGCCATTTCTAAACGTCGAATAAATAAATATTTCATTGGTGTCAAATTGGTCAACTGTTTGCAGTGATGCGTTAAACGAGTTACGCCCACACCCGCAGACTTCGACATACTTTTAATAGTCCAATCGTTTACCAAATCTAGATCGAGTTCTTTCAAAAAATAGGCAACACTTCTAGAACTATCCGTTAAAGCTTCATTTAAAACAACGTCATCTGTATCTAATAATTCCAACATTAGAACCAACAAATAATTGATCAGAACTCTTAATTTAGAAGCATTGCTCCCATTTTCATAGCTGTCAATGGTGTTTTGGATATTTTTAAAGCAATCGCGAATCTTATTATCTGTCTTCCAAGTCGTTTTTGCATTTTGCCTCAAAATCGTCGTCAATCTAGACAAGTCTTTTTCAGTAAGCGAAATCCAGTCTGGCCACACCCACTCCTCATGAGGCCTTCTTACTCCCAAATCAATAATAATCCAGAAAAACTTCCCCATGCCAATGTTGGGGTTTCCAACCCTGTGTTCTTCCCACGGTCGTATTATTGCCAAATGGTTTGGAGTTAACACCATTTCTTTCTCTTCTTTCGAAAAAGGCATAGAGCCTGACGCTAAGAATTGAAATTCAATACCTTCATTTCTATGCCAATCTAAACCCCAGTCCTGAGGTGAGTCTGCATCCCAATATCCGATACTATTCAAACCTAAAGTATCCTCACATAATCTTTTCCCAGGATAGGTAAACCTTCCCAAAGAATTAGATTCTATTTTTTTTCTAATTATAGCATCAGTAAGTGACGAGCAGGTATCTGCATGGTAAATCAAATCCGCTTCCTTATAAGGCTGTATTTTTTCTAAACTAATTTCCATTGAAACAAATTAAACAAAAATGAACTGCAATTTAATTCTTTTTTAATTATAAAAAAAACAAATCAATAAGCCTAAACAGTGAGATTTACCTGTTAAAAAATGATTAGACAACTAATTCTATTCATTTTAAAAAATACTTTTAATTGATACGAAATATTTCAGCGAAACAAAACAAACAAATTTAAAAAATATCTTTATTACTTTTGTAGGTACCCCATTTGTTTCCCACAAACAAATAACGTTTAAACATTAAAATAGTCATCATCCCAAATTGTTGCATGACACAAAAAAATTAACTTCAAATGAAAAACAAACCATTAATCTATTTCATTTTATTTGTTGTACTGCTTAACACAAACGGTTATGCACAACAAAAAAACACAGAAATAATCGAGCTAAACCCCCTTTCAATAGAACTAAACGACCTAAGTTTATTTGAAAAAGGCAGTAAGGACTGGGGACTTGCTGAAAACATTTCTATAGACCGAAAAACCAATAAAATTGTTTTGTCAAAAAAAGGGAAAGGTATTTTAATACATACTAACGATTCCAAAAAGCATGAAAACTTAGTCACCAAACTGCAACACGGTAATATTGCAGTAGAATTTGATGTGATGCTAAGCAAAGGCACTGAGTCTAGCATTTATTTACAAGGAAAATATAAAGTCCTATTAACTGACAGCTGGACCAAAAACAGCTCCCCTATCACCAACATTGGGAGTATCGATTCTGGAAATAACGCTGCAGACAAAAAATATCTAGCAACTGAAAACGTGGCAAAAGCACCCGGTTTGTGGCAACATGTAAAAATTGTTTTCCAAGCTCCTGTGATCAATGCATCTGGCGAAAAAATAAAAAATGCTCGCTTTGAAGAAATCACTATAAATAATAGAACCGTAATTCAAAACGTAGAAGTTTTGGAACCGTCTGCTGGAGCAATTTCGAAAAAAGAAACTGCTTTGGGGCCAATAGTGCTACAAGGAACAGAAAAGGCAATTGCTTTTAAAAACATTAGCTATAAACTAAACACGTTTTTGAGTCTACAACCTGAAAACATTGTGATGGAAATTAAAAAATCTCCAAAGACTATAGAGAACAATAATTCGCTACTGAAAATAAAACCGATCAGTAAAAAAAAGGTAGAAACGATTTCGCCTTTAACTGATTTGAAGCAAAATGCTGCAAATTTAGTACAGTATAGTGGTACGCTTGATATACCTGAAACTGGAGAGTACTTATTTACTATGTTTGTAAGCGGAGGTGGATTTATGGCAATTGGAGATCAAGAAATCTTTAATTTCGCTTTAGGATTTAGCGGTCATGAAAATACGGTCCCTGCTCCAAAATTGGTAAAAGTGACTTTGAAAAAAGGAAAAACTCCTTTTACAATTGCTTACAATAAAAAATCGCCTAGAGACCGAGAATTTCAGCTATTTGCCGAGGGAGAACATATGCAACGCTATTCTATGGTCAGTCATAAAATGACTGAAAAAGAACAGGAAATATACGATATGAGATTCACCGTTTTATTGGTTTAACTTCTTTATTATTAATTATTTTTGGTTTAAGAACGATAATCTAATCTTTCACAAAAGACACAGCAATTGAAGGACTATTTTTTTTCGAAAATACATTGGGACAAATTGTACCTATATATATTGATTACATATAATTGCCAAATGTGTAGCTCGTAAAATTACATCAATAAATCACTTTAACGGTATGTTGTGCTTCAGTGAAAGATAATGCACAAATTAATTGTGTTGACTAAAAACATATTTAACTTGATACTCTTTGGGAGTACATTTTTCATATTTTTTAAATATGGTCGAAAAATACTGACTACTAGAAAAACCACATTTATAGGCAATTTCACTTATATTAAATTCGTGCACCTCTTCCATCATTTTCTTGGCCATTTCTAAACGTCGAATAAATAAATATTTCATAGGTGTCAAATTGGTCAACTGTTTGCAGTGATGCGTTAAACGAGTTACGCCTACACACGCAGACTTCGACATACTTTTAATGGTCCAATCATTTATCAAATGGTGGATTCAATTAATAAACGCTCTTCTCAAGCTACCTTTTTTAATTGTTCGTTATATACTTCTTTTGGCGTTTTAAAATCATGTCTTTTTCTTGGTCTATTATTTAATTTTTGAACAACATCGTCTACATCCTGTTGTGTAATCCAGTCAAAATCAGTTCCTTTTTTAAAATATTGTCTAACTAATCCATTTAAGTTTTCATTAGCACCTCGCTCCCAGCTATGGTATGGGGTTGCAAAATAATAATCTATTTCTAACTCAGATGAAATCTCCCGATGGTTAGCAAACTCTTTTCCATTATCTGTAGTAATTGTGTGTAAGATTGATTTAGAATCTTTAAGCAAATCAATTGCCTTGTTCTGAATTACTGAAGCTTCCTTAGATGGAATTATTGCCATCCAAAGCAAACCTGAGAATCTATCATTTATTGTTAGAAGAGCAAATTTATGCATTTTTCCTATAATTAAATCCATTTCTAAATCACCTATTCGTTGTTTCAAATCGACAATTTCTGGACGTTTCTTTATATCTACTCGACCTGGAATCCCTCCTCGTTTTCCATTAGTATTTCCTCTTTTGGCATATCGTTTTCCGCCTGTTCTAAGATGTTTATAAAGTGTTCCTCCTTTGAGCTTATTTGCCCAAATATATTGATAGATTCTCTCGTGAGACACACAAATAAAACATTTCGTTACGGGGTGACTTGGTTGTTTTTCCTTCTAGAAAATCCGAAACATTATAACCGTCATAAACTCTGTTTTTAGGCATTGCAATTCCTGCCCAATTGGCTATAGTAGGAAAAACATCTAAAGAAGAAAGTAGTTCACTCGATTCTGTTCCCGCTTTGATTTTACCCGGAGCCCAGATAACTGCGGGAACACGTTGCCCTCCTTCATACTCGTCAAATTTATGTCCACGCAATGGCTTAGCCGAACCAAAACTATTTGGTCCATTATCAGAGGTGAAAATTACTACTGTGTTTTTATCCAAACCATTCTCTTTTAAGGTTTTCAAAATCTCACCTACACTCCAATCAATTTCCTGAATGGCATCATAATACGGACTCGTTCCGCTAGAACCTTTAAATTTTGCGCCTACATATATAGGAACATGCGGAAAAGAATGCGCCATGTACAAAAAGAAAGGTTTCTTTTTATTTTTTTTGATAAAAGAAACTGCTTCATCAGTATAACGTTCTGTAAGTGTTTCTTGATTGGTAGGATATTCAATAATTTCATTTCCGCGTAGTAAAGGCGGTTTGTTCTGAATTGATTTTAGGTCGCTTGCCTTAGCTCCCTGCACTGCTTTCTGCATATCTGCATGCATTTTATCAAGGGTGTAGCCATTATTGAAACAATATCTTTGGATACTTTGATGTCCTTTGAAACCGACATATTGTTACTATACGGTATTCCGAAATAAGAATCAAAACCTTGATTGAGTGGTAATAAAGCGGTTTGATGTCCCAAATGCCATTTCCCAACAAGCGCCGTAGCGTAGTTTTTTTGTTTTAAAAGTTCGGCAATCGTAATTTCATCTGCTGCAAGTCCGTCTTCAGAATGCGGATGAAGTACCGCAGGAACCCCTACTCGTTTTGGCATTCGTCCTGTAACTAAAGCGGCACGAGATGGCGAACAAACAGAAGAAGCTACATAGAAACTCGTCAACTTAATCCCTTCCTTGGCCATATTGTCTATGTTCGGTGTCTTTACATTATTCGAACCAAAACAACTTAAATCCTCATACCCTTGATCATCTGTAAAAATGATAATAAAATTTTTGGGTTGACTTCTAACGGGAGCTAAAGCAACTATTAAAAAAAATACAATTGCTAACTTATTCATAATTCCTATTTTTTATTTATTAAGACTATAGATCCTAATTTCGTTTTAATTACTTTATCGCTTAAAGCCGGTTATTTTTATTATGGAAATTAGTTCTTACTTACTTCAAATTAATTTTGTACACGATGGCTGCATCTCCTTCTGCTGGTTTGTTTTTTGGTGATGTTACTACCAAACCTTGAGCTGTTTTTTTCCAATTAATTTTTTCTTTACTACCCAAAACGCTTACCGATTTAATATTAAAATCTTTCGCTTTTCCAGCAAACGTTTCCAATGTTATGGCATTAGACGCACCAGGCCAACCTAACTGAATTGCATAAACTGTGTTTCCTATTTTGGTGTAACGAATGTCTTTTGCGTTCAAGTTTTGTAAACCTTCTTTGATTGAGCCATAAGCATTCCAATCATCATTCGGGTTGCGTTTTAATTTTGTAGGCCCTTGTCCAAATTCAACAAACGGACGTGTTTTGTAAATTGCTTCTCCATACAATTTCAACCAAGCACCAATACCAGCCATCGCTTGTACTTGCTCCTCTGGCATGGTTCCGTCAGCCATTGGTGCAGCGGCCAAAATCATTACACCATTTTTACTCACTACTTCTGCCAAAATACGAATGGCTTTTTGTGGATTGATAGCTACACGCTTGCTTTTATCAAATCCCCAAGAACTTCCTATTTGAAAATCGGTTACCCAAACAAAAGGTGTGATATCTTCCATTGTGGCACGTTCTACGTTGACAACAGCAATATCAGTTGGAAAGAAATCTCCTTTTGTATTTACAACTACATCTTTTTTCAATTCGGCAGCTTTATTGAAATAATCTGCCAAAAACTGCTGTCGGTAATCTTCTTGCACAAAACCTTGTCCAAAATCCATCCAAATATAATCGGGACAATAGGTATCAATCACCTCATTTAGTTTTCCTAACCAAATATCGCATTCTGCTTTGTAAGGCATATTACCATAGAGAATATCAAATTTTCCTCCTTGCGGAAACTCTAATTTGTCATAGGCCGCGATGTGTTGCGACGCAGGACGTAAAACAGAATTCTCTTTTTTAGGGTAAAACATCATATGAAAACCATGGTGAAAAGTAGTCATGAATTTTAAATCACGCTTTTTGACCTCAATAGACATTTCTTTAACAACATCAATCTTTGGCCCCATGTCTTTTGCGTTCCATGGGTTTACTTTACTACCCCACATCGAAAAACCATCGTGGTGTTCTGCAATCGACCCTATGAATTTTGCACCCATATTTTCGAACATATCCACCCACATTTTGGCATTAAATTTTTCGCCTTTAAATTCAGGTATAAAGTCATGGTATTGTTTTTTTCGACCATACGTTTCAGTATGGTACTCATAAATTCCTTTTCCCCAACTTTTTTTACGATCGTATTCGTACATGAATCGGCCGTACCACTCATTTCCGTTTTCTGGAATAGTGTACACACCCC
Source organism: Flavobacterium ovatum (assembly GCF_040703125.1). Classification (NCBI taxonomy): domain Bacteria; kingdom Pseudomonadati; phylum Bacteroidota; class Flavobacteriia; order Flavobacteriales; family Flavobacteriaceae; genus Flavobacterium; species Flavobacterium ovatum. The sequence goes on from NZ_CP160035.1 coordinate 3,505,094, forward strand.
AGTGAAAATAAACTCCCAACTTTGCATCGGCAAACCATTCTGGTGCTACTTTGTGTTTTTTTAAACTCTCCCATTCTGGCTTGAATTTCTCTTGAGCGTTGGTCAGTGTTACCGTTGCAATAAATGCAACTATTGTACTTTTAAATTTTTGTTTCATTTTTATCTGATTGGTTTCATATAATTAGTTGTTATCTCTTTTGCCAATGGGCAATAAATGCTTATTTTCATATCCTTGAAAAAAATAAGGATAGTTATCCCAAGGCGATTTCCCTTCCATTCTAGGATCTTTGGTTTGTTTTAAATAGGCAAAAAGTTCCGATTTTAAAGCAGCACATTGTTTTTAATAGCCTTTATTATCTGCCAAATTATGCAGCTGAAAAGGATCTGTTTTTACATTATACAATTCTACTTTTGGGCGTTTGCCGAGCGATAAATCAGCGATAGGTTTTATCGAAGGATTGTCTTTGTTATCAATCAGGTAGGTACGACTAGGACCAGCATCTATATCTCCATATAAACCAGCATGTACCGAATTAAAATCGGGATCGCCACAAGGCCATCTGTCAGCTTCAAAGTTGACGATGTATAAATAGTCGTTTTTTCGAATGGTACGAATCGGGTAAGGCATTCCGTCAGGACGACAGTAGGTATGACGTTCTAATCCTGTGAAAACTCGGTTTCTTGCTGGATTAACTTGTCCGCTTTTATTCGATAATAAAACATCCAAAAAGCTTTTTCCTGTCATTTCTTTGGGAACAACAGCGCCAACTGCTTCCAATAAAGTTGGGGCAAAATCAATAAAACTGATAAAATCATCTACACGAGAAGCGCCTTTTATTTTATTTTCCCAACAAATCGCCAATGGCATATGGGTTCCATAATCATAACAGGTTCCTTTGGCTCGTGGAAACGGCATTCCGTTATCTGCCGTTACAATGATGATAGTGTTTTCTAGTTCGCCAGCAGCTTCCAAAGCTTTGATCATACGTCCCAAATGCGAATCAAACCATTCGATTTCATAGTAATAATCAGCGATATCACCACGGACAATAGCATTATCGGGTAAAAATCCTGGCACTTGTATTTTCGAAATGTCTTTTCCTGCCTTCGCTCCTATTCCGAGTTCATACTCACGGTGTGCTTCATGTGAACCATACCAAAAAAAGAAAGGTTGGTCTTTGTCTTTTTTCGAAAGAAAAGCATCAAAATTACCTGAATAGTTTTTATTCGAAATATACTTGGGAGCTACCATTTTGAGATCATTATATTCCTTTGCCAATGGAATTGTTTGATATGGTTCCTTGGTATTTGCAGGCATATATCCTTTACCAGTTGATCCTGTAGCGTATCCAACTTGTCTAAGTAAGCTAGTAAAAGTGGTGAACTTCTCTTTTAGAGCACCAAATAGCAAACCTCCTTCTTCCAATTCCCAAAGATTTCTTCCCGTTAAAATAGTTGCTCTTGAGGGAGCGCAAGAAGAAATATTGGTGTAAGCGTTATTGAATAATACTCCATTTTTTGCTACACGGTCAAAATTAGGTGTGTTTATTTGACTGGTTTCCTGTATAGAGGTGTGCAAAAAAGAAGCATCATCTGCAATACAAAAAAGAATATTGGGCTGTTTTACCTCCTTTTTTTGTGCGTGAACAATTGCTACTGAAAAAACCATTACTAGCAATAATCCTTTTTTAATAAGTATATAATTTTTAAAATTTATCATTTTATAATATTTGTAACTAGTCATTCCACTTATTTAAGTATCTAAGACAATGATATTCTGAGTTATATTTAATTGAAAGAGAAAATCATTTCATTTAATGATGATATTCTCTTTAAAATTGCCTGCATAAATCTAAGGAACTTAGAAACTTCTAAATCGATAGTACTATTTAAAACTTACCCCTATTTTTTCACTCAATTTTTGAATATTTTTCTCTTTTAAATCGGTTGGATTGTATTTTAAATCCAGTTCTAAAGGCAAGATATAAGCCAAAGATGACCATCCGAAGAATGGATTCATTCCTAAACCTTCGCCTGTTTCGGCATTAAAAAATTCACGGGTTGCAGAATTATTCAACACCATATTATACGTTCTATTGGCGATATCCTTTGCCAAATCTTTGTAACCATAATCCATTAATCCGTGGCAAATCATATAGTTCGTCGGAATCCAAGTAGAGCCTTTCCAATTGCAACCTTTTTGTCCTTGGTAATTTTGACGGTAATCTGGCTCCGTCAACGCATAACCCGGAATTGGGAATTTTGTCCAAAACTCTTTTGGATTTAACAAATGCTCTTCAACCATGCGTTTTACTTGCTTTTTGGAAGCTACACCTGCCCAAATAGGCGTAAAACAAGAAATCGATTTTACAAAAGTGGTTTTTCCATTTTCTTCATTTCGATCATAATAAAAACCTGATTTTTCATCCCAAAGAAATTCATTAATCAACTTTTTCAATTTTTTGGCATGCGCCAAGTATTCTTTCTTATCGTTTTTATATCCCAGTTCGTCAGCAATAATTGCCATGGCTTCTAACTCCCGAACCAAATAGCAATTCAAATCGACACCTTCACTCAAACCAACAGTACGTGTATTTTGATTGTCCATTCCGCTATGATCGGCAGCACCAGACCAAGTTCCTTTTTGTACACCAGACCAATAGGCCAATCCGTTTTTATCACTGTCATAGGTAAACCAATGATCAAGGTACAATTGTGTTTTTTTATAATACTTTCTTGCCCATTCCCAATTGCCTTCCTGACGCGAACCCAAAACAATTATTTGAGCAATAAAAGGTTTGAAATGATGGTCTCCACCAAACGGTTTTGGACCAAAAGAACGTTTGATAAAACCATTTGATTCTTGCACTCCAAAAAAGCCTTCTAGGTTATCAAAGTTGTATTTCGAAATTCCGTAATAGGACATATAAATATTTTCGAAATACAAATCCCAATCATAAAATTGTTCGTATCGATATCCCGTTAAAAGTTTCTTATTGGTTACAATGGTATCTAATAAAATTCCGTAATTATTAATATCACTATTCAGCTCCTTTAGCCTTGTTTTTAAAACTGTAGAATTGGCATCAAACTTTTTGTCAATTGTAATTTCAATTGGTTTTGGTTGTGCCAGTCCGTTTGCACAAAAACAGATAAAAACGATTCCTAATTTCTTTAATATTTTGTTATTCCACATTTGCATTTCATTAAATAGTATAAAGCTAAATTAAGACTTCAAGCGGTGAAAAAGCGGGGGTAAAAACCAACTAAAAGCGGGGGTTTTTTCTAAATAACAGTCCTTAACGCCTATTAATGCTAGTATTTTATGATTCCGGATCTTCGTCTGTATTGTTTCTCTTAAAATCTGAGGGTGAAACCAAAAACTCTTCTTTGAAGCTATTTCTAAAATATTTCAAGTCTGTAAACCCGACTTCATAAGTCACATCACTAACAGAATACCTTCCTGTTGAAAGTAATTTTGCAGCTCTTTTTAATCGAATAGACCGAATAAAAGCCGCAGTACTTTTGCCTGTCAAAGCCTTCAGTTTTTTATTCAAATTGGCTTGAGAAAGTCCACATTCTGATGCTATAAATTGCACATTTAATGCTTCGTCGGTTAATTTGCTTTCTACAATTTCGAGGATTTTGGTCAGTAAATTATCGTCCACCTTGGTAGTCGAAAATTCAGAAGGTTCTATGTCTATCGTATTTCTAAATTTTTCTTGAAGTAGTTTTCTGTTTTTAATAAGCGTATCCAACTGCGCTTTTAATACTTCCAAATTAAATGGTTTTTCGACATAGGCATTTGCACCCAAACTATACCCTTTTACTTTATTATCATCGGAAGTTTTGGCGGTCAACAGAACAACGGGAATATGACTCAAATCAACATCGGTTTTTATGGCTTTGCACAATTCAAATCCATCCATTTTTGGCATCATTACATCACTAATGACTAAATCAGGAACAAACTGTTTGCATTGCGCTAAACCTTCTTCGCCATTTTCAGCTTCATAAATAGTGTAGTATTCGGCAAAATTATTTACTACAAATTTCCTCAATTCAATATTGTCTTCGACAATTAACAAGGATAAAAGCTTTTGTTCTTCGGCTTCTTTTAATTGCACTACTGTTGGTTTTTTTTCGAAATCAGGAGTTTCCTCCACTTCATATTCCGAATAGTTCTGATTGACTGCTGCTTCATTTTCATCAAAATGATAGCGCCCTTTCAGTAAAGTAACTTTCAACTTTGTTCCTTTATTTGGCTTACTCAAAATCGAAATCCTACCGTGATGCAGTTCGACCAATTCTTTCGAAAAGGATAAACCGATTCCGCTGCCTTGTACTTCATCAGCAATTTTTTCTACCTGATAAAACGGATTAAAAATAAATTCGAGCTTGTCTTGTGAAATTCCAATGCCGTTATCCTTGACAATTACTGAAACAGAATCTTTTTCGTCTACAATTTCAATTGTTACTTTTCCGTTTCTAGGCGTGAATTTAAAAGCATTTGACAATAAATTCAAAAACACTTTTTCTAATTTATCTTCATCAAACCAAACAGACAGATTGGTTTCTTTGGACTTTAATTGCAATTCAATTTCTTTTTGATCGGCAATAAACTGGAACGAATGCATTATTTTTCGAACAAAGCCAACAAGATTACCTTCACTGGCTTTTAAACTTATTTTTCCTTGTTCTAATTTTCTAAAATCCATTAGCTGGTTAATTAAACGCAGCAATTGATTGGCATTTCGATTGATTATCTGATAGTTTTCTTGCACTTTCTCCAATGACATCGCCTCTTTATCTTTCAATAATTTTGAAATAGGACCAATTATCAAGGTTAAAGGCGTTCTAAATTCATGTGAAATATTGGTGAAAAACTGCAATTTCAACTGGGATAACTTTTGGATTTTCTCTTTTTCAAAACTCTCCATTTCCAATTTACTTTTGCGCTGTACGCCAATAATCGTAAAACGTCTAAAAAACCAAAGCGCTAGCAAGAATAGAAATGCATAACAAACGATGGCAAAACTAGAAAACCACCAAGGAGATTTGACGTAGATTACAATCGTTTTGGGTTGTTCGTACCAATAGCCATCACTGTTGGAGGCTTTTACTTTCAAAGTATAAGTTCCCGGACTCAAATTGGTGTATTTTGCAAACCGAGCTTCTGATGTTGCCGAAACCCAATTTTTATCAAAGCCCTCTAGTTTGTATTTGTATTGATTTTTGAGCGGTGAAGCAAAATGCAAACCCGAAAAATGTATGGTGAAACTATTTTCTTTATAGGCTAATACCAATTTTTCAGTAGTATTTATGGAGTTTTTCAAAATAACGTTACCGTCCAATTTTTCGCCAACATCAACTGCTTGGTTCAAGATTTCGAGGCTCGTAAAAACCACCTTATTCGCTGTTGTATCTATTTTTAATTTACTTGGAAAAAAGGAATTGAAACCATTAACACCTCCAAACAGCATTTCGCCATTTTTTCGTTTAAAACATGACAAATCTTTAAATTCAAAATCTTGCAATCCCTCGGAAACACTAAAATTCCGAATCGCTTTTGTCATCGGATTATAGCAGCTAATTCCCTTGTTGCTAGAAATCCATAAAGCACCTTTTTCGTCTTCTAATATTCCTTTAATCACGTCATTCGGCAAACCTTGAGCTGTTGAAATGGTTTCGAAATAAGCAGTACCATTCTTAGAAAAGCACAATTTATTCAGTCCACCGCCCAAAGTTCCCACCCAAATAGTTCCTTTTGATGATTCAAAAATGGGTAAAATATAATTGTTGCTGATACTTCGATTATCGGTTACACTATTTTTAAAACCAGTAAAAATTGGGTTATTCGTGTTTTTAGAAGCTGCGTCTATTTTATTTAATCCCTCGGGAGTACCAACCCACAAATTCCCTTTACTATCTTGAAATAAGCTTCTGATGATATTCGAAAACAACCCTTTATTATTTTCTTGTACAAGAAATTGAGTCCGGCTGAAGTTGCCGTTTTTTTCTAATTTTAAGCGCCATAAGCCGTAACCATAAGTCCCAACCCACACAAAACCTTCTCGATCAACTGCTATCGAAAAAACAGAAACGATTCCTGACAAACTACTTTTATATTTAGAAATCTCTTTTCCTGTTTTCGAGCTAAAAACCGTTAATCCACCGGGAGAACCTACCCAGACTTCGCTGTTTTTTTTATCGAAAGAAATGGCATTGACAATAGTATGACTTGGCAAAACAGAGCTAAAACCCGAATTATAGTTCCCCTTATTTTTAGCAGATAAAAAATTCAAACCTCCATTTTCTGTTCCAATCCATAAATTCTGATAATCGTCTTCTTGTATGGCACGCACCGTATTATGAGAAATACTGCCCTTAGTTGCCGTCGATTTATAGTGCTTAAAAAACGAACCTTTGGGATTGTAAACAAAAACGCCTCCTCCACTTGTTCCAATCCAAACTAAGCCCGAAGCATCTTTTAAGAAAGAAGAAACCATGTAATTATTAAAATCCTCAATTTTATGACTGCCGTTATTTGTATGAAATGAGTCAGTCTGCAGCCTACTTTTATTTAGAAATTCATACCAATAAATACCAGTGTCATATTTTGACATCCAAATATTGTTTTGTTGGTCGATTAGAAATTTTCTAGCATTTTTTATTGCTGTAATTGTGGTGATTTTACGTTCTTTTTCATTAAACATTTGAAGTCCTTGATTATTCAAAAAAAACAAATTACTGTTCCTTTCTGAAATAGCACCTACAGAACCAAATGAAGCATAGCGCTTTGTAACTTGGTAATTTTTAGGATTAACTTTCAAAATACCATTCGAGGTTCCAATCCAAATCGCTCCTTTCGAATCTTCAAAAATGGAAAGAAAACTAAAATCTGAATTGCCATTGGAAGTAATTCCCAATCGTTCTTTTGAAAGCTTAACAATGCTATTGTCCTTTTTTATAATAACAATACTTTGCTCAGACAATGCCCAAACAGAACCATTTCTATCAGAAATCAGCTTGTTTTTGCGGTTGGTGGAAATCACTTTGGGGTGTGCTTCGGTATTATTGAAGGAGGTAAAAGTGTTCTTAGTGATATTGTATTTGCTTATTCCGTTGTCATTAGTTCCTACCCAAATATTACCATCTCTATCCTCGGTGATGGAATAAATAATATTGCTCACTAAGCCATCTTGCTGTCGTGGTTTTTTCCTGAAAACTTTAAAATCGTAGCCGTCATATCGGTTCAAACCATCATTGGTGCCAATCCAAATAAAACCTCTACTATCTTGAAAAATACAATTAACATCGTTCTGAGAAAGTCCGTTTAGAGTTGTCAAATTTTGAAACTCCATCGAACTCATCTCGAAAGCAAATAAGAAAAAAATAACAAGTAAAAAACTCTTTTTCATTACTATTCTTTGTGTGAATTGTTGCTAATTTGGTTACTATTAAATCCTAAAAATGTTATAAAAAATACGCTAATTACATTTTAAAAAACGTACTAGTATTTGGCTTTGTGAACCTGTTTTCAAACAATGGCCTTTATTCAAAAATAAACTATTTTATGCGGGTACCATTTTACAAATGGTTTTCTAACTATCATAAATGTGTTATTACCTCTATTTAAAGAGAAATACCGCTCCTAAATCAGGGCAAACACACTATATATTTTTGGACACTAATTACACAAATTTGCACAAATTACTAAGAATATAAAAAAATAATTACACCAATTCTTTAGTAACTTGATGATCTGTATCATTATACAATATCAGCATTTGTCTTTTTTTTCGCGTAATTCGTGGCTATTTTTTACTTTTAAAACTCATTTGTTTACCCTACCTTTTAAATGCTGTTATTTGGTACCAATTAAACCAATCATTAAAAAACTATTCTTACTGCTGTTGCATATATAAAACCATATGAAGCACTACAACTTTAACAAAAAAGCTATTTTTGAACTATCATTTTCTATCAACGCTTAACTATGAAACCATTATTAATTAGCTTAACTGTAACTTTTGCGCTACTCCCTTTTTGGGCACAAAGCCAAGAGCATTATCCTTCGATAAAAGCAAAAAATCCAATCAACTTTAGCGATTTAAAAAAGAAAAATATCGTCTCAGATACCGATATCATTTGGCAACAATTTGGTCCCGGAATGAGCGGAAACAACAAATCGGCCATGTGGCATCCTACCGATCCAAACGTGCTTTATATTTCGCCAAATATGGGCAATACTTATAGAACAACCAACAAAGGTTTTACATATGAAACCATTTTGGACGAAGATGGTCCTGGAATAAAATCGGGAGAAAGAGGTCCACAGGAACTAGGAAGTATCGATTTTTCACGTCAGAATCCTAATTTTGGTTTTTGTACCGATTTAAAAAATAATGGTATCTTCTTTACCAATGACAAAGGAAAGTCTTGGCAAAAACAACAAACAACGGTTGATACCTTTGCAAAAGCGTTTTTGGCTTGTGTTGCCGTGGATCCAAAAAACGAAAATATTTGGTATCTGGGTGCCGGACAATTACGAAACACGGGGCGCATATTATTTAGCCAAGAAAATCCTCGAGGCAACTTAATTGACAAAAACAGTCTAGCTAAAATTTGGAAAAGTACCAACAAAGGAAAAAGTTGGGATTTAATCACCAATGGTCTCCAGCCAAATACAGAAGTAGAAACAGTGGCTGTAGACCCAAAAAACTCAAATATCCTCTATGCAACGACCAGCAGCGGCTTTTATAAAAGTAGCGATGCCGGTAAAAACTGGGAACTCAAATCAAAAGGAATCGATAATACTGTTTTGCGAAGTGTCAGCACACAATACGACCCAAAAACAGACAAACTCACGATGTATGTACTTAGCAACCGCGTTTGGAAAGCCGATGGAAATACCGTTACCGACCAATCTGGCGGAATTTTTAAGAGTACAGATCGTGGCGAAAGCTGGACCAACGTTGATGGTAACCTAGCATTGGACTTAAATCAATTCAAAAACAACAAATCGGTACTACAAACCTACTACAATGCGGTGGCGTATTTCTTTGGTATTTCTATAGAAAAAGCTAAAAAATCATACCCAGAAATGCCCTCAAAAATCACGCATAATTTCTGCCAAATTCAGGTTGACCCAAATGATGCCAACAATGTTTATTTGGTAAACATGTTTTCGAATATGGCTCGAAATAATTTTATGCCCGGCTGCATGTGGAGATCCAAAGATGGAGGAAAAAATTGGTATGTTACTTTTCGAAATGGAAAGAATTGGAGTTCAGGTCCAGACGTAAAATACTGGGCAGACCGTGGGAATCCTACTGGTAGCAATGTCAAATTGAAATATTTGCACCAATGGGAAAACCGAGATGACTATGACCGTAAATCGACCAATTTCGGAATATTCAATGCCGATGGAACGGTCTTGCATACACAAATGGCAAAAATTTCTTTGATGTCCTACGACAAAGGAGATACTTGGGTAGATATTGACGATGTGCAAACTTCTCCTGCTACCGAGAGTTATATTGGTGCAGGAAACAGCAATTTACCGGGACATGGCTTTTACCAAAGCTACTTAACGCCAAACAAAGTCTATTGTTCTGCGGGCGAAAACAGTTTGTGGATTACGAATAACGAAACTAGTCCAGAACGTCCAGGTGCTCAAGCAGCGACTTGCAAACGATTACTAGACGATGAAATATCGGTGAGTTGTTATGCCATTCACCCTAAAGATCCTAAAATTCACTTTGCTTTGTTTTTTAGACAAAAAGGCCGTGGCGAATTGTACCGATCTACTGATAGTGGCGAAACTTGGGTAAAACACGGAACACCAATTCCTGCTTGGGAAGTAAAAGCGCATTCTGGCGACCAATCGGTACATCAATTGAGTTTGATAATTGACCCAAACAATCCAGACACTATGTACTTTTGTGTACCCAAAGCGGCCAAAAACATGGAATATGTGGGCGATAGCGAAACAGGTTTTGGAATCCATAAATCTATTGATGGCGGAAAAACATGGACAGAACCAAACGCTGGTTTGCCTGCTTCACTAGACACGACAACGATTAAATTTGACCCAAGCAACCCGAATACTTTATTCACTTGCATTCAAAATGACAAAGGCGGACTTTATTTTTCGACCAATAACGGAGCCAATTGGTCTGTTGTTCCTTCCACTATCGAAATTGCGGGCAAATTTGGAATTAACGATATTCATTTTGCCAAAGACGGAAAAGTGTACATCACATCAGGATATAAAAATGCCAATGAAAACGATGGCGGTCTTTGGGTAAGCAATGACCAAATGAAATCTTGGAAAAAAATATTCGATTATCCTTGGGTTAATCGTGTCGAAGTAGCACCCTATAATCCAAATATTATATTGATTAATACCCTTGCTAATGTAAAGGTGGAATTGATTAACCCAGGAGCTTTTCTATCCAAAGATGGCGGAAAAACGTGGAGCAAAATCAACAAAGGCAACGGACAATCCGACCGTATCAATGATATTGCCATTGACTATTTCACCCCAAACAAATACTATCTTTCTACTTACGGAAGTGGTTTTTATGTAGCGAAGGAGAAATAATTTCACACCAAAACAATCATTCAAAAAGCACAGAAGATAAAATTGACTGTGCTTTTTATTTTTAATTAATAACACGAAAAAAGGGTTGACAGACATATTAATTTAAGGATTCGTCAGTTCGAGTGTTTTATAAAAAATGCGATAGCTTTTTTTATAAAATGTATCGAGAACGGCATACATTGTAGCTTCTCGATACATTTTTTGATAGTAAAGCTATCGCATTACTATCAAAAAAATACTCGAAGTGACGGATGAAAACCTAAATCTAAAAACAATTATGTAATTTGTAGCCGTTTTACATATAATATTAATTACATCAAAAAACAGAACCAAAAAATGAAACTAAAAATCGCAATAACAACAGGACTTATCAGCTTGGCAATGCAAGCACAAGTACCTTTTGTAAAAGAACGCAACCACATCAACCTAACCGATTGGATTTATACCAAAGGAATCAATTTCAATGCACAAAAAAACAGTTTTGACGTACAAAACTGGCAAGCCGTAAAAGTACCACACACCTACTCCATGGATGCCATCAATGCTATTGGGTATTACCGTGGCGAATCGTGGTACCGAACTCCTGTAACCATTCCACAATCAATGGATGGGCAGCGTATTTTCATTCGATTTGAAGGCGTAGGACAACAAGCCGAATTGTATTTTAACGAAAAGAAAATTGGCGAACACAAAGGTGGTTACAGCGCTTTTTGTTATGAAATTACAGATCTTGCTCAAGCAAACAAATCCAATTTACTGGCGGTAAAAGTAACCAACGAACCCGATTTTAAAGTCATTCCAACCGTAGATAAATTGTTCAATCTCTATGGCGGAATTTACCGTCCCGTACAAGTATTCTCTACACCAAAAACAAATATAAATCCTAATTATTACGCCTCTTCGGGAGTTTTTGTCGAACTCAAAGAACTTCAAAAAGATTTGGCTACTATTCAAATTCGTACCCATTTATCGACATCCAAACCAGGACAAAATAGTACCATCAACTACACTATTTTGGATGCCAAAAACAAGGTAGTCGCACAAGAAAAACGTACGATATCTAGTTTCAAAAAAGATACTATCCTTAGCGAAAACTTTCAAATCAAAAAGCCTATTTTATGGAATGGTAGACAAAATCCACATCGCTACCATGCCGAAATTAGTGTAACCTCCAATAATGAGACCGATAAAATAAATCAATCTTTCGGAATCAAAACCGTGTCCGCAAACGCCGATACTGGCTTTCACTTAAACAACGAACCGTATCGTTTATACGGCGTGGCAATGCACCAAGAATGGGAACAAAATGGCCCTGCACTTTCAGACCAACAACACCAGCAAGACATGGACTTGGTAGACGAAATTGGCGCAACGGGTATACGTTTATCGCACTACCAACACTCTGAACTTACCTACGAATTGGCCGATGAAAAAGGAATTTTGGTGTGGACCGAAATTCCGTTTGTACACGATTACAGCAGCCGTGAAGATGGAAACGCCAAGCAGCAGTTAACCGAATTGATTCTCCAAAACTACAACCATCCCAGCATTTTTACTTGGGGATTGTGGAACGAAGTTCGTGCTCACAAAAGCAAAAACGAGCCTTGCGTGTTACTTGTTGAAGATCTCAAAAAGTTGGCTCATAAATTGGACCCAAACCGCTTAACAGCTTCTGCCAGTGACCGAGGAATCACCGGAAACATGGAAAACATCACCGACCTACAGGCTTGGAACAAGTATTTTGGTTGGTACGGTGGCAAGTATGGCGATTTTGCAAAATGGCTCGACGAAGCGCATACCCAAAACCCAACCATTCCCCTAGGTATTAGTGAATATGGATCTGGCGCAAACATCAAAGATCAGGACGAAACCATAAACAACAAACCATTCGGAATCCATTTTCCTGAAATAGACCAAACCCACGGTCACGAAATCACTTGGAAAATCATCAAAGACCGCCCTTTTGTTTGGGGATCATTTGTCTGGAATATGTTCGACTTTTCGGTAGCGGGTTGGAACCGTGGCGGCGTTGCCAATCGCAACCACAAAGGCCTAATCACCTATGACCGCAGCACAAAAAAGGACGCCTTTTATTTCTACAAAACCAATTGGAACAGCGAACCACAGCTCTACATTGCCGAACGCAGAAATACCAACATCCATAGCAATCCTACCACTGTAAAAATCTATACCAATCAACCAGCAGCGACGCTTTACCTAAACGGTAAAAAAATCGCAACGCAAAAACTGACATCGGATATTCGAATCATCGAATTCAAAAATATAGAACTCCAAAAAGGAAACAACAAAATAGAAGTCAAAGCCGGAAAATTATCCGACGAAATCAATTGGATTTTACCTTAATTAGTAGGAGCAGAAATAGTTATTTTCATAATGACGTCTGCTCCCGCTATTCGTTGCAATCTCTTGTATTTGCTATCGCGATACAAGAGGATTTTCACTGCTATCGGGGCTAGTTATAGCGTTTTGGTTTTCATAATTTCGATTTGCAAAACTGACGAATAAATATAAAATCATTACAATTTTTTATAAGTTAAATTTTATATATTTGAAAATAAATATTGTCTGACGTTTGTCAGACATATACAACCTAATTTGGGTAATTAAGTCTGATTTTGTCAGCACTATATACTAGTTACCCAAAAATAAAACCAACCTATGTCAAAACCTGAAATTAACGAAGATTTTCTACTATTGTTAATTGACAACAATGGAACAATTGGCACTGATACAATTGATATAGTTAAACATTTCGAAAACGAAAACAAAAAACTTTCAGAATTATGCGGAACAAATGGAAATGATAATATCGACCAAATTGTGTCATTTATAAGAACAGAATTACAGCCCAAACTGCCTAATAAAACCTTTAAATATTGCAAAGATTTAGATAAAGCGTATCAAAGTGTACACGTCAATTTAGAAGGCGGAATTAAAACCTTTTTTGATAGAAGAGATTTAATTTACACCAATAAAAAACTTACATTAAATGAGAAAAAGGAGTTTGATTTAGATTCAGCTTTTAGAGATTTGAAAAGTGAAATTAAAGAAAGAATTGAGTTGTGGTTTAAAGTATTTGATATTGAATTTGCTTATGACAAAGCAAAAGCAATACCTAATGTATTGTCTTATTCACACAGAATAAGTGGTTGGTCAAGTCCAGAATATAAAATAACCGATAACTTAAAGCAGGAAATTAAAACAAATTTTGGGTATGGAAGTGTAAGCTATTTCTTTTTGCTATTTACATTTAAAAATATACAAATAACACCACTTTCAGAATGGATTGATTATCGCTACTCAAATTTTTCAGAGGTAATAAGATACACGAGAAGTTTTACCTCAAGAATTCCTGTAGTTGATGAAAGAGGTAGATTAAAGTATTATAAAACAATAATTGAAAACGAATATTGGAATTATGCAATCGCATTTACCCAAAATGCCGCAAATTTATCTTTGACCAATGAAGATGAATTTGTAGAAAAATATATAATATCTGAATGTGAAAAAATGGTAAATGGACTTCAGACCATTTATGCAGATAGCGAATTTGATTTAATTGACGAAAACCAATTTGACATTGAGGACAAAGACACAAATCGTTATCGATTAGATATTAAAGGTTTCGAACTTGTTAGCTTCAAAACCGAAAAAATTATAGGAGCATTAGATTTTATTGGGAAGATTATTGAATACAACAAAATAATTCCAACGGACAAATATGTTTCACGAATAAAGGAATTGAACAAACAATTTATTCCTAAAGTCCACAAAGCAGTAGCAGAAGAAAAAGTAGAGCTACATCAAGCGAAAAACGAATTAGCTAATTTTCTTATTGGACATAATAAATTGGTTGAAAAGGATAAATTTTATAATAATGAACGAATAAGGCTAAGAGAGAAATTCAAAGAAACTTATGAAAGTGAACATATCGAATTTATGGCGATTTTCATGAACTCCTTAGATCAATTAGCAAAACATAATCATAAAGTTAATTTACACACAGAAAACATTCAAATTTTGATTAACTATATTGAAAAATATAATAACTTTATGGAATAATAACTGTGGGTAACAACGTATATAAAAAAATAGCGCGAGTCGTTGCTAACACAATGGTTCGGGCATTTTTAGGAAGTCGCCAAATTTTTAAATTTGACAAATTCCCAAAAATAAAATAATTAGTAAAATTTAAAAATTCGGCTTGTGTTTCATCCGAAAATTACCGCCTTTTTACAGCGCTACTTTTATATACAAGACCGTTATCAGCCATTTAAGAACACGACAAATATATGAGATTTACGCAAAAACTTGGATTAAGTCCAATTAAGACAGAGTTAGAAAAAACAGGAATGAGTCCTGAACTTAGAAACTCTCTTTGGACAGTTGTTATAGAAACTATTCTCGAATTTAGGAGCAACGAAAGAGGCTATAATAATTATGGTCAAAGAGAAGCGTATTCAAAACTAGCAGAATATTTCAGAGACTTATGGATTGATTTTTTCAAAATGCCAATAGACAATTTATCAATTAGCTATGGTTGCATCTACGGAAACAGCCCTTTCGAATTTGTTAGAGCGTGGTTCTATAAAGCAACTTGGGGGGAAGTATTTGATTTTATTGAATTTTCATCTTCGTATCATGACTCATTTGCTGAAATTTGCAATAACTTTCTTAAAAGAGAGCTTTCCGCATTTAGATTTGTAGATGGACAACTTGTTGAAATTAATTCAAAAGAGGAAGTTGTTGAAATTCAAAATGCAATTAGAAACGCTGACAAATTTAAATCTGTTAAAACACATATTCAAACCGCACTTGAACTATTATCGGACAGAAAAAATCCAGACTATAGAAACTCAATCAAGGAATCTATTTCCGCAGTTGAATCCTTAGCGAAAATTATAATTAAAGATGACAAGACAACATTGGGACAGGCATTAAAGGAAATTGAAAAAAAACATCAAATTCCTAATAGCCTTAAGTCTGCATTTAGTGCTTTGTATGGGTATACTTCAGACGAAGGCGGAATTCGACATAGCTTACTTGAAAATAATGTGAATGTTGGTATGGAGGAAGCACGATTTATGTTAATTACTTGTTCTGCGTTTGTGAACTACTTAATGAACAAAATATAAACGTCTGCTAATCGAGTAGACGGGCCAGCTCTGCGAAGTGCTCTAGCAACAACAAAACTTTATGAGAACTGCAGTGCAAATTTCCCCCAGCTCTTCGAAGTGTACCCCGATCTGCGAAGAGTTCTAGCCACAACAAAAACGCTCTTAGAAACGCTGTGCAAATGTCTCCTGACTTTGCACACACAACAGTAGCAAGTCATCAACTGGAAATAAGAAATTGCCCAAACCGCTCCTTGAGATTCTTTCAGAAGGACAAGACTGTAGAAATACTTTGCGCGATTACTTTCCCGAAAAACGGGACAAGCTATTCGTTGCCATCATGCAGTTCGTTCAAATACTTTGCGAAGCTCCGGGCTTCCTTTGTGTATAGCTGTGAAATAACGCTTAGACGTACAAAAAAGGATACTTGCTGCGATCGGAGCTAATTATAGCGTTATTATTTTCATAATTATGATTTACAAAATTGACGCATAAATACAAAATCATTTTAATATTTTATAAGTTAAATTTTATATATTTGAGAATAAATAGTGTCTGATCTTTGTCAGGCATATACAACCTAATTTGGGTAGAAAAGTCTGATTTTGTCAGACCTATATACTAGTTGCCAGTAATTTGACAAAAATTGAGAAATGATTGAACTGATTTTTATTTTTATTGTATTTGAGATTCTTTTCTTGATACCTTCTTACTTTTTGTATAAGAAATTTTTGAAAAGAAAATCTGGAATAAAAAAATTAAAATTTTATTCATTTTTGGCAACACTATTAATGCCAATTATTTGGACAACATTATTTATCGGAATCTGTTACGGAATAATAAATCCAATTTTGAGGTCGAAAGAATTTAATTCAAAAGACTGGATTGAAAATATTGACTCACGATACAGAATGACTAATGACTTAAAAGAAAACGTACTAATTGGAAAAAACAAAATAGAAGTACTTAAAATTTTAGGAAAAAATGACGGCGAATGTGGATATAAAACAAGTCCAAATACAATATGTTATCTTATACCTGACCCAGAAAATATTGGAGCTCTAGACCATTATGAATTAGTTATTCTGTTTAATGAATTTGGAAAAGTTATTAAAGTAACTTCCGAAATGATTTAGGAGCCGATTAATATGGATAGGAATAAAAAACTACTGGTAACACCGTGTATAAATCATTGCTGGGGCTGTGCTCATCTGGTAAA
Organism: Flavobacterium ovatum; assembly: GCF_040703125.1. Classification (NCBI taxonomy): domain Bacteria; kingdom Pseudomonadati; phylum Bacteroidota; class Flavobacteriia; order Flavobacteriales; family Flavobacteriaceae; genus Flavobacterium; species Flavobacterium ovatum. Next base: position 3,522,057 of record NZ_CP160035.1, read on the forward strand.
TCCTGCTCTTCGAAGTAGTACTCGCAATAACAAAACGCTCTTAGAACCGCTGTGCAAATGTCTCCTGACTTTGCACGCACAACAGTAGCAAGTCTTCAATTGGAAATAAGAAATTATTTAAACCGTTCCTTGAGATTCTTTCAGAAGGACAAGATTGTAGTAATACTTTGCGTGATTGCTTCGTTCCTCGCAATGACCATCTGCTAAAATACTTTGCGCAGCTCAGTGTTTCCTTTGAGTATCTCTGCGTAATAAACCGATCGCTCGAACTTTTACCGCTCTGAGTTTCCTTTGAGTATCTCTGTGTTATAGCTAAATAATGAATAACAATCCACGCGCTGCGCAGTATCATATTTAGCCGCTGAGGCGGACAAAAATTGTATTTAATAAACTATCTTTCAATTCCTAATTAGGTTCGAAAAATTAGCAATATGAGATAACTTGCAGATAAATTAAAACCAAGAAAATGCAACTAAGAAAACAACTAAAAACCTACGGATTAATTGCACTAACCCTTTTGATTGTTGGTTGTAAATCAACTAAAACAGATACTCCTACGTCATCCATAACTTTCTTAGACCCACAAATTGAAGCTATCCTTAAAAAGCTAACCATTGAAGAAAAAGCAGGACAACTTAATTTGATTCCGATGCCTGACGCTCCCTCCGAACAGCATCTTAAACAAATTCGAGAAGGAAAAATTGGAAGCATTTTAAAATCAAACGGAACCGCACAAAACTTACGTTTACAAAAAATAGCAGTCGAAGAATCCAAAAGTGGAATTCCGATTCTGTTTCAAGAAGATGTGATTCACGGTTACAAAACCATCGCTCCTATTCCATTGGCCGAAGCCGCAAGTTGGGACATGGAAGCCATCCGGAAATCGGCAGCGGTTGCGGCACGTGAAGCTTCGGCAGCTGGAATTCACCTCACCTATGCACCAATGGTAGATGTAGCCAGAGATCCACGCTGGGGACGCATACTCGAAACTGCGGGTGAAGACCCTTATTTGAGTAGCAAAGCCTCCTTTGCAAGAGTAAAAGGTTTTCAAGAATCAGGTCAGCATTCGTTTCAAAATGTACTGGGTTGCGTGAAGCATTTTGCCGGTTATGGTGCTTCGTTGGCAGGACGTGATTATAATATTCAAGATTTTTCGGAAAGAGAATTACGGGAGACCTATTTACCTTCTTTTCAAGCGGCGATTGATGCAGGTGTGGCGAGTTTGATGTGTGCCTATAGTGCCTATGATGGTGTTCCTTTAACTGCCAATACGTTCTTGATGCAAGATGTTTTGCGTGGCGAAATGGGTTACAAAGGTTTGGTCATGACCGATTGGGCGACCATAAAGAATTTAGTAAGCACAGGAATCGCTGAAAATGATTCGATAGCAACAATTATGGCATTTAATAGTGGTATTGATATGGACATGAGTTCGTATAAATATGTCGCTTTGATTCCGAAACTGGTCAAGGAAGGCAAAATCACTATAAATCAAGTAGATAATGCAGTACGTCAGGTTTTGATGCTCAAGAAAAAAGCAGGATTATTTGATAATCCTTATGCCTATTTTGATGCAGAAAGAGAGAAAAACGAACTATTATCGGCACAAAACAAAGCGGAAACCAAAGATATTGCTTTAAAAAGTATGGTTTTGTTGAAAAACGAAAATGTATTGCCAATTTCAAATGCTATCAAAAAAATAGCAATCATCGGCCCTTTAGCGAAAGCGAAAAGAGACCTACTAGGTTGGTGGGAATGCAAAGGGAATGCAGATGATGTAACTTCTATTTACGATGGTTTGAAAGCCGAATTTGGGGATAAAATCGAATTTACATACGCCCAAGGGTGTGAGATTGATAGTTTCAAGGTAGCGGGAGAAAAATTTATTCCCGAAGCCATAGAAACGGCTAAAAAAGCCGATATGGTAATTATGGTCTTAGGCGAAGAATTCTGGATGAGTGGCGAAGGTGGTGGAACCGCTTCGTTGCATTTGCCTAGTGCACAAGAAAAACTAATTGCAGAAATTGCCAAAACCAACAAACCAATTGTATCGGTAATCGTATCGGGACGTCCGTATGTACTGACGCAAATTGCGCAAAATTCGGATGCTGTATTACAAGCGTGGATGCCAGGAACGATGGGCGGTGAAGCTGTTGCCGAAATTTTATCGGGAAAATTTAATCCTTCGGGTAAATTGCCTGTGACTTTTCCGTTTCACGAAGGACAAGTGCCTATTTTTTATAATTATCGAAAAACAAGCCACTCCTTCGAATCAGGACCAAAAAATAACCGCTACTCTACTACACACCGTGATGTGCAAAACAAACCGCTGTACCTATTTGGTTTCGGACTCAGCTATACCACCTACCACTATTCGGATATTGAATTGAGCAGTGCAACAATGACTAAAAACGGCAGCCTGGAAGCGACTATCAAAGTGACTAACACTGGCAAAATTGCAGGTCGCGAGATTGTGCAGCTGTACCTACATGATGAAGTTTGTTCTGTAACCAGACCTTTAAAAGAACTAAAGGATTTCACGATTTTGAACTTAGAGCCTGGCCAAACCAAAACGGCTACTTTCAACATCACTCCCGATAAACTAGAATTCATAGGAATCGATTATAAAAAAACCATCGAACCCGGAAAGTTTACCCTTTTTATCGGTCGCAACTCTGATGATTTGAATAAAATTGGGTTTGAAGTAGTGAATTAATTTTCACTTTTAAATACTTAAAAAGGCTGATAAAATTTGATTTTATTAGCCTTTTTTGTATTTATAAATTAAAAGATACATTATGAACTTTGGTCGTACATTAAATCAATCCACAAAAGTTTCTTTAATAATTTCTTTCGTTTTTTTTATTTCAGTTTTATTCAACTTTCCTACTAACTTTATAATCCTTACTTTATCAACTGTTCTAATTTGGTCTATTGCAATCATTCCTTTTTGTTGGTTGTGCGTAACAGGGATTCTCGTGGGATACTCTTTCAAACTTGAAGTCATTGGAGCAATTACAATAGTATTTAAGTATTTGTTCATTTCATCTGGAGAAACGATTACACAGGGTCTAGTTTTTTGTATTTCACTTCCCACTGTGGGATCCAGATTCATTAAAACGATTGAATATTGTTTTAATTCCATTCTTCGAAGTTTTCATCATTAAAAACATCGTCTATTAACATTTTATCATCACCTTCTCTGCTCATTTTTTCAAATGCAGCTTCCCAGTTCTGTCGTGGTGTTTCGATTGGCTTTATGATAATACGTCCCATCTCAAGGATGATTTCTACTTTGTCTTTAATATTGTATTTTTCTAAAATGGTCTTACTTAAACGTAAACCTTTTGAATTTCCAATTTTGATTATTGCAGTTTCCATAGCTCTCAATTTAATGTTATTACAAAGTAAGCACATTATTGAATGATAATAAAATCTTTGGCCCATTATTTTTGAGTAAATTAGCTTCTAAACAACAATTATCTACTAATATATTTCTGAGATATAAACTTCCATTACATACCATCAATCAACTACGACTCCGCAAAGTTTGTCTCGCTGAAAGCGTCTCTGCAAAGTTTCTGATTATCTAAAAACGTTTCCAAATACCCAAACAATACTCATCTAATCATTATACCTAAAAATAGGCTGATGGAAAAAACCCATCAGCCTACTATTAATTATTTTCTATTCCAATAAACATCCATTCTTTTGATGGCGTCACTTTTGTTCTTATATCTTAAACTCTACAATAGACATTCGAATGATTTTAATTATTAAATACTACAGCTTTTCAAGTTCTATTTTTGCCCATAAATTACTAGCCAATAATTCAACCGCTTTTTGTAAATCCTCTTTCGCTAGAGTAGATTTGCCTAGTCCTCGATAACCTAGTCCTCTAATGGTGTAAGAAATAGATTTTTTTACGTTCTCTTTTTCGCGTTCTCCAAAAATCTGAAAGTAGTTGGAATCATCTACCGCGTTTGGATCTAGTTGTTTATTTCCAGTTTCAACCAAACTATTGAATATTTCAGTTGCTTTCTTTTTATCACCCAGTTTTAGAAAGCTGAGTCCTTGATAATAGTTCATAAACCCTCTTAAGGCACTTTTTTTCCTAACATCGGGTTTATCTAATAATGTGGCTAATTTAAAATATTTTTCAGTATTAGTTTTATCCTGCAATGCCTCATACGCTAATCCAATTTCGTAATTAATTTGCAAATTTCTATTGCCTGACCTAGCGCTACCTGCTTCTTCTTCAGGAACTTGTGCCAATAAAAAATGTTCTAATGCTTTTTTGTATTCCTTTTTATCGAAAAATTGCATTCCTAAAGTAAGTTGTGCATCAATAATCACTTCTCTAACCATTGAGTTACCCTCTCTAAAACTAAATTCTTTTCCCTTTAAATATTCTACCGAAAGTTCGGGTTTGCCTGCTAAAGTAAGTACTGTAATTTGGCTTATAAATGCATCATCACGTTGTCTAACAACGGCACTATTACCATCAAATATTTTTAACCTTTTGTCAATAGCTGAATTGTTTAATTCATATAATTTATCGAGTTCTGCATAAACAATTGCATCAGTTTTATCCAGTGCTATGGCTTTTTCATAATAAATAATAGCCTTGTCTAAGTTATTTAAATGGCGATAATAACCCCAGCCTAAATTACGGTATGCCATTGCCAATTTAGGCTCATATTTGATGGCTTTTTCCCAATTGGCAATAGCCAAATCCGGCTGTTTATTATATAAAATATTTCCTAAGTAATAGTAGGCTTTACCATCAGAGGGATTGTACTCCAAAGCTTTGTTTATTATTTTTATCGTTTCAAGTCGAAATGGAAATATACCAGATTCTGATAAAGATTGTGCGAGGCTAAAATATTTTTTAGCTTTCGCTTTTTCGCCAAGCGAATCTTCTATAAACCCTAAATAATAGTTTACAATTGGATTTTTGCCCTTAAATCGAACTAAAACATCTTGCGCTTCCACCAACATACCCTCATTAAGATAACCAATGGCTAACTCTAGATAATTTTCATTAAAGTCTCTCAACTTTGTTGTAAGTAATTTTAATTCCTTTGTTGCGGCATCAGATTGACCTGATTCTTTTGCAATTAGATAGGATTCATTTGCTAGTCTAAAATTAAGTGGGTCTGATTTTAAAATCAAATCTACAGTTGCCTGTGCTCCTTTGTAGTCTTTCAACTTCCTTTGAATGGATGCTTTTAGGGCAAATGCTTGGTTGTTCTTCGTATTTGTTGAAAGCGACTCCCCTATTTCGTACAAGGCTTTTTTGAAATCGCCTTTTAAACAAGATATTTGCGCCAACTCAAAATAACCCGCAGAATGATAGCCGTAGTCCCAAGTTGCACGATAAAGGGTATCAATGGCTTCTTCATAAAGTCCCAATCCTTTTAAAGTTACACCTTGTAGATAAAGCGCTTCGCCTGTGGAAGGCCTGGTATAATCATTTGTTAAACGTTTAATTGCTATCGAAAAATGTTTTCTTGCAGCATTGTAATCGCCATCTTTCAACAACTGATGACCAATTGCGGTATGTGTTCTAGTATCAGATGGATCCCGTTTTAGAACTTCATTATAATATTCGCTCGGCGATTTATAAAATTGCTCCATGCGGTTTCCTGCCAAAAAAAGTTCTTCTACCGAGGTCATATCTTCTGGAGAAGTGGGTCTATCCACTGGTGTTGGAAGTTTTTCGATAGGTTTTAACTCTTTTGGTTGATAGCTAATAATGGTTTGATTAGTTGCTAAATCAATCAATTCAGTTGAAAGATCTGTAAACTTATTTAAGTCTTTAATGGTGATAAATTCCTTGAATGATTTTGCTGGCGAAATTTGCACGTCTTTTTGAAGGATAATTTTATTCCCGTTTTTTAAAATAATTCGCGCTTTATCTAGTTTTTGGGTAGAATAATACCCTAATAAAAATTTATTTTCGCCTCTTTGCTCTAGGTTTACTGCAGCATCTATATTTGCATTTTTAAAACCCTCAATATCTCTCACGGGATACCAATATTGTTTCCAAGTTTTAGTTTCATATGGTCTTATCCAAGTATAATCTGGTTGATTATCAGAAAAAGCACCTACCATAATTTCTACATAAGGGCCACTGGTTTCTGTAAGTCTAGCTTCTGTAGCTTGCCCCACAGTACCAGAACCCCATTCCCAAAGTTTGGCTCCTTTAATAATATTATGATCGCCCACATGTATGGTTCCACTCTGTTTTCCATGGTCGTACCCCCCCATAAAATCTTCCTTTAAATCCCAAGAAAAAAAGGAAGCGTTTTCTTTTACGTTTTTCCACCAGCTCACATCTACTCCTTTGGTAAAATCTTGGTCTCTAAAGATTTCTGTAGAAATTGGCCATCGTGTAAATTGATTTTTGGCGTGAAAGGTAGCCAATTGTACACTTGTCGGAAAAATAGTCTGATAATTTTCATTGGTGCTAGTAGCTACATTTGCCCAGTTTAAAAAACTATTGGTATAAGGCGTCGGATTGTATATTGTTAGTTCCGCTTCAAAATAGGACTTTCCAGGTTTCAGAGTTACAGCAGCCGTCCATCTCATTCGGTGCCTCGGTTCTGTTTCTCCAATAAAAATGGTTTTGCTACCATCTTCATTTTCTGCCATAGAATAATCCATAGGGAGCATTGTTGAAGCACGATGATGATGCAATACACACCATTCTATTCCACCTGATACCCAAGCACCCGTCATTCCAATATTTGCGGGTTTGACTTCGTTATTTTTATATATAAAATTGTAATTATTAGTTTTATCGGTAGCATAATAGATTTTGCCTCCTATTTCTGGTGTAATACCCATTTCAATAAACTCATTTTCAAGCTTCAAAAGCTTCCATTTATGAAGCTCTTTAGTATGTGAAATAACATCATTTAGAGCATAAGGATAAATAACCCTGCGAGCACCCTGAAAGCTTTCATTTGCAAAGAAAATCGGGGCTTTTTCCCCGGGCGCTACCTTATATGTGGGGAGTTCCCATGCTTCTTCTGTCATTTTTACTTGTGCACTAATAGATCCTAAAGAAGCACAAAAACACAATGTGATAAGTTTACGTAACTGCATAATTTTTGATTTAGTTGACAATACAAACACTATTTAAATAAGAATACGATAATAAAACACTTCATAAGTATAAAAAAAAGTGAAATAAAATCATCTACTAATTTACAAGATTCCTATTGAAAAAACACACTTTTATTACATAAAATTTTACAGTTTTAATTAAATTTCCTATTCGGCCCATTACCCGAAACTAAATGCTACTACTTCTTTACAAAAAACACTATTTCTATTAATTTCAATTAAAAATAGATGAAAGTATTACAAAAAAAAAGGCTGATGGAAAAACCTCATCAGCCTATTACTAGTTACTTTCTATTCCAATAAACATCCATTCTTTTGATGGCGTCACCTTCGTACTTACGTCTCAACATCCAGAGCGGACGCTCTAAGGTTTGTTCCCAAGCAAATATTTTTTTGTACATCGCTTTAACTCGTTCTGGATTTTGATCGGCTAGGTTGTTTAATTCTCCTGCATCTTTATCTACATCAAACAACTCTGCTGGACGATCAGGAAAACGCAATAACTTCCAATTTCCGTCACGCATCGCTGAACCGACTTCGCCTTTCCAATACAATTCTTGATGGGGTAAATTGGTCTTTTTACCTAAAATATGAGGTAGTAAATCGACTCCATCAATATCTTTTAAAGCAGCTATATTTCCGCCACCCATTTTGTAGAAAGTAGGCAATAAATCAAAGGTACAAATTGGTTTTTTGTACACGGTGTTTGCAGGCAAAACTCCAGGCCAACGCATGATAAAAGGAACTCGAATTCCGCCTTCTAGCAAAGTGGCTTTCATACCGCTCAAAGGCAAGTTGTCTGCCGTAGTCGAATCTGTTGGTCCACCGTTGTCATTGGTAAAAATAACAATCGTGTTTTTATCCAAGCCTAATTTCTTAAGTGTTTCAAATACACGACCACAAGCACGATCTAACGAAAGTGTCATTGCAGCCAATTCTTTGCGTTTTCCAGTTAAATTAGGAAAATTAACCAAATCTTTTTTATCGGATTGCAAGGGTGCGTGAACGGCATTAAAAGCCAAATACACAAAGAAAGGATTGTTCTTGTTTTCTTTAATAAAATTAATAGAAGCATCAGCCAAAACATCGGTCATGTACTCATCCGATTCTTGAAAATTTCCAAAACCACGTTCCAATCGATTTTCTGTTTTTACTTCACTATCATCTGGATCGTATTTGTAATAACTACGAGCACCCCCTCTAAAACCAACAAAAGTATCAAAACCACGGTTCATAGGATGAAATTCATCTTTGCTTCCCATATGCCATTTTCCAAAAACAGCGGTTTTGTACCCCAATTCTTTCATGTAGTTTCCCATTGTTTTTTGGTCTAATGGCAAACCCATATCATCATCAGACAAACAAGATTTCACCATATATCCGGGAACGTTATTTTCTTCAAAGCCAAAACGTTCTTGGTATTTACCTGTCAACAATCCTGCACGTGATGGGCCACAAACTGCTGCCGTTACGTACGCTTGTTCAAATTTGACTCCTTGTTTGGCCAATTCATCCAAATAAGGCGTTTTCATTATTTTGCTCCCTTGAAAACCAAAATCAGAATAACCTGCATCATCAGATACGATCAAGACAATATTTGGTTTGGTTTGTGCAGTAACTACAGTAGCAAAAAGACCTAACGAAAGGGCCAATACGGTAGTTAACTTGTGTTTTTTTAAGTTCATATTGCTATTTTTAAATTTGGTATTAGACAAACTAAATTTATTTTATTTCAACTGTAATACTATTGCTTTTCAATGTTTTCGAACTGGCTTTTATTCGAACAATACCTCCTTTTTTCAAGGACTGAATCAATAACAAAGCACGTCCTTTGTCTGTTGTTAATTTATTCGATTGGTAGTCTTGAATGTTGCTATTCGAACCATTATCTACTCCCAAAACTTTGGCATTACCGTCTACCTCAAAAGTAAGATCAGCGTTTTCAGTTTTCACTTCTACTCCTTTTTCGTCAACCAACTGTGCAATAATGTGCGCCACATCATACCCATCTGCTGATAAAGAAGTAGCATCTGTTGTCAAACGAATGCTATACGGAGCAGCACTTGTTTCAAGATTTGCAACTACTTCTGCACCATCAAAACCACCTTTTACAGTCAATGTACCTTTTTCGAAAGGAACAACCCAACGCAGAATTCGATCTGGATTATCACTTAGACTTCTACTCCCAAGAGATTTTCCATTTAGAAACAATTCAGCCACATGTAAATTTGTTGGCACTTCGACCAAAACAAGTTCTCCTGGAGTATAATTCCAATGCATATTTGCTTTGCTATTGTCCCAATTCAATGCTTTTTTCGAATCTGAAATCGCTTTTTTACTCAATTCATCCATTTTGAAAGCAGAACCTTTCAATGGCATTGTTCCAATCGCTACACTTGGTTTATTTACCCAAATACTTTTGAAATAATTAAAACCTTGCTTTTTAAATCCAGCGAAATCCAAGATGTCTCCATCCCAACCTTTTTGTGGCCATTTGTCTGTCGATTCCCCCATGTAGTCAATTCCTGTCCACATGTACATACTAAACACCATTGGGTTTTCGATAATCGAATTCCAATCTTGCCAAGTACCCGAATTTTCAGAACCTGTCATCATTTTGTTTGGGTAATTCTTTTTGGTCCAATCGTATTGATTGGTTTGGTAACTAAAACCTACGACGTCTAAAGCATCACCATAACCCGAAGCCAAACTAGCAACCGGAATGATTAAATTGGCGGTTACAGGACGAGTTGTATCCAAATCTTTGACCCATTTGGACAATCTTTGCGCAGTTTCTGCCAATTTGTATTTTCTATTTGGCAAAGCATCATAACGTGCTTTCATCTCTTCTTTGGTTAATTTCGGAATCTGGTTCCAATAATTTCCTGCTCCTGGATCCCATAATCCACTCACCTCTTTATATCCTGGATAGGTCCATTCGATCTCGTTACCAATACTCCACTCAAAAATAGAAGGATGATTTCTATCTCTCAAAATAGTGCGCTTCAAATCGCTTTCTCCCCATTTTTGAAAATGTTCGGTATAGCCACGAGTCATGTACTGCACACTTTTTTCTTCCATATTGTGCTGTTTGTCTTTTGGATTGTCCATTTCGTCAAAAATCTCGTTCTGAACCAAGAATCCCATTTCGTCACACAAATCCAAAAATTCTTCCGAAAATGGATTGTGAGAAGTTCTGATTGCGTTTACTCCAGCTTCTTTCAAACCTAAAAATCGACGTCTCCAAACTCCTTTTGGCACCGCAGCACCAACCAAACCAGCATCATGATGCAAACAAACTCCTTTTACATCGGTTGCTTTTCCGTTTAAGAAAAAACCGTTGTCTTTGTCAAAAACGATAGATCGTATTCCAAATGGTGTAGTATATTCGTCAATTACTTTTCCTTTTACAAGGATGCTCGTTACTGCTTTGTATCTGTTTGGCGTCTCTGTAGACCATAATTTCGGATTAGTGATGGCTACATTTTGAGAAACCGTTATTTCTTTTCCAGATCCAACTTTCACCTCTTTTGTTTCTGTTTTCACTAATGTTCCATTGGCTTCATAAATTTTGGTAGACAAGGTCAAGTTTTGGCTTTGCTTGTAGTCGTTCTTCACCTTTGTTTCAATAGCTACTTTGGCGTTTTCTGCAGTTACGTCTGGAGTTGTTACAAACGTTCCCCAAATCGGAATATGCAATTTATCCGTTGTAATCAATTTTACATTTCTATAAATACCGCTTCCCGTGTACCAGCGACTGTCTGCGTAGCGCGAATGGTCTACGTGTACCGAGATCACATTCTTGGTTCCGTCCTTTTTTAAATACTTACTTAGATCGAAATAAACCGGAGAATAACCATATGGATTTTCGCCCAAATAGGTTCCGTTGATCCAAAAAGTCGCATTGTTGTACACTCCATCAAAAAGGATGTACACATTTCCGTTTTTGCTATTAGCCGGTGTGTCAAAATGTTTTTGATACCAAGCAATTCCACCTGGTAAATAACCCGTACAACCTTCTAGTTTTTTATCGAAAGAAGCTTCGACGCTGTAATCATGTGGAAGTCGAACATCACGCCAAGCGGCATCTTGTAACGGAATCGCTTTACTAATCTGATTGTTTTCTTGCAACTGAAATTTCCAATCAAAATTAAAGTCTTGCTCTCTTTGTTGCGATTGGACTGCCGTACAGACTAGTAGAAACGCTGCAATTAAGTGTAAGGATAAGGTAAATCGTTTTTTCATGGTTTTAATATTCTGTATGTAGTTTAATTTGTTTTAGTTTGAACTTGTATTGTTTTTTGTTTTATTCGAATAAGAAACTGCTTTTCGAAAAAAAATTATTTGACCAGCAATATGTAGGAATAGTACACGCCGTAGGTTTCTTTTTTATCAATAAAATCATTCGTCAAAAATGTTTTTCCTTTTTCTAAATGCACCTTGAACAGCACTTCAACATCTTCTTTACCAATATTTTTTTCGAACATTTGGTTGGCAATGCTTATTCGGACTTTTTGAGGAGCTATAGTTTTATACTCGAATAAATTTTTAGGATTGACTGCTGGAATTCCCAAAATAGTTCCGGGACATTCTTTTGGCCAGCGTCGGCACGAAATCAGATAATCTCCTTCTTTTTCGACAAAAATAGCATGAGTATTGTTCTTGTTTTTTAGTCCCTCTGCAATTTGTTCTGGTTTCCAAATACCCGAATCTTCCCCAATGGCATGCTGAATGGTTAATTTTATTTCTTCCTGAGCAGGATTCCCCACCGTACTAACAGGCAATTCATTGTACTCCGGATTTTTTTTGGACTCAACTAAGAAAGCTATATTTTGCGCCAAAAGAGTGGTTACAATTGCTGGATATTTTGCCGCAAGATTGGTCAATTGTTTCGGGTCTTTTTCGATATCATACAAATCAGTTCCATTGAGCAACCTCCAATTGTCTTTTATAATACAAGTTTGATCCACATCCATCGGCGGACGCCAATCTTGTCTGTGGTGAATAAAAGCGGTTTTACGTTCCATTGTCTTTTTGGATCCCAACAAAAGCGGTGAAAAATCCACTCCATCCAAAGGCATTTTTTTAGGAACAGTCAATTGACACAAACTAGCCAAAGTAGGAATCAAATCTACATGCGCCGCAAGGCTATTGATGTCTTTACCGCCTTCAATTTTCCCGTTTGGCCAACGTATAAAAAACGGAACCCGATGTCCTCCCTCTAGTTTATCTCCTTTTATGCCTCTGTATCCTTTATTATAACCCAATTTTCCGTCGGAACTGTACCCAAAACGGGTTCCGTTGTCGGTCATGTAAATCACGATGGTATTGTCTGCGAGTTTTTTATCTATCAAAAACTGATTCAATTTCCCGAAATTCTCGTCCAAATTGGCAATCATTCCGTACAAATTGGCACTTATAATTTCTTTGCCTTCTAGGTGTTTGTAGGGAGCTGCATATTTTTCGGCTACAATCAATGGGTCGTGAGGCGCATTGGTAGGAAGGTAGATAAAGAAAGGCTTATCTTCATTTTTATCAATGTATTTCATCGTTTCTTCAAACCACACATCCGTGCAATATCCGTTGAATTGTTTGGGTTGGTTGTTGACATAATACACATCATTAAAATAACTGTTTCCCCAATAATCAGAAAGTTCACCCACGCCACCAGCCAAATGATTTATTGCAACTTCAAAACCGCTATCTGTTGGACGAGTTGGATAATTATCCCCCAAATGCCATTTACCAAACATAGCAGTATGGTAGCCGTTTTGCTGAAAAACATCGGCCATAGTTTGTGCATCACCAGATAAGCCATCTCTACCTTTGAAGGTGGCCCAAGTACCATTGTTTATCGGGTATCTTCCGGTCATGATTGCTCCTCGCGTAGGGGTACACAAAGGCGTCACATGAAAATCGGTCATTCGAACAGATTCGTTATAAAAGGCATCAATATTGGGCGTTTTCAACCAAGGATTTCCATGGCAGCCCAAATCGCCAATGCCTTGATCGTCGGTGAGAATCAAAATAACATTGGGTCTTTTTGTTTTTTGTGCGAATGCAATTCCGCAACTCAAACTCAAAACGCTTACAATTAAAATTTTTCTTAAATGGGTCATATTGGTACTTCTACTAATCATTTTTTAGAATCAATTGGTAAAGGTGCTTCTTTAACAGCAGTTTTATGATTACATATGTTTTTAGTACTGAAACATATGTGTTATCGCAACTTTTGTCTAGATACAAAACTTGATAAAACTCACTTAAACAATTCACTAACAATCAATTATCTTAATTTTTATCAAAAAAAAAATCATTGACACTTTATTTTTCCAAACAAATCCTATACACGAGTACTGAGAACATACCACCTGCCTTCAATCCTACAGAACTATTACTTTTATAGACTAAAATTAGACTTAAATAATAAAAATAAAATAATGTGTTATTTTGTTGTCAATAGGTGAAAAAATCACAACAAACACCTCATAATTAGATAGATAAAAACAAAAGAAGTTTATATCTAAAATAGAACAATGGAAAGAAAAAGAATAATTATGGAAGTTTTCACTTAAATAAGGGTTTCGTTATTTAGTAATAGCGGTAAATTTTCTACTGGTAGCATTTTCTGCAGATGGAAAATCGGTAGGAATAGGAATCGTAACTTTAGCTGTAGCTGCCCACTCTACTCCTCTTAAAAATGAAGTTATAAATCCAACACCTTCAAATGAATAATCATCATGTCCAAGAGTGGTATGAAAAACACGTCCTTTACCATATTTCAACACCATCAATATAGGTTCATTACGATCCGTAGGTGCTTTATCTGATTGGTCTTTACCCGTTGCAAGAATAGTCATATTGGTTCCAGGACCTCTCAGTTTTGCATAACATTCGTCTTTGGCTGTTAGCCAACTGGTGGGCATTCCTTGAGTTATAGGATGATTAGGTACACGAAGAGTCACAGGAAAAACATGTTGTTTGCCATGCGCACCACAATTTCCTGCGGTAGTATCTCTGACCAACTTATTTTCTTTGTCATAATAAACATAGGGACCATCTTTTTCATTTCGATCTCCCCATCCACCAAGTCCAATCATTTCATTATAAGCTTTCCATTTCGGGAAACAATTATCAGCGGCGTGTACGGTTACAAATCCACCTCCTTTTTTAATAAATTTTTCAAAATCTTTTTGAGTACTTTCACTCCAATTTGCTGCATTCCACCCAAAATTTGAAATAACTACATCGTATTTTTTAAAACTGGGTGCAAAAGAGGGATCTTCCTTTGGTTCTTTAAGAGCAACCGAATTGAAAGTGCCTGCCATGGGCAAGTATGACTTTTCTCTTTCAGATTTCCATAGGTATTGTGTACGTTGAATATCCACAACAAATAATCCTGTTTCTTCCAAATACTGTTTCATCATAATTGTAGACTTTGGCCAAACATCATGGTTGTTTTGTCCATCAATTATAAGAACTTTTATTTTTGCTTGAACACATAAACTAGTTAGAAGCACTAGTACTAATAGTAGCGATTGTGGGAATCTTAAAGATTGAAACCTCATAAGTGAGTTATTTATTTTATTCATTTCTTATTATTTAATGTCTTTTTTTCATTATAGAATTTTAGTAATAACCCGCAATTATATGACTAGAACAATTTGGCATTAAGAATTATTAGATCCATAAGTACATTTGTAATAGAAAACAATTTGATGTTACTCTAATTACCAAACTATAACCATTTCATCAACTACAATAGTAACGAATTTGATATAAAAGGCAATTATCTACCCTGATCTAAGAATAGGACAAATGGTTAATTATGTATCAATTATTCGTTTTGTTTACATAATATCAAATGATGAACTAAAAACAAAAACCAAATGAGCCCTTAAAGTTAAGAGTCCCATTTGGTTTAAATAAAAAGTATTTTAAATTGTAACGTTAATTGGTCACAAATTGACTAAAAAACAATAAACTATCTTGTATGTGTTCTTGCCAATACGGCCATTCGTGAGCACCTTCAAATTCTTCATAGGTATGATTAATGTCTGCTTCGTCTAGTTGCTGGTGCAAAAGCCGATTGTGCTCAATCAATAAATCGTCTTTTCCACAATCAAATCGCAAATAAGGAAGTTCTGCTCTGTTTTTAAGAATGGTTTCCAAAACATCTTCGTCAGAACTATGGACTTGATTGTATTGATTTTCGTCTTCTTCCACAAACAAAGGCATTTGGTTTTTGTTGGTGATAGACGAATGTCCCGAAATGGCTTTGTACTTGTTTCCGTATTTTGCCCCTAGATGCAAAGCTCCAAAACCACCCATTGACAATCCTGTGATAAACAAATCAGAAGTCGAACTGGTACAATCAATATTTTCGATCACCGCATTTACAACATCTTCCACAATCCAAGATTCAAAATTCTTGTTGTTATGAGGCAAATAAGCAGAACCATCGCCCCATAATCCGTCTGATGGCATTGCTAAAACTATGGGTTTTATTTTGCCTTCTTGCATCATTTTTAAGGCGGTCAAATGAACTCCTGCTTTGTGCGCCCAAATCCAGGCACTTCCGTAAACGCCATGTAGTAAGGTTACGATAGGAACATTTGTCAAATCTTTCATCGGGGGAACAAAAACACATATATCACCACGTCCTTGCAAGTTGGGCGTTTTCACGGTGATAAAACGGAGGTTGTTGCTTTCAAACTCTGGGTTTGAAATTTCGGTAGTTCTAAATTTTGATTCCATAGTTTATTGTACGGCTAGTTCTGTACTTGTCGCTTGGATATTTTTTGTTTTTGTAGCAAGCGTGATTTTTCCTTTCGAATTCGACTGTACAAATATAACCGCTTGACCGTTAAAGAATTTACGTTTTGGTTTGGATAAATTTTGCATATTAACTGGGTCTCCATTTCCAGCCGCCAAAAAGCTTGCCGCACCAGAAACTTCTATGTCCATATCATCATTAAAATGCGGACATAAATTCCCGTCTTTGTCCACCATAGAAACCACATAAACTCCGACTTCTCCATTTTGGATTGTTGCAATTTCTGGTTCTATTTTTATCGAATGCGGTGCTCCAGCAGTTACTCTTTTTGTTTCGGCTACTTTTTTGTTGTTTTTGTCATAAGCTACAATTTTGGCTTCACCAGGTTCATACACCACATCGTCCCAAACAATCGCATAAGCTTTGAATAAATCCCAGTTACCACCACCAGAAGCTTCTTTTGCTAAATTATTGGTTTCGAAATCTAATTTGCTTAATGGTTTTTTTGTTCGAATACCATAACTTTTTCCGTTCACAAACAACTCTGCTTTCTCATAATTGGTATAGCAAACTACAGGAAAAGACTTTACTATCAGGTCAGGCCATGTCCAATGGGGGAAAAAGTGCAACACTTTTGCGTCTTTATTCCATTGCGCTTGGTATTGGTAAAATTTATCTTTTTCTAATCCTACAAAATCCACCGGTGCAAAGTACGAGCTGCGTGCTTCGGCATTGTGATATGGAGAAGGTTCTCCTAAATAATCATATCCCGTCCAAACAAACTCACCATAAACAGATGGATTTTTTTCTTGAGAAGCAAATTCTTTGTACGCAGGATATCCCCAAGGGACATTGGTCGTTTCATAATTATCTGGATGCCCATCAGGATACACAACGGTATGAGACGAATCGCCTCTCTTGCCATGAATAGTGTCAAATACTACGGGGAATTTATAACTATTTCGAACACTAACAGAACCGCCCGTTTCGCTAGCAAAAAATTTCAAATTTGGATATTGCTTGCGAATACCACCATAAATACCGGCCTTATAATTAAAAGCAGCCACATCTACAGTAGTCGCCATTCCGCTAACAATTGCGTTTTTGGCCGAGTTAAATCCTGCCGTTGTAGCACGTGTTGTATCTAGAGATTTCACTATTTTGTTTAAATAAGACGTAATTTTGTTAGGATCATGTTTATATTGCTCCATGATTTCGTTACCGATGCTCCACATGATAATACTGGGGTGATTTCGATCTCTTAAAATCATATCGGTCAAATCGGTTTTGGACCATTTATCAAAGTGAATTGAATAGCCGTTGGTTACTTTACCAATTTGCCATTCGTCAAAAGCTTCGTCGATTGCTAATAGTCCCAATTCATCACAAACATCCAAAGCTTCGGGAGCAGGTGGATTGTGTGAAAAACGAATCGCATTAACACCCATCGCTTTCATTTTTTTCATTTGTCGAACAAATAATTCTCTGTGAAAAGCCGCACCCACTGGCCCCAAATCATGGTGCATGTTCACGCCATTGAAACGTATTTTTTTGTCATTCAAATAAAAACCATCAACTTCATAACGAACCTTTCTGATTCCGAAAGTAGTCGAATAAGTATCTACAACTTCATTTCCGGCAAGAATCGTCGTTTTCAATTGATACAAATTAGGATTTTCTAAACTCCATAATTCAGGTTTCGAAATCTCAAATTGTTCGTTTACCAATTGGTTGTCGTTGATTTGTACGGAAGAAGTTTTCGAACTAACTACTTTTCCAGAAGGATTAAGGACTTCATTTTTTATCGTGTATTTTCCGTTTCCTACTAGCTCTAAATTTAAATTCGCAACAGCTTTCTTTTTCGAAATAGAAGGTGTGGTTACAAAAGTCCCCCAAGTTTTTACATGCGTTTTATTTGTTTTGATAACCGAAACTTTGCGGTACAAACCAGCTCCAGGATACCAACGCGATTGACTGTTGAAATTTTCTAGTCGTACCGCAATGGTATTTTTTCCTTCTTTCAAAAATTTAGTTATATCAAAATAAAACGAAATATACCCAAAAGGTCTTTCGCCCACATATTGTCCGTTGATATACACTTTGGAATTACTCATGGCGCCATCAAACAGAATTTGTACTTTTCCTTTTAAATCGGCAGCAGATACAGAATATTGGGTTCTATACCAACCGATGCCAACGTATGGCAAAGCGCCACTACGACCTGTACGGTAAAAGGGTTTGTTATCTCCGTCTTGAACCACCATGGTTAGTTGGACGTCATTGGCAAAATCAAATTCCCCTTTGGCTGCCCAATCATGCGGTACGGTTACCGATTCCCAATCGGTATCATTAAAATTTTCTTGAAATGCAGCTCCAAAATCGTAGTTGGTAAATTTCCAATTCTTTAGTAAATCGGTTTGTTGTGCGCTAGTATTGAATGCTATTAAAAAAGCAATAAAATAAAAAATACGTATCATATGTTTAGTATGTTCTTGATTTATAAATGGAAAATATTATTTGAAAACGATGACTCCTTTGGCATTTTTTCCCGATAACATATCGTCTAAGGCTTGTTGTAAATTTTCTAAAGGATACGTATTGGTAATCATTTCGTCTAGTTTGATTTCTCCTTTTCTATAGTGCTCCACGATTTTTGGAAAATCTTTTTGAGGATTGCACTTTCCGTACAAAGGGTTGATGTATTTTTTGTCCCATTCGAATAATGACATATCAATCAAAACTTCTTCTTCGATACCGCTCACTTGAACTGCTGTTCCTGCGTTTCTAATCATAGCCAAAGGTGCTGCTCCCAAGGCCGGAATTGCAGTACATTCAAAAGCATAATCAGCACCACGGCCATCAGTCATTTCTTTTACTTTTTTGGCTGCATTTAGTAAACCTTTATCATTTTTATCAGCTAGAATGGTGTGTGTTGCACCAAAGGCAACCGCCATGTCCAGACGCTGTTGGTTAATATCAATTGCAATAATTTTCGAAGCTTTAGAAACTTTGATTCCCTGAATCACATTCAGCCCAACGCCACCAGTTCCCAAAACCACTGCCGACGAACCAGCTTCTACTTTTGCAGTATTTACAGCCGAACCAAATCCGGTCATCACTCCACAGCTTACAATACTTGCGGCAGGATAACTCATGTCTTGTATAGGGTTTTTGACTACCGCAGATTCTTTCACCAACGTATATTCCGATAAAGTACCAATATTAAAAGAACGGATGATTGGAGCTCCATTCCATTTGGTTCCTTCTAAGTGTGCGTGTCCGGGAGTGTATCCGTTACCACCTGCCACCACGGGCGAATTGTTTTCGCAAATATGTTCGTTTTCGTGTTCACATTGAAAGCATTTTCCACAAGGAGTAGCCCAGTTCAAAATCACAGCATCACCTACTTTTACAGAAGAGACATTCGATCCAATAGCAGTAACGATTCCGGCACCTTCGTGTCCCATTACGATTGGTTTTCCCCAGTTTAGAGAATCGTGATCTGTGTGGCATAGACCAGCCGCTTTTACTTGTACCAAAACCTCGTCTGCTTGTGGGTTTGCTACTGTTATGGTTTCTATTGAAAATGTTCCGTCTCCTTTTGCGATTGCTGCTTTACAAGTGATACTCATTATAGTACTATAATTTAAGTTGAAATTAATTGATAAAATTAATCAGATCACAAGATGTTTCTAGTATGTATTCTATCAAAGAAATAAACTATTTTGTTGATTTAATTGTAATAACCATCATTAATACGACAATATTGAATACTTTCGAACTAAACCACTATGAGTTTAAAGTCCATAGATTTGGTTAGAAGACTGAAGGTTTACACTATTAATAATCCTCAATTATGAAGTTATCATTATTGTATTCATTTGGTTTTCTATCATGTTCAAAAAATTGATTTACCATTTCATCTGTAATATTACGAGAACTCCAACACCAAAAACCTATTCTACAAAATTAGACTTTGTAGCCCAAACTATGTGTACTATAAATCATGATACTGTAGGTCTATTTGTTCTTTGAAAATCCATATTTTAAATGTACATTTTTAGAACCTAAAAGAGAAATGTACTAAAGTGTATAGTTTTAACTATTTTAGGAACCAATAAACTATTGTATCTCTTTTCATTTTTACAATTAAAATAGGAAACAGAGTAAATTTTTATAATTTAACTTTGTAATCCTCTCACGTCACCTTATACCTTTCCGCTGTTTTGATACCATACGAGATCTCCGTAGCGAAAAGGTCTACAATAAATATTCTTCCTGTCTTATAGGACTCATCTTATTCTTCAATTGTTCTTTTCCATTGGCTTTTAGTATTCTAAAGAAAAAACTCCTCCGCTTTAAGTATTCAACCCCTACTATTAACTAACGATTCCTATTGGCAGGCTCGTTCAGGGTTTACACCCTTTAGTTATATGGTATGCATAGCCCACAAAAAAAAGCCTCCCTGAATCTAATCAGGGAGGCTTCATCAAAATTAAAAAAATGTCTTACAAAATATAATCTGTATTTATAAAATTAGATTCTTTACTGTTCAATAATTCTTGTAAAATAGCATTGTTGTAATCATTGTCTTTTGAAGCAACGAAAGTTCTAATCGAGAACGAACGCAAAGCATCATGAATACTTAATGTTCCTACAGCAGAATCTTTACGACCTGTAAACGGGAAAACATCTGGGCCTCTTTGACAAGAACTATTCAAATTTACTCTACTTACTAAGTTTACTAACGAGTCAATAAGTGGCGCAATAGTTTTTACATTTTTACCAAACAAACTTACTTGTTGTCCATAATTTGATTCCGCCATGTCTTTTAAAGGCTCTTGAATGTCTTTGAAAGTCAAAATTGGCACCACTGGACCAAATTGCTCTTCCTTATACACTCTCATTTCTTTGTTGATAGGAAACAAAACTGCAGGGAAGATATAGTTGTCTGAATGTTGTCCTCCTTTGGCATTGATGATTTTTGCTCCTTTAGCCGTAGCGTCATCAATCAATTCTTGTATATAGGCTGGTTTCTCTTTTTCTGGAAGTGGTGTCAATGAAACTCCTTTTTCCCATGGATTACCAAAAACTAAATTATCTACTTTTTCAGAAAAGCGTTTGTTGAACTCTTCAGCAATAGATTCGTGAACATACAATACTTTCAAGGCAGTACAACGTTGTCCATTAAATGACAATGTCCCTGCAATACATTCATTGATAGCTAAATCCAAATCTGCTTCTGGAAGTATGATAGCTGGATTTTTAGCCTCTAATCCTAATACTAAACGCAAACGGTTTTTGTTAGGGTGCTGGTCTTGTAAAGCAATAGCCGATTTACTATTTCCAATTAAAGCCAAAATATCAACTTTACCTGATTGCATCACTGGAGCAGCTACTTCTCTACCTCTACCATATAATATATTGATTGCACCTTTTGGAAAACTATTTCTAAACGCTTCTAATAAAGGAGAGATTAGCAACACTCCATGCTTAGCAGGTTTAAAAATTACTGGATTACCCATAATCAAAGCAGGAATCAATAAGGAGAACGTTTCGTTCAATGGGTAGTTGTAAGGTCCAAGACACAATACAACTCCAAGCGGACTTCTACGTACCATAGCATTAACACCTTGTACTTTAGAAAAGTGAGCGCTACGGCTGTTCAATTCTTTGTAACTATCAATCGTATCATTAATGTATTCTACCGTTCTGTCAAACTCTTTTTCAGAATCTCCTAGTGATTTTCCAATTTCCCACATAAGAAATTTAACCACTTCGGCACGGGTTTCTTTCATTTGTTTCACAAAATTCTGCATGCACTTGATACGGTCTACTACTTTCATAGTTGGCCATAAACCTTGTCCATGATCAAAAGCAGCCGATGCAGCTTCTACAGCTTCAAGCGCTTCTTTCTCTCCCATAAACGGAATAGAACCTAATAAGGTAGGTGCATAATCTTCTGTTGATGAAATAGTCGAATAAACTGGTGTGGTTTCTCCTGTCCATTTTTTTAATTCTCCATTGACTAAATAAGTGTCTTGGTTTAAGACCTCTTTAATTTGGAATTCTAGTGGAATTGCATTCATTTTTTTTTTGTATTGGTTTTTTGTAGTGTTTATATAAAATTAAAAAAAGAGGAGTTACCCTCTTTCTCTAATGCTTATTCAATTTCCCCATCCCACTCTAGCATTCCGCCTAGCAGATTGTATGCATATTCAAATCCTAATTCATTCATTATTTCGCAAGCTTTTCCACTTCTGGCACCAGAACGACAATACACATAATATTTTTTGCTTTTGTCCAATGCCTCTATTTCCGTAATAAAATCTTGTCCTTTATGTATGTCAATATTAATGGCATTTGGAATCATACCTTCATTAACCTCATCTTCAGTTCTTACATCTAGAATTACAACATTCTCGTCTGATTCTAACTGAGCAACCCAATCTTCTTGTGATAAATTCATAATTCGTTGTTTTTTATCAAAAATACAACGTTTTTCTAAAACAAAAAACATTATTTTTATGATATTCGTGATTACGAAAACGTATTAGTAAACACAAGGCGCTGTTTCATAGCTTATTACATATTAAAAAATCACAACTAATCTATACCTTACTTATCCTACTTTTCATCTTAAAAACAGATAACATAGACTAATATCAAGATAATCTATTACTATTTGATTATAAAAAATATTAGTTAGGCAGGATCCCATAAAAGATATTATATTTGAATAAATTTCTTTCACATGTCAACTTCAGTTCAAAATCTATTCCCTTCCTTTTCAAGTGACCTCATCCACGCTATAGAACAAAATGCGATCATAAAGAATGTTCCAGCTGGCGAAGTAATCATGAGAACAGGACAATACATCAAAACTACAGTTTTGGTTACCAAAGGACAAGTCAAAGTATATCGAGAAGGTGAAAATGGTGAAGAATTTTTCATGTACTATCTTCAACCCGGCCAAGCTTGTGCCATATCAATGATTTGCGCCACCAGAAACAAGACTAGTCAAATCATGGCCAAAGTAGTCGAGGATGCCGAATTGATTATGATTCCGCTTTCGCTAATGGACCAATGGATGATGCAATACCGTTCATGGTACGAATTTGTGATCGAAACCTACCGCAACCGTTTCGAAGAAATCCTAGAAGTTGTGGACAGCATCGCCTTTAGAGCCATGGACGAACGCCTAGATTTTTACCTCAAAAGACATAGTGAAGCTTGTGGCTGCAAAGATTTAAAATTGTCCCATCAAGAAATAGGCACAGAACTCAACAGTTCCCGAGTTGTAATTTCGCGATTACTCAAAAAAATGGAACAACGAGGTTTAGTCAAACTACACCGCAACCATATTGAACTATTAACATAAACATTTATGAAATGACTGAATGTAATAAATGTTACCGTTCTCCAACAAAATCCGCCTCAATTTTGTAAAAAACAATAGTAATGGAATATTTGGGATATTTTGCATCAATCATTATCGGACTTTCATTAGGATTAATTGGTGGCGGAGGCTCTATTTTGACGATTCCTATTTTGGTTTATTTATTCAAAGTCGACCCCGAATTGGCGACTAGCTATTCTCTGTTTATTGTTGGTGCAACCTCTTTATTTGGAGGCTACAACCACTACAAATTGGGTAACCTTAACATCAAAACAGCCATTTACTTTGCTGTTCCCTCAGTAATTTCGATACTCATAATTCGTGAAGTCATTTTTCCGCAAATCGCAGCCACCTTATTTACCGTTGCATCCTACGCTGTCTCCAAAAATTTATTGATTATGATCGTGTTCTCCATCTTGATGATTGGAGCGTCAATTTCGATGATCAAAGACAAAAACACAGTCGTCAAAAATCCCAAAACCAACTTCGTACAACTCGGCATCATTGGTTTTTTGGTCGGAATCGTAACGGGTTTTCTTGGTGCTGGTGGCGGATTTTTAATTATTCCAGCTTTATTGTTTTTCGCCAATCTCCCAATGAAGCAAGCCGTTGGAACCTCATTATTGATTATTTTCATTAACTCCGCTATCGGTTTTGCAGGTGATTTATACATTGGCACTCCTGTAGATTACACTTTTCTACTCGAAATCTCCGGAATCGCTTTTATTGGTCTCCTAATCGGAGTTCAACTTTCCAAAAAAATTGATGGTAACAAACTAAAACCCCTCTTTGGTTGGTTTGTACTCGTAATGGGAATTTATATTATTACCAAAGAAATTTTCTTTTAAACAATACACTTTATTTTTTAACCCTTCGAGGGTTTTAAACCCTCGAAGGGTTGTTGGTCGCACAACATTAACAAACTAAAATTTCGGCTAAAGCCTAATAAAACCTGTTCCTTAGCAATCGGGCTAAAGCCAGATTCTATTGATATGAAAGCTTAAATGAATCCGCTTCTTTCTCTTCTACTGAACTTTAATTTAAATTGTAAAAAACATAAATTAATGAAACTCTGACAGCTTCCAAAATCAATTGCTTCCAGCTTTAGCTGGATGTTCAAAATATAGCATAACACAAAAGGCTTTAGCCCCAACATTTTGGTACTAAAGCCTTTCTTGTAATTAACCCTTCGAGGGTTTAAAACCCTCGAAGGGTTGGTTATTAATTCTTAACACCAAATTTTGACAATATAACTTCGAGCAAACACCATTTTGTAAAAGCATTTTGTAATAAATTGACTCCTACAAAAGCAATCGGGCTAAAGCCCGATTCTATTGATGCTTAAACTATAACAACAGTTAAATAACTGCTAAAAGACCAAGAATCAATTGCTTCCAGCTTTAGCTGGATGTTAAAAAATGCAACATAAAAAAGGCTTTAGCCAAATATACATTTCAGCTAAAGCCCTTTCTTGTAATTAACCCTTCGAGGGTTTAAAACCCTCGAAGGGTGGTTATTAATTCTTTACGTTAAATTTTGACAAGATATCTTCGAGTAAACACCATTTGGTAAACGCATTTTGCAATAAATTGACTCCGACGAAAGCAGCTAACCAAAGCCAATTTTCGTTTACAAAATGAGCCAGTAACAAACTTGTTATTATAAATGTACCCGCAATTCCTCTAACCATTCTATTTTTCATATTATTTTGTTTTTAAAATAGTTAGCCAAAGGAAAGTTTTCCTTTAGCTAACTATTTGATGTTTTTTCCTTTTAAATTAATGTCCTTCTCATCACAATCTTGCGTGAAGGATAGTAGTGAAAATCCTTTTTTGGGGCCTTTTCTGCCCCAAAAAAGATTGTAACGGATAGCCTGACCCGCGTTTTTCAGCGGGGCACGCCCAAAATATTTTTATTTTCTAACTATTTTGCTCCCATTTTTTTCTTTCGGTAACGTAGTAAATCAAAGGCACTACCAACAAGGTTAGGACTGTGGAAACGATGGCTCCAAAGACTAACGAAATCGCCAATCCTTGAAAAATTGGGTCAAACAAAATGATAGATGCTCCGATAACTACGGCTCCTGTGGTCAATAAAATTGGGGTTGTTCGCACAGCACCTGCTTCGATAATGGCTTCTTTTATCGGAATTCCTTCGTTCAAACGGATTTCGATAAAGTCAATTAGCAAGACGGAGTTTCGCACCATGACGCCGGCGAGGGCAATCATTCCGATGAACGAAGTTGCGGTGAAAAATGCGCCTAGCAACCAGTGTCCAAGTACGATTCCGATTAACGATAACGGAATTGCCATCATCATGACCATTGGCGTTTTGAAATTTTGGAACCAACCTACAATTAGCATGTAAATAATCACGATTACGACCATAAATGCAACTCCCAAATCACGGAAAACCTCCAAGGTAATTTGCCATTCTCCATCCCATTTTACGGTAAAATCGCTTTCGTCGCTGGGTTGTTCCATGTACAATTCGTTGATTTTGTAGCCTTGTGGCAACTTCATTTTTTGCAATTTCTCTTCCATTCCCAAAATCGCATACACCGGACTTTCCAAAGCTCCCGCCATGTCGGCAGTGACATAAACCACTCGTTTTTGGTCTTTTCTATAAATCGTTTTTTGCAACGTATTTTTCTGCACTTTTACCAAATCGCTTACGGCAACGACATTGCCTTGACTCCCCTTGATTTTTAGGTTCTGAATGTCTTGCAAAGATGTTTTGTCTTTGTCATCTAACGAAAGTACGATTCCAACACCATCACTAGACGTTTCGTCGTATAGGTTTGAAATTGGATATTCTTTCAACAAATACGTCAAATTCCCTACGACTTGCTGTGGTGCAATTCCGTTGAGCATGGCTTTTTCTTTATCCACTACCAATTGGTACTCGATTTGGTTGTCTTCGGTCATCCAATCGACATCTACGATTCCGTCAGTATCATTCAGGATTTTTTTGACTTGATTGGCAACTTCGATTTGTTGTTTGTAATCTGGCCCGTAAATCTCGGCAACCAAAGTAGACAATACTGGAGGTCCAGGTGGTACTTCGATAATCTTCACATTGGCACCATATTTTTTAGCAATTTTCTGAATCTCAGGACGAACGATTTTGGCAATATCATGACTTTGTAAATCACGTTCTTCCTTGTGCAACAAGTTCACCTGAATATCGGCCATATTGCTACCACCACGCAAATCATAATGACGCACCAATCCGTTGAAAGTAATTGGCGCCGACGTACCCACATAATTTTGATAGTTTACCACTTCTGGAACCGTAGTAAGATACTGAGCAATTTCTTTGGTTACGGCTGCGGTACGCTCCAAGGTTGTTCCTTCGGGCATATCGACTACGACTTGAAATTCGTTTTTATTATCGAAAGGCAACATTTTGACCAAAACCGATTTGGTGAAAAATGCTAATACCGAAATCAACAACAATACACTCGTTACGGCAATAAGAACGTTTCTTTTTTTGCTGCTATCCAACAAAGGACGTTCTAGTTTATTGTATATTTTATAAATCCAATTGGTCTCTAGACCTTGCTCGGATTTGTGTTCTTGGTCTTCTTTTTCTTGAAGTAAATGATAGCCCAAATAAGGCGTTACGGTCAAAGCAACAAACAAAGACAATAACATCGCAATTGAAGCCCCAATAGGCATTGGACTCATATAAGGCCCCATCATTCCAGATACAAACGCCATTGGCAAAATTGCCGCAATAACGGTAAAGGTGGCTAGAATGGTTGGATTTCCAACTTCGTTGATCGCATAAATCGCCGATTCCATAAAGGACAATTTCTTCATTTTGAAGTGCCTGTGCATGTTTTCGGCAATGATAATACTGTCATCAACTACAATTCCAACCACGAATACTAGGGCAAAAAGGGTAATTCTATTTAACGTATAACCTAACAAATAATAGGCAAATAAAGTCAAGGCAAAGGTCAATGGTACCGAAAAGAATACCACCAAACCACCGCGCCATCCCATAGCTAAAATCACTAAAAAAGTAACGGCTATAATCGCAATACCAAGGTGCAGCAATAACTCTCCTACTTTGTCTGAAGCTGTTTCTCCATAGTTACGAGTCACTTCGACATGAATATCATTGGTGATAATGGTTTTCTTTAAAGTCTCAATTTTATCAAGGATTTTTTGCGAAATTTTCATCGCATCGGCTCCTTTTACTTTTCCAATCGAAATGGTCACTGCAGGATATTCCGACTTGTCTTTAGCGTAATTTTCGTTTGCTTTTCCGTATCCAAAAGAAACATAACTGCTGGCCGTTGCTGGCCCGTCTTGAATGGTAGCTACTTGCTTTAAATAGACTGGCATGTTGGAATGTACGCCAACTACGAGACCTTCGATATCTTCGGGAGTTTTCAAAAATTCTCCTGTGGTTAACAAATATTCTTTGTCATTATTTACAAAACTTCCTGATTGTGAGCTACCATTATTCGCCTGAATCATTTGCATAATGCTCAACGGGTCGATACCACTTTCGGCCATTTTGTCTTTGTCCAAAACTACTTTTACAACACGGTTTCTACCACCAATTTCTTTGGTAATCGCTACGTCTTTTACTTTCTCAACCTCCGAAGTTACTTCTTCGGCGATTTGTCGAATTTCGTAATCGCTTTTGGTTTCGCTCCAAAGCGTTAATCCTAACATCGGAACATCATCAATAGACCTTGTTTTGACCATGGGTTTGTACACCCCTTGCGGAAACATTCCTTCGTGTTTTGACAATTCATCGTACAATTTAACATACGAACGCTCCACATCTTGACCAACATAAAACTGAACAATTAGCATGGCTTGACCGTTCATGGCCATACTGTGCACATGCTCTACTCCTTTGATATTCGTTAGAATTTTCTCCAAAGGTTTGATGACTCTACTTTCTACCTCAGATGGACTTGCCCCTGGATAACCCACCATGACATCTGCCATTGGGACGTTGATTTGTGGTTCTTCTTCTCGCGGAATTAAAAATGAACTGTAAACACCTATAATCATCAATCCCACCATTAATAAAATCGTTAACTTGGAGTTGATAAAAAAGTGGGCTATTTTACCTGATATACCTTCTTGCATAATTTTTTATTTAAAAGTTTTTATTATCATCAGTTTTCAATTTTTTGCGACTGAAAACTGCGACTTAAAACTATTTATTTTTACTTAATACTAACCTTAGCTCCGTTGTATAATTTCCCTTCGGCATCTGTAATGTATTGCTCATTGGAGGTTAATCCCGATAATACTTCTACATCACCTCCAAATGTTTTACCTATTCGCAACCATCTTAGAATTGCTGTGTTATTGGCAATGGTATAAATTCCTGTCAATTGTCCTTTGTGGACCAAAGCAGTCAACGGAACCAAAACGCGGTCGGTGCTTGCATTTAAGCTTTTATTACTAGAAGTTGTTTCGAATTGAACATTGACAAACATTCCTGATAAAATAGATTTATCCATTTTGTCTAAATTGATTTTTACCAAATATTGAGCCCCTGTATTTTTGGAAGATAAACTCACTGCAGATACTTTTCCCGAAACTTCTTTGTTCAAAGACTTGATGTTTACAGTCACCTGCATATTATTTTTAATAGCAGTAATGTCACTTTCGGAAACCATGACTACCACTTGTAATTTTGAAACTCCTTCAATACTTACCAACGGCATTCCTGGGCTAGCCATGTCTCCTTCTTTTACAAAAGTATTGGTTACAACACCTGAAAAAGGAGCTGTGATATTGGCATAATTAAACTGTGCCATCACTTCGTTTCGCATTTGTTTCGCTCCTTCAAGACCTGCTTTTGCCATTTCGTAACGTGCCGTCATATCGTCTAACTCTTTTGGAGAAGCACTTTGTTGCTTGAACAAAGCCGAAAAACGGTCGTAATCTTTTTTGGCATTTTTATAAGCCGCTGTTGCTTGTAAAATAGAAGCATCCACTTGTGCTTTTTTGGCAGATAAATCGGCACTGTTAATAGTAACCACTACTTGTCCAGCCTGCACATTTTGCCCTACTTTGACATTCAATTTAGTAACATTCCCCATCATTCTAGTGCTTAGATCGGCACTGTTCATGGCTTCTACTTTTCCGCTGGCTGTGATAAACTCATTATTTCCATCAGCCACGACAGCTGCTGTTTGTACAGTAATAGCGGGTTCACTTTTTATTTCTTCTTTTTTTTCCTTACCACATGAAACTAAAAATAATGAGGTGATGGAAAGTATTGCGATTGCTTTTTTCATGTTCTTGTCTTTAAAGTATTTTTAGTTTGTTAAAAATTGTAGGTAGTGTTGTGTGAAGTTGTACTCAAAAATAGCTTGTAAATACTCCAATTCTTTTTGAATAGTTTGCGTTTCTGATTGTAACATATCTGTCGTTTTTTCTAATCCTTGTTGGAAACGATTTTGTCGAATTCTATAACTTTCTTCTGATTGCTCCAATGCCAATTTTGACAGATTCACTTTGTTGAAAGCATCACTTAATTGTCGGTTGGTTTTGTTTAATTCTAACTGACTTTGCGCTTTGTATTGTGTTGATTCGATAATTGATTTTTGAGCATCGGCTTTGGCTTTTTCTTCTTTTCCGATTGATTTGAAACCGTCAAAAACCGTCCATGATAATTGCGCACCTACTAAATATCCTTTGGCAGATGTACCAAAAATATTCTTATCGTACATTTGATAACTTCCAAAAGCATTGAAACGTGGTAAGAAACTCATTTTTGTCGATTTCCACATATTATCATAAGCTTGAACCGACATATCCATCGCCATCAAATCTTTACGACTGCTAGGAACCATTGCATTTGTTGCAGTTACTTGAATGGTGTTTTCTAATTCTTCGCTAGGTTTATAGATTTTGCCTTGGTTGTTTTCGTTTAATAAATAAGCCAAATAATCGGAAGCGTTTTGCACATTGCTTTTGGCATATTGCAATTGATTGGCGATTTCGTTAACTCTAATTTCGACACTCAAAACATCTGTTTTCTGCAACAAACCTTGATTAAAATAATTTTGAATCAGTTGTAAATTGGCTTTGGCCGTAGTATTGGCTTTGGTCAAAACAGTTACTGCTTTGTATGCCAATTGCAATTGCATATAGGATTTATTGACTTCCAACGAAACGTATTCTTTGGTGCGTTGTGTTTGCAAATCCATGGCATCCATTTTGTATTTGGCTGCTTTTCTTTCGTAAAATCCATCCATGTTGATGATGGGTTGTTGGATTTCGATTTGGGTAGCAAAATTTTGTGTACTTGACGGATTATTGAGCAAAGTTGGATTGAAATCATTAGCCGTCAATATCGCTTGATTCAGTTTGGAACCAAAAGCCATCAAAGGATTTGTAGTTAAGATTCCGGTGTGACTAGCGGTAATATTTGGCAAATATAAAGCTCTCGATTGCTTGTAATCGGCTTGTGCAGATTGGTGCGCTTTCTCGGCAAGTTGTACTTGTAGATTTGCTGTAGAAAGCTTTGCTATCAGTTCGTTTTTTGAAATGGACAAGGTGTCTTGCTGAGCAAATCCAAAAAACGAACTCAGTACTATTCCGGTTATAAATGTGTATTTTTTGCTGTTCATCATTTTTTTGTTGAATTATAAGGCAAAAATAGAGCGGATAAAAAGCCTGTACAGTTACAAATGTTACACTTGGTAAAAAAACTTATCGAAATGTGTGATAAACTGACTTAGAATAGTACGCGGATGAAACGGATTCGCTATCGCGAAGACGCAGATAAAAACGGATTTTTTTCTATTTTGTAAGCATCAAAAAAGCCTTAACTTTTAACAAGTTAAGGCTTTTGATTTTTTTTAATTCCTAGTTATCTCTTGTGTAGCTTGCGTGAAGGATTGAAGCGGCATCCTTTTTTGGGGCTTTTTCTGCCCCAAAAAAGATACAGCGTAAAGCCTGACCCGTAGTTTTTACGGAGGGGCACGCCCAAATTAATGTTCGCCGTACCCAACGTCATCCATTTTGCCGCTGAATACTTTGTATTGAATGACAAAATAGCCAATAACTAAAACGAAGGCGATGGCAAACCAATACACCCCAACGGATAGCGCATAAGGCTCGTTGGCTACATTATATATCGTTAAGGATGGGTTGACACTATTGGTTGAAGGCAAGACTTCTGGAAAAATAGAAGCAGTGGTAGATGTGAATCCGCCTACTAAGAAAAGGGTCGAAAATATAAATCCTGTGATGTCTTTTTTGAAGGTTTTGATTTTGAATAACCCAAACAATCCCACAAAAGTGATGAGTGGAAAAATGAACAGAATTGGGTTTTCGATAAAATTATGAAAGGGTTCTTTCTCGATAA
This sequence comes from Flavobacterium ovatum, assembly GCF_040703125.1. NCBI lineage: Bacteria > Pseudomonadati > Bacteroidota > Flavobacteriia > Flavobacteriales > Flavobacteriaceae > Flavobacterium > Flavobacterium ovatum. The sequence continues at coordinate 3,553,724 of NZ_CP160035.1, forward strand.
TGTGCCAAACGGAAAGCGATACAATCACTAGTCCGAGGAGTACAAAATTGAGTTTGTAGATAACGTCTTTTAGTTTTGGATTCAGGTCCGAATTGGTTTTGTAGATAATCCAATTGGCGCCGTGAATCATCAAAGCAACCACGCTCACAACACCCAAAAAGAGGGTGAACCAGTCGATAATTCCGAGTTCTGGACTCTGCGGACTCAAACTGTCATTCCATAACGGGAGAAAGAAATAATGTGGTTCTTGGGTCGAAACACCATTTACAACCATGCCCAAATTTACGCCACGAACAACGTTTCCTAATGCCATTCCGAAGAACAATGCCAATAATAAACTTGCGATCCCAAAGGCTTTGTCCCAAACGGCTTCCCACATGTGGTGGTGAAATTGTCCGCGTAATTCTAAGCCGATCGCTCTAAAAATAAGCAACCACAAAATCATAATCAGCGGTAAATAAAACCCACTGAATGAGGCAGCATAAAGGGTCGGGAAAGCGTAAAATAGAATTCCGCCACCAGCGATTAACCAAACTTCGTTGGCATCCCAAAAAGGACCAATGGCGTTGGTGATTGCTTTTTTCTGTTTTTCTGTTTTGGCAAAAAATAAATGAATAATTCCTGCTCCAAAATCATAGCCATCGAGCACTACATAAGTCCCCAAAATAACGATTAATACGATATACCAAAAGAATTCCATAGCGAGATAGTTAATTTATTAACAATTTTTGATTAACGATTTTTGATTTCCTTGAATTTGCAATCCAAAATCATTTTTTACTTTTCTGTAGGTTCGGGTCCTGAGTAAATTATTTTACCAACCAGAATAGCATACAACATTCCGAGTAAGGCGTACAAGCCTACAAATCCCATCAAGGTAAACAAGGTATTTCCTGAGGAAACCGTTGGTGAAGCTCCATCTGCAGTGCGCAACATATTGTACACCAACCAAGGCTGACGTCCCAATTCGGCTGTGTACCAACCGGTGATATTGGCAATGTACGGAAACGGCATCATGAACATAAACGACCACAGTAACCATTTGGTCTGAAATAATTTACCCCTACTTAACTGAACGATAGCCAATAATGTCATTCCGATAAACAAAGTTCCCAAACCAACCATGATGTGATAGGCGTAGTACAAACCTGAAATATTGGTTGGATGCGTATCTTCCGGAAATTGATCAAGTCCTTTGACTTCTGTATCCCAGTTTCCGTAGGTTAGGAAACTCAAAACATTGGGTACAGCTATTTTATTATCTAGTTTTTTATCTTTTACATCGGGTTGCCCTATTAGTACAATCTCTGCCCCTTTTTTCTCAGTATGAAAAATTCCTTCCATGGCCGCAAAGGTTACGGGCTGGTATTTCACAACGTTCTTCGCCAGTAAATCTCCTGTTGGCATGGCTACGATTATACTCGAAATAAGTCCAAAAACTACTCCTGTTTTCAAGAACAATTTCCCGTAGGACACGTTGCGATTGTTCAAAATATAAAAAGCTCCAATTCCGGCCACGACAAACGAACTCGTCACCATAGAAGCGGCTTGATTATGTAAATATGATGGCCAAACCCACACATTGGTAAACAAAGCGCTAAAATTGGTGAGGACAAATTTTCCGTTTTCTAGGACTTCATACCCCACTGGGTGTTGCATCCAGGAATGGGTTGCGATGATTAAATACCCACTTGCCCACGAACCCAAACAGATTAGTAATCCGGTTACAAAGTGCCATCGGTGTCCAATAATCTTTTCAGCAAAAAGAAACATCCCTAAAAAAGAGGATTCTAAGAAAAAAGAAAACATCCCTTCCATGGCCAGTGTCTGCCCGATAATTCCGCCCGTAAGTTCTGAGAATTTTGCCCAATTGGTTCCAAATTGAAACTCCATCGGAATCCCAGTAACCACTCCCATCGCAAAATTAAGTGCAAAAACACGCATCCAAAAATGGGTTGCTTTGTTGTAATGTGGGTCGTTTGTTTTGAGAAACTTATATTTAAAATAGACTACAATTAACGAAAGTCCCATTGTCAATTGTGGAAACAAATAATGAAAGGTTATGGTAAACGCAAACTGCATTCGGTCATAAAAGAGCATTTCTTCCATAGGAAAAGATTTTATTTTTGGCACAAATTTAACCCAAAGAGTTAAAAAACCCTATTTAAACAACTCCTAAATTTTATTTATTTTTTCATTCAAAACAATTTACTCTTATGTAACTTTAGTCACTGTAATCCTAAAAAGCATACCGTATCTTTGTATTAATAATTCTAAAAAACAGTACAATGCAAATTGAACAAATATATACCGGTTGTCTAGCACAAGGAGCTTACTACATCACTTCCAACGGCGAGGCGGCTATCATTGACCCATTAAGAGAAACACAACCGTACATTGACCGTCTTGAAAGAGACAAAGTAAAATTGAAATACGTTTTTGAAACCCATTTTCACGCTGATTTTGTTTCTGGACATGTTGATTTGAGCGAAAAAACAGGAGCGCCAATTGTTTATGGACCAAATGCTAATCCCGAATTTGACGCTATTATCGCTACAGATAATCAAGAATTCAAAATTGGTGATATTACTATCAAAGTTTTGCACACACCAGGTCATACGATGGAAAGTAGCACTTACTTACTATTAGATAAAAACGGAAAAGAACACGCTATTTTCTCTGGCGATACCTTGTTTATTGGCGATGTAGGTCGTCCTGATCTAGCACAAAAAGCCGCTTCGATGACGCAAGAGGATTTAGCCGGAATTTTATTCCACTCACTACGTGACAAAATTATGACTTTGCCAGACGACGTGATTGTATATCCTGCACACGGAGCAGGAAGTGCTTGTGGAAAAAACATGAGCAAAGAAACCGTTTCGACTATTGGCAACCAAAAAGAAACTAATTACGCCTTGAGAGCCGACATGACCGAAGCCGAATTCATCAAAGAAGTAACGGACGGACTATTGCCTCCTCCCGCTTATTTTGGAATGAACGTAGCCATGAACAAACAAGGGTACGAGAGTTTTGAAACCGTACTAAACAACGGAATGCAAGCCATAAATGTAAGTGATTTTGAGGCCATTGCCGAAAATTCAGACGCTTTGATTTTGGACAGTCGCGACAGTCAACCTTACTCAGAAGGACATATTCCGCAATCCATCAACATTGGTATTGACGGGAGTTTTGCACTTTGGGTGGGCGAATTAATTATCGATGTCAAGCAACCAATTATCCTGGTTACAGAGGCTGGTCGTGAAGAAGAAACCGTAACTCGTTTAAGCCGCGTAGGTTTTGATAATTTACTAGGACATTTAAAAGGTGGTTTTGAAGCATGGAAAAATGCCAAAAAAGAAACCGATACCGTACACCGAATCACAGCTACAGCTTTTGAAAAAGAAGTAAAAATTGGCGAAAGCAAAGTAATCGACATCCGTAAAGAAAGTGAGTACAAAGCCGAACATGTAGAAGATGCTTATTTGAGACCACTAGCAAACATCAACGATTGGATTGAAGACATCAACCCAAAAGAACATTTTTACCTTCATTGTGGTGGAGGCTACCGTTCCATGATTGCGGCTTCGATTTTACAGTCCAGAGGTTTTAGAAATTTCACCGAAATAGATGGTGGTTTTGCAGCAATTGCTAAAACTGATTTGCCTAAAACTGATTTTGTTTGTCAAAGTAAAATTTTGAAAAAGGATTAAAAAAACGTATTTTTAAGGTTGCTATTTCAAAAACATAATTTATGATTTCTTTATCAAAGATAGATTTTGCAAGATTGTTAAAATTTAGGCGGAAAGTAAAAGAAAATGAACCTTCAGTGAGACCTAACAAGGTAGTAGAAACTTTAAAAAAGGATTTAATACTAAGAGAACAACTTGCTTTGCAACGTACCATATTAGCCAATCAAAGTACTTTTTTAGCTTTTCTACGTACTTCTATGTATTTTTCTATTGTAGCTTTAAGTGCTCGTAATTTACTTCAAATAGAAAATAGTTTATTGGTTGAGATTATATTTTTTATAATCTCTGGGTTTATTTTGCTTTTTGGTATTATTAATTTTTTTCGACATAAAAGAATGATTAAGAACAACAGAAAACACATAGGAGACTATCAACTACAATATCATGAATAAAGAAAAATGCTGCACCATTTCTTGCGAAAAACCCTTGGATCAAGACTATTGGGACGCTCAATACAAAGCCAATAGTACGGGATGGGATTTAGGTTGTGTTTCACCTCCAATTCAATCTTATATCAATGCGTTAACAAATAAAGAACAAGCTATTTTGATTCCAGGTTGCGGAAATACGCACGAAGCAGAATATTTGTTGCAAAAAGGTTTTTCCAATGTAACAGTAATTGATATTGCTCCTACATTAGTTGAGATCCTAAAACAAAGATTTAAAGTCAATCCCAACATTAGGATCGTTTTAGGAGACTTTTTTGAACATCAAGGTAAATATGATTTAATATTAGAACAAACATTTTTTTGTGCTTTACCACCTTGGATGCGACAAAAATATATTTGGAAAATGCACCAACTTTTAAATACAAACGGAATATTAGCAGGTGTATTGTTCAACAAAGAATTTGAATCAGGCCCTCCATTTGGTGGAAACCAAAAAGAGTATGAACATCTTTTTAAAAATGCTTTTGAACTAACGTCAATAGAGACCGCTTGTAATTCAGTGCTACCGAGAGCCAATTGTGAATTAGCTTTTAAGTTTAAAAAAAATAATGAAGTTGTTGTAACGCTTTATTCGATTGAAGGAATCACTTGTAAAGGATGTAAAGAAATCGTTATCCAAAAGTTTTCTGAAATAAATTCCATTTTAAATGTCAGCATGAACAACACCTTTACGTCTATTTTAATAGTTAGTAAAACCGAAATTCAACTAACCGAATTGCAATCTATTATTGCTAATGACGGTAACTATAAAATAACAAAATTATGAAAAATATAATATTCAATAATTGGCATACTATGCGCTGGATCCGTTTAGCTATTTCTCTATTTCTGATCCAACAAACGATTCAACATCATGAAATATTATTCGGATTTATGGCTGCATTTTTTTTATTCCAAGCAGTATTCAACCGAGGATGTGGTTTGAATAGCTGCACAATTCCAACTTCTAAAATTAAGAATCATGAACAGTAATTTTAACAACATTATCAATTCAGACAAACCTGTATTAATTGACTTTTTTGCCACTTGGTGCGCACCTTGTAAAACACTCAGTCCTATACTTAAAGAAGTAAAAGACAGTCTAGGTGAGAAAATTACCATTGTAAAAATTGATATCGATAAAAACCCTTCAGTAGCGAGTAAATACCATGTCAGAAGTGTTCCAACAATGATTTTATTTCAAAATGGTGAACAACTCTGGAAACAATCAGGAGTGTTAGATAAAAACGAAATCATTACTACAATCGTTCAAAAAGCTAAAATTTAAACATTCAAACAAACCACTAATAACTAGGATTTTGAACATTAAATTAAAAAGTGAAAATTGAACTAAAAACAACAAATTAAAACTATAATTATTTAGTTTTTTTTAAAAGATTAAAATTAAAAAAAGTAACCCATTACTTTTTTTTCTATCTTTGTTAACCAAATGGTTAAACTGATTAGTTAAATACGAAATGAACACTGAAGAAAAAATATTTGAAGCTGCGAAAGTTATTTTTCATAAAAAAGGATTTGCTGGAGCACGTATGCAAGAAATAGCAGATGAAGCAGGTATCAACAAAGCCATGCTACACTACTGTTTTAAAAGTAAACAGGTATTATTTGAAGCCGTATTCAAAAAAGCTTTTAGTCAATTGGCTCCACAAATAAATACAATCTTTACTTCAGAGAAAAGTTTGTTTGAGAAGATTACAGAATTTACCCAAAGCTATATTTCGTTTGTTATTGAAAATCCATTTTTACCGGCGTTTATTATTCAAGAAATGAACAACAATCCTGAATTTGTAATGTCATTTATGAAAACTGAAAACAGGCCAAACCCCACTGTTTTAATTACACAAATTGAAAGCGAAATTGAAGCAGGAACGATTAAAGCAATCAAACCCAAACAACTATTATTGAATATATTTTCATTAACTGTTTTTCCTTTTGCCGCACACATGTTAGTCAAAAGCATGCTACATCTTTCGCCTGAAGAGTTCCTTCAAATGATGGAAGAACGCAAAACAACTATTGCACAACAAATTATTAATTCGATTAAAAAATGAAAAAAACACTCCTCCTTTACTTGATCATTTTTCCTTTTTTCTCCTTTGGGCAACAAATCCTAACACTCGAAAACTGTTATGATTTGGCAACCAAAAATTATCCAACAGCCAAGCAAAATGATTTGCTATCTCAAAAATCAGCTTTAGAAATTGAAGCATTAAACACCGGAAAATTACCTAAAATTGATATTAATGCACAGGTAACCTATCAATCGGAAGTGACACAATTACCTATCAAATTACCCGATTTGACCGTTACACCGCCCAACAAAGACCAATACAAAGCCACTTTAGATGTGCAACAGTTGATTTATAACGGCGGTGTGATCCAAGCCAATACCGACATAAAAAATGCACAAACCAAGACACAACAGCAACAACTAGAGGTGAGCTTGTACCAACTCAAACCAAGAATCAATCAATTGTATTTTTCAGTTTTACTGTTACAGGAAAAATTTAAAATCTTAAAATCAAAGCAAGATCAACTTTTGGTAAAAATCAAAGAGATAAAAACGGGGGTGAAATTTGGTGCACTCCTTCCTGCCTCTGAACAAGTTGTAGAAGCCGAAAATTTAAAAATAAAACAACAGTTGATTGAGATTGATTTTGACCGAAAAAAAGGACTCGAAAACCTAGCGTCGCTCACCTACTCGACTATTGATAAAAACACCCAACTGGCTTCTCCTTCGATAAAAATAAATAGTGTAGTAGAAAATAATCGTCCAGAATTGAAATTGTTCGATTTCCAAACAGAACAACTAACCGCTGCCAAAAACGGAATTACAAAAGGCAACTTACCCAAAGTAAACGCTTATGGACAAGCAGGATACGGAAACCCCGGTTTGAATATGTTGGACAACTCTTTTCAGCCTTTCTACATGGTTGGTGTTAAAGCGAATTGGAATGTTTTTGATTGGAATAAATCCAAAACAGAAAAACAAGCTTTGACGGTTTCAGAATCTATCATTGCAACCGAAAAAGAGACCTTTTTACTGAACACTCAATTACAATTGCAAGAAATCGATTCAGACAGAAACAAATTGGAAGCTATTATTGCTACTGATAATGAAATTATTCAACTGCGGGAATCAATTTTAAAAACTACTGACTCTCAATTACGTAACGGCGTCATCACCAGTTCTGATTATATCATTGAGATTACCAATTTATTTGAAGCCAAAACACTTCAAAAAACACACGAAATTCAGCTCGCACTAGCACAAGCAAATTACCAATTAGTAAAGGGTTAAAATAAAAATTGACAATGAAAACATATATAACAATGAGAAAAATAGTTATTTTAACACTAACATTCAGCTTTTTGGCTTGTTCCAAAAACGATGACAAAGCCGATGGTTATGGAAACTTTGAAGCTACTGAAATCACGGTTTCAGCTGAAGCAAATGGACAAATCAATTACCTCAATGTAGAAGAAGGTTCAGTTCTAGAAGCTAACACTACTGTTGGATTGATTGACACCACGCAATTGTATTTTAGCAAACAACAATTGAAAGCTTCGATTAACACTGTCACGTCCAAATCTGCAAACATATTGTCTCAAAAGAGCATTTTACAGCAACAACTAAATACCACTACTATTGAGCAAAAAAGAATCCAAAATATGTTTGCAGAAAATGCCGCTACGCAAAGACAAGTAGATGAAATCAACGGACGTGTAAAGGTATTGCTAGAGCAAATGAAAAGCATTGGAACTCAAAATGCTCCTATTGCTAATGAAACCAAATCGATTGAGGTACAAATTGAAAAAATTAACGACCAAATTGAAAAAAGCAAAATCATCAACCCTGTTCAAGGAACAGTTTTAGCAAAATATGCTGAAGCCAAAGAAATTACGGCTTTTGGAAAACCAATTTATCAAATCGCAGATCTTTCTGAAATGACTTTGAGAGTGTACCTCAGCGAAACACAATTGCCTCAAATAAAAATAGGGCAAAAAGTAACTGTAAAAATTGATGGTAAAAAGGAAATGAAATCATATAACGGAACTATCTCATGGATTGCCGCTCAAGCTGAATTCACGCCAAAAACAATTCAAACCAAGGAAGAAAGAGTCAACCTAGTCTATGCCGTGAAAGTGAAAGTAAAAAATGATGGTAGTTTAAAAATTGGAATGCCCGCAGAAGTGTGGATACCGTAAACCATTTTTTATCTAAATTAATTTAACAACAAAGAGAATACAAGGTTTATAAAACTTTTTTGAAATTATTTTTTGATTAACGAATAACGATTTTTGATGTAATCGGTGAAGATGACGTTATTATTTAAATTGCCTTTTGACATTACAATTGATTTTAGATTTTTTTTTAATTCACAAACACATGAGTATTCTTGTACAAAATATTTCTAAATCTTATTCTTCTACCCTAGCCGTGGATAAGGTTTCTTTTGATGTAAATGAAGGAGAATTATTTGGTTTAATTGGTCCAGATGGCGCTGGGAAAACCACGGTTTTCCGAATTCTGACAACGCTCCTACTTGCTGATGAAGGAATTGCAACGGTTACAGGATTTGATGTAAAGGAAGAATATAAAGCCATTCGGAATTCCGTTGGATATATGCCTGGTAGATTCTCCTTATACATGGATTTGACTGTAGAAGAAAACCTCACTTTTTTTGCCACTATTTTTGGGACTACTATCAAACAAAATTACGATTTGATTCATGATATTTATGTTCAAATCGAGCCTTTTAAAAATAGACGTGCTGGAGCTTTATCTGGTGGAATGAAGCAAAAACTAGCCTTATGTTGTGCTTTAATACATAATCCAAGTGTACTTTTTTTAGATGAACCTACCACTGGAGTAGATCCTGTTTCTCGAAAAGAATTTTGGGAAATGCTTCAACGTTTAAAACAAAAAGGCATCACAATACTAGTCTCAACTCCTTACATGGATGAAGCAGCTTTGTGTGACCGAATTGCCTTAATTCACAAAGGGAAAATTTTGCAAATTGATAGTCCGCAACATATAATTGACAGTTTTACTAGAACGATTTACAATGTTCAAACTAAAAACATGCACCAATTGATTGAAGATTTAAAACAATATTCAAGTCAACATAGTGTATTTGCTTTTGGTGAATACGTCCATTATATGGATCAAAAAACCGACTTTTATCCTGAAAAACTTTCAAATTACTTAAAGGATAAAAACCATTTAGATATTAAAATTGATATAGCCAATACAACGATTGAAGATGTTTTCATGGATTATACTGCACAAAAAACCACAAGATGAAAATCATAGAAGTAAAAAACCTCAGCAAAAAATTTGGTGATTTCACGGCAGTGAATTCCATTTCGTTTGATGTTAAAAAAGGAGAGATTTTCGGTTTCTTGGGTGCCAATGGTGCTGGAAAGACGACAGCTATGAAAATGTTGATCGGGATTTCAACTCCCACGGAAGGCGAAGCTTTAGTAGCGGGATTTGATGTGAAAACACAAACGGAATTAGTCAAAAAAAGCATTGGATACATGAGTCAAAAATTTTCAATGTATGATGATTTAACACTCAAAGAAAATATCACATTTTTTGGTGGAATCTATGGATTAAGTCGAAAACAAATTAAAGAAAAAACAGCACAACTTATTACTGACTTGGGCTTAGAAGATGTGGCGAACAAACTCATTAGTGAATTACCGCTAGGATGGAAACAAAAACTATCCTTTTCAGTTGCTTTGTTACATGAACCCAAGATCGTTTTTCTAGACGAACCCACAGGTGGTGTAGATCCTATTACCCGCAGGCAGTTTTGGGAAATGATATACGCTCAAGCTGCCAAAGGTACCACGATATTTGTGACCACACACTATATGGATGAAGCGGAGTATTGTGATCGGGTTTCGATCATGGTGGATGGAAAGATTGAAGCATTGAATACTCCAAAGAATTTAAAAGCTCAGTTTGGTGTGAATAGTATGAATGCTGTGTTTTTGAAATTAGCCAGAAATATTGAATAGGAATAAGAAATGAGAATAGAAACAAGCGTAAAGATTGAAAATCTACGACCATATATGACATCCGTCTTTATTTTTTTTTAATAGATTCGTGCCATTTTTTAAGGCATAAAATATAGAACACTATAACCAATTTGTGTAATATGAGTTTGCTTGTTTTTAATAGATTAGTGGGAGTTTGTAAAATTAGTGTTTGCTTTTATTAAAACACAACGGTTAATAATAAATACTATCAAACAGTAAGAATTAGAATAATATGAAAAGATTTAGAGGTTTTGTACAAAAAGAGTTTTACCATATTTTCAGAGATAAGCGTTCTATGTTTATTCTTTTTGGGATGCCTATTGTCCAAATTATGCTTTTTGGTTTTGCCATTACTAATGAAATCAACAATGTCAATATTGCGATTCTAGATCATGCAAAAGACACCGAATCGAAAGAGATTGTAAACAAAATAAATGCTTCAAAATATTTCCATATTCTACAATCTTTAAAAAGTGAATCTGAAATTGAATCGATTTTCAAAAAAGGCCAAATTAAGGCAGTTTTAGTTTTTGAACCTGATTTTGCTAAAAATAGAGAAACAAAATATGTTGGAAAAATTCAAGTAATTTCAGATGCAACTGATCCTAATATTGCGAATTCTATCACAAATTATGTGAATGCTATTTTACAAAATTATGCTATTGAGAAAAATAGCAGTAATCAAGCATCCCCTTTAATACAAACGCAAACTCAGCTGTATTATAATCCAGAACTCAAAGGCGTTTTTACCTTTGTCCCTGGCGTAATGACAATCATTTTGATGTTAGTTTCAGCCATGATGACCTCAATTTCTATCACACGTGAAAAAGAATTAGGAACAATGGAAATTTTATTAGTCTCCCCTTTAAAACCTTTTCAGGTGATTATAGGCAAGGTATTCCCGTATATTTTCTTATCGATAATCAATGCTATGATTATTTTATTGTTAGGTTATTTTGTCTTTAAAATGCCAATGCAAGGAAACTTATTTTTATTAGCTTTTGAAACTGTTTTGTTTATTGTTACAGCATTATCACTAGGTATTTTAATTTCAACCATTTCAAACTCACAGCAAACTGCCATGATGATCTCACTAATGGGACTGATGCTCCCGGTAATCATATTATCGGGGTTTATATTCCCCATTTCAAGTATGCCATTACCCTTAAGAATAATTAGCAACATCATCCCTGCCAAATGGTTTATCATCATACTTAAAGCTATTTTACTAAAAGGAGCTACTCTTAGTACGATTTGGAAAGAAACGGCAATTTTATTAGGGATGACTATGTTTTTCATGGGATTAAGCATTAAAAAATATAAAATCAGACTGGAATAATTTTAAATAATTAGTACAAAAAAATTATGAAAACAATATTATTCATCATACAAAAGGAATTTAGACAAATATTTAGGAACAAAGCCATGTTGCCTATGTTGTTTATCATGCCCTTCATGCAATTATTGATCTTATCAAATGCTGCTAGTTTTGAAGTGAAAAACATTGCTTTTTCATACATCGACAACGATCATTCTTCTTCCTCCCGAGAGTTAATCAGTAAATTTGAAGCATCACCTTATTTCAACGTTAAAGCCTCTTATCCATCGAAAAAAGAAGCCGTACTCGATATGCAGAAAGGAAAAGTATCCGTCATCGTAGAGATCCCTCAGAATTTTGAACAAAATATGGTTAAGAACCATAAATCAATGCTTTCAGTTGCTATTGACGCAATTGATGGTGCCGCTGCAGGGGTAGAAAACGTATATATTTCTCAGATTGTTTCTAATTATAGCCAAAACATACAAACTACATTATTACAACACAATAATGGGAGCTTTATTGTACCCAAAAACATACTTGTAATCCCTTCTTTTTGGTATAACAAAACCTTAAATTATAAAACCTTTATGGTGCCTGGCATCTTGGTTTTATTAGTTACAATGTTATCTCTTTTCCTTTCATCTATGAATATAGTCCGAGAAAAAGAATTGGGAACATTGGAACAGATTAATGTAAGTCCTATACAAAAACACCAATTTATCATTGGAAAATTATTTCCGTTTTGGATTATTGGATTGGTTATTTTAACAATTGGATTATTGATTGCTAAACTAGTATTTGATGTTCCTATGTTAGGTAATATTGGGTTGATTTACTTATTCACTACTGTTTATTTATTGGTCGTTTTAGGTATTGGCTTATTCATATCCAATTATACAGAAACCCAACAACAAGCCATGTTTATTGCTTGGTTTTTCATGGTAATTTTTATCCTAATGAGCGGACTTTTCACCCCAATAGAAAGCATGCCTAACTGGGCACAGACGATTACATTATTCAACCCTATTCGGTATTTTGTTGAAATTATTCGTTTAGTACTATTAAAAGGAGCTACTTTTTCTGACATAAAGATTCAATTCTTAATTATCTCCTTATTTGCTCTTTGCTTAAATACAATTGCCATTTGGAGTTACAAAAAAACTAATTAATTACTACACCATTTCACTAACATTTGCTCTAAATCTAAGAAAATAATAGGCTTAGATAAGTAATCATTCATACCAAATTGAAAACATTTTTCTTTCTCACCTACTAATATTCCGGCAGTCAAAGCAATTATCGGAACATTAGCGTATGATTCTATCTTTCTAATTTCATCAGAAGCTTCATAACCGTTTTTTATAGGCATTTGAATATCCATAAAGATGACATCTATTTGTTTAGATATACATTTCTCTATAGCCTCTAAACCATTATAAGCTTCAAGTATTACACAATTAGGCATCACTTTTTTGATTAATATTTTAGCCAAAAGCATATTAATTTTATTATCTTCAACTAATAAAATAGTTTTGGAACTTAATATTTTTAAAACTGGAGGGGGCACATTACCTGTTTCATTTTTATTTTGAAATACGCTCTTAAAACGTACCGAAAAAAAGAAATCACTACCCACACCAAATTTTGATTTTAATTCTAACTTACTTCCCATTAATTCCAATAACTGATTGGAAATTGCCAATCCTAAACCTGTTCCTCCAAATTTTCTACTAGTGGAGTTATCTTCCTGTACAAATGAATTAAAGATTTTACTATTATTATATGATTTAATACCAATTCCTGTGTCTTTTACTGAAAAATGAATGTTCGTAAAATCATTATCGCCCGCTACTTTTGGATAAACCATCAATCTCACCTCTCCAAGTTCTGTGAATTTCAGTGCGTTACCCATCAAATTAACCAAAATTTGTTTCAATCGAACGGCATCTGTCAATATAAGTGGTGGAATATTTTGATCAATATCTAGCACTAAAGCTATATTTTTTTGATTAGCTTGATGTTTAAACAAATCAATAATCTGATTACATAATTCTACAAGATTAACTTCATTAACCTCCAATTCTAGATTACCTGATTCAATTTTAGAAAAATCAAGAACATCATTAACAATCTGCATTAAGCTATTGGCTGATTCATTAATTGTAGTCAAATATTCTTTTTGGTTTTCAACAGAATCAGAATCTATCAACAAATGAGAAAAGCCTATAATTCCATTTAAAGGCGTTCTAATTTCATGACTCATATTAGCTAAGAAATCTGTTTTTGCTCTATTTGCTGCTTCAGCTTCTTCCCTAGCTTTCGTGATTTCATTTTCCATTAGCTTTTGTTCTGTAATATCAATAAAGCTAATTACTATTTCATCAATTTCTCCATTCTCATTCCACAAAGGAAAACCATTAACTAAAACCCAAACTATCGAATTATTCTCAGGGTTTTTGAAAGCTGTTGTTAAATTTTTAATCGATTTATTGGTTCTTATTATCTGGTTTACTGGATAATTATCAAAAGGAATCTCTTTTTGATGGTGATCTATAAAAATCAACTTTGATACAACTTGCTTCAAAATTTCTTTATTCTCAGCATCAATACGAAACAACTCCGAAGCTTTATTATTACTCATAATAATAGATTTATCAGGACTGAATACAATAATTGCAGCATCTAGATTCCCTAACAAACCCCTATATCTTCTTTTGCTTTTTACTAGTGATTCCTCTATTTTTTTAGTTGGTGTAACATCTCGCGAAAGACATATGAAATTAGTTTCAGTAAAATCCTTATTCTCTAATGTTGACATGGAAAGTTCAAACCAATGTTTGCCACTAGGTAGTTCTAACCAATATTGTTTACCTGTAGAATAACCTTTTTCAAAAGATTCATTTATAGCCTCTTCACATATTTTTGCCGCTTGAGGGGGTAATATTTCACTGTATTGTTTTCCTAAAAATTGTTCTGAGGGAACGGTTAATAATTCATCTCGATGAGAATGATAACTTTTAATAATTCCATCTCCACCTATTTCAAATAATAAGTCAGGAAGTGCATTAAGCACCCCTTCTAATTTTTTATTTACCTCTCTAAACTCTTCTTCTGTTTTCTTGAGTTCAGAAATATCCAACATTGAGCCCAAAATTCGAATCGGTTTTCCTGACTCATCTCTAATGATGACATCTCTTTCATAAAAGAAACCATAATTCCCATCTTTTTTCAGAAATCTAAATTCTGATGCCCAATAATTCAAATTTTGTTCGATAACATCCTCGAATGATTTAATTATTCTCTCTCTATCTTCAGGATGTAACCTAGAGCGCCATAACTTTTGATTCTCTTGTGCAGTGAAGTTATCATCATAAAAACCTAAAATTTCATTATAACTCTTATTGTGCCAGCTTTTACCACTTACTAAATCTAATTCAAAAACGATATCATTTGTAGTTGAAGTAATTTTTTCAAACCTTAAATTGTTTGTCCTTATTTCTACTTCTGCTAATTTTATTTCTGAAATATCAGTTAAACTACCGATAAAGCCTACCACCTGATTCAAAGAATCTTTTTCAGGAATTGCATTTCCTAAAACCCAAATAATTGTTCCATCAGATTGTACAAAACGAAATTCTTTAGATTGCTCTTCTCTTTGATCAATTAAATCATTCCATAAATTAACGACACACTTTCTATCATCAATGTGCACTGCTTTTATCCAATCACAATTTTTAAAATCTTCAAATGACAAACCAGACATTTGCTTCATATTAGAACTAGCATAGGTAATCATCCCGTCTAAATTAGAACGAAAAATCCCAACAGGTGACACTTCCGCTAGGGTATGATACCTTTGCTCACTTTCTATTAACTCCTTTTCGACATTGATTCTCATTGCTTCTTTATCAAATAACTCTAAAGCAAATGCAACATCTCCTGTAGCCTCTTCAAGTAAAGCTTCTTCTTCTTTATCAAAAAAATCAACTTCATCTGAATAAAAGACAAAAACCCCCACAACAGATCCAAATTTCTTAATAGGAAGCGACATCAAGGAACGGAAATCACGTTTTAAGGCTTCTTCTCTCCATGGAGCCATAGTTGGATCAGTAGCAATGTCATTACAAAAAACGATTCTACCTTCTCTTAAACTTTTCCCTACAGGCCCTCTACCAAGGGGAATATCACCAATAGTGATCGTTTTTAAAATCTCTAAATACCCATCGTCAGCTCCAGCTGACATCTGTGGAATAAATTTTTTGGTGTCTTCATCCAGCAAACCAATACAGGCCATTTTAAACTTACCTAGGTCTACAGCAATTTCACAAGCTTTACTGAACAATGTTTCTTGATCAGTTGTTTGAACAATCATTTGATTGATTTGGCTAATAAAAAAATATAGACGACTGGCTTTTACTATTTTTTTATTAGCATTCACTTTTTCAGTGATATCAGTGATTATTCCATGACAAATAACCGTGCCTTCAGGTTCCAAATCTGGTAATGAGTTGACTTCGTGCCAAAGCATGCCTTTTACTGGATGGTAATAACGGTATTCATGCCTTAAGGGGACCAACTCAGATTTAGCTTTATGGATTTTACTCATTAACGCTGTGATATCCTGAGGATGAATGGACGAGAAAATCAAATTAGGATCTTTATCAATTTCATCATAGGTAAAACCACAAATCGTTTGTATAGCCTTACTTGCATACGGAAAAGATAATGAATCGTCTAGATTCTGTCTCATGGAATAAATCATTCCTGGTGAAGTAGCAGTAATTTTAAGAAACTTATCACGCTCAATAGTTAAAGCATTGGTGATTTTTAATTTTTCAGTTACATCTCTTATGTTTACAATAATTCCTTCAACAGCTACATCACCCAGTTTATTAATCATTGAGCCCTCTAGCCATATATAATTCCCGTGCTTGTGTTTCACTTGTATTAAAATAGGAACTAACACATCAGGACTAGCAACGGATTCTTTTATTTTATCAGCTAAATATTCCAAATAATCTGGATGAACATATTCTTCTGTCGAAATCCCTTCACGTTCTTCATGTGACCAACCTGTAATTCTAGCAGCTGCAGCACTCCTGAAAACCAAATTCATATTTTTATCAATGATCGAAATAATTTCGTCATTATTTTCAACTAAAGCCCTGAATCTTTTCTCACTTAATTCTAGTAGCTCTTTATTTCTCTTTTGGATAGTAATATCTTTAAAAAACACAGAAATTCCGTCGAGTGAAGGGTAGATATGATTTTCAAACCATAAATCAAGTGAAGGATAATATTCTTCTAAGTAAGCATATTCTTGATTTTTAAATGCTGTATGATAAACCTCGTAAAAAGGTAACTCTTGGCCCAAAGGAAATACATCCCAAATGCATTTACCAATAATTTCTTTTGGATTAAATTCTAAGTACTCTCCCGCTTTTTGATTTATATAGGTATAACACCAATTTGAATCTAGTGCAATAAACGCATCTGTTATTCGCTCAAAAAAAGTATTTAGGATTACCTCTCCATCTTTATTATTATCAAAAACGGTATTGTCTTTTTGGCTATTTTCAATACTAGAACTCAGTTTTTCTTTTTCATTATACAACCCATCAATAACTAACTCTAGTTCAGCTATTTTTAATTGTAATTCTTCGTACGTAGGTTTCACTTCATCCATAATAGATAACTTATATTGTAATCAATCCCCTATATCCTTAAACAATAAATATAATATATTTTTATTAAAAATAACAGTTTTTAATAAAAAAGACTTTGAAATGTTTCTAAAAAAAAACAAAGGTGTTAAAAAAAACAAAATTTGTATATACAAATAAAATAAGTGTTACATTTGTACCAACAAGTATCAAACAATTCCTTTATGAAAATAGAAGACATAACAAAAACGAAAGGAAACTTAAATGATTCTACAAAAATTATTTTAAATATTCTGTATACTGAAAAAGTCATTTCAGAGCAATTTAGCGAGGTATTAAAACCCTACGACTTATCAAGTGAGCAATATAACGTATTACGGATTTTGAGAGGACAAAAAGGGAACCCAGCTAATATGAGCATTATTCAAGAACGCATGGTAGCCAAAACTAGCAATACTACCCGATTAGTTGATAAACTTTTATTAAAAGAATTTGTTACCCGAAATGTATGTCCTGAAAACAGAAGAAAGATTGAAGTTTTAATAACCCAAAAAGGTTTGGACACCCTAACCGAATTAGAACCAAAAGTTAAAGAACATGAAAAATCATTTTCAAAAAAACTTACCCCAGAAGAGTTAAAACAATTGAACGAATTATTAGAAAAATACAGAAATAAATAAAACAAATCATGAATACATTTATTGAAAAACAGAACTGGAGATACGCAACAAAGAAGTTTGATGCTACAAAAAAAATAACCATTGAAGATTTAGACTTCTTAAAGGAAGCGATTCGGTTGAGTTCCTCTTCTTATGGGTTACAGCCCTACAAAGTTTTAATTATTGAAAACCCCGAATTAAGAGCTAAAATTCAACCAGCAGCTTGGGGACAATCACAAATTGTTGATGCTTCACATTTAGTTGTTTTTGCTAACGTTACCGAAATAGCAGAGCCTGAAATTGATAGCTATGTACAAAACATAAGCGCTACTAGAAATTTACCTCTTGAGGCTTTATCTGGTTATGCCGATTTCATGAAGTCTAAAATCCTTAGTCTTAGTCCGGAATTCAAAAACACTTGGTCTGCCAAACAAACCTACTTAGCCATGGGGAATTTGTTAAATGCTGCCGCTGAGAAAGAAATTGACGTAACACCAATGGAAGGCTTTATTCCAGAACAGGTTAACGAAATTCTTGGTCTTAATAAATTAGGCCTTAATGCGTCACTAATTGCTACAATTGGCTACAGACATACTGATGACGATACACAACATTATAAAAAAGTTAGAAAATCACAAGAAGAATTATTTATCACACTATAATTATCCATTACAAAAATTAGAACAAATGAAAAACTTAAAAACAATTGCACTAGCCTTAGCGTTAGTATTGACAACGGCAACAATCAATGCTCAAACAAAAAAAATTAATGCTTCAACAAGTAGTATAAACTGGGTAGGAAAAAAAGTAACAGGAAAACACAATGGTACTGTCAATTTCAAAGAAGGAAAACTTACTTTCAAAGCCAATAAATTAGCAGGCGGAACATTTACCGTGGACATGACATCATTGACAGCCACTGATCTTAGTGGTGAGTACCAAGGAAAACTAAACGGTCACTTAAAATCAGAAGATTTTTTTGGTACTGAAAAATATCCAACATCTACTTTAGTAATAAAAAAAATTACAGCTAAATCTAATGATGTTTATACTGTAATGGCTGATTTAACAATCAAAGGAAAATCAAATCCTGTAAACTTTGAATTAACAGTAAAAGGAAATACAGCTTCGACTAAATTTAATGTGGATAGAACCAAATATGATATAAAATACGGTTCAGGAAGCTTTTTTGATAACCTAGGTGACAAAGCAATTTCAGACGAATTTGAACTAGCAATTGATTTAAAATTCTAAAAAAAAAATCAACGCATTATACAATACCTCTAACATTCTACGTTGGGGGTATTTTTTTTTTACAGCAACGGTCCGTTACAGTTAATATTTTCACTGAGAACCAATTGTTTATTGATTTTATTGTATAAATATTATGATTTTATTGTAACTTTGAGAAAGAACATTATTATTTATCAATAATAAAACTATATACCTATCAATTATTAACCTAAACCATCTATACAATGAAAAATCTAAAACTACTTCTACTCACACTCTTTGTTCTTTTCAGTTTTTCAAAAGCTGAAGCACAAGACAAAAAAATAGACGTTTCTAAAAGTATTATCAATTGGACTGGAAAAAAAATAACAGGACAACATGAAGGAACCATCAAATTTAAAGAAGGAATCCTAATGTTTAATAACAATAAAATCGTTGGCGGAAGATTTGTAGCTGATATGACCTCACTAGACAATACAGACCAAACCGGAAGCTCAAAAGCTAAACTGGAAGGACATTTAAAATCAGATGACTTTTTTGGAATCTATAATTTTGACACTGCTTTACTATTCTTTAAAAGCGTTACAGACAAAGGAAACAATACCTATACCGTTATTGGAAGTTTGACTATCAAAGGAAATACACATCCTATTATTTTTGATTTAGTTGTGAAGGGAAATACAGCATCAGCTAAATTGGATGTAGACCGTACTAAATATGATATCAGATATGGCTCAGGAAGCTTTTTTGATGATTTAGGTGATAAAACCATTTACGATCAATTTCAACTTAATGTAAACTTAGTCTTCTAATTCAAATTAGAATAAATTAGTTAACATTTAGTATTTAAAAATTTGAATAATCAAATTTCATTTATATATTTGTAGCAACAAAATAATTATGAGAGCAATTACAAACAATACTTGGTGGTGGAACAATTTACGTCAGTCGTCGTGAACAAAGCTCCTATAGTATTCGTAAACTATAAATATTTAAAGGCTTGTCATCACGACAAGCCTTTTTTACGTTTAAGTTAATTAATATTTTCACTTATTAATCATTAAAAATTATTTCTATTGAAACCTTTTATACTCAAAACACATTACAAGCAAATTCTAGCAGACACCATTACACCTGTAAGTGTCTATCTAAAAATTAGAGACAAGTTTCCGAACAGTTTACTCCTTGAAAGTAGTGACTATCATGGGAATGATAATAGTTTCTCCTATATCTGTTGTAATCCTATTGCATCGTTCAAAATTGAAAACGAAATAATCTATAAAAATTACCCTGACGGAACTTCTGAGACAATCGTAATTGATACTAAAACAGATATTCCTCAAATTATTCAAGAATTTTCGGGTCAATTTAAATCCGAGAAAAACAATTTCAAATTTATCAACAACGGATTATTTGGTTACATCTCTTATGACGCCGTTCGCTATTTTGAAAAAGTGACGATTGCAAAAAAAGAAAATAGCAACACCATTCCAGATGTATATTACGCTGTATATCAAAATATCATTGCCATAAACCATTTTAAAAATCAAGCGTATATTTTCAGTCATAGTTTAGACGGTCGCAATAATATTTCTGAAATAGAACAATTATTACAATCCCGCAACTTAACTACCTATAATTTTGCAAGAGAAGGTGAAGGTTTTTCAAACCTTACTGATGAGGAATTTAAACAAAATGTAGCCTTAGCTAAAAAACACTGCTTTCGTGGAGATGTGTTCCAGTTAGTATTGTCTCGACGATTCACACAAGGATTCAAAGGAGATGAATTCAATGTATATAGAGCATTGAGAAGCATCAACCCTTCTCCTTACCTATTCTTTTTTGATTATGGTGATTTCAAAATATTTGGTTCTTCACCTGAAGCTCAAATTATCGTGAAAGACCGTAAAGCCGAAATTCACCCTATTGCGGGAACGTTCAAACGTACAGGTGATGATGAAAAAGATGCTGTATTAGCCAAACAATTATCGGAAGATAAAAAAGAAAATAGTGAACACGTCATGTTAGTAGATTTAGCTCGTAATGACCTAAGTCGTCATGGACACAACGTGAACGTAGAACGTTATAGAGAAGTACAATTCTTTTCACATGTAATTCACTTGGTTTCTAAAGTTACAGGTCATTTGCATGACAATGCTACAACCATGCAAGTCGTTGCAGATACTTTTCCAGCAGGAACATTGAGTGGCGCTCCTAAACACAGAGCCATGCAGTTGATTGAAGATTACGAAAAAACAAATCGTAACTTTTATGGAGGTGCCATAGGGTTTATGGATTTTGAAGGCAACTTTAACCATGCTATTATGATTCGTACTTTCTTGAGTAAAAATCATGAGTTACACTCACAAGCTGGTGCTGGAATTGTAGCAAGCTCAGATGAAGAAAGTGAAATGCAAGAGGTATATAATAAATTAAGAGCCTTGAATACGGCTTTGGATTTGGCAGAAACTATTTAAAAAACAAATATGTTAAGTGTTAAATGTTAAGCGACAAAACGTATAACAGATAACACCAAACAGATAACTTTAATGAAAATGAAAAAAATACTAGTTATAGACAATTACGATAGTTTCACTTACAACTTAGTGCATTATCTAGAAGATTTGAATTGTGAGGTTACCGTGTATCGTAATGACGAATTTGATATTGATGAAATTGCCCATTTTGACAAAATAGTACTTTCACCAGGACCTGGAATTCCAGATGAAGCTGGATTATTAAAAGCTGTAATTGCAAAATATGGATCGACAAAAAGCATCTTTGGCGTTTGCCTTGGTCAACAAGCTATAGGCGAAGTGTACGGCGGTACGCTTTCTAATCTAGATAACGTGTATCATGGTGTGGCTACCAATATAAAAACGGTGGTGGATGACGAAATTTTATTTCAAGGTTTAGACAAAGAAATTGAAGTAGGTCGTTACCATTCCTGGGTAGTTGACCCAACTTTACCAGAGGTTCTAGAAGCGACTTCTTTTGACGAAAACGGTCAAGTAATGTCTTTACGTCACAAAACTTTCGATGTCAGAGGCGTACAATTTCATCCGGAAAGTGTATTAACACCAAACGGAAAAAAAATGCTAGAAAACTGGGTAAATGGATAGTGGGCAGTATTCAGTTTTCCTACCTTGTGTATTAGTGCTTTAGCGGCAAAAAAACCAATTAAATGAAAATTTCAATAATTCGATTTTTAGTAGTTATTGCATTTGTTTTTAGTTTCTTTTCTTGTCAACAAAAAAAGAAACTAAAAACAAATGAGGCTATCAGGTCCCAAACGGAAGTTACACTAGATTTAGTCGCTTTATTTAAACAAAACAAACAAGGCAAAGACACTATTATCACTGTAATTGATGACCCTGTATATCACAAAACAAAAAAATACAAAGCAATTAATGCTATGTATTTATTGCAAAATGAAGCTGATTTTTCTGAAATTGACATAAAAAAAACCAAAATAGTCTTTGAATGTAAAGACGGTTACAAACCCGAAATGCCTTTGGATTTATTTTTAAAAGCAAGGCCATATATCGCGTTTCAGGACATGGAGGCCCCCAAAGGAGCAAATTGGGAAACCATCCTGAAAAACGGAAACCAAATGGATGCTGCTCCTTTTTATTTGGTTTATCCAAAGGTTTCACCTGAAGATAATCAATACAAATGGCCTTATAATTTGGTAAAAATAAAGTTAGAACCACTTGATAACACAAGAGAAGCTTTATTTCCCAAAAACAATAAAAAAGCAACAATTGGATATCAATTATTTCAAAAACATTGCACCACCTGTCATGCTTTAAACGGAATTGGAGGTACAATGGGACCGGAATTAAATTATCCCAAAAGTGTCACCGAATATTGGATTGAAAAGCAATTAGTGCAGTATATCACTAATCCAGCTGCTTTTCGACATAATGTAAAAATGCCCGCTTTAGGAATTACAACTAATGATTCACAAGAAATTGTGAATTATTTAAAATACATGTCTGAAAATAAAATAGTGAATAGCAATTAGTTGCAGTTTTTACAATAAAATAAAAACGTAGAAACGTAGTAAATTTTAAAAGAGCTTACAAACAAAACTTTGTGTCTTAGCGGCTTAGCGGCAAAAAACCAAAAAAAATGAAAAACATACTCAACAGATTAATCAATCACGAAATACTCTCTAAAGAAGAGGCCAAAAATGTTTTGGTCAATATCTCAAGTGGAAGTTACAATCCAAGTCAAATCGCTGCATTTTTAACAGTCTATATGATGCGATCTGTTACTATTGATGAATTAGCTGGTTTTAGAGAAGCATTGTTAGAACTGTGTATTCGAGTAGATTTCTCTGATTACAATACTATTGATTTATGTGGTACCGGTGGTGATGGTAAAGACACTTTTAACATCTCTACTTTGGCATCGTTTGTAGCTGCTGGTGCTGGTATAAAAGTAGCTAAACACGGTAATTACGGCGTTTCATCCATATCCGGTTCTAGTAACGTAATGGAACAACTAGGAGTAAAATTCAGCAATGACACCGACTTTTTACATAAATGTATGGATAAAGCTGGGATCAGTATTTTGCACGCACCGCTGTTTCACCCTGCAATGAAAAACGTAGGTCCTATTCGTAGAGAATTGGGGGTAAAAACTTTCTTCAATATGTTAGGTCCAATGGTAAACCCTGCTTTTCCTCAAAATCAATTGGTAGGAGTTTTTAATTTGGAATTAGCTAGAATGTATGGTTATTTATATCAAAATACAGATAGAAATTTCACCATATTACATTCCTTAGACGGTTATGATGAAGTATCATTGACTTGTCCAACCAAATTTATCACCAAGACTAAAGAAGGGATACTAAACCCATCTGATTTTGGAGTCCGTATGTTATTACAATCGGAAATTAAAGGGGGAACAACTATTGAAGAGTCGTCACAAATGTTTACTACTATTATTTCAGGAAAAGGGAATGAAGCTCAAAACAATGTAGTTTGTGCTAATGCTGCCATGGCAATTGCTACCGTTACTGGCTGCACACCATTACAAGGTTTTGAACAAGCTAAAGAAAGTTTACTTTCAGGTAAAGGGTTGAATGCTTTGAAAAAATTACAGGAATTGAGTAAATAAAAAGACGAACAACATACATAACATTCAAAATGGAATTATTCCCCCTCATATCCTTACTTATCGTTCTATCGGCAAGTTTTGCTTACATCAATTTCAGGTACTTAAAACTGCCAAACGCAATTGGATTAATGCTCGTTTCCTTGTTATTTTCATTGGGTATTATTGGAGTTAGTTTTGTCTTTCCTTCGTTAAAAATAAATGTAGCACATCTATTAAACGGTATCAATTTTAGCGAATTACTACTTGAGGTCATGTTGAGTTTCATGCTTTTTGCAGGAGCGATTCACATAAAATTCAAAGACTTAAAAGCTGAAAAGTTAAGCATCATGCTTTTCTCAACGCTCAGTGTAATTATAAGTACCTTTATAGTTGGCTACATCAGTTTCTGGTTATTGAACGCGTTTAATCTAGAAGTTAATCTTATTCAATGTCTGCTTTTTGGCGCATTAATTTCTCCAACTGATCCAATTGCTGTCTTAAGCATTTTAAAAACAGCAGGAGTTACCAAATCACTAGAAACCAAAATTGCTGGAGAATCACTATTTAATGATGGTGTAGCCGTAGTGGTTTTTATAACTATCCTTCAGTTAGCTAAACCAGCTGCTGACGTTTCCTTTTTAAGTATTGCAACCGTTTTTGGTCAAGAAGCTATTGGTGGTATTATTCTAGGAGCTATCGTGGGATGGGTAGGTTACAAACTTATCGCAAGTATTGACAGTTATAATGTAGAGGTTTTAATCACGCTAGCTATTGTTATGGGTGGTTATTCTCTAGCACATTTTACCCACGTCTCTGGTCCTTTGGCAATGGTAATCGCAGGACTTATCACGGGAAACCACGGAAAAACACTTGGAATGTCAGACATCACAGCTGAATATGTAGATAAGTTTTGGGAGCTAGTAGACGAAATTCTAAACGCCTTATTATTTGTTTTAATTGGTCTAGAGTTACTAGTCATCAACACCGATAGCACTATTATTCTAGTTGGAATAATCCTTATTTTTATTGTACTCTTAACTCGTTATGTTTCTGTTTTAATCCCATCGCTATTCATTCGATTAAAAGAAGAAATAAGCCAAAAAACAATCATGATATTAACTTGGGGAGGGTTAAGAGGCGGAATTTCAATTGCTTTGGCGTTATCTATTCCAACCGAGTTAGGAAAAGACATTTGGGTTACGATTACCTATGTGATTGTTTGTTTTTCTATTCTAGTACAAGGGATGACAATTGGAAAATTTGTAAATTCGCTTAAAAATAAATAAAAAAAATAGTTTAAAGTTTAAGGTTTAAAATTGTTTAATCGAACTGTTAAGCAACTTGAAACTTTAAACAAAAGAAACTTTAAACAAAAAAATAATGAACATTCTAGATAAAATTATCTTCGATAAAAAAAGAGAAGTAGTTCTCAAAAAATCAATTATTCCAGTTTCACAATTGGAAGCTTCGGTATTTTTTTCGAAAGAAACGATTTCGCTAAGCCAAAATTTAAAAAACAGCAACTCTGGAATCATCGCCGAACATAAGCGTCGTTCTCCTTCTAAATCGGTCATCAACCACGGTTTTACTGTAGAGGAAGTGGTTCAAGGTTATGAAGCTGCTGGAGCTTGTGGAATTTCTGTTTTAACAGATGGAAAATACTTTGGTGGCTCACTAGACGATTTATTATTGGCGAGAGCCTCAGTAAACATTCCGCTTTTGCGAAAAGAATTTATTGTTGATGAATACCAAATTTTAGAAGCTAAAGCCCACGGAGCCGATTTGATTTTGCTTATCGCTGCGGTTTTAACCCGTGACGAAATCAAATCGTTATCCCTATTTGCTCAAAGCCTTGAACTAGAAGTTTTATTGGAAGTTCATAATCTGGAAGAATTAGAAAAGTCAATTATGCCAACCTTAAACATGATTGGTGTCAACAACAGAAACCTAAAAACTTTCGAAGTAAGTCTAGATTTCAGTAAGCAATTAGCAGACAAAATTCCAAACGATTTTGTAAAAGTTTCCGAAAGCGGCATCAGTTCTATTGAAGCAATCAACGAATTAAAACCTTATGGCTACAAAGGGTTCTTAATTGGTGAAAACTTTATGAAAACGGATAATGCGGGCAAAGCGGCGATGGAGTTTATTCAAAAGTTATGAGTTAGAAGTTAAGATTTAAACTCTATACGATTAAACTTTGCGCTTAACAAAATAAAACTTTGCGAGCTTTACGATAACTTCGTAAACTTTGCAGTTAAAAACAATAGTATGAAAATCAAAATCTGCGGCATGAAATACCCCGATAATATTACCGAAGTAGGTGCACTCCTACCCGATTATATGGGGTTCATATTTTGGGAACGATCCGCTCGATTTTTTGATGGTGTGATTCCAGATTTGCCAAAAAACATCAAGAAGACAGGGGTTTTTGTGAATGAAACCATTGAAGGCGTTTTGCTGAAAGTGAGCCAACACGATTTACAAGCAGTGCAGCTACATGGAAAAGAAACTGTGGAATTTTGTACCGAATTGCAAAGCAAATTAAAAAACAGGACAGAAGTAATTAAAGTTTTTTCTATCTTAGACGACTTTAACTTTGAAGTACTAACCCCTTATGAATCAGTGTGTGATTACTTCCTTTTTGATACAAAAGGAAAGCTTCCTGGCGGAAACGGAGCCACATTTGATTGGAAAGTACTTGAAAGCTATCCCTCTAGTAAACCTTTTTTCCTTAGTGGCGGAATCGGTTTGGACGAATTAGAGGCTGTAAATGAAATAATGAAAACCAATTTACCCATTTATGCCATTGACGTAAATAGTAAATTTGAAATAGAACCAGGATTAAAAAACATACAATTATGTAGAGATGCATTACAGTCTCTATCAACAATAAAGTAAGGACGAACCGCAGTGCGTCTCATTAAAAAAAAAAAAAAAAAATGATATCATATAACGTGGACGAAAAAGGGTATTATGGCGAATTTGGTGGTGCGTACATCCCCGAAATGCTGTATCCTAACGTAGAAGAATTACGTCAAAATTACCTAAAAATCACAGAGGAACCCGAGTTTAAAGCCGAGTTTGACCAATTGTTAAAGGATTATGTAGGACGCCCTAGTCCGTTGTTCTTTGCAAAGCGTTTATCCGAAAAATACAATACTAAGATCTACCTTAAAAGAGAAGATCTTAATCATACAGGTGCACACAAAATTAACAATACAATCGGGCAAATCCTAGTGGCTAAGAAATTAGGAAAACACCGCATCATTGCCGAAACTGGAGCAGGTCAACACGGCGTTGCTACTGCTACCGTATGTGCTTTGATGGGTTTGAAATGTATTGTGTATATGGGGGAAATTGACATCAAACGTCAAGCTCCAAACGTGGCTCGTATGAAAATGCTAGGTGCTGAAGTTCGTCCAGCATTATCTGGTTCACGTACTTTGAAAGATGCCACTAATGAAGCCATCCGCGATTGGATCAACAATCCTGTAGACACCCATTATATCATTGGTTCGGCGATTGGACCACATCCTTATCCTGACATGGTAACCCGTTTTCAAAGTATCGTTTCAGAGGAAATCAAATGGCAGTTAAAAGAAAAAGAAGGTCGCGAAAACCCTGATTATGTTGTCGCATGTATTGGTGGCGGTAGTAATGCCGCAGGTACTTATTACCACTTTTTGCACGAACCTGAAGTGGGTATTATAGCAGTTGAAGCTGCAGGAAAAGGGGTTAATAGCGGTTATAGCGCAGCTACAAGTAAGCTTGGAAAAGTGGGCGTCATCCACGGTTGTAAAACCTTATTGATGCAATCTCCTGACGGACAAATTACCGAGCCTTATTCGATTTCGGCAGGGTTAGACTACCCAGGAGTTGGTCCTATGCATGCGCATTTGGCAACCTCAGGACGTGGAGAATTCTACTCGATGACCGATGACGAAGCGATGCAAGCAGGATATGAATTATCCCAATTAGAAGGTATAATTCCTGCGATTGAGTCGTCACATGCTTTAGCTGTTTTAAAAGTAAAAAAATTCAAACCCGAAGATATTGTAGTCATCAACCTTTCGGGGCGTGGAGACAAAGATTTGGACACCTATATCGATTATTTTAAATTATAGTTGGGCGTTCCCGCAAAAAAAGCGGGCGGGCATTAAGAAAAGAGTATAAAGTTAAAGGATTTTCGAATGAAGATTAACGATTAAAGATTTCAGATTTGGTGGTAATAACTACAATTTCGCCTAGTTTTAATAGTCTCACAGATCAAAAATCGTTAATCAAAAATCTTAGATTTTTTTTTCGCTTCCATCCCTAACGCACACACAACAACATTAAGCATTACATTAAAAAAAATCATCATGGCAAATTTATTCGCATACGGAACATTAAAAGACGCTGATGTTCATCAAAATATTTTCGGTCGCCTTTTAAAAGGAACTCCAGATAGCTTAATTGGCTATACCATTACCCAAATAGAAATCGAAGAAGAATTTGGAATGGAAACCTACCCAATCATCACCGCTACAGAAAACCCAAAAGACATCATCAGTGGTTGGCTTTATGAAGTAACCGACGAAGAAATACAGTTAGCTGACACTTATGAAGGCTTACATTACAAACGTGCTGAGGTAACTGTAGAATCAAACGTAAAAGCTTGGGCTTACATCGTTACCGATTAATAAAAGCAATCACACAAAAGACAGAGATTCCTCTGATAAAAATATAGCCATTACAATGAACAGAATCCAACAAAAATTACAAGAAGATAAAAAAATACTATCCATCTACTTTTCGGCTGGATACCCAAATCTGAACGATAGTGTTGCTATTATCCAAGATTTAGAAAAAAACGGCGTTGATTTAATCGAAATAGGCTTGCCATTTAGCGATCCATTGGCCGATGGACCAACAATTCAAGAAAGTTCAACTAAGGCCTTGCGTAACGGCATGACCACTGAAGTATTGTTCAATCAATTGAAAGACATTCGTAAAACCGTATCTATTCCCTTAATTATCATGGGCTATTTCAACCCAATGATGCAATATGGCGTAGAAGCTTTTTGTGCCAAATGTGCCGAAATAGGTATCGATGGATTGATCATCCCAGATTTACCTGTAGACATATATGCCGACGAATATCAAGCTATTTTTGAAAAATACGGTTTGTTCAACGTATTACTAATCACTCCACAAACCTCAGACGAACGCATTCGTTTCATAGATAGCGTTTCAACTGGATTTATTTATATGGTAAGCTCCGCAAGTGTTACGGGTTCACAATCTGGATTTGGCAGCACCCAAGAAGACTACTTCAAACGCATTGCCAACATGAACCTCAAAAACCAACAAATAGTAGGTTTTGGAATCAACAATGCAGAGACTTTCAACCAAGCTACTCAATACGCCAAAGGTGCGATTATTGGTAGTGCCTTCATCAAACATTTAACCGAAGAAGGAACTGGGAAAATCTCAGAATTTGTTAAAGCGATTCGATAGGTTTGTTTTTTTTTTATAAAATTTAGAAGGCGTTTAATCTCTATTTAAAAGGAGATTAAACGCCTTTTTTTATGTTTGAAAATGAATTGTAATAGTTCAAAAATTGATGCTCGAAGGTAAGAGAAAAGTATTCAAGAAATAAAAAGTTTCAAATATTTTAGTAAGAAAAAATTAATATATTTGAAAATAAATAAAGCCTAACTGCTTTCATATCTATTCATCCATTTATGGATTGACATATTTAAAGCTATCAGACACATATATTACTTAGTAGCAAGAATTCATCTACAAGCCAGAAAAAGAAAATTTAAAAAAAAGAAAATACATTTATGAGAAAATATTTTATTCACAATGGACAAAGTGAAGTTGGCCCATTTGACTTTGAACAATTAAAAACGATGCAGCTTAAAAATGCAACACCAATTTGGTATGAAGGATTGCAAAATTGGACAACTGCAAACAATATTGAAGAATTGAAATCAATATTAAACTCAAATGTTTCTCCACCTAAATTTGAAAACTTTACTCAACATAATTTAAATGTACATCCACCATTATTTTCAAAACCAGTGTATGAAAATAATCAAAACTATGCACCGAAAAAGAAAAAAACATTACGAAATATATTAATTGGCTTTGGTGTTTTAACCGTGTTGTTTTTTGGCCTGATAATTTACGCATCTACAAGTTCGGAACCGACTTATATCGAAAACGGAGAATTTATACCAAATGAAAGTATTGATAATCAAGCCGCAGAAAAAGCCAGAATAAATGCCGAACTAACCGAAAAAAACAGAAGTTATAGAAATAACATCGAACAATATGTTGGAGCAAGTACAAATCGATATTCGTATAACGAACTTGGCGGAATTAGTAATTTAGATATTATCGTTACAAATAATACTGAATATTTGCTAAATGAAGTAAATATAGCGGTTGACTATATAAAAGATAATGGTGGAATTTATAAGACTGAAATAGTAACAATTTATAATATTCCAGCAAAACAAGATAAATCCACATCAGCACCTGAAAGCAACAGGGGAACTTCTGTAAATGCAAAAGTTCAATCAATTTCATCTAATAAATTACATATGTGTTATGACAATTCATTTGCACCAAAAGCGGGTGAAATTGACCCATATTTTTGTAGACAATAAAAATATAGCCACTAAAAGCCATTTTGATAAATTGGGGTTTTAATGGAATTGCAATCGCGCTTCAACTTTTCTTCATAACCGAAAGTTGAAAGGTTACTAATTCCCTACCATCTCAAAGCAGCGAAACGGTAGTAATTATACACAACGCACTAAAACAAACATAATGGACTATAAGTTTTGGATTTCAATGTACGCTGCATCAATTTCAACTATTGTATTTGTTTGGCGCTTATTTGAATTTTATTATGACCGTGTTGGAAAATTAAACATCTCTATCAAAACCACTTGGCGGACTAATATATATATAGCACAGGCGAAAGTGGTAAAACTGAGCCATTTTTAATAGTTGTAGTTGTAAATATTGGAAAAAACAAAAGATTTATTGAACAACCTAGGTTTCAAAGCAATGCAAATTTTGAAGGTAAAAAGCACCTTAATCTTGTTCGAACCGATGTAATAAAAACCTATCCTATATGCCTCGAGCCTGGCGAAAAATTTGAATATGATTTACCATATGAGGGAATTGAAAGTGATTTAAAAAAAGCTGGAGTTGCAAAAATAAAAGCAAGAGTTTATGATACGCATGGAAAAGTGTATTGTTCAAAATGGTTTAATTTATAAAAACTGCGTACAATAGCCAAAGTTTCGTTGGGCTTGAAAAGCCAACAATGAAACTCTCCTTTATTCGAAGTCTTCATCGATCCAATAAATATCATTACGGACTGCTGTGCGAAGTCCCCCCGCTATTCGAAGTCTTCATCCATCCAATAAATATCATTAGAACTGCTGTGCGATTCCGATAGCTATCGGAACCTGACTTCGTACCCGTTCCAATTGTCACGGCTTATACAAACTTAAAAGACTGCAACCACAAGCTAATTTGATCCAATTATACCAGCAAATTGGATTAACTATTAACGGCTGTAATTCTATAAACTTAATTAAATTTTAAAAACAGCAAGAGAAACGACTAAAGTATCTCATTCAAAAATTAAAATTAAAAGGCTGAATGAGGTAAACCGTAAAACAATCCTAAATATTAACTTTATTTTCGCTCAAATAAAACTGGAGAACAGTAGCAATAATATAAACTTATTGATATTGAAGAGCCAAACCAATTACTCAAATAATTAATTTTAAAAAACAGCAAAATGGGCAAGTACATTGACAACAATTTAATCAAAGATGAGAAAGTTGAATTAGAAACAACTTATCACTGGATAATTTTCTGCAACTTAAGATCGATAATTACACTGGGGCTAGCGCCAATAATTGACAAATACACGGATGAATTCGCAATTACAAACAAGCGTGTTATCATCAAAACGGGTTTAATCAGTAGAAAAACTTTTGAGATGAACCACTCAAAAATTGAAAGTGTCAACGTTGACCAAGGTATCTTGGGAAGGATATTTGGCTACGGAACAATCAGAATTGTCGGTTCAGGCGGAACAAAAGAAGTTTTTCCAAAAATTAATAGTCCTTTAGAATTCAGAAAGAAATTCCAAGAAATGTCAAACTAGTTACCATAACCTTATCAGTAGGGCATCCGTAATAGTTAGCGCATAATAACATACTGTGCCACCAACAGTAGTACATTAACAATTGAAATGATTAGAAGTACAGTCTAAAGCTGTGCTTTTTTTTGCTTATAGAAATGTACCCCGTTATTCGAAGTCTTCATCCATCCAATAAATATCATTAGGACTGCTGTGCGATTCCGATAGCTATCGGAACGCGACTTCGTACCCGCTCCAATTGTCACGGCTTATAGACTTAAAAGATTGCCCCTTAAAAAAACCTTATACTCCTTATATATTGACATTAAAAACAGGAATTTAAACACTTATTTCTGTCAATTTAATTAAAAATCATATTTAGACTCAAGCACAATTTAGAAAGTATTTTTCAGTTATTTAAATTTACCTTTTGAATTCCGTTCAAACTAAGTATTGACTCCAAGAGACATATTATATACCCTAGAAAACATAATTGATAAATGATTTAATTAAATTTGTTATTAAATAAATTAATAAATATCATGAAAGCATATATTCCTAAATTATTTCGAATTTATTTGGCTTCGGTTATTTGTGTGTCATTATTTGCTTGCGCATCAGACTCGGAACGTGATTCCAATGAAGAAAAAAAAGTAGTAAATCCATTGGTATATGAAGGAACAACAACTTCCGACAGATTAACTGATAACGAAGATAGATTCTATGTAAATAAGATCCCATCTAAAGAAGTAGTTATCGTGCTTAATGGTAACTGTAGCTCGGCGGATAGTCAACTATTAAATAAAGAGATCGCCACTTTATCTAGTGCCGGAGGTGGTGTTATTAGAATCCGAAAAGGGACTTATTGTTTAAAAGACATTCTATTAAGATCCAATATCCATATCAAAATTGACTCAGATGTAACCATTCAGCCAGATTTAACTGGTGTTGTTGCAGGCAGAAACATTAATATGTTTATAGTAGGCGAAGATTTCTATGTTGAAAATGTAGCTATTACTAATTCAGATGAAAATAGTACAGATTCTTCTACATGGTTTAAGGGTCTTATCCCTGCAGGAGATGATATAGGCGTAAGATTTGTTGAGTTTGGTTATGTGAAAAATTTCAAGTTTTCTGGTTTAAGCTTAACTGATAATTATTCAAGATTTTCAAATATAGTCCTTAATTTACCTTCGAGTGAAAATGTAGATGAAGCATCTACTAACGGTATTATAAAGGATATTATTATGACCGGCATGCATGTTGGTTATGGTGTGGTGCAAATGCAAACTGGAAAAAGTGTTTTATATAAAAACCTTGATGGACAAGGCGGAGTTACTTTAAGAGTAGAAACAGGTGCATCTGCAACTAATCAAGTAAATAAGGTAACTGTTGATGATGTTGTTGGAAGAAATATAACCTCACGTTTTGGAGATGCAGCATTTAACATGTCCCCTCATAGAGTGGACCAAGGTAGGGTTGACATAGAGGGTGTAGTGTCAATTAACTCAACTCATGCAGTACAAATAGCAGCTGGATTCATCAGTACAAAAACAGGTTTAATTAATCGAAAAGGGGTTTTCGATAGTCGTTCCTATATTGGGAATATAACTGTCTCTGGAGGCTCAGGTGCTCAAATTAAAGGTAAAGATTTTCAATTTTTTGATTGTACGGATAGAAGGGAATTGATATTAAAATGTCAAAACCCAGATAATGAAAGCACTCCTGGTCATTCCATCGGAGCAGTTAGAAATAATGCAAGTGCCAATGGAGGTTGTACTAATCCAGAGGATGGTTGCTATGAAGTGGTTGTAGGTAAGATAACCAAGACCAACACAGATTTTGAACAGGAAGATTTTTTCATTTATCCCACCAATGCCATCAGTGGCTGCCCACAGGTCACAAAACCCACCAATGGAAGTTGCAACTAGATTATTTAATTATCCTTGCTAGTTCAGACGTCTTGCTTTTGCATGCAAAGTTGACTCGTCCTAAAATAAGCTTACTTATAAAAAACCTAATCCCAGTATTTCGAAATCATAGTCCATTCAATAAATAGTATTAGAGTGTTGCGTGAAGTCATCGCTATTCCTGTGAAATATAGGATATTTTAACATACAACTTTTCTGTCTAATACGTCAATTATTTACTTATATTTGAGTCAAATAAACGGAGGTTTTTTCACAGACTGACGTTAGCTAAAATTAAAAATATGAAATTAAAATATTTAATTATTGCATCGACTATTTGCTTAATTACAAGTTGTTCTTCAAGCAAAAAAATCATTTCTAAATACAAAACAATGAATCTTTCGGAATTGAAAAATAAGAAAGATAGTATTGACAAACAATTAAGTTATTCAAAGTTAGCGTTTTATCTTCAAAACATAAAAGAGGGAAAAAGTAGATATTCTTTGGCTACACAAAAAGATAAAAATCTTTTGTGGATTATGCATGAATCGCCTAACTATGAAAACCTAAAAAAAATATGGCAGGAAGCTGTTGATGAATATATTGCCTTTGTAGACGAATATTCTCCCCAAATAAAGAAACATCGAAGTTTAAATTACAAAAACAAAGAGAAATCTTTAAGCAACAGAAATGAATATAATAAAATATATTTACCATTACTTGATGAGTTAAAACATAGAGAATATGAAAAATACATCTATTATGAAAAAAACTTCTCGGACAAACTTGCAGACATGTGGTATGATGGTGGATCCTACTTATTAAACTTTCACAAATCTAAAAACTTGGAAGTTCCGACAGACTGGTTAAATGATAAAGATATATTTGGAATTGAAAATTACTCCAACTACAATGAATTAAGGAGGCATTTAAAATATATTAATAAAGCAATCTTAACTAAATAACTTTAGTTAACCCCGCTGGCGCAAGAGTCCCGCTTGTGCCAGCAAAGTATAACTACAAACAAACTTAAAAGTCATTTATATCTTATTCAGTAAACATTCCAATGATTTACATTAAACAAATGAAGGTCTTTGCGTGATTGCTTAGTTCATCGCAATGACCCGTTTTGTCGACATACTGTCCCGTTATATAAATACAATGAAGGTATAATTTATTATATTAGCTACAAAAACCAACAACCACTCCAAATGAATAAAATAGCAATTTGTATGCTCGCCACTTTGGCACTACTAACAGTTTCATGTGATAAAAAAAAGGATGCAGCAGCAACTCCTAATTCTGATAAAAAATTATCATTAGGCGAACAACCCATTTTTAAAGTTTCTAACACGACTGAAACTATCGCTATCGATGGAAAAATGGATGAATCTAGTTGGAGCAAAACCGAAAGCAGAACTTTTGATTACATCTACAATGTTGAGAAACCCACTGATAAACAAAAAACAACTTTTAGAATGTTGTGGGACAAAGAGAATTTGTACTTATTTTATGAATTTGAAGATAAGTATCTAACAGCTAGAGAAACCAAACATGATGGCAAGCCTTTTTTTGATGATTGCGGCGAAATATTTATCATTCCTGTTCCGGATAGTTTGGATACTCATTTTGGTTTTGAGCTGAATATGTACAAAGCATCAAATGATTTTGTCTTTTTTAATAATTACTACAAGGGAAATGATTTTGCACTAAAAACTTTTAATCCAGATTTCAGCAGCGGTGTCACCTACAATGGCACAATCAACGATAACTCGGATATTGATAAAGGCTGGACATTGGAACTAAAAATCCCTATTGCTACTTTTGGATTTTTGGGTGAAATAGTTCCGGTTCAAAAAGGTAACAAATGGGCTTTCCTAGCCATTCGCCAAGATCGAAATGAAGTCGAAGGCGAACGCCGCATTACTTCTACCCTATTTCCTATTTATGATATATCCAAAGATGTACATCAAGCCAATCGTTTCGGTCTGATGGAATTTATTGAATAAGCAATTTGTAGCACTAATTTCGAACAAACTTCCCGATCGCTCGCATATCGACAAGCGTTGGCGCAGAATTGCTCCTGAAGATTCAGGACTATGCCCGCAACAGTAGGATATTTATAAATTGAATTCATCAAAAGCACAGTAATAGATGTACATTTTTTAGAACGAAACAGTAAACCAACCACAATAAAAATGAAAAACATTTTTTTACTCCTATCCTTATTCAACAGCCTACTTTTTTTTGGTCAAGACAAATTAGTTTTTGATACTAAGTTTACGCAAAGCGAAGACAAATGGGTTGCTTTTCCAGCAGATTCTACTGGAGCCTACGGATATGGTTTTATTTACATTGATCTGCAAGCAGGCTTAACATTGGATTATGCAGGAAAATTTAAAATAGGAAGTGACGGGAAATTTGAATCTACTACCAAAGCAGCTACTGCCAGCATGAAATATCGACTACAGCCCAACAACACGTTGGTAGCCGTTATTCCAGATTCTCATTTTGCAGAACTTAAACTAGCTAAATTCCCAGACTGGTTGAAAATAGACAAAGGAGACGAAAAAAGTATTGGCTATTTCTACAAATTGGGCTACATATACAACGGTTTGAAGGAATGCCAAAAAGGATTAGAATTATTACAGAAAGCAGAAAAAATAGATCCTGACTATAAAGGATTACGAGTAGAATTGGCTTTTTCGTACAATTGCCTTGGGAATTTTGAAAAGTCGATTGCCATCTTAAAAATGGCCCTCAAAAAAGAACCCAACAATGCTTATATAAATAAAGAACTCATTTATTCTCAAATTAACAATAACCAAATTGAGATCGCAATCACTACTTATGAAAAGTCGGTGACGGAGCTTCTAGACAAAACCTATAATTCTGAAAATTCATTTAATATTCTTGGTGCCTTTTACCGAAAAGGGAATCTAGATCAATTTAACAAATGGATAGAAAAAACCAAAATTGATGAAGACCAAAAATTTAAAGGATATATAGCGCAAATGAAGAATGAATTGGAAAAGAAATAATAGCAACTCTAGTTTTATTTTGCTTCCAAATACAACATTGGCAATAAAAAGGAAGCTAAAATCAGTAATACAATAGATAGCACACCACCGATAATCAAGAAATGTTTGAATTTGTAAATCCCTAAACCGTAAATAATCGCATTGGTTTGGTAGCCCATTGGCGTATAAAAACTAAAATTAGCACCAAACATCACGGCATATAATAATGGTTTGGGATCTAGGTTTAATTTGGCTGCAATCGCGATTACAATTGGCGCGATGATAATTGCTGTGGCATTATTAGAAACAAAACCACTCATCAACATCGTAAAAGCAAAAATAATCGAAATGGTCACTGAGGTAGGAACCGACTTCAAAACGCTGTACAGGTGCTCAGCCATATACACGTCTGTTCCGGTATTTTTCATAGCTATTCCCAGTGGAATCATTCCTGCTAATAAAAAAATTACTTGCCAATTAATATCTTCATACGCATCTTTGAGTTGAATACAGCCCGTAAATAAGGCTAAAGCCACCCCTAAAAGACAACTTTTGAGAATCGAAAAAGTATTTGTTGCTGAAAGAACAATCACTACCAAAATAGCGGCAAATGAAATTACTTTTTTATAAGTAGGAATGTGTGGATTTGTAATTACGGTAGTGGTAAAAAGTAAATTATTATTATTGGCTATTTTTTGAATTTCACTTAAATTTCCCGTTAGCAAAACACGGTTTCCAGGAATGATAAATTTCTTCGAAAAGAATTTCTTGAAATAATTACTGCTATGACGATCACTTAAGTTACTACTTACACCTTTCACATACACGTTATCAGGCAAGGTATCGTTAAATTCTTCTATAGACATATTGATAAAACGGGAATTAGGTAAAATAATCACCTCATGGTATTCGTTGGTAAAATGTTCTTCGATTAAATCTTGATCTACACCCAAGATATTCAATCCTAGACTTTCGGTTTGAGCTGTCAAATCTTCGATTGTCAAGTCAAGCCAGAGAATGTCGTTTTCTTCTAGTATTTCTGACCGTAAATCAGTTTTCAAATAGTGTTTCCCCCTTTGAATTTTAATTAAATGAATATCATTTTCATTCCAAATCTCGGTTTCATACGGTTTTTTACCTATTAATTTAGAACCTTCTCTAATTTTCACAGTAGTTATATATCCAAATTTTTTATGCAAATCGATAGTTTCTACCTCTGGAGTTTTGGGCAAAAATTTCTTAGCAAGTATATAAATAATCGGGATTGAAATGAGTAAAAAAAGCATACCTGCTGTAGAAAATTCAAAGAAACTAAAACGACCCACGCCACTTTTTCTGGATATATCAGATACAATCAGATTGGTACTCGTCCCCATCAAAGTACAACTACCTCCTAAAATTCCAGCAAATGAAATTGGCAATAATACTTTTGCACGATCTATTTTACCTAATTTATCAAGCTCATTAATTAATTTGATAAAAACAATAACTACCGCCGTAGTTGCAACAAACGAAGATAAAAAGCCAACTATAATCATCAATAAAGGCAGGAAAATCCAGACTGGTAGTTTAATTAGTGGGATTATTTTTTGAACCATCCAGGAAACAACTCCATTTTTCTCTAACCCAATGGCAATAATCATTAAACACAAAATAGTCAAAACGGCATTGTCTGAAAATCCAGAAACAGCTTCTTCCGGAGTTACTATACCTGTAAGCAACAAGCTAGTCAATATAAAAAAAGCAGTTTTATCCACCGTATATTTTTCACTTACAAACAAAGCAAATGCTATAAGCAGAATTGCGATTACGATGGCTATAACTAGTGTCATAATTTTTATTATTAGAAAATTAAAGATATTTCTAAATCAATCCTCTAAAGTTATACAATTTTCACTAAAGGTTACAACCTGAAAACTATGTACTTGCATAGAAAAACATACTATTTCACTTAAAAATGATTTTAATTATATAAAATCTCGATTGGCCAATTATAAAACTTACTAAAGAATTTAATATACAAAGAAGTAAATTTCATTGCAGTACGTATTTTTCCCTTCTACAGAACAGTAAAAAGGATGAATTAAATTAAAAATTTCATCCAAAAATAGAAATAGTTCCTTTCAATTATTTTTAAAAATAGCTTCATTAAACAAATTACAAAAATTTGCAAATAGCTGTAAATAGCACTTATATTTGAATAAAAATAGAATTGATTTTTTTCTAAACTTAATATGTCCTAAAAAATGAAAATATACACCTGGATTATAGCACTACTATTTACCTCTGCAGCCATTAGTCAAGAAAAATATACCGTTCAAAAAATAAATATCAATTCTACTCTGTTTGCTGACACAAAAAACGAAATTCCAAAAGTCGTAGCTCTAAAGAAAGAATATGCAGCTGTTGCGAACATCATAAATAAGCAAATTTTGGAGGAATATAGTTTGACAGGATTTCAGCTAAATAAAGACGAAGAGTTTCGGTTTTCGGGTTGCACTTTTTCTTATCAAATAAACACCACTCATTTGTTCTTAAAAATTGAAGGCGAATATTTAGGTCCGTACCCAAGTCAATTTGACAATGAATACATTTTTAATTTAAAAAATGGCGCTTTAGAAAATAATGACAACATTCCGTTTCAAGCTTTCTTTACACTCAATGGCTATTTGGATTTTATGGACAACTATTGGTTAAACGATATCAAGAAGCAATTTGATATTTCTATCAAGGATTGTGAGGGCTCAGAACCTTATTGCACTTATTATGACATTGACAAATATGAAGTTCAAAACAACCAATTAAGTATTTCACTAACCAATGACTGCTATCCTCATGTAGTTAAAGTTTGCACTCCTTATTTAACCAAATCATTTTCTAAAGAGATTATGAAAAAGTATTTGAGTGAATGGGGATATCGTATTTTATTTAATGCCAATTATGTTGCATACAAAGGAATAGAAAAGTTTTTAATCAATCAAAAAGAAAGAGACAATGCCGAAAATAATATTTTCCTTTTTGGAAAAACAAACAAATTGTACCCAATAAGTATGGCATTACAACTTTCGAAAAAAGACAATACGGTGAGTGGTTACTACTATTATGATAAGAAAAAAATCAAAATTAAACTCAGCGGAACATTTACAGGAAATTCTATTTCGTTAAACGAATATACCAACAACCAAAACACAGGGAGTTTTAGTTTAAAATTTGAAGAGAACTATAAGCCCGATGGATTTTCTATTTACGAAAATGATGATAAATCAAAATACTTAACTGGAAATTGGTCGAACCAAAAGAGTCAATTTAAAGTTATTTTCAGTGAAGTGTTATTAAATAAAGAGTCGAAAAATATTCTCGGTAAATAGATTCAATTATAGCAATTACATCTTTCGAACTAAAAAGAAAAATCTACTTTAAACAAAAAAATCCTAAGTCAGCAGACTTAGGATTTTCATTTTATATAAAATTGTATTTACATCTGAAAATTGACATCGAATACATATTCCTTATCAAGACCTAATTCAAATGACGAGAGTTTTTTATAATTTAAACTTACTTTGATATAATTGCTCAATTCAGCATTTGTTGTATTGGTTTGCAACACAACAATTTCATTATCAGCATTAATTCTAATTTTTACTTTCACAACTGTTTCATTTTCTAAATCACCTACAGCACCATCAGGAGCTAAAAGGGTAGCGAGTTCACTACTTACATTAGAATATGTTTTTTTGGGTTTTAATTCATTTGCAGATACAAATGCAGTACACATTAATAACACTAAGGCGATTGATACAGATAATTTTTTCATGATTTCTTTTTTTTTACGTTTTCTACGTTTTTTATTTTTTCTTTTTCGAGTCAAAAGTATCTCCTTTATCAAAGCTTTTTTCATTGAAATAACGAACTTAACACAATGGTAAAACCAACAAAAAATTCTAAAAAACGACGCTTAGTAATTTAATTCACTTAAAAATATCAAGCGTATAAAATATGAACTACCCAACTGAAAAATGCGCAATAAAAAACCCAAAACATTATCACTTATTCAAAAAAGAAGTCCTCAATTGAATTAACAATGTCATAACTTTAAAATTCAGTAATGATTGACTTAGCATAAAACAAAAAAATCCTGAGTTTTCACCCAGGATTTAAATTATAATAAAACTAGCAATACTAGCTAAAAATGTATTTCAATTATGAAAGTGCTTTTTTAACTTGATCTGCTGCTTCTTGAAACTCTACTGCAGATAAAATTGGCATACCTGAATTATCAATTAATTCTTTTGCAATTCCAGCATTTGTTCCTTGTAAACGAACAATGATTGGCACTTTAATAGCGTCACCCATATTTTTGTAAGCATCAACAACTCCTTGAGCAACACGATCACAACGAACGATACCTCCAAAAATGTTGATCAAAATTGCTTTTACGTTTGGATCTTTTAAGATAATACGGAAAGCCGTTTCAACACGTTTTGCATCTGCAGTTCCACCTACGTCTAAGAAGTTTGCAGGCTCAAAACCAGC
Organism: Flavobacterium ovatum; assembly: GCF_040703125.1. Taxonomy (NCBI): domain Bacteria; kingdom Pseudomonadati; phylum Bacteroidota; class Flavobacteriia; order Flavobacteriales; family Flavobacteriaceae; genus Flavobacterium; species Flavobacterium ovatum. The sequence goes on from NZ_CP160035.1 coordinate 3,595,576, forward strand.
ATACTTAATTAAATCCATAGTTGCCATTGCAAGACCTGCACCATTTACCATACATCCAACAGTTCCATCAAGATCTACGTAGTTCAATCCTACTTCTTTAGCTTCAACTTCGATTGGGTTTTCCTCACGAACGTCACGCATTTCAGCGATTTTTACTTGTCTGTATAAAGCATTATCATCAATGTCCACTTTAGCATCTACAGCCAAAATTTTATCATCAGATGTTTTTAATACTGGATTGATTTCAAACATAGAAGCATCAGTACCAATATATGCTTTGTATAAAGCGTCGATGAATTTCACCATTTCTTTCAATGCATTTCCAGAAAGGCCTAAGTTAAAAGCAATTTTTCTTGCTTGAAAACCTTGTAATCCAACTGATGGATCAATTTCTTCTGTAAAAATTAAATGTGGTGTGTGTTCAGCAACTTCTTCAATATCCATTCCTCCTTCAGTAGAGTACATGATCATATTACGACCAGTACCTCTATTCAAAAGCACGGAAACATAAAATTCAGAAACTTCACTTTCACCTGGATAATAAACATCCTCAGCTACTAATATTTTGTGAACTTTTTTACCCTCTGCAGAGGTTTGAGGTGTTACCAATTGCATTCCGATAATTTCACCAGCAATTTTTTCCACTTCTGCTAAGTTTTTAGCAAGCTTAACTCCACCACCTTTTCCACGTCCACCTGCGTGAACTTGAGCTTTAATAACATGCCATCCTGTACCGGTTTCAGCAGTTAATTGTTTTGCAGCAGCAACAGCTTCAACTGCGTTATTAGCAACTATTCCGCGTTGAATGCGAACTCCGTAGCTAGCTAAAATTTCTTTACCTTGATATTCGTGTATGTTCATAATATAGATTTTATCTGGACTCTGAATTTGTTTCAGAATAAATAAGTGGCACAAAAGTAGCAAAATACATCCTAAGAGAGAAATATTTTTAAAATTTAAAAATCATTAATTTAATAACAAATGTTAAAAAAAAAGATATTCATTTTTATTTAATGAATTCATAATGTTTTAGAAAACAAAGCCCTAATAACGTTTGAATTTTCGTAAAAATTTATAAAAAAACAACTCGAAATTAGTCAAAATAGGCTTTAAAACTGAATTAAAATTATGATTTTACCAATACAAACAACAAAAAAACAAATTATTTGCAATTATCACCCTCTTTTATGCTTTTATTACAAAAATACAGCCAACATAACGTTTTCGATTCATAATGTATAATGAAATCTTTAAATTTGTAAAAAAATTTATCAAGCATGAAACTTAAAGAACAAGGCCTTTATTTGCCAGAATTCGAGCATGAAAACTGTGGAGCTGGTTTTATTTGCAACCTTAAGGGTGAGAAAACGAATCAAATTATACATGACGCATTAGAAATTCTAGTAAAACTAGAGCACCGTGGTGGTGTAAGTGCTGACGGAAAAACAGGAGATGGAGCAGGACTTTTAATTGACATACCACATGAGTACTTCAATAGAGTTTGTGATTTCAAACTACCTGCTACACGTGAGTATGCTGTTGGAATGGTATTTTTGCCAAAAATAAAAAACCAATACGTTTTTTGTAAAGACATATTTGAAAAAGAAATCAAAACACAAGGACTTACCGTTTTAGGATGGAGAGAAGTTCCTGTAGATTCTACTCAATTAGGTGAAATAGCTCTTGCTTCTGAGCCTGCAATTGAACAATTATTTGTTGGAAAAAGCGAAACTATTGATGAAGCTACATTTAAAGCTAAGTTATATGCTGCTCGTAAAATTACAGAACATGCTATTGTAGGTTCTAAAATCTCGCAAAGCGATTATTTTTACGTTCCAAGTTTATCTACTACTACCCTAATATATAAAGGTATCATTATGCCTGAGGATATTGGTCCATACTATACTGACTTACAACAAACGGATTTAGTAACTCGTTTGGCGTTAGTTCACCAACGTTTCTCTACTAATACAATGCCTACTTGGGAATTAGCTCAACCTTTTAGATACATGTGTCAAAATGGTGAGATCAATACACTAAGAGGAAACGTAAGTAGAATGCGTGTGCGTGAAGAAATCATGAAAAGTGATGTCTTTGGTCCACAAATCGAAAAATTATTCCCAATCATTTTACCAGGTAAGTCAGATTCTGCTTCTATGGATATGGTGGTTGAGTTATTAACACATACCGGAAGATCATTGCCAGAAGTAATGATGATGATGATTCCTGAAGCATGGGAGAAACACAAAACCATGTCTGATGAAAGAAAAGCATTCTACGAGTACAACGCTTGTATCATGGAGCCTTGGGACGGACCAGCTTCTGTACCCTTCTCTGATGGTGACTACATAGGAGCTTTATTAGACCGTAATGGTTTGAGACCTTCACGTTATACCGTAACAAAAAGTGGTAAATTAATCATGGCATCAGAAATTGGTGTTTTTGAAGTTGATCCTGCTGATGTTGAAAGTCATGGTCGATTAGAGCCTGGAAAAATGTTCTTAGTGGACATGAATAAAGGCCGTATCATTAATGATGAGGAAATTAAGAGCAAAATTGTTTCTGAAAGACCTTACCAAGAATGGTTGGAGAAGTACCGTTTAAACTTAAAAGACGTTCCTGCAACGTCTAAAGTTTGTCCAATCGAAACTATCGATTTAAAAACTAGAGAACGTTTATTTAATTATACATTAGAGGATATTCAAGAAATGATCGTTCCAATGGCACAAGCTGGTAAAGAAGCTTTGGGTTCAATGGGAATTGACACACCTCTTGCAGTATTGTCAGACAGACCACAATTAATCCCTAACTATTTCAAACAATTATTTGCACAAGTTACTAATCCACCTTTGGATGGTATCCGTGAGGAAATTGTAACTGACATTAGTTTGGCCTTGGGTCAAGACAGAAACATCTTTGATATTTCTAGTAAACAATGTAGAAAATTAAGAATTCAAAATCCGGTAATCTCTAATGACGATTTAGAGAAAATCAGAAACATCTCTGTAGATAATTTCAAAGCAGAAACAATTGAAATCTTGTATGCAAAAAGCAAAGGATTAAATGGTCTAGAAAATGCTTTGGAAGACATTATCATCCAAATTACAAAAGCAGTTGAAAGAGGAACAAACCTTATTATTTTATCTGATAGAGGTGTAAACCAAGAGTTTGCTCCTATCCCTGCCTTGTTAGCTTGTTCATATGTTCAACACCAAATGAACCGTTTGCGTAAGCGTTCTTATTTTGATATGATTATCGAATCTGCCGAACCACGTGAACCACATCATTTTGCTACCTTATTTGGTTATGGTGCAAGTGCAATTAACCCTTATATGGTTAATGAAATAATTCGTGTACAAGTACAAGAAGGATTCATCACTGGTATCAGCGAACAAAAAGCAGTTGACAACTTCAACAAGGCTATTGGTTCTGGTATTCTGAAAATCATGAACAAAATTGGAATCTCAACATTACACTCGTATAGAGGTTCTCAAATTTTTGAAATCGTTGGTTTCAACTCTAAATTTGTTCAAAAATACTTCCCTTACACAGCTTCAAGAATTGAAGGTATTGGATTGTATGAAATTGAAAGAGAGATCAATGAAAGATACCAATACGCTTATCCTGATGTATTAGTTCCAAGCCGTTTAGGGTTAAACATTGGTGGAGAATACAGATGGAGACGTAACGGAGAAAGACATATGTTCAACCCTACTACTGTTGCTAAATTGCAACAAGCAGTACGTTTGAGCGATCAAGATAGTTATGATGTGTATGCTAAAACAGTAAACGATCAAGCTACAAGTTTGATGACCATCCGTGGTTTATTCGAATTTGACAACCTTGACCCTATTCCATTGGACGAAGTAGAGCCTTGGACTGATATCGTAAAACGTTTCAAAACGGGTGCGATGTCTTACGGATCTATCTCTAGAGAAGCACACGAAAACTTAGCTATTGCCATGAACCGTATTGGAGGAAAATCCAATTCTGGTGAAGGTGGAGAAGATAGAAAACGTTTCCAACCAGATGTAAATGGTGACAGTCGTAACTCGGCTATCAAGCAAGTAGCATCAGGACGTTTTGGAGTAACTTCTCACTACTTATCTAGTGCAAAAGAGATTCAAATTAAAATGGCTCAAGGTGCAAAACCTGGAGAAGGTGGACAATTACCAGGTGAAAAAGTATTGCCTTGGATTGCTGAAGCACGTAACTCAACTCCATTTGTTGGATTGATTTCGCCTCCACCCCACCACGATATTTACTCAATTGAAGATTTAGCACAATTAATCTTTGACTTGAAAAATGCTAACAGAGAAGCTCGTATCAATGTGAAATTGGTTTCAGAAGTTGGTGTTGGTACTATTGCTGCGGGTGTTGCAAAAGCAAAAGCAGATGTTGTACTTATTGCTGGTTATGATGGTGGAACTGGAGCATCTCCACTAACATCGTTGAAACACGCAGGTCTTCCTTGGGAACTTGGATTGGCTGAAGCGCAACAAACATTAGTATTGAACAATTTAAGAAGTCGTATTGTTGTAGAATGTGATGGCCAGTTGAAAACAGGACGTGACGTAGCTATTGCTTGTCTATTAGGTGCTGAAGAATTTGGTTTCGCTACTGCTCCACTTGTTGCTTCTGGTTGTATCATGATGCGTAAATGTCACTTGAACACTTGTCCAGTAGGTATTGCAACTCAAGATAAAACATTGCGGAAAAACTTTACTGGAACTCCTGAGCACGTTATTAACTTCTTCTTCTATGTTGCAGAAGAGTTAAGAGGTATCATGGCGTCATTAGGTTTCAGAACAATGGAAGAAATGATTGGGCAAACGCACAAAATCAATTCTAACAAAGCGATTACACATTATAAAGCAAGAGGTTTAGATTTATCTTCTATCTTACACAGACCAGATACTTACAAGTATTTGACAGTAAGAAACACAGAAAAACAAGACCATAATCTAGAAAATGTTTTGGATTTCCAAATCTTGAAAGATTCTCACCGTGCTTTGTATAGAAAAGAAAAAATGACTTTGGATTACCCTATTAGCAATATTAACCGTTCGGTTGGTGCTATTGTGAGTAACGAAATTTCAAAAATATACGGTCACTTAGGTTTACCTGAGGATACTTTAAACATTAACTTCACAGGTTCTGCAGGTCAAAGTTTAGGTGCATTTAGCGCACACGGATTGACTTTTACAGTTGATGGAAACACAAATGATTATTTAGGTAAAGGGTTATCTGGAGCTAAATTAATCATCAAGAAACCAGCTACTGCTACATTTGTCGCTGCAGATAATATCATCGTAGGAAACGTTTGTTTGTTTGGAGCTGTCGAAGGACAAGCTTACATCAACGGTATTGCAGGAGAACGTTTTGCAGTTCGTAACTCTGGAGCTACTGCGGTAGTTGAAGGTGTGGGAGATCACGGTTGTGAGTACATGACAGGTGGTAAAGTAGTTGTTCTTGGTAAAACAGGAAGAAACTTTGCAGCAGGTATGAGTGGTGGTATCGCTTATATCTATGATCCAGAAAACAAATTCAAAAATGGTTTATGTAACACAGAAACTATTGAATTTGAAACAATCGAAGGTACTGATGCGGATGAATTAAAACAATTAATCGAGAAACATGTCCTTTATACAAACAGTACTCGAGGAGCTGATTTATTGAGTGATTGGAACGTAAGCTTAGAAAATTTTGTAAAAGTAATGCCTACTGAATACAAAAAAGCATTAAAACGTTTAGAGACTGAAGAACAAATGGTAGAAGAATTAACAGCATAATACAATGGGAAAAGTAACAGGTTTTAAAGAATTCGAAAGAATAGATGAATCATACACACAAGTTGAAAAACGTGTAGAGAATTATAACGAATTTACAGTTCCTTTGAGTGAAGCTGAAATTACAAGTCAAGGTTCACGTTGTATGGATTGTGGTATCCCATTTTGTCATAGTGGATGTCCGTTAGGGAATTTAATCCCTGATTTCAATCACATGATACATCAAGGAGAATGGCAAAAAGCATCTTGGATATTACACTCTACAAACAACTTCCCTGAATTTACAGGACGTTTGTGTCCTGCACCATGTGAAAAAGCATGTGTATTAGGGATTATTGCAGAGCCAGTATCTATTGAAAACATAGAAAAAAATATCGTTGAACGTGCCTTTAAAGAAGGATGGATCAAACCACAACCTCCAAAAGTAAGAACAGGTAAAACTATTGCTGTTGTTGGGTCAGGACCTGCAGGTTTAGCAGCTGCTCAACAATTAAATAGAGCGGGTCATACCGTGACTGTTTTTGAAAGAGACAATGCAATTGGTGGTTTATTACGTTATGGTATTCCTAATTTCAAATTAGAAAAAGGAATTATCGACAGACGTGTAGCAATCCTTGAACTAGAAGGAATCATTTTCAAAGTAAACACTAATGTTGGTGTAAACTATGATATTAATGATTTAAAAGCATTTGATTCTATCGTACTTTGTGGTGGTGCTACAGAAAGAAGAAGCTTACCTACTCCAGGTATTGATGCTGATGGAGTTGTTCAAGCAATGGATTTCTTGACACAACAAACGAAAGTAGTTTTTGGTGATAAAATTGAAAACCAAGTAATGGCTACTGGTAAAGACGTAATCGTTATTGGTGGTGGTGATACAGGATCTGACTGTGTGGGAACTTCAAACCGTCATGGTGCGAAATCAGTGACCAACTTTGAGATTATGCCAAAACCTCCAGTAGGAAGAAGCGAGACTACTCCATGGCCTTATTGGCCGTTGCAGTTAAAAACATCTTCTTCTCATAAAGAAGGTGCTAACAGAAACTGGTTAATCAATACCAAAGAATTCGTAAAAGATGCTTCTGGTAAATTAATCGCATTGAAAACGGTAACTGTAGAATGGAAAATCGTTCCAGGACAACGTCCTGAATTGATCGAAATTGAAGGTTCAGAGAAAACTTGGCCATGTGACTTAGCTTTATTAGCTTTAGGTTTTACAGGTCCAGAGAAAACTTTGGCAGAACAATTAGGACTACAAACAGATTTCAGAAGTAATTACAAAGCGAACAATTACCAAACTAATGTACCAAACGTATTTACTGCGGGAGATATGAGAAGAGGTCAATCATTAATTGTTTGGGCTATTTCTGAAGGTCGTGAGGCTGCAAGAGAGGTAGATTTGTACTTAATGGGAACTACTAACCTTCCTACTAAAGAAGGTGGTGATTTACCAGGAGTATAATATACTTTTATAAAATTTCAAAAGGCTGTCTATTTTTTTTAGACAGCCTTTTTTTTTGTTTACTAGCACCAGAATAGGTCATGTTATGCACATTTACATACACACCAGAGTACTTAGCAAAAACCCAGATAAAACAGCAGAGCGCGATGATCTGCAAATAGGTGCCGCACAAACGTAATTTTTGAAAATCATAGCACCCTCTCGTTGATCAACTAACCCATATTCGTCGTAACAGCCTATTTATCAACATTTAAATAGCTACCCCCAGTCGTTTAAATCATCTATTGCCATAATAATACTTGGCTTTTTGTTTAGCTACAAAACTCAGCAAAAGAAACATAAATGTTCTACAATTTGAACTAAGTACTGAAGCTTGCTTAATGTCGTATTTGTAAAAGAATTAAAAAACCATCAAAGTCTAGGATTTAAACTACCTGTCGTGATATGTGTACTTTACGACTTTAAAACTTTCAACTTACTTAAATACATTCATTGAAATTTATTTTTAATCTTTAAATTATTTGTTATTCCAAAAGTAGTTACATACTTCAAAAACTTTGTTGGTAAGGATAAAGAAAATATTTCTGCGGGTCTCAAATAAGTAAACATAAGGCTTAACAACGCATTTACCAAACGAAATTATAATTTCATCTAACAAGGTAATTGAATTATATTGAATATATAATTGGTATTATTTAAACCTTGCCGAATTCATTAGCAATCATTTTAAACATTAATAGTAAGGTTCGCTCTTATTGCTCATTTCTAACATCAACATGTTTATATTTCAAAGTTCTATTAAATCTATCTAACACCTTTATAAAACTAAAAACTAATTTCATTGAGAAGTCCTATTCCTTCATAAATCTTTGTGTCCACTTGCAAAAATAATTTCATTTGCTTTTATCTCAAATTCAGAGACTTATCCATCCCAATTAATTGACTTTATTTTGCATAAAGCTATTATAAATTCACAAATGAACTTGCCCCCTTGCTAAATTGAGTTCTACTTTAAAATGCTCTTGTAAGACCTAAATCAAAGCTTTATCTTTGTGCTGAAGACTGGTGTTTTCCATTGCTTTGATTATGTAAACACAATCTTGTTATTTGTAAAATAACTATCTTTTTTTACAAATTCATTGTGACTGATTAACTGATTAACTGATTAAAAGCAAAATATACTTTTATAATGTATTAAAAAGATACAGACAAAGAAATCTATATCTCTAATTGTTTAAAAAACTAATATGAATCTCATTAAAGCAAAACAATTAAACAATATAGATCATAGAATTGTATACTAAAGTAAACACAACGCTATAGGTCCTATGAGAGAGATACGACTAAATTATTAACCAAGAAAACGGTGTCTCTATGTGTTTAAAAATAATATCCAATGAATAACAAATCCATCTTACAAGCATCCAACCTAAGCATCGGTTATTTTCATAAAAAAGAAAATACTACCATTGCAACCAATATTAGTCTGTCCTTAACACAAAGCAAACTCATTGCTTTGATTGGTGCAAATGGAATAGGAAAATCAACCCTCTTACGCACTTTAACAGGTATCCAAAAACCCCTTTCGGGCGATGTTTTACTCAATAACAAAAAGATAGAAAATTACAGCCCTCTAGAATTGGCACAAAACCTCAGCGTAGTTTTAACTGAAAAACTACCTCCAAGCAATTTGACCGTTTTTGAACTCGTAGCACTTGGAAGGCAGCCGTACACCAACTGGATTGGCAAACTCACCGAAACGGATATTACACAAGTTAATCACGCCATAGAACTCACGCAAATCAGTCATTTGACAAACAAAAAACATTTTGAAATCAGTGATGGACAATTACAAAAGGTTTTGGTAGCACGAGCTCTGGCTCAAGATACTCCACTCATCATTTTGGATGAACCTACTACACACTTAGATTTATTACACAAAGTAGCGTTGTTCAAACTCCTCAAAAAATTGAGTCAGGAAACACAAAAATGCATTCTATTTTCGACCCACGACATTGATATGGCAATTCAACTCAGTGATGAAATGATTATCATGACACCCGAAACAGTGGTGCAAGATGAACCTTGTAACTTTATTTCCAAAGGAACTTTTAGCACGATTTTCAAGGACGAACACATTAGTTTTGATGCTCAAAAAGGAAAGTTTATTATTCGCTAATACATGAATCAGCAACTGCATTTTATTTTTATATTAAAACACAAAAACAAACCCATATTCAAGTATTTGAAACTATATTTTTTGTAACTTTATATCTCTTTATGGCGCCCCAAATTTAACTTATCTACATTATTATATTAATCTTGTAAATTATTAAATTATGGAAAATTTCATTACGTTATCAAAAAAAATCGCGCTATTATGCACCGTTTTACTGCTCTATTCTTGTAATCAAGATGAATTCACAAATGTTGAAGTCCTAAGCAACTCGACTTACTCTCTTACTGGTAAAACTACTACATCTAAATTGAATGTTTTTAAAGGCCCTGAAGTGACAGTCGGTTTTGGAAAAGCTCGTTCATGGATAAGTTTAAATTCTGAAGGATTTCCAATGGAAATAGGTATAGAAATCACTCAAAAAGCGTTATTAAACCCCGAAAGAGATAAAAAAATGGCTCCAGAACCAGGATCAATAATTATTCTTCCCTTACATCTTAAAGCAAAACAAGCCACGCCATTTAATCATATTGGACTAAATTGGAATCCAAATGGGCATGAGCCAGATCATGTTTTTGATGTACCTCATTATGATATTCATTTCTATATGATCTCAATTGAAGAGCAATTAGCAATACCTAATTGGTCAGCTGAAACAGACGCATTGTTTAACAATTATCCAGCAGCTGAATTTTTACCCGCAGATTATTTTACTCCTCCAGGCGCGGATACTGCCGAAGGTCAAATGGGAAAACACTGGCTTCCAGTAAATTTACCAGCTTTTCTTCCTTTCAGTAAAATAATGATTTATGGGACTTACGATGGCAAAGTAGCTTTTGTGGAACCTATGATTACAGAAGCTCTATTACTCTCTGGAGAAGCTACTAGCGAAAACTATTCACAACCAATGAGTTTTCAAAAAAAAGGAAATTATCCCACAAAGTACAATATATACCATGATCCAATAACCGGTAATACCTACATCACGCTAAGCGATTTTGTTGCTAGAAATTAACCAAAAGAAATGAGGAAGTATTTCCTAAGTACTTCCTCATTTCTTATTTTGCAATAAACTAGATTCAATTAAAAAATCTATTTTTTAAAACTAATCTGCCTCTTCGCTTCTCCAATAACAAATGCCACCGAATTAGCAATATTAAAACTCCTAATTTTATCTGACATTGGAATCGTTAAGTGATTCTCAAATTGAGCCAAAACTTCATCACTTAAACCTTTACTTTCTTTTCCAAAAACCAACCAGTCTCCATCTTGAAAATCGATTTCCAAATACGATTTTTCAGCATGTGAACTCATCAAGAAAACACGAGATAAATCAGGAATTTGAGACTTCCATTCGGTTACATTTTGGTATTCGGTTACATCCAGATGCACCCAATAATCCAATCCTGATCGTTTTAAGTTCTTATCATTGATCACAAACCCAAAAGGATGTACCAAATGCAAGCGACTCTCAGTACCGACACAAAGACGTCCAATATTTCCAGTATTATTAGGAATTTCAGGTTCTACTAAAACGATATTTAACATTAGAAAGATTTTTGATTGTTGATTAACGATTCTAGATTTCAGAATTTTGCATTTTGAAATCCTCTACTTCGATTACTTCTCCAGCTTTTAAGTTTTGCAAATGTACATTTCCTATTCGGACTCTTACCAATCGTAAGGTCGGAAAACCTACAGCTGCAGTCATTTTCCGTACTTGTCTAAACTTGCCTTCATTGACAGTTATCGATGCCCAAGTAGTGGGGCCATGACGCTCATCGCGTATCTTTTTACCTCTTGGACCAAAATCAGGAATTTCGGGAATCAAACGAGCATCACATTTTTTGGTTCTATATTTCCCTCCATCAAAACCTATTTCAACACCTTCTTTTAGCAAATCAATAGCTTCCTGAGTGATGATGCCGTCTACTTGTACAAAGTATTCTTTATCGACTTTTTTGGAACGTATTTGTTCGCTTACTTTTCCATCAGTAGTCAAGAGCAAGAGTCCTTCTGAGTCTTCGTCTAATCGACCAATGGCCATCGTACCTTCTGGAAAATCATGCAGCTCACCCAAGAGTTTCTTCTTTCGTTTTAATTCGTATATGAACTGACTTAAATAACCGTAAGGTTTGTGGATGATGAAGTGGTGGTGATTTGACATGGATATAAAATAAAAAAGCGACACCAATTAAGACGCCGCTTTGAATGTTTTCACAACGGAATAATCCTTATTGTGAATTGCTTCAAAATTGTACTGCAATAATACAACAAATTTTTTAATGTTGGTTTACGGTTTCCCGTAAGAAAAGTAATTTTCTTTTTCTTATTTTTAGAAAATCATAAAACAGAAAAATCATCACAATTAGAAATATATAGAATGAAAAAAATATTAGGATTGGATTTGGGAACTACATCGATTGGATGGGCATATATCAATGAAGCTGAAAGTGATAATGAAACTTCTGCTATCATAAATTCTGGGGTTAGAATAGTACCATTAACTACAGATGAAGAAGCCGATTTTAAAAAAGGGAATACAATATCAATAAATGCAGACCGAACTTTAAAGCGTGGCGCTCGAAGAGGATTACAACGTTTTAAACAAAGAAGAAATGCTTTATTGCAAGCTTTCAGAGGAATCAATTTTATAACTTCCAATTACGTTTATGCCGAAACAGGTAAACAAACTACTTTTTCATCTTATAAATTGCGAGCCAAATCTGCCACAGAGCAGATTTCAAAAGAAGAATTAGTTCAGGTTTTACTAATGCTCAACAAAAAAAGAGGTTACAAAAGTAGTCGAAAAGCAAAAACTGCTGAAGAAGGAGATGCAATTGACGGAATGAAAATTGCCAAAGAATTAAATGATAAGAATCAAACACCTGGCGAATGGGTTTATAATTTACTATTGAATGGAGGTAAATTTATTCCTGACTTTTATCGCTCGGATTTGCAAACAGAATTAGAAAAAATTATCATTTTTCAAAATCAATTTTATCCAGAAATTGTGACTTTAAAACTACTTGAAGAAATCCAAGGTAAAACTAGAACCGCAACTTCACAGCATTTTACTAAATCTTTAAAAATTGAATTATCCGAAAATAAAGGTACTAGAGAAGAAACCAAATTACAACATTACAAATGGAGGAATGACGGGCTATCTTGTGCATTAGATATAAAAGTTATAGCGTTTATTCTAACCGAAATCAACAATCAAATCAACCAATCTAGTGGCTATTTGGGAGCGATAAGCGACCGAAGTAAAGAATTATATTTTAACCAAGAAACAGTTGGTCAATTCCAATTTAAGCAATTGGAGCAAAATTCACATGCAAAACTAAAAAATCAAGTTTTTTACAGACAAGATTATCTAGATGAATTTGAGCAAATTTGGGAAACACAATCAAAATTTTATCCTGAATTAGATGAAAAGTTAAAAATTGAAGTTCGAGACATTACTATTTTCTATCAACGAAAATTAAAATCTCAAAAACATTTAGTTAGTTTTTGTGAATTTGAGAAAGGGCATAAAGCGATTCCTAAATCGTCACCTCTATTTCAAGATTTTAGAATTTGGCAAAATTTAAACAATATTGTTGTTAAAAACGAAACCACAAAGGAGCCTTTTATTTTGGATGAAGAACTGAAAAAAAATATCGCTCAAGAATTATTGTTTAAAGAAAGTATGACCGATGTTCAAATGTTAACTTTTTGTGAGCTAAAGAAAGGAACTTATACCGTTAATTTCAAAAAAATTGAAGGAAACAGGACAAACACTGCACTTTTCAAAGCTTTTGAAAAAATAGTAGCAATAGAAGGTTATGATTTAGATTTTACTAAAATGTCTCCTTTAGAGATAAAAGACGCCATATCTCCTTTATTTGAAACTATAGGAATCAATACCAATTTATTATATTTTGACACTTCTATTGAAGGAAATGATTTTGACAAACAACCTTATTATCAACTTTGGCATTTATTATATTCAGCCGAAGAAGATGAAGTTTTAAAACAAACTTTAATGAAAAAATTTGGTTTCAATGAAAACCACATCCCTTTTCTTTTAAATATAAATCTACAAGCCGATTATGGTAGTTTGAGTGCAAGAGCAATTAAAAAAGTACTTCCTCATTTGATGGATGGCCATATTTACGACAAAGCTTGTTTACTGACTGGGTACAATCACTCCTCTTCACTGACTACGGAACAAAATGAGAGTAGAATTTTAAAAAAACAATTGGAATTACTGAAGAAAAATAGTTTACGTAATCCTGTAGTTGAGAAAATACTCAATCAAATGATAAACGTTATCAATGCTATTATTGAAGACCCAGCTATGGGTAAACCTGATGAGATTCGAGTGGAACTGGCTAGAGAACTCAAAGCCAATAATGAGCAACGTAATGAGATGACTAAAGCAATAAACAATGCTACAAAAACTCATGACGATATTCGTAAATTATTAGCTGTAGAATATGGGATTGCTAGAGTTACCCGAAATGACATTATTAGATATAAACTTTGGAAAGAAACTGGTGGAATATCTTTATATACAGGTAAACCAATCGAGCCTTCAAGATTGTTTACCAAAGATTATGATATTGAACACATTATACCAAAATCTAGATTATTTGACGATAGTTTCTCCAATAAAACTTTATGTGAAAGAACTTTAAATATCGAAAAGAGCAATAAAACTGCTTATTCTTTTCTACAAGAAAAATTTACAGAAGAAGAATTTGACCAATTTGAAAAGAGAATTAAAAGTATGTTCGGTAAAATTAGTAGAACGAAGCAAAATAAATTATTGATGGCTGACCATCAAATTCCCGAAGGATTCATTGATCGCCAACTAAGAGAAACGCAATATATAGCCAAGAAAGCAAAAGAAATTTTACTAGAAGTCTCACGAAATGTAACCGCAACTATCGGAAGTGTAACCGATAAATTACGTGAAGATTGGGAATTGATTGATGTCATGCAAGAACTCAATTGGAATAAATATGATACCTTAGGTTTGACCTATGAGGAGAAAGGAAAAAATGGGGAACGCTTGTACAAAATTAAAGATTGGACCAAACGTAACGACCATCGCCATCACGCTATGGATGCCATCACCGTAGCTTTTACCAAACCAGCTTACATTCAATATTTGAATAATCTGAATGCCAGAACAAATACAGATAAAAAAGGGAATTCTATTATTGGAATTGAAAACAAATACTTAAAAAGAGACAAGAACAACAAGCTTCGTTTTATAGAACCTATGCCTAACTTTAGAAGCGAAGCAAAAAAACAACTTGAAAGTATTTTGATTTCGTACAAAGCCAAGAATAAAGTAGTTACCAATAATAAAAACATCACCAAGAAAAGTGGCGGTACTAATCAAAAAATTCAACTTACCCCACGTGGACAATTGCATAAAGAAACTGTTTATGGTAAAATGCAGCAATATGCCACAAAAGAAGAAAAGGTAAATGCTAATTTCACTCAAGATTACATAGCCAAAGTAGCAAAAAAAGAATATCGTGAAGCCTTATGGAAACGTTTGTCAGAAAATGATAACGACCCAAAAAAGGCATTCACTGGAAAAAACACATTAGCTAAAACACCCATTTACATCAGTTTAGAAGATAATATTGTAGTTCCCGAAAAAGTAAAAATGGTTTGGCTAGAAGACAATTATACTATTCGTAAAGATATTACTCCAGATTTAAAACTAGAGAAAGTAATTGACGTTGGTTTAAGAGAAATTCTTCAAAATCGTTTAAATGAGTTTAAGGGAGATGCAAAAAAAGCTTTTGTAAACCTTGACGAAAATCCTATTTGGCAAAATAAAGTCAAAGGGATTGCTATGAAAAGAGTAACCATTAGCGGCGTAAGTAATGCGCAAGCTTTGCACACCAAAAAAGATAATTTTGGAAATGAAATTTTAGATAAAGACGAAAACCCTATTCCTGTTGATTTTGTAAGTACTGGAAATAATCATCATGTTGCCATTTATAGAGATGAAAAAGGAAATTTACAAGAAGAGGTTGTTTCTTTTTATGATGCGGTGGTTCGTAAAAACCTTGGTTTGTCTGTAATTAATAAAACGCATAAAAATGGATGGGAATTTCTTTTTACCATGAAGCAAAATGAATATTTTATTTTTCCATCAGATTCTTTTGAACCGCAAGAAGTTGATTTATTAAATCCTGAAAATTATCATTTGATTAGTCCTAATATGTTTAGAGTGCAGAAGTTTGGTTCACTTCTCTCGGGATTTTGGTTTAGACATCATTTAGAGACTCAAATCGAAGTTCCCAAAATTTTAAAAGGTATTACTTTTAAAGTGATTCAAAGTAGTAACAATTTAAAAGATATAATTAAAATAAGAATTAATCATCTCGGGCAAATCGTCCAAATAGGAGAATATTAGTTCAAACACGATTAATTGAATAGGATTGGGTTTTAACCCATTCAACACAATACAAACACACAGAACAGGCTTTAGCCGAAACATTTGGCTAAAGCCCTTTCTAAAATCAAACCTTTAATCCCTCCATTTAAAAATGGAGGCAATTCAATAATAGAGATCATTCAAAAATCAGGATGATTTGACAAATAGAAATTAAAATCAAAATTCCATTTTTTGCAGTGCAACAGATTCAATAGGATTGGGTTTTAACCCATTCGATACAATAAAAACACACAGAATAGGCTTTAGCCAAAACATTTGGCTAAAGCCTATTCTAGAATCAAATTTTAATCCCTCCATTTAAAAATGGAGGCAATTCAAGAAATAGAGATCATTCAAAAAATAGGATGATTTGACAAATAGGAATCAATATCAACAATCATTTTTTTGCAATACAACAGATTCAATAGGATTGGGATTTATCCCATTCAACACAATACAAACATACAAAAAAAGGCTTTAGCCGAAACATTTGGCTAAAGCCCATTATAAAATCAAACCTATAATCCCTCCTTTTAAAAATGGAGGCAATTCAATAAATAGAGATCATTCAAAAATTAGGATGATTTAACAAATAGGAAATAATCTAAAGATTGTTATTTATTCATAACAACAAATTCAATAGGATTGGGTTTTAACCCATTCGACACATTATAAACACACAGAAAAGGCTTTAGCCGAAATATTTGGCTAAAACCCATTCTAAAATCAAATTTTTATCCCTTCATTTAAAAATGGAGGCAATTCAAAAAATAGACACAATGCAAAAATTGGGATTATTTGCCAAATAAAAATCAAGATTCCAATTTGTGCATTACAAAGGATTCAATAGGATTGGGATTTATCCCATTCAACACAATAAAAACACATAGAATAGGCTTTAGCCGAAACATTTAGCTAAAGCCCTTTCTAAAATCAAATTTTAATCCCTCCATTTAAAAATGGAGGCAATGCAAAAAATAGACACAATGCAAAAATTGGGATTATTTGCCAAATAAAAATCAATATCAAGATTTCAATTTGTGCATTACAAAGGATTCAATAGGATTGGGATTTATCCCATTCAACACAATACAGACACACAGAAAAGGCTTTATCCGAAACATTTGGCTAAAGCCCATTCTAGAATCAAATTTTTATCCCTCCATATAAAAATAGAGGCAATTCAAAAAATAGATACAATAAAAAAACTTGGATTGTTTGACAAATAGACATCAAGATTCCAATTTATGCATTACAACAAATTCAATAGGATTGGGATTTATCCCATTCAAACATAAAATATAAATCATTTAAAAACACAATTTATGCCTTATATAAAAACCTATATCCATTTTGTTTGGAGTACAAAGAATAGAATACCATTTTTGAATAATAAAGAATTAAGACAAAAAGTTTGGCGTCATATCAAAGAAAATGCAGAGAAGAAAGGAATTTTTGTTGATTTTGTCAATGGTTATTCTGATCACTGCCATTGCTTGATTTCATTGGGAGCAGATCAAACTATCCAAAAAACCATGCAACTGATAAAAGGAGAATCATCTTTTTGGATTAACCAAAACAAATTCTGCTTGAACAAATTTGAATGGCAGGATGAATATTTTGCGGTTTCTATATCCGAGTCAATGCTTGACAAAGTTAGGAACTACATCCGAAATCAAGAAGAACATCATAGTAAACATTCCTTTGAAGAGGAGTACAATGAATTTATTACCAAATATAAATTTCAAAAAGAATAAATTTGGCTAAAGCCATTGTAACTCTTTCCTATTTCCCCTCCAGCTAAAGCGGGAGGCAATTCAAAAGCAAGAAGGTTCAATATGCCGGTATGCAATCAATAGGATTGAGTTTTGATCCAATCGACACAAAAAACACTCAATAGGCTTTAGCTAAAATAATTTAAATGCATTTTAAATCTTAAAAAATGATAAAACGCACCCTATTCTTCGGTAATCCCGCTTATTTAAGCACCAAAAACGAACAATTAGTCATTTCTTATCCTGACAAGAATTTAGAAACCAAATCAGTAGCTATTGAAGAAATTGGCGTCATTGTACTTGAAAGCCAACAAATTACCATTACAAATGGTTTATTAGAAAAACTAACCAACAATAATGTAGCATTAATTAATTGCGACCAATATCATTTACCAATTGGCCTGTTAATGCCTTTGAGTGGTCATACTGAACAAACAGAAAGATTTAGGAACCAAATTAATGCTTCTGTACCGCTAAAAAAGAATTTATGGCAACAAACCATTAGTGCCAAGATTACGAACCAAGCAGGCTTACTTAGAGAAAAAGGTATTCCCTGTCGTAAAATGGAAATTTGGGCCAAAGAAGTAAGTTCTGGAGATGCTCTCAATCACGAATCAAGAGCAGCTGTTTTCTACTGGGCTAATCTGTTTACAATTGAAAATTTCACCAGAGGTCAAAAAGAAATGGCACCCAACAACTTGCTTAACTATGGATATGCTATTCTACGAGGAATTACAGCTCGGGCATTAGTAAGCTCGGGAATGCTACCCACTCTAGGCATCTTTCATCGCAACAAGTACAATGCTTATTGCTTAGCCGATGATATAATGGAGCCCTATCGCCCGTATGTAGATTTGATTGTGAGTCATATTATCGAAAATGAAGATACTATAGAAAAACTTACTATCGATATGAAAAAACAATTATTGAGTATTGCTTCTATCGATGTTTGTATTGATGGTAAAAACAGTCCGTTGATGGTTGCGATGAGTCGAACAACAAATTCATTAAACGAATGTTTTGAAGGCTCCTCTCGAAAACTTTTATACCCTGTTTTTTAATTTAATATAAGGAATGTTAAATAACGTATTATGTATGATGAACATTACACACGTTTAAACCAATATAGAAGTTTGTGGATATTAGTATTTTTTGACCTGCCGACAGAAACCCGTAAGGAACGTAAGATAGCTTCTGGATTTAGAAAGAAACTATTGGACGATGGATTTTCTATGTTCCAATTTTCGATTTACATGCGCTTTTGTGCGAGTAGAGAAAACGCTGAAGTACATACGAAAAGAATAAAAAGCAACCTCCCCGAACATGGAAAAATTGGAGTGATGCAAATTACCGATAAACAGTTTGGAATGATGGAATTATTTTACGGGAAAAAGCCTATAGCCCCTGAGAAACCATCTCAACAATTAGAACTTTTCTAAAATAGAATTACAAAACTCCTAACCTACTCTATATCAGCAACTAAAAGCCACCCATTTTTACAATTCAAAATAAACTCATAACTCACAACATATCAAACGATTAAACCGCGGTATGTTGGGAATTATAAGCTAAAATACAATTTTGAAAGCAATTCACAACTTTATCCATTTATAGTGAAAGTCGTAAGAGGTTGGGAATTATAAGCTAAAATACAATTTTGAAAGCAATTCACAACTTATATCATGTGTTAGGGAATCGGCTTTTTGTTGGGAATTATAAGCTAAAATACAATTTTGAAAGCAATTCACAACTCAAAACCAAAATTCAATAACCAATCCTCAGTTGGGAATTATAAGCTAAAATACAATTTTGAAAGCAATTCACAACTGATACTTTATTTTTGTTTTGTTTATTTCAGTTGGGAATTATAAGCTAAAATACAATTTTGAAAGCAATTCACAACTAACGTGTCGGTTAAATCCTTTTTACATTCGTTGGGAATTATAAGCTAAAATACAATTTTGAAAGCAATTCACAACAAGCAATAGAACAACCTAAAAAGACATCAAGTTGGGAATTATAAGCTAAAATACAATTTTGAAAGCAATTCACAACAAGAGAATTGTCGATATTGCGACCTTCGAGGTTGGGAATTATAAGCTAAAATACAATTTTGAAAGCAATTCACAACAAAAAGGGCATCATCCCGCAACTTTTCAGGGTTGGGGATTATAAGCTAAAATACAATTTTGAAAGCAATTCACAACTTCACCAAAGCAATGAATTTAGAATCATCCGTTGGGAATTATAAGCTAAAATACAATTTTGAAAGCAATTCACAACCATCGATGACGTTCTTTTTGATGAACAAGGGTTGGGAATTATAAGCTAAAATACAATTTTGAAAGCAATTCACAACTCAATCTCATGGTTAATTAAAGCAGTCTTTGTTGGGAATTATAAGCTAAAATACAATTTTGAAAGCAATTCACAACTCTTGATTGTGAATAGTCCATAAATACATAGTTGGGAATTATAAGCTAAAATACAATTTTGAAAGCAATTCACAACGATACTATCAAAAGTAAACCACAAATCTTCGTTGGGAATTATAAGCTAAAATACAATTTTGAAAGCAATTCACAACTAAATTAATCGACCATCCCACAATTGAATAGTTGGGAATTATAAGCTAAAATACAATTTTGAAAGCAATTCACAACGAATAGCGTTTTTTAAAAAAGTTTGCATTGGTTGGGAATTATAAGCTAAAATACAATTTTGAAAGCAATTCACAACTAGAGTTTTTAATCAATGCAAATATTACGTGTTGGGAATTATAAGCTAAAATACAATTTTGAAAGCAATTCACAACTTCCAAATCATAATGTTTGTCGTTATAAAGGTTGGGAATTATAAGCTAAAATACAATTTTGAAAGCAATTCACAACGCTCAAATACCACAAGGCGGTTTCCCGACGTTGGGAATTATAAGCTAAAATACAATTTTGAAAGCAATTCACAACAAGGGATTTTTTTTGGCTCAAATGTTAAAGTTGGGAATTATAAGCTAAAATACAATTTTGAAAGCAATTCACAACTATTGAATACTGTTTTTGTGCAATCCAACCGTTGGGAATTATAAGCTAAAATACAATTTTGAAAGCAATTCACAACTTTTGCATCCAAAGTAAGCTCTGAGTTATTGTTGGGAATTATAAGCTAAAATACAATTTTGAAAGCAATTCACAACACCGCCACTAAATGGAATATCCCTACCCATGTTGGGAATTATAAGCTAAAATACAATTTTGAAAGCAATTCACAACTGCCCAAGTTCTAGTTTTTGATTTATTAGAGTTGGGAATTATAAGCTAAAATACAATTTTGAAAGCAATTCACAACTCTTGCCCTGTTCTTTTACAGTATCCGTTTGTTGGGAATTATAAGCTAAAATACAATTTTGAAAGCAATTCACAACATATTGATTTAACGACCTGAGCCATTACATGTTGGGAATTATAAGCTAAAATACAATTTTGAAAGCAATTCACAACACCAATGGTGAATTCAATAAATATCTTACTGTTGGGAATTATAAGCTAAAATACAATTTTGAAAGCAATTCACAACTCCCTGACGAAAATCAAACTATTATCTACAGTTGGGAATTATAAGCTAAAATACAATTTTGAAAGCAATTCACAACATTGCATAATCTTTATTTTCGAAATAATGAGTTGGGAATTATAAGCTAAAATACAATTTTGAAAGCAATTCACAACTTTCCGGAACGAAGGATTTCAACGTCTTGAGTTGGGAATTATAAGCTAAAATACAATTTTGAAAGCAATTCACAACTCAAAGAGCGGTCTTTATGACTTTTACGAAGTTGGGAATTATAAGCTAAAATACAATTTTGAAAGCAATTCACAACATGATATCATTCATAATTTTATTTATTTTGTTGGGAATTATAAGCTAAAATACAATTTTGAAAGCAATTCACAACTTATTAGATAATGTATTACGTTGTTTGGAAGTTGGGAATTATAAGCTAAAATACAATTTTGAAAGCAATTCACAACATAGTGGCCATGTTCGTGATTTGCTTGATCGTTGGGAATTATAAGCTAAAATACAATTTTGAAAGCAATTCACAACGTACTAAGTGAATAAACACCGTCAAAAACAGTTGGGAATTATAAGCTAAAATACCATTTTGAAAGCAATTCACAACGTTTTTTGGGTTTCAGCAAAAACAACTACTGTTGGGAATTATAAGCTAAAATACAATTTTGAAAGCAATTCACAACTAAAAAAGATAGTGTCCTGCTTAGTGGACACTATCTTTTTTAGTTGTGAATTGGATGTATAAGAGTTACGAAAAACAATAAACTTTATTAAAAATCTTTAGTCCTACTTCGGTGTGACTTTTCATTTTACAACTATTCTTCTTTCCACACCAATCCCCTAGCCCTGATTGCAACGGAATTCCTTATGCCATAGCCTTGAATTTTTTTCTTGACTATAAAGAGCGACTGAAAGAAGCTCCTTTAGGGTCTTAGAAAAAACAAGGCTATAAATAAGAATGGAGTGTAAAACGGGAAATAGCTTCTTTTAATTTAAAAAAGCGATACAGACTGGCGAAATTAGCTCTTGGGTCTGTTGAATAGGATGACAAAGTCCATTGATGTCAATTTTATACGTAATGGTGTCGTTTGAGTTTTGATGACAAGCAATTAAAAACTGACCGTTTGGGGTAATATTGAATTCTCGCAGTTCTTGACCTTGGGTTTGAAAACAATCTACTAAAACTAACATATTAGCCTGAATTTTAAAAATCGTAATGCCGTCAAAACCTCTATTGGCTACATATAAAAATTGTCCATTGGGATGCAATCGAATAGCGGAGGCACTAGGTAAACCGGTGTATGAATTGGGTAAAGAAGGATAAATGACTATTGTTTGCCATTGATTGGATTTGAACTCTAGGACGGTAACCTCTCCTGTTAATTCATGAATTAGATAGGCTAATAAACCTGAGCTGTTAAAAACGATATGCCTGCAACCTGCACCTGGTTGAGTAATGATATCCAATGTTGGTTTAGGATACAATAGAGCTCCGTTAAACTCATAAACTTTTACCCTATCGATTCCTAGATCGGGAACATAAACGGTTTTTCCATCTGAATGCAAGACAGCTTGATGCGCATGAGGTGCTTCTTGGCGAATCTTATTTAGACTTGAACCAGAATGCTTATGATGAGTCAAAGAAGTTAAAATCTGTCCATTATCGTTAACCGGAAATTGTAACACATTTCCAGAACCATAACAAGAAACAATAAGATTAGCATTGCAATAGGCAATATGACAAGGCAAACCCCCTTTTATAGTTTGTTTATTTAAAAAAGTTAGCGAATAATCCGCATTAATCTTGAAGGCCTTTATCACCGCATTTTCGATCGTTTCAGTAATAGCGTATAAAAAATGGTTATCATTACTCAGTGTTACATAAGCAGGGTTTTCTGAGGGCATGGTATGCAAAAGTTTAATTGCCCCAGAGTCATCTATTACTGCACTATAAATTCCTTTTCCTGCACCACCAAATGTTGGTGATATCATATTGGTATAACATCCTATAAAAAAGTGCATCCTCGTAAATATTAAGTTAAACTCCTCATTGTTGTAAATGCTAAAATACTATTTCGAAAGCTAATCGCCTTATATTTTACAACTTTTAAGAATCTTGACTTGAGCCAATTCTGAGTATTAGTTGAAGGACTCGATTTGACAAATGAGTTGTAGCTGAAATTGCCTTTTGCCTTTTGAAATTGCTTTTTTGCTTTTTGAACTGAAATATATGTACTTTTACTTTTTATAAAAAACTCACATTATATGCCTACAACTGTTTCTTTTTTATTGATTTTTATAATTGCGCTTGCAATTGGTTTTGTGATTGGCAAAATACTTTCTTCGGCGGGATTCAAGGCGGATGAGAGCAGCTTAAACGAAAGAATTTTTGGTCTCCAGTCTCAATTAGAACAAGGAAAAGAACAACTAGTTGACGAACGAGCTAATTTTGAAAAGCAACTATTATCTAACCAAACTGAGAAGGAACAATTACGAAACGAAAAAGAAAGCCTAGTCATTCAGCTATCAAAAAAGGAAGCCGACTTTGAGAACCTTTGGGAACGCAACAAGGATCAAAAAGAAGAGGTAGAGAAATTACAGGAAAAATTCACCAAGGAATTTGAAAACCTAGCCAATAAAATTCTAGACGAAAAGTCAAGTAAATTTACAGAGCAGAATAAAGAAAACATGAAAAACATCTTATCACCACTACAAGATAAAATTCAGTTGTTTGAGAAGAAAGTAGAAGATACCCATAAAGAAAGTATTGATTATCATGCGGCGCTGAGACAGCAAATTATGGGGCTACGTGAAATGAATTTACAAATGAGCAAGGAAACCTTGAACTTGACCAAAGCGTTGAAAGGCGATAGCAAAATGCAAGGAAACTGGGGCGAGTTGGTATTGGAACGTGTTTTAGAAAAATCAGGTTTGGAAAAAGGCCGTGAATATGAGGTACAACAAAGTTTTACTACTGAGGAAGGCAACCGTGTGTTTCCAGATGTTGTGATTAACCTACCTGATGGCAAAAAAATGATTGTCGATTCTAAAGTCTCCTTAACGGCTTATGAAAAATACATCAATGAGGAAGAGGATGATTTAAAAGCTAGTTATTTAAAAGAACACGTCAATTCGATCAAGCGACACGTGGAGCAATTGGGCAACAAAAACTACCAAGATTTGTACCAAATAGAGAGCCCTGACTTTGTGCTACTATTCATTCCTATTGAACCTGCTTTTGCAATGGCATTGAACGAAGACACTACGTTATACAATAAAGCATTTGAAAAGAATATTGTCATTGTTACTCCCGCTACCCTACTCGCTACCTTACGTACTATTGATAGTATGTGGACGAATCAAAAGCAACAAGAAAATGCTTTTGAAATTGCTCGTCAAGCTGGAGCTCTTTACGATAAATTTGAAGGTTTTGTTGCTGATTTAATGAAAATTGGAAAAAAACTAGAAGAAACAAAAACAGAATACAATGGTGCCATGAATAAACTGGTTGATGGAAAAGGAAATCTAATAACTAGTGTTGAAAAATTAAAAAAGATGGGGGCTAAAGCAAAGAAATCACTTCCTGAAAACATTTTGTCAAGAGCAGAAAAAGATGAAAACAAACTCCTCAACTAACTTTAATCTACTCTGTTAAAACTTAAATTTTCGAAACGTTAAAAAAGAACTAAAATTCGTATTTTTTAGTTCTTTTTTATTTTATAATCATTTAAAAAATCGTAACTTTAAGAAGATCCCAAAAGTATTTCAATCATGAAAAAATCAATACTTTATTTCTTCCTATTTTTCACAATTACTACTTATTCTCAAAAAATATTGACGGTCAAGAATGCTATTGTTTTATTTGAAGCATCAGTTCCTTTCTTCGAACCTGTAGCAGCAAAAAACGAAGTTGTTCAAGTGGCTCTAAATACAAAAAAAGGGTATATCAGTTTTGAAATTCCAATGAAAAAATTTCAATTTGAAAGAAGTTTGATGGAAGAGCATTTTAATGACAATTATTTAGAGACCAAACGGTATCCAACTGCTACTTTTAAAGGGCTGATTGAAAAATTCGACCTACAAGTTATTTTCAAAACAGCAAAGTTTTTTTTGATTAAAGGGGAAATCACAATCCATGGGAAATCTAAAAATATTACTGTCGCAGCTAATCTCAAAAAAACAAAAGAAGGAATCACACTCTTGTCTGATTTTCAACTTTATACAGATGACTATGATATTGAAATTCCATTCTTAATAAGTAATAAAATATCTAAAACAGTAAATGTTACAGTGAATGCTTTTTTTCTTACTAAATCAACTGAATTAAGTACCCTAGCTATTTCTACGAAACCTTAAAATACTCTTACCAGATTAAACCCAAAAGAAATTTCTCCTTTTGACCAATCGCCTGTGGTTTGCCCTAAGAAACCTGATTCGTGCATTGCGCGTGCATTGGTAAAATGCATTTGAAAGACATGTCCTCCCGTTTCTAAATCTACCCCTACAGAAAGTGGGTTTTTATAAATAGATTGAGAAGCTCTGTTTAAATGTGCTCCATAATCCATATTTAAAGACCAGCGTTTAGCCAATTTGTATCTACCGCCTATTCCTAGTGCAAATTGATTATTATCTTGTGGATTAGGTAAAATAACATTGTTACTGGAATCCAGAATATCTCTAACTACATTTTCATGAAAGAAAGTAGGTGCTAGTTCAAGTGAGAACTTATCGTTTAGTTTTCTTGAAATTAATAATTGGCTCACATAAGTTAAACGATGTTTAAATTCTAGCAAGGGATAAAATTGTTTTTTCATCTCTGAATTAATTGCAACACTATTAAACCCAACAATTGTAAACGGAAACCCATTCGAGTCTTGAGACATTAAGCGATATTTTACGGCAAAATCGTAGGTCTTTTGAAAGCCACTTCTCGAGGCATGAACTGTGACTCCATCAGTCAGTCCGTAGGCGAATTTAATTTGAGTAACAGCGTCATCAATACCAAAGAAATCTTCAAAACCATTTTTAATGTAATCGAATCGATGCGCAACCACAAAAAACAAATCTCCTTTACCAACTAATTTGGTTGATTCAAAATTGACTATTTTAAGCGATTTAAAAGCTGACATTGTTTTCGTATCTTCTTTTATATCATCAATTTCATCCAATAAATTATTTTGTGAAAACATACAAATAGGCAACAACAAAGCGATCCAAAGATTTTTCATAGTATCCTTTATTTAATTAATACACATTGATCCATTTTTAACTCTTCAAGTAGTGAGTCAAATCCAATCAATCTTCCTTTAATCTCAACTTCCTCCCCAATTTTAATTGTTCCGGGTAGGTTATCTACAAATACAGCATGTAATTGATGCTCTAATGCTAATGTTTTTGTTTCATGTTCAAATGAACTAATAAAGCCTTTTACAATAATGGTTTTATCTAAATATTTCAAATTGGCATCTATTTCATTTTCTTTGTATGATGTGAACAAGTTTTCAATTTGTCCGTTATACACTTCGTTTTCATTTTCTATATTTCGATGGACTTTATATATATAGAAATAACCTCCAACCATTACCAAAACCAATATCGTTAAAATAACTACATATTTTCTCATAATTTTCAATTTAAAATATAAATTTATTACAAAATAATTAAACTTTTAATATTTATTACTAAATTTAACGTACTATTCTTCAAGATCTATTTATGAAAACTTATCAATTCCTTTTTATTGCTATTGGCTCATTAATAAATGTAAACTGTTCGAATAATTCGGAATCAGATATTACAACAGGTTCTAATCCAGATCCTATCCCAACAACAATAACTTATACCAATACAATTCAAACTATCATAACATCAAACTGTAATTCCTGTCATGGTACTACTCCTACTAATGGAGCTTCTTTTTCATTAAATACATATACCAAAGTTAAAAATGCGATTATTAATGAACAACTTATAGAAAGAATTTCTAAAGCACAAGGTACAAGCGGTATGATGCCCGATAACGGAACTCGTTTACCTCAAGCAACAATTGATAAAGTAATCAGTTGGAAAAATGATGGTTATAAAGAACAATAAAATGAGATACTTAAATTTATATATTATAATACTATTAACCGTTACAAGTGGTTTTTCTCAAAATAGAAAAATCACTAAAACTGGTGAATTAACTTTTGAAGCTTCAGTACCCGCCTTTGAAGAAGTGAAAGCTACAAATAAATCTGCGAGTTGTATTTTAAACACGCAAACTGGAGAAATTGCTAGCTTAGCATTAGTAAAAGGATTTCGATTCAAAGTCGCTTTAATGGAAGAGCATTTTAATGAAAACTACATTGAGAGCAATCGTTTTCCAAAAGCAATATTTAAAGGTTCAATCATTGATTTTGATCTAAGTACCCTCAAAAATAACGCCCCTAAAATATATAACTTAACAGGCACATTACAACTTCATGGAAAGATCAAGGAAATTAACACTAAAATTATACTTCAAAAAAACGGGGAGGATATTCAAGTAAATTGCGAATTCACAGTAAAACCCTCCGATTTTAACATTACGATACCAAAAGTAGTAAGTAAAAAAGTAGCTGAATCAGTTATGATTAAAGTTGATTACGTACTTAAATAACGACGCTAGATACACTGACGAAGTGCTAAAGACAAATCCTTAAATTGAAAATGAAATCCTAGATTTTCTATTTTATCAGACGAAACTCTTCTGCCTTTCAAAATAATTTGAGACATCTCACCCATAGCTAATTGAAGTATAAAAGAGGGAACATTAGGTAACCAAATTTTATAACCTAAAACTTTAGCAAGCGTTATTGAAAAAAACATATTCGTCGTATTATCGTTTATAGCAGCATTGTAAGCTCCATCCATTTCCGAATTTGTAATTGCTTCTAAATAAATACCACACAAATCATCAATATGAATCCAAGGCATGTATTGTTTCCCGGAACCTAATACAGCACCTAATCTCCATTTAAAAACGGGCAACATTTTTTTTAAAAAACCTTCATTCTTTCCCAACACTAAACCCGTTCTTACTTTCACAATTCGGTTTGAAAATGGACTTAAAGAATCAGCTGTATCTTCCCATTTTTGACAAGTATGACCTAAAAAATCATCGGCTAATTTTATGGTTTCGTCACAAATTTCACTTCCGTTTACAGCACCATAAACACCAACACCTGAAGCTGAAATAAAGGCTTCTAATTTTTTATTGCGTTTCTTTAAAATAGACCCAATAAGTTGTACGGGTTGTACCCTACTGTCAATGATTGCTTTTTTTCTTTGGGAAGTCCACTGCTTTCCAGCTATATTTTCTCCTGCCAAATGAATTATATAATCGGCTTCAAGTACGGCTTGTTCATCAATAATTTGTTTATCTATATCCCAAATACAATACGAAATTGATGGTTTATTTTCTCTTTTCGATCTGCTCAAAACACTCACCTCATAACCATTCTCAACCAATAATTGTGTTAGACTACGTCCTACAAAACCAGTTCCTCCTGTTATTAAAACCTTCTTTTTCATCCTTATGTTATTTAACAATTCCTGCTTTATAAGTTGCTATGGCACGGTCACGAGCAAAAGCATGTTCAACCATTGGTGCTGCGTAGCCTAAATCAAATTCGGGAATCCATTTACGAATATAAATTCCTTTTTCATCAAACTTTTTCATTTGAATTTCAGGATTAAACACTCTAAAATACGGTGCAGCATCACAACCTGTTCCAGCTGCCCATTGCCAGTTTCCTACATTGGCAGACAAATCAAAATCCAATAATTTTTGAGCAAAATAAGCTTCCCCCCATTGCCACGAAATCAACAAATGCTTGCACAGAAAACTAGCTACAACCATACGCACTCTATTGTGCATATAACCCGTTGCATTCAATTCACGCATACCCGCATCCACCATGGGATACCCCGTATTTCCTGAACACCAACGTTCAAAATCAGCTTCATTATTGCGCCACTGAATCCCGTCATAAGAACTTTTGAAATTATGTGTCACTACTTTCGGAAAATGAAATAGAATTTGCATAAAGAATTCTCTCCATATCAATTCACTTAAAAAAACGGCATTAGTTTTTGAAGCCCACACTACTAATTTACGAATACTTACTGTACCAAATCGTAAATGAGGAGACAAATAAGAAGTTGTATCCAAAGCTGGAAAATCTCGGGTATCCTGATAGGTTTTGATTTGGCTTAAATTATGAGCATTAACCTTAATTGTACTTTTCTCAAACCCGATTTCTTCAATGGAAGGAAATGTGAAAAAATATTTAAAAAAATTAAAAAAATAATCTTCCGTTGTATATTCTATTATTGGCAAACAAGATTTGTGTTTTACCAACCACTTATTTTTAAAAGGAGTGTAAACCGTATATGGCAAACCATCTGCTTTGGTAACTTCGTTTTCTTCAAAAATGACTTGATCTTTGAAGGAATGACAACTGATGTTTTTCGCCTTTAATTTGGTAGCTATAGCCAAATCTCGAGCAATTCCAAAAGGTTCGTAATCTTTGTTCCAAAATACTTCTTGTACATCAAACTCTTGTAACAAAGATTCCCAAACAATTTTGGTTTCTCCTTTTTTTATCAAAAGGGAACTTCCCACAGCGTCTAGCTCTGCATTTATCTCAGTCAATGATTCATAAATGAATGTCACTCTAGCGTCATCCTTTGGTAAATTTTCTAAAATAACATCATCATAAATAAATATTGGGATTACTGGGTAAATGGAACGCAATGCATGAAATAACCCTACATTGTCATCTAACCTCAAATCCCTACGGAACCAAAAAAAAGAAACTTTAGTTTTACTCATGAGAGACTATTAAAAATTTCATTGACCGCTTTTTCGCGGTAAGCAAATATTTCTGTCAGTTTGTTTTTGACTACCAATGTATTCATAATACGGCCTAAAAAACCTAAAGGCAAACCGTAATGAACGACATCAGTCATTTTTACCCCTTGTGCTGTAGCTTCAAAAAAATGTTTGTGATGCCATAATGCATAAGGCCCAAAACGTTGTTCATCAATAAAGTAACTTTTATCTTTTACGACTGTAATTTCAGTTACCCAAGGTAATTTGACACCTAAAACTGGAGATACTTTATATTGAATAATTTGACCCGCATACATTTTTTTACCATCATAATCTGTGATTTTAAATCCCATGGTTTCCGGTGTAATCTTTTGTAGATTTTGTGGACTAGAAAAAAAAGCCCAACATTCTTCTAGACTAGCATTGATGATTTGTACTGATTCTTTTTTATATAATTTCATAATATGTGGAATTTATTTCTCTAATTTTTTCATAATTACCAAAGTCATTAATAACATCGAAAATGCATAACCAATATCTTCAATAGGAATTGTTCCTAATCGAATGCCTAAATTTTCTGCATCATTATAAAAAACAACGGGTTCGGCTATAAAACTCCCTGTTAGAATTCCATTAACAATTGCAAATGGAATCAAAATAATGAGGAACGTGATAAAAAAAGTATTCAGAATTTGAGGTGCTTTGAGAACGGTATATGTCACTAAAATTAATAAAAGGCTGTAATTAACCGTTGTGTACCATTTGCCCCAATTCCAAATTAATACTGGTAGAACAATTATAACTATGAGTCCATAAATACGAATGACAGTAGTATCGCTCAAGGCTGCTTTTGGCAAAAAATAATGAAAAGCAAAGTGTATAAATAAACTCGCATAGGGAATACAAATAAAGAACAACCATTCTTCAATGGGTAACCCTAAAATTTCAATCCCAGTGTGATACCTTGGATTAAAATGCCAAACACCTATTTTGGTGAAAAATATATCCCAAACTATAAAAAAAGCAGCTGTAAGCAACAACGCTGGAAAAAAAGATTTCCACCGTTTACTGAACTGCATCCTTTTCTCAAAACTGTATAAAAACGGAATGATAAAAGAGGCGATATTTAGAATTAGATATAGTGACATTTTTAAAAATTTGTTTTTAAGTTTAAAGTTTGTTTGGTTTAAAGTCGATTACTTGAATCTTTAAATTTAAAGTTATCAAACTAATTTTAAACCTTAAACAAAAAATCAACTAGATCTTCCAATACTTAAAAGGTACAAATAACATCCCAAAACATTCTCCTTTCTCTTTTCCTAAATGTTTGTGGTGCACTTTATGCGCTTTTCTAAGTCCTATTAAATAAGGATTCTTAGTGTTTTTAAACCACTTAAAACGTTGATGGATCAAAACATCATGAATCATAAAATAGCAAAAACCATAAATGGTAATTCCCAAACCAATGAAAAATAAATAATTGATTCCTCCCTCAACTCCAAAATAGAATAACAAAATACTTGGAATAGCAAAAATGATAAAGAAAACATCATTGCGTTCAAAAATGTTGGCGTATTTTGGCTGGTGATGGTCTTCATGAAAATACCACATAAATCCATGCATTACGAACTTATGAGTGAGCCAAGTAACACATTCCATGAATAAAAAAACAGCTAATGTGATCAAAAATGAAATCATTTTTTTTATGTTTTAAATTATCGGTTTTTAGACTAATTTTAACTTATACGAAACAAAAGATTTGGCAAGCAATCCCATTTTAGAATAATTTGACACTCGGATTCTACTATTTCCAATTTCATGAGAAGGCGTTTTTTCTAATTTATTGAGCAACTTTTTGTAATATACATAAGCAGTATAAACCCCAAACTTGGCTTCAATAGGCAGTTTTACAATTCCTTGATACGCCACTCTAAAATCTTCTTGAATTTCAGTAATAATAGCTTTTTTAGCCTCCTCATCAAAAGAATTCAAATCAACTCCTGGAAAATAATTTCGATTCAAAATAAGGTTATCATCTTTCAAATCTCTTAAAAAATTCACCTTTTGAAAAGCAGATCCCAGTCGCATGGCTTCCATTTTCAAAGATTCATACTTAAGTTCATTCCCTTTGACAAAAACCTTCAAGCACATCAAACCTACTACATCAGCAGAACCATAAATATACTCATTATAGTCTTCTTTATTATCATAATTGAGTTTAACCAAATCCAATTTCATGCTTTTCAAAAAAGCTTGCACCAAATCATCTGTAATGTTATACTCCTTAACAGTATGCTGAAAGGAATTCAAAATAGGATTCAAACTAATTCCAGCTTCATATGCTTTATAATACTCTTTTTCAAAGTCATTAATAAGATATTCTTTGTCATACCCATGAAAAGAATCTACTATTTCGTCAGCAAAACGAACAAAACCATAAATGCTATAAATGGCATCCCGAATACTTGGCGACAACATATATACCGCTAATGAAAATGAGGTACTATAATTTTTAGTGACTAACTTACTGCACTTAAACGATACGGTATCAAATAAATTTTTCATGTTTAAGATTCTAAAAATTGATTAATAATTAATTCTGAAACTAGTTTCCCAGAAATCAATGCCGGCGGAACTCCTGGTCCAGGAACTGTTAATTGTCCGGTGAAATATAAATTTTTCACTTTGCTACTTTTTAACTTAGGTCGTAAAAAAGCTGTTTGCAATAAAGTGTTTGCCATCCCATAAGCGTTGCCTTTATAAGAGTTATAATCTGACACAAAATCATTTTTACAAAATGATTTTTTATACACAATATTCTTCATTACTTTTTGCTGTGTAATTGTCTCAAATCGTGTCATGATTTTATCGAAATATTCTTCTCTTAATTCCTCAGTATCTGTAATTCCGGGTGCTAGTGGAATTAAGAAAAAAGCGGATTCCATTCCTTCTGGCGCTGCCGACTTATCGGTAATGGAAGGAAAATTGGCATAAAACAAAGGATTCTTTGGCCATTTGGGCTCATCATAAATATCCTTGGCATGTGCCTCAAAATCGACATCAAAAAACAAATCATGATGGGCTACGTTCTTTATTTTTTTATTGAAACCAATATAAAATAAAAGTGACGAAGGAGCAAACACTCTTGTTTCCCAATATTTTTCAGAATAGACTCTGTGTTGTTTACCCAACAATGTTTCCGTATGGTGGTAATCAGCACCACTTAAGACCAAATCAGAATTGATTCGACATCCATTGACTACAATTGCTCTAGCTATTCCATTTTCTACGACAATTTCTTCTATTGATGCATTAGTTTTAAAAACTACTCCAAGATCCGTCGCTAAACTTTCCATGGCTCTTACTACATCAAACATTCCTGTTTTGGGATGCCAAGTTCCTAAACCAAAGTCGGCATAATTCATAAAACTATAAAAAGATGGCGTGTCAGATGGTTTGGCTCCTAGAAATAAAACGGGAAATTCTAAAATCTGAACCAGTTTTTGGTTTTTAAACTTCTTACGAACATCTCTTTTGATTGTGCTAAAAAACTGCCCCAATTTCTTGGTTGTTTCTAGGGTCACTAACTCCAAAGGCGAAACTCCTGGTCGATACACTAAGTCTTTAATCGCAATATCATAATTACTTTTGGCTTTGGCAATAAAATCTCGGAGGTGATTTCCACTACCCTTTTCTATTGATTCAAATGTAGTTACGATCTCGTCCAAATTATCTGCGATAGCAATAAAATCTTCCTCCCCATAATATACGTTGTAGGCTGGAGAAAGTTTTATCAACTCATAATAATCAGTTGTTTTTTTTCCAAAATCGGCAAAAAAACGTTCAAAAACATCTGGCATCCAGTACCAACTTGGCCCCATATCAAAAGTGAATCCTTCAGCTTTGAATTGCCTGGCTCTGCCTCCTATGCTATCATTCTTCTCAAAAACCGTAACTTGAAACCCTGCTTTTGCCAAATAACAAGAAGCCGACAATGCCGAAAACCCAGAGCCTATTATGGTGATGTTTTTTTTCATTTGTTTAACTATTATTGAATTATAAGTAAACGCAATTACAATTTTTGAATTAACTCGAGCATTGAATCGAATACCGTGATTTTGTTTGACAAACTACCTCTTTTTAAGTTTTGTGTCATTCGACCCAGCAACCAAATTTCTGAGTTATCCTCCAACAATTGAGTTGTCATTTCATTTACATATCCATCCAAATCATCCATAACAGGCTGTACAGTAAAATAACAAATATAAATGATATCATTAAAATGATTTTTTAAATCTTTTAAGTTTTCAATTGGCATACTTTCACCTAAATAAATCACTTGGTACCCTAAATTAGCTATTTCATAATTCAAATAAAGCAACCCCAAATCATGAATTTCATTTAAAGGTAAAGACAAAACAAAAATACGATCAAATTGAGACCTTTCCTTGAGTTGTGCTTGATGAATATTGAGTATTATTTTTTGTCTAATCAAATGACTAACAAAATGTTCGTGTGCTGGAGTTATGGTATCTGTCTGCCATAAATGACCTATTTCTTCCATAAATGGAATAAACACTTCTACAAAAATTTGTCTAAAGGTTTTTTCTTGGGTCAACCAATCATATGTCTTTACAAAAAGTTGATGATCAAAATTCATCATCGCTATTTTAAAAATATTAATAGCATGATTCTTGGCGTTCTTTTCTGAAACAATAGTACGAACCATAGCGGAAATTTCATCCTCAGAATAGGTCGCTATCTTAGAAATCTTATAACCGTATTGATGTAAAAAATTAATATTCAAAAGCTTTTGCAAACTTTTTAAATCATAGATTCGTATATTGGTATCTGTACGTAGTGGCTGAAACACATCATACCTTTTTTCCCATATCCGAATCGTATGAGCTTTGACTCCTGAAAGATTTTCAAGATCCTTAATACTAAATGTGGTATTTACTTTGTTTAACATATCTGATTAAATATTAAACAAATGTAGTTTATTAATTGACACTAAACAAAAAAGTAATAACATTAGCCTAAAATTCCGTCTAATTTTTTCAAGTTTCATTTATCAATTGAATTTCTTGTTAAGCTATTTTACGTGAAAAATAGTCCAGAAGCGTCGGGAAAAAATCTCTTACTAGAGGCTAATCCACTCTATAATAGAGGCATAGAAAAATAGCTAGACTCGCATTATTAAGCGGAGCATGCCCTAGATGAAATGATTACAAAACAGTAAGTCCTATTACGAGATACTAACCTAAAACGACAGGAACAAATTCATTTAATTTATCTAAATCCAAAACCGTTTTAGAATGATCAAAATTTCGAGTGTACATGGGAACAAACTTAGCACCATAAACAATTTCACTAAAAACATAAGATGTCCGAGCGGCAACAGTGCTACTAAACATATCGTCAAACGTTTTTACATATACCAACAATTCGCCATGAATAGTTTCAAAATCAGTTTTAGTAAATTGATGCAAAGGACTTTGATCATTAATAGGATGTACTAAAGTCCAACTCAAACTGAGAGAGTTTATTTTTTGTAATTCCAAGTCTAGTGTGTAAAATTTATTGATCATTTGACCATTTTCCTCAATACTCATCCCTAAAGTCATTTTAGCTTCAGCATCTGTAAAATTGGTGTTTTTAAAAGGTGTCATTCTAATCATCAATCCCGTTATATTTTCATACGGAGCAATCACAGCATTGTGAGAAAACTTCAAGAAAGCAGTAGGCTTGCTAAATCTCCCAAAAAATAAACCGGTAGCTATAGCAAAACTCAACAATCCTATCAAGGCCTCGGCAGCTGAGAGTGCACTGGTCATAAATCCTTTAGGACTAATATGACCGTAACCTACGGTAGTAAAAGTTTGAGCACTAAAAAAATAGGCTTTCCCAAATTTCCCCCAATCACTATCCGAATTTGATATACCATCCAAATATTCTATACCTATTCCAAAATAAATAGCTGCAAAAACGAAGTTAATACCAACATAAAAAGCCAAAACAATGGTCATAAACTTCCACATAGGCATATCAATCAATGTATGATACCAACTGATGCGATGCAAAATATTCATTCCTTTTTTTTCAATATTGGCTACCCCATTTTTATTGATAAAACGACCTCCATAACTACTAGAATTAGTACCGAAACCAGTATTTTTATCGGTTTTTGCTTTTAAATTAATGTGATCTAATAGTGCCATTATAAAGAAGTTTTTATAGTAAATATAGTTAAAATACAAGAGCTTAAAAAAAGGAGTTTATTGGTAAAAAAACCTTCCTACTAAAAATAGTAACTTAAAAATCGCCAAAAACAACATAAAATACTAAAAATCAGAATTTTACTTAAAAATTAATTAAAAAAAACAGTCTAATCTAGTCATTTTTAACTACCTTTATACTAGTCTTTATTGTAGTGTACTTATATTACAAATAAATCTATTTGAAATAAAATTGAGCCTGGTGGAAATTTTAGAATATCATGAAAATTATTCCAACAATCCTATTTAAAATACAATTTACCTACGCAATGTTGTTTTTAATATAGATTACAATACAAACATACCTCCTCGAATCTTTTTTGCGCGAATCTACATTCCTAAATTATTCTAATTTAATAATAGTCGTCATGAAAAAATTCGAAATGGATATCCCTTTGAAATCCGTAATACTAAAAGGAAATATGGTAATTCCCGACAAAGCAACAGGTATGGTTATTTTTTCTAATGGGAGTGGCTCAAAAAGGTCAAACTCAAGAAATAAAATTCTTGCAGAATTAATCCAAAACAAAAATATTGGAACATTGGTGTTTAATCTTCTTACAGAGGAAGAAGATTTGGTTTACGAAAACAAATACAATATAGATCTTCTTGTTAGTAGATTAATAGAAACAACCGAATGGTTGATACAAAATAAGCACACAAAAGATCTCCCTATTGGTTACTTTGGCGCCAGTACAGGAGCTGCAGCAGCGATGAGAGCAGCTGCATATTTTGGAAAAATAATTAAAGCCGTAGTTTCACGTGGCGGAAGACCCGATATGGTTATAAACACCTTAAGTCAGGTTATATCACCCACTTTATTAATTGTTGGAGGTATTGATGTTCCTATTATCGGCATGAATAAAATGGCATTTGACGAACTACAATCAGTTAAAGAAATGAAAATTGTACCTAAAGCAACTCAACTTTTTAAAGAACCCGGAAAATTACAAGAAGCCGCAGAATTAGCCATTGTATGGTTTAAAAGATATTTTATAAAGAAAGAGCAGTATTCTTTTTAACGCAAATATACCTTTAGGTACATTTGGAATAAATACAATATGAAGAGTCCATCATAGTAAAACGACACCCTAGGTATCGTTTTAATTTGATGGACTCTATTTTTTATCATCAGATAAGTCTAGTTCTAAAACATTTGGAGATGCCGCTTTACGCTTTCCTTTTTATACCTCTAAGGCAACTCAAATGTAGTTTTATCTAAGTTTTTTTATTGAATAGTACCTAAAAATCGATAGCTAATCAACTGAAAAACAAATGTGATTAAATCTTATTTATAAATAATCTAAATAAAGTTTGTGTTTTTAAAATGAGATGCTATCTTTGCAGAAAATTATTCTTATTCATTCTAAATAAATCATAAATGACTCGTTCAAATTTACTTTTCACTGCAATAACAGTAGCCACTTTATCTTTAACTTCTTGTACAAATGATAATGAGGATTCAACTTTAAATTATAATGTCCCAACGCAATACACTTTTGAAAGAAATAGTTCTACTACAGTAGATTTCTCTGGTCAATCTAGTCGATTATTAATGCTGGGGGAAATGGGGACGTACATTAGTACTGCAGCAAAAAACAAAACATTTGCCAGCAATACTGTATTATCTAATATGTATGTTAATTCAAATAATGCTTTTTCGAGCACTGATTTAAATACTTCTGGAAAACAGTTAAAAGACAAAACTGCTGCTTCCAAAGATTATTTTTCTACTTTCTTAGGCGGAGGAGGTACAGCAGAGAAACTTGCAGTACAAGCCTTTTTTGAAACACAATTAACCAATGCTTCTTTTGCAAGTACACTTCCACAGGTAGCTGCATCAGCAGGTGTTGCAGGCGTTTATCTTGATGGTACATCAAGCAGATTATTTGCAGCAAATGGACTAGAGCCGCAACAAGTATTTTTAAAAGGAATGATGGGTGCTTGTTTTATGGATCAAGTAGTGAATAATTACTTAAGCACTGACAAACTAGATGAAGCTTCAAACAGAGAAAACAACACCAATAAGGTAGTGGAAACAGCTAAAAATTATACTACAATGGAGCACACATGGGATGAAGCTTATGGCTATATTTATGGTGCTGATGGAGGGAAATACTGGGATAGCTATATCAATCAAGTGAATGCTGATGTTGATTTTAATACCATAACTGTTGATCTTAAAAATGCTTTTATTAAAGGTAGAGCTGCAATAGTAGCCAATGATTATGAGACAAGAAATGCTCAAATCGATATTATCAAAACAAAATTAGCTTTAGTTCCTGCAGTTCGTGCTGTATTTTATCTTCAAGAAGGAAAAAGTAAACTAACTACTAATAATGCTCCAGCATTTCACGC
This sequence comes from Flavobacterium ovatum, assembly GCF_040703125.1. NCBI lineage: Bacteria > Pseudomonadati > Bacteroidota > Flavobacteriia > Flavobacteriales > Flavobacteriaceae > Flavobacterium > Flavobacterium ovatum. Next base: position 3,634,292 of record NZ_CP160035.1, read on the forward strand.
TCTTTCAGAAGCGTATGGCTTCATCATGTGTCTTCGTTATACCAATAAACCTGGTACAAATGCGCCATATTTTACCAAAGCTGAAGTAGATACAATATTAAGTACACTTATTTCTGGAACAAATCAGACAAATGGTTTTTGGGATGTGGATTATTTAAACACCAAATTAGACGTATTATCATTACAAATTGCAACTAAATTTGGTTTCACAGTTGCTCAAGCAGCAACAGTAAATTAAATCAATAAAATCAAAGCAAGAGCAATAATCCCCTCTTGCTTTTTTTTGTACTTTTGCACAAATTTTGAGAAGGTATTTATTAAGGTTCCAATTTTGGTTTTAAGCACCAAAAGCTAGCAATGAAATAATCATTCGATCAAAAATTAATAAAATTCTATGAAAAAAATATTCTTTTTATTCAGCCTTATTACTCTGATAGCAGCTTGCTCTTCAACTGATGATGGTAGCAGTAGCAACGATGGTTATGACAGAACAGCCCTTTTGACACATTGGGCAAATAATATTATTATACCAAGTTACACCAATTATCAAACGACATTGCAAACATTAGTTACTGATGCTAATACGTTTACCACGAATCCAACAGAAGCTAATCTGTTAACTGTTCGAGCTTCATGGTTAGAAGCTTATAAAGCCTTTCAGTATGTTTCACACTATAGTTTTGGAAAATCGGAAGATATTTATTTCAAAGAAAAAACAAATACTTATCCAACAGATGCAGTTGGAATTGACACCAACATAACAGGTGGAACCTATGATTTTAGTTTAATTTCTCAACGTAACAAACAAGGGTTGCCAGCTTTAGATTATGTACTTAATGGTTTAGGAACTACGGATGCTTCAATTGTTGCTTTTTACTCAGGAAGCAGTGCCGCAAAATATAAAAAGTATTTGACCGACTTGGTTGCTGCTTTAAAAACAAACAATAATACTGTTTTAGCCGACTGGAACGGAAGTTACAAAGCAACTTACATTGCCAACAATGGAAATTCAGTAACGAGTGCCGTAAGTGTTACTGTAAATAAATTCTTAAAAAACTTTGAAAAAGATGTTCGTGCAGGAAAATTAGGGATACCAGCCGGCGTATTTTCTAATGTAACATATCCTGAAAAAGTAGAAGCTTTTTACAAAAAAGATGTATCCAAAACATTATACAACACTGCTATTCAAGCCTCACAAGACTTTTTTAATGGTAAAAACTTTGGCAACAGTACTACTGGCCCTGGATTAAAAGCCTATTTGGATTTCTTGAAATCAGTACGTAGTGGACAAAATCTAAGTGATATCATCAATAATCAGTTTACCACGATTTATGCTAAAAACGACCTCTTGAATGCCGATTTCAGCACGCAAATCACTACGGATAACACAAAGATGATTACCGCTTATGATGCCATACAACAAAATGTAGTGTATTTAAAACTGGATATGATGCAAGCGGTAAAAATCACAGTAGATTATGTAGATAATGATGGTGATTAATATTTTCATCTAATCCTAAAATTTACAACATACAACAATTTCATGTTTCAAAATTATTTCAAACAATATACATCAGCCGCAACGCTAGCTTTCTTTAGGCTAGCGTTTGGTTTAATGATGCTATTGAGTTTGATTCGGTTTGCTAGTTATGGCTGGATTGATAAGTTCTATATTGCTCCACAATTTCACTTTACCTATTATGGTTTTGAATGGGTGAAACCTATCGGGATTTACACTTATCTTATTTTTATAGTTTGCGGTATTGCTGCCCTATTTGTTGCAATAGGCTACCAATATAAATGGGCGGTTTTTAGTTTTTTCTTGAGTTTTACCTATATCGAACTCATGGATAAAACTACTTATCTCAACCATTACTACTTTATTACCATCGTTAGTTTGGTACTGTGTTTTTTGCCAGCCAATTGCTACTTTTCTATTGATGCCTATAAAAATGAGAAAATCCGTTTTCAAACGATTCCTCGTTGGAATACTGATATTTTAAAAGTACTCTTAGCCATCGTTTATATTTATGCTGGTTTGGCTAAACTCAATTCGGATTGGTTATTAGAAGCCATGCCGCTGAAAATTTGGTTGCCTGACAACACCAAAATCCCTGGTTTAAGTTACTTAATGAATCAAACATGGGTACATTACGCCTTTAGTTGGATTGGTGCCATTTACGATCTTGGAATTGTTTTTATGATGTTGAATAAAAGAACCCGAGGATTTGGATTTTTCTTAATCGTAGTCTTTCATTTATTGACTCGTATTTTATTTCCTATTGGAGTTTTTCCGTATGTGATGATTATTAGTTCTTTGATTTTCTTTGAAGCTTCGTTACACAAAAAAATATTAAATTTTGTCGCCAAACTCTTTTCGACCAGCCTCTTTTTATTCGAAAACGGGAAAGAAAAAGTGCAAAGCTTTGATCCTTCTCAACAAATAAAATTGTCGTTTTTAGGGCTTTTTATGGCATTTCAATTGCTGTTTCCTTTTCGTTATTTGTGCTATCCTGATGAGCTTTTTTGGACTGAAGAAGGATTTCGTTTTTCGTGGCGGGTGATGTTAATGGAAAAAGCGGGTTATACTGAATTTACTGTTTCTGACATAAAAAACAATAAAAGCATACAGGTAAACAATACGCTCTTCTTAACTGCGTTTCAAGAAAAGCAAATGTCATTTCAACCCGATTTCATATTAGAATATGCTCATTTTTTAAAAAAACATTATCAAAAACAAGGTTTTGAAAACCCAGAAGTACACGTAGCCAGTTATGTAGCACTCAACGGACGATTAAGCCAAAAATATATAGACCCAACAATCAATTTAGCCAAAGAAAATGAAAGCTTTAAACACAAAACTTGGATTCTCCCTTTTAATGACACCATCAAAGGTTTATAAGGTTCTACTACTTTTATTGATTTCAATAAATAGTTTCGCACAACATAAAATTTCGGGTACTATCACCGATAATAAAGGAAATAAATTAGCAACTGTAGAAGTCTTCAATAAGACAACGGGGGTTAAAGAATTCTCTAAATCAAATGGGGAATTTGAATTTAATTTCAAAAACCAAGGAAGCCATGACTTTGTGTTTTACAAAAACGGATTTAGTATCGTGGAGCAAATCAGCATTACAACAGGAAGTCAATTGACGGTTGTTTTGTCTAAAATCAACAATTTATCTGAAGTTATTATTCGAAAACAAAATGACAGACTACAATCCATTCATAAGCTAAACGACATTGAAGAAACGGCGATTTATGCTGGTAAAAAAACGGAAGTAATCAATATTAGCAAATTGACGGCCAATAAAGCGACCAATAATGCGAGACAGATTTTTGCTCAAGTTGTTGGTTTGACCATAAACGAAAGTTCTGATGGTGGTTTACAGTTGAGTATTGGTGGTCGAGGTTTAAACCCTAATAGAACGGCCAATTTCAATACCCGTCAAAACGGTTACGATATTAGTGCTGATGTTTTGGGGTATCCAGAAAGCTATTATGCAACTCCAACCGAAGCTTTGGAAGAAATTCAAGTGATTCGTGGTGCTGCCTCTTTACAATACGGAACGCAATTTGGAGGTTTGATTAATTTTAAAATAAAAAGCCCAACTACAAAACCTTTTGAACTAGTAACCCGCAATACTATTGGTTCTTTTGGGTTGTTTACCAACTATACCTCTGTAAGTGGTACTAATGGGAAATTTAGCTATTATTCTTTTTTCAATTACAAAAAAGGAGATGGCTACAGACCCAACTCGGAATTTGAAAGTAAAAACTATTTTGCTAATTTGAATTATAAGTTCAATGACAAAACCTCTTTACATTTTGACTATACGTACTATAATTATTTGGCACAACAACCAGGCGGATTGACAGACGAGCAATTTAATGACGACCCAAGACAAAGCAACAGAACCCGAAATTGGTTTGCTGTAGATTGGAATTTATTTGCCTTGCGTTTGAAACACAAGTTTAATGAAGATGCTGATTTCTCCTTACAACTTTTTGGTTTGGATGCCAGCAGGAAAGCTTTAGGCTTTAGGGACAACCGAATCACTACGCCAGACCCTATGGAAGAACGTGATTTAATTATTGGTGATTTTGTCAACTGGGGAGCTGAAGCTCGTTACCTAAAACGCTATTTTATTGGTCAACAAAAAAGTGCTTTTTTGATTGGAACCAAATACTATCAATCGCGCAACACGCAACAACAAGGCCCAGGAAGTTCAGGTAGCGATGCCAATTTTAATTTAGCGACTGACGAATTTCAATATTACCAAAACCAATCGGATTTCACTTTTCCAAATTTGAACGTTGCGGTTTTTGGAGAAAATATATTTAAAATCAACAACAACTTCACCATTACCCCTGGTTTTAGAATCGAAAAAATCATTACCAAAGCAGATGGCTCTTATCGAAAAATCAACCTTGATTTGGCCGGAAATGTAATCCAAGATGACACACAAATTGAAAACACAATTAAGGATAGAAATCTATTTTTGTTTGGTGTTGGTTTAAGTTACAAGCCCAAAAACGGAATAGAAATATACGGAAACGTTTCTCAAAACTATCGTTCAGTGACCTTTAGTGATATTCGTACTGTAAATCCAAGTCAAACTATTGACCCAAACATTAAGGACGAAAATGGATATACTTCTGACATTGGAATAAGAGGTAATATTGCTAAAAAATTGACGTTTGACACCAGTATTTTTGGATTGTACTATAATGATAAAATTGGCGATTATGATGGTACTAACTCTTCAAATCAAATTGTAAAAATTAGAGCGAATACAGGAACAGCAATTACCTATGGGTTTGAAACTTTATTGGATTGGAATATCGCCAAAACTTATTTTGAAGACAAGGAAAATTTGAGCTGGAATCTTTTTACAAACTCTGCTATAACTGGTTCTAGTTACTTAAAATCGGATGTTCCTACTATTTTAAAAGGGTACAAAGTAGAATTTGTTCCGTTGTACAATATCAAATCAGGTACAAGTGTTGGGTATAAAAATTTCTTATCTAGTTTGCAATTCACTTATGTTTCCTCGCAACTATCTAGCGCGAGCAGTAATTCGTCTAATAACGTATTAACAGGTATTTCCGGACCTATCCCAGCGTATTATGTAGCCGATATTTCTACCTCGTACAAATGGAAAAGCTTTAAACTAGAAGCTGGAATAACCAACTTTACAAACAACAGTTATTTTACCCGAAGAGCAACAGGATATCCTGGACCTGGAATCATTCCATCAGATAGTAGAACGTTTTATACAACATTGGAATTTGTTTTTTAAAAATTAAGAAGTTCTATTTTTTTAACCACTTAAAAAATAATTGATAGGATGTACTTATCATTATTTCTTAAGTGGTTTTTTTTTTTGAAGTACATAACCGTAAATCCTATAACTTATTTTCTGAATTGTATAAAATATGGATCTATATCTCAAACTATCTTTGACATAACAACTTTAAAACTAAAAATCATGAACCTCAAAAGAATCTTTGGAACTATATTAACCATATTAGGTATTAGTGGTTTGATCTATACTGCTGTATTATTCAGTACTGCATCTGAAAGTACACATGATATAAAATCTCTGATTATATATGGTGTCTTAGGAATAGTGTTTTTTAGTTCAGGTATTAGCCTAGTTCGTACCACTAAAGACGAATCATAATATCATTATAAATTTAAATTAGAAAATCATGAAAAATACAGGAATAGTATTAATCGTTTTAGGAGCAATTATGATGATTTACACGGGATTTAATTATGTCACAACTGAGAAAATTGTTGACATAGGCCCTATAGAAATTAATCATGAAAAGAACAATCCAGTAACTTGGTCCCCCTTAGTGGGCGGAGTACTATTTTTGGGAGGTATTTTTTTCTTAGTCAAAAATTCAAAAAAATAGTATTCTACTCTTTTATTTTAAACTAGAACGTACCATTTTAAAATACTCCAATGCTTTTAATAACCTTGTACCGTACCAAGAAAACATTTCACCATCGACTAAAATAATTTGAGCGCTAGACAAATCAGGTTGCAACTCATAACCATCTTCTTTCTTGAAAGGATAAGGTTCTGATGACAATAAAATAACTTCCGGATTAGCGTCACTTAATTGAGCTATAGAAACTTCAGGATAACGAGTGATTGCTCTAAATACATTTTCAAACCGATTGAGTTGAAGCAACTCATGAATATAATTATTCGAACCAGCCACCATATATGGATTTTTCCAAATAAAATAGGCCGTTTTTATTGTCGGTTTATCATGGATAAATTGTTTGAAATTGCTCAAGGCAAATGCTAGTTTATCATTCCATTTTCGAGCTTCGACACGACGATTAAAAAGCTGACCGAAATCGGTTATCATTTGAAAATTATCGTCAATTGTCAAAATATCTGTTACCCAAACAGGACATATTTCGCTTAGTTTTTCAACAATTTCTTTGGTGTTTTCTTCTTTATTGCAAATGATAATATCAGGTTCCAATAACCTTATTTTTTCATAATGTACTTTCTTGGTTCCTCCTACCTTAATTTTGGTAGATTTTAGATGATAGGGATGTACACAGAATTTTGTGATTCCAACAATATACGCTTCTAAACCCAAATCATAGAGCAACTCAGTTTGCGAAGGCACTAATGAAATAATTCGTTGCGGTGCTTTCTCAAAAAAATGTTCAGTTCCTAGTTGATCTGTAAAAATATTTTTCTTCAAGTTAATTATTTAAAAAGTTGACCCTAACCTAAAGCTTTGTTTAAAACTCAAACCCTTAAGGAATTTAGAAAAATTAAGTAAATGTTTGAATTTTAATAATACCTCCGTTAAGCTAAATAAAACTTAATTACTTAATGATAAAAAAATAATATTTATCAGTTTTTAAACACTACAACTTCAAGCTCATAATCACTTCCATTTCCTGTTGCATTTTTAAAGCTTCGGCTCTAGCCTTTTCTGCAAAATCAGCTCCTTTAGAAGCATAGATAATTCCTCTTGAAGAATTAATCAATAACCCTATTTTGTCGTTCATCCCATACTTACAAACTTCAGAAAGGCTTCCTCCTTGTGCTCCTACTCCTGGTACTAGCAAGAAACTATCTGGAACAATTTTACGGATTTCTGTAAAATACTCAGCTTTCGTCGCACCCACTACATACATTAAGTTTTGGCTATTGTTCCAAGTTTTAGACGTTTCTAATACATGCTTGTACAATTCTTTTCCGCCTACATTCAAGGTTTGAAAATCAAAAGCTCCTTCGTTAGAAGTCAGAGCAAGCATGATGGTATGTTTGTTTTCAAAAGCTAAAAACGGTTCTACCGAATCTTTCCCCATATAAGGCGCTACGGTCACACTATCAAAATTCAAGTCTTCAAAAAAAGCTTTGGCATACATCGAAGAAGTATTTCCTATATCGCCACGTTTAGCATCAGCAATAGTGAATACCTCTGGATAATTTTCGTTGATATAATTGATAGTTTTATGCAAAGACATCCAGCCTTTGATTCCGTATGCTTCAAAAAAAGCAATATTTGGTTTGTATGACACACACAAATCATGTGTTGCGTCAATAATGGCTTTATTAAACTCAAAAATAGGATCTTCAAGTGCTAATAAATGTTCCGGTATCTTGTTTAAATCAACATCTAAGCCTACGCATAGAAAAGATTTTTTTAGTTGAATTTGGTCAAAAAGTTGTTCTGTAGTCATCTGTTATATGGATTCAGCTGGCAAATTTACAAACTAGAATCTAAATAACTTGAAATTTTATAATAATCCTAAAAAATTGTATAAGTGACATGATACATTACCACAATATCTTTGTAAATCTGGTTTAAATTATAGATTCATTTAACAGCTAATACATAATTATGAATACTACAGAAATCAAAGAAAATTGGAACGAATTAAAAAGAAAATTGAAACAAAAACTTGCTGATATAACAGATGACGATTTATTATTAGCCGAAAGAAAACAAGAAGAAATACTTGGAAAACTTGAAGTAAAACTAGGGAAATCTAAAGACAAAATCAGAAAAGTTATTGCCGAGTTGTAGTTTATACTATTTCAACAAAAAAACTAGAAGCCTATTGGTTATTAATTCTTATTTTTAATGAATTAATAACCAATAGGCTAGCTTATCATTTAATAAACAATATAATTATGTCAGGTAAAAATCATATCGCACTAGATTTATTAGGGGTTGTCTTAATTGTATTTATAGCATATCTTTTACAAGATTTTATAATCCCTCTATTATTTGCCATTATTCTAAGTGTGTTAATTTACCCAATTGTACAATTTTTTGAGTCCCGTTTATGCTTTAATCGTATTATTTCAATCACCATAGCTATAATTATTTTCTCAGCAATAATTTTCTTAGTTTTTGCTTTGATAAGTATGCAATTTGAAGAGATCATGAGCAAAAGCAGTAAATACTATATTCAAATTAAACAAAAAACGATTCCCTTATTTGCACAAATGGAACATGACTTAGGAGTTAGCAGCAAGGATATTGTAGGGAATAATAAACTTGAAGTAAAAGAAATTGTAAAACAAAATTCTAATAAAATAATCCCATTTTTAACCAAATCAGGAGGAGTGCTTAGTGATTTTATTTTATCTCCTTTGTATATGTTTTTGTTTTTATTATATCGAAATTTCTTGGTGAGTTTTATTTATAAAGCTACATCAGGATTTTATAACAAAGCCAAAACAAGACAAATTTTAAGCGAGCTTTATAAAGTGCAGCAAAATTACATGCTAGGCTTAGTGAGTGTAATGGCTATTGTAGGTTTACTCAATAGTATAGGTTTATTGATATTAGGCATTGAATATCCTTTTTTCTTTGGTTTTTTATGCTCCTTATTATTACTTGTTCCATATATTGGTATTATTATAGGTTCTATTTTACCTGCTTTAATAGCCTTAGCAACCAAAGACTCTTATTGGTATGCTGTGGGTGTAATTGGAATTTTTGGATTCATTCAATTTATTGAAGGAAATTTCATAACTCCTAAAATTACAGGCAATAAAGTTTCATTAAATGCTTTTGCCTCAATTTTATCTATTGTACTTTTTTCAATGCTATGGGGAATTCCTGGTATGATTTTAGCATTGCCTATTACGGCTTCGTTAAAAGTTGTTTTTGACAACACTAAGAACTTAAAAGTCATTGGCTTTCTATTAGGTGAAGCTAAAGAAAAGTATTTTAGTAGCAAAGCAAAATACCGATTAAAAATTTGGAATAAAATAAGACTCCAGAAATAGTTAGTGAGTATTTAATTTTAATTAACAAAATAATATCCAATTGATTTTAGATATATATTTGATTAATTTCGTAACAAAAACAAGTAATATGAAGGTTTTTATAAAATTTGATTTTAATAGTATTTGTAATAAAGTTCTTTCGGAAAAACTAGAAAGCTCCCAAATCAAATATAGAGTTTTAGGCTTTGGAGAGGTTGAGTTTTTAAATAATGTATCTGAAGAACAATTAAAAACTTTTTCAGAATCACTAGTCCCTTATGGAATTGAGATCGTAGAAAATCAAAAAACAATATTGGTTCAAAAAATAAAAGATATCATAATTGAAATGGTTTTTTGCGAAGAAGTGAATGTAAACGTGAAAAGCTCTGTATATTTAGCAGAAAAATTAAATCATAGTTATGGTTATCTGTCCAATTTATTTTCTGAAGTAACTTATACTTCTATTGAGAATTTTATTATTCTTCAAAAAATTGAACATACCAAGCAGTTAATTATCAATAGTGAACTTTCATTGACTGAAATTGCATTTAAGCTCAATTATTCGAGCGTAGCTCACCTAAGTTCCCAATTCAAGAATACAACTGGAATTACACCATCGGCTTTTCAAAGAATTATTAAAAAAAGAAGAGAAATCGCTTCTCAAAATTTAAACTAAAAACATATGCAACACGATTCTATAATTATAACTCTGGCAGATGATGATGAAGATGACAGGCTATTTTTCACAGATGCCTTTGATGAGATAAAAATAAATACCGTTATAAACACAGTGAACAACGGGAAGGAGTTGTTGAATTATTTAAATCATCCTGAAACTATTTTGCCTAATCTTATTTTCTTGGATTTAAATATGCCCATTTTAAACGGAATTGGATGTTTAGAAGCAATCAAAAAAAATGATGCCTTTAAGGATATTGCCATCGCAATTTACTCTACCTCTTCTTCTGAAAAGGATATTGAAAACACCTTTGTTTTGGGCGCTAATATCTATATCAAAAAACCGAGTGACTTCAATGACTTAAAAAAAATATTATCCGATGTTGTTGTGATCAATTGGCAATACCATACGAATGGTTTGAATAAAGAAAATTTTTTACTCCGATTATAATTCATGAAAAATAACAAATATAAATCATCCGTTTATCACAAAATTATATTTGCTATAAGCTTAACGGTATTGCTGTTTATTGGTGTCATTACCGTTAAGCATATAAAAAACATTTCGGATTCTTCCAAATTGCTCATGCATACTTATGAAGTGAATCTTGAGTTAGAACATTTATTTTCTAATATAAAAGATTCTGAAAACAGCATGAGGGGTTATTTAATTTCAAAAGATAGTATCTACTTAAAACCTTACCAAACTGCCACTAAAAACATTAATTTCTCTTTCTTACTACTAAAAAAACTTACATCAGACAATCCTATTCAACAAAGAAAACTAGAATCACTATTTGAAATTATCGATAAGCGTTATGAAACTATTTCCAATTATAATGATATAAACAGCAATGTTGATCTAAGTAGAAACTATTACTTCAAAAAAAACTTCAGAGAAAGCAGCGAACTTTTAGTTAGAATCAGAAACAAACTGAATGAAATGATTGCGCTAGAAGAAATGTATCTAAAAAATCGTAATCAACTCTATAAGAACCAAGTTTACCTTACGCCAATACTCACCCTTAGTATCTTATTTATCACTCTACTAGTATTAGTTTTTGCTTATTATAAAACGAATAAAGATGTAGAAAAACTACAAGCCGCTAATATTGAACTAAATAAATCACAATTTTTGAGTTATCAAGCGGAGATACTCTCTGAATTTGGAACCTGGGAATGGGATTTAATTAATAATAAAATAATTTATTCTGACAATTTTTATCGAATTCTTGGCGTTGAGCCACAATCATTTGAAGCAAGTAATGACAATTTCAATCGCTTTGTCCACCCTGAAGACCTAGATATTACAAGTCAAATTGTTCAAAAAATATTAACCAATCAAGACCTACCGTATTCCTATTTTAGAATTATCCGTCCCGATGGAGAAGTACGATTATTAAGAGCTACAGGTAAATTATTCACTGACAAACTAGAAAACCAAACAGTACTTGGGGTTACAGAAGATATTACCTTAGAAGATAATAAAACAAAATTGCTAAAACAGAATTACAACGAACTTAAAATCTTTGAAGAATCCAGTAAGCAGGCAGAAATATTGGGAAAATATGGTAGTTGGGTATTAAACTACGATACATTACAATATCTGTTTTCGGACAACCAATATCGATTACTGGGTTTTGAGCCAAAATCCTTTAATCCTACAGCCGACCAATTTCTAGAATTTGTACACCCAGAAGACAAACACATCATCACAAATGCACATGAAAAGGCACAGGTAGAACAGTATTTCCCAACAATAAGTTACCGAATCATTAGAAAAGACGGTAAAATTAGACGGTTTAAAACGAGTGCTACTTCTTTTATTGACTTGACAGGAATACAAAGCATGATTGGAACAACACAAGATGTTACCGAAGATTTCAATAAAAGTTTACAGCTTAAAGATCGAAACAGAGAATTAGAACAAAATATAAAAGAATTGAACGAATTCAACCATGTTGCTAGTCACGATTTACAGGAACCACTGCGAAAAATTCAAACATTTATTTCCCGAATTAATGATAAGGAAAAAGAAAATCTCTCTAATTTTGGTAAAGAATACCTATCTCGAATAGAAAACGCATCTAATCGAATGCGAGTACTTATCAATGATTTACTACAATATTCTAGGACTAGTAGATCCGATGCTAACTTTGTTGAAATCGATTTAAATGAAGTTTTAACAAATAGTTTACTTGAATTATCTGAAAATATTGAAGACACAAATGCTCAAGTTGGTAAAACTGTTTTGCCTATAATAAAAGGAGTCTCTTTTCAGATGCAACAACTTTTCTCAAATTTATTGAGTAATTCTATAAAATATTCAAAAGAAGACATCGCTCCTCAAATCTCGATTTCCCATTCTGAAATTATTGCTGAAAATGATTCTTTAATTAGAGAGAATAGTACCAAAAAATATCACAAATTTAAATTTACGGATAATGGTATCGGGTTTGAACAAGAACATGCCGAAAAAATATTTTTACTATTTAACCGCCTTCACGGAAAAACAGAATACCAAGGAACAGGCGTAGGTTTAGCTATTTGCAAAAAAATAATTGAAAACCATAATGGATTCATTTATGCAACAAGTGAACCCAACATTGGAACAACCTTTACCTTTTATATCCCTATTTAATACAGAAAATGGAAATTATATAAATATAGAAATGAATCATGTAATTCATTTCAGAGCAATATTTTTAATTTTGTATTAAAATATAGTCATGGAAATAAAATTCCTTTCAAAAATAATCCCCATCACTCTCTTATTTATTTTTGTTATAAGTTTGATTTATTCCTGTGAAAATAAAAAAAAAGATTATAATAACTTCTTCATTCAAGAACCTGCTCAAGATGTAAAATCAACAATCGACTTTAACAGCCTGATAAGTTTAAATGAATCCAATAAAAAAATTATGGAAATTAGTTCCATATTATTCCATCAAAACAAACCCATTCCTAACCTATCACTAATTTTAAAAATAAGGGAAGACCACCGAAAAAACGAACTTAATTTGAAGGTGTTAACCAAAAGGAATTTAATTATAATGCCCAAACCTATTTACAATTTAAATATAAATTCAGATTCCCTCCAAAATAAAAATTCAACTCATTATTTAGCAAAACTTTTAATAAATGAAATTAAAACCCAAATAGAGTTACTTGAAAAAATAAAAAACACCACAATAAGCCCTGATTTTAAAACATATGCTGAAGAAGCTAAAATAATGTTTGATAACAATAATGAAGGTTTAAAAACTAGTTTTAACTTATAGAAATATGCTACTCTCTAAACAATATATAATTTCCTTATGGACGGTCATTAAGCATACTATCAATAGTTTTTCAGAACATAAAGTTTTAAAAATGAGTGCCTCATTAGCTTACATAACCATGTTTTCAATGGGACCTTTATTATTAGTTTTATTATACTTATCTGATTTGTTTTGGGGAAGAGAAGCCATTGAAGGGAGAATATTCTACCAGATAAAAAATTTTGTAGGTCCATCAAGCGCACAGCAAATACAAACTATAATTGAAAACTTATCGCTTTCTCAAAGTGGTACAATGGCTGGATTTATAGGTGTTATTACTCTATTGATTGGAGCTACTTCCGTCTTTGCTGAAATTCAAGATTCAATTAATACGATTTGGGGAATAAAACCAAAAAAAAAATCCGGTTTTTGGTTATACTTTAAATCTCGACTATTATCCTTTGGAGTGATAGGAAGCTTTGGTTTTATCCTTCTAGTTTCTTTAGGGATTTCAACAATTATGGATGCGTTAAGCGACCATATTTTCGCTTCTTATTCCAGTACCTTTTATTATTTTATTTATACATTCAATAGCCTCATTACCTTTATTATAATTTCATTATTATTTGGTTCAATTTTCACCATTTTACCGGATGCACAAATAAAGTGGAAACAAGTTCGGCTAGCATCCTTTGGTACGGCAATCTTATTTATGACAGGTAAATTTTTTATCTCCTTTTACATTGCAAATTCTAATATTCAAGATGTATATGGTACAGCAGGTTCTTTTGTAATTGTAATGGTTTGGGTTTATTACTCCTCTGTAATTTTATATTTTGGAGCAGAATTTGCAAAAAACTATGCCCTACAATTTTCCTCGCCTATTTTACCCTCCAAATTTGCCGAAATAGTACATTCCGTCGAAATTATCTCTAAGGAAAAAACACTACAAGATGCTGAAATAGAACTTTCTAAAATCTATAAAAAAAACTAAAACTTCTCTAATCGAGAAGTTTTTTTTTATCCCTTTTGTACTAAATGGTAATTCTATAAAACACTTCAAATATCTTGTAACAGATAGACTTCATAACTATTGCATCTTTGTAATGTAGAAACAATATAACTCAAGTCACATGAAAAATTCAATTAAAACATTAGCGACCCTGGCAATTATAATCGGACTGGGATCTACTACGGCTCAAGCTCAAATCAATACTGGTAAAGCACAATTTGGAGTAAAAGGAGGAGTAAACTTCTCTAATATGTACACTGAGGATGTCCATGATAACAATGTTCTAACTAGTTTTAATGCAGGTGTATATTTCCTAATTCCCATCACTGAATTTGCTGCATTTCAACCTGAAATAATCTACAGTCGAAAAGGATCTGAATTAACCTATGACAATATTTTTGCAAAAGGGAAAGCACAATTTAATTTAAATTATATCGAAGTACCATTGTTAGTAAAAGGAAATCTGACTAAAAACATAAGCGTACATGCAGGTCCTTATTTTGCTTACCTATTAGATGCGAAGACAATCAACAAATCTGATAGCGGAAGTTACAATTTTGAAGACAATATAAACAATGACAACTTCAACAAAATTGATGTGGGATTATCTGCAGGAATTGGATTAGACTTTGACGCCATAGGAATTGGGGCTCGTTATAATTACGGATTAACCAATGTAGGGAAAGAGAGAAACTCAGGAGGTACTACTTATACTTTACCTGATGGAAAAAACAGCAATGTAAGTCTATACATGACTTTAAAATTAAACTAATCATTAAACCGTAGAAATCATGTCAAATTTATTGTATTTAATCGCACTAATATTTATTATTTCATGGGCTCTAGGAGTCTTTGTATACAGCGCAGGATCATTGATCCACATACTTTTAGTAATCGCCTTGATTGCTATTATTTTAAGAATCATTAAAGGAAAAGGAATTTAATAATTATCAAAAAAAATTAAACTATGAAAACAAATAAAACAATCATCGGAATTTTAGGAGCTGCTGCTATAGGTTCTATTTTAGGAATCTTATTTGCACCAGATAAAGGAGCCAATACACGCAAAAAAATTGCTAAAAAAACTGCTAAAACTACAGATGAAATCAAAGGTAAGATTGATGAATTAAAGGATACAATATCTGAAAAATATAATGCAGCCATGCAAAAAGGAGAGAAGTATATAGAAAATGGCCAAGCAGACATCGACAATATCAAAAAAATTAATAAGGAAATATTGTAAGGAACTATTGCTTCTGAAGAAACCAAAAGGGGGCTGCAATAGAACTATAATAATCTCAAATTTGAAAAAATGAAAAAAGTACACGTAACATTTTTTATAGTCGCAACAGCATTAGTTTTTACATCCTGTAAAAATGAAAGTCAAAAAAATGCTGAAAAGAAACTAAAATCTTATTCGCAATATATTGACTCTGTAAGTAATGTTGCAGAAGAAAAAGCTAGCGAAAATTGGGAAGCCATAGAAATAAAGTTTAACCATATAAAAATGGAAGCTGATTTGGCTTTAACTACTGCTACTGATAAAGAAAAAAATCAAGCCAAACTGGACGAAGCAACAACCAAATACGAGGGTTTCAAGATGAAAATCGTAGCTCAAAAAGAAAACTTGAAAAATCAATATTACAAATCACTATTTGGACCTAATTACATCAGTGATGACATGCAGTTCAACTGGGTAAATAAGGACAATATCCTTGCTGTTTATGACAACTTTGTCACTACAGTACAAAAGAACAAAGATTCTTATTCTCGTGAAGATTGGGACGAAATAAAACTAGTTTATGAAGCTTTAGATAACCGAAAAAACACGGTTGAAAAAGAAGGATTAACAGGAAGTGACAATAGAAAAATTGCACTTTTAAAACTTAAATTTGCCCCAATGTACACAGTAAACCGCATGGGTGCAAAATCAGAAGAAAATGCCGAAGCTAAAAAATAAGTATCTATATATTCAAAAAAAAATGAGGTCCGAAAGGCCTCATTTTTTTATATATTATAGTTTCAAAATTTAGAAAACTTCACTAGCTTCCTTCAATTTTTCCATGTTATTTACCAATTGTAACTCTTCAACAATTTTCTGAATATCACCATTCATAATATTTCCCAAATCGTATAAAGTCAATCCTACACGGTGATCAGTCACACGCCCTTGAGCGTAGTTATAGGTACGAATCTTAGCTGAACGGTCACCAGAACTTACTTGCGATGTACGTTTTGTAGCATCTTCCGCTTGTTTTTTGGCTAATTCTTGTTCGTATAAACGTGAACGCAATACAATAAATGCCTTGTCTTTATTCTTATGTTGTGATTTTTGATCCTGACATTGCGCCACCAATCCCGTAGGAACGTGTGTCAAACGTACTGCTGATTTGGTTGTATTTACCGACTGTCCACCAGGTCCAGACGAACAAAAGAAGTCCACTCGCACATCATTCATATCAATTTGTACATCAAACTCTTCCGCTTCTGGCAAAACCATAACTGTAGCTGCCGATGTATGCACACGACCTTGAGTTTCCGTTTGTGGAACACGTTGCACACGGTGCACACCAGCTTCAAACTTCAACGTTCCATAAACATCCTCACCTGTAACTTCAAAAATTACCTCTTTGAAACCACCAGACGTCCCTTCATTCATATCCACTACAGATGTCCTCCAACCTCTGTTTTCACAGTATTTAGTGTACATACGGAACAAATCACCAGCAAAAATACTCGCTTCGTCCCCACCCGTACCAGCACGAATCTCCACCATGACATTCTTGGCATCTTCGGCATCTTTTGGAATCAACATAAATTTGATTTCCTCCTCCAATTCTACCAATCTTGTCTTAGATTCATCCAGTTGCATCTTGGCCATTTCGGTCATATCTGCATCACTACCGTCAGAAATTATTTCGTTTGCCTCTTCAATATTAGCCATCAAGAGCACGTATTCGTCTCTCTTTTCAGCCAATGCTTTCAAGTCTTTGTATTCTTTATTTAGCTGTACATAACGTTTCTGGTCAGAGATCACATCCGGCTGAATAATCAAATCCGAAATCTCATCAAAACGTTGCTTTACTATTTGAAGTCTATCTAACATATCCTTAGTCCTTTATTTGGAGTGCAAAAATACAAAAAACTATTCAAGTTTCCACTTTCCTAAATTTAGTTTTTTTAAGGAGCTATTTCCAGCTATCCGCTATATCTTTTATTTCGGGATTCCGCTACCACTACATCCCAAAATAAAAGGATGCCGCTTCGATCTGGGCTAGGGATTTTGAAATCGAAAGATGAGTTGTTGATAAAATGAGAGAAAAAAACTTAATTATTGTTTTTAAAATTTAAAAAACAAGGTATAAACTAGCGCTTATATACTAGTTCTATGGCATTTAAAAAAAATCGACATACGGGAATAATCAAGTTAGACTATTTTTTAATTAATTATCAATGTTAGCGCAAGCGTTCCATTTATGCCCGAAATGTCGTCCCTTCCTAAAAATAAATCTATAGATTTACATCTTTTTTTAACTCCAGTTATTTGTTTACAATAACAGGAGTTTTTATGTAAAACATCTTCAATATATTTTTGCACTTAATTACTTTTAGACTTCCTATTCTGCGTACAAATGCCGTTTGCGTGATTGCTTCGTTCTGCGCAAACACTTTGTCGATTTTATTTGCATCATAAAACTTAAATGACTCTTATATGTTTTAAACAAAACCTTTAGAAACCAACGGTGGCACTAGATGTACCTTCAAGACAATGAAAAGAATAAAAAAACTTTCAAAATTATTTTTAAAAACTAAAAAAAAGCATCAACTTGCATATTATGAAATAGTTATAATCGTTTTATAACAACAAATAACTTGATAATATGAAAGTAAAATCTATCTATGTAAACCTACCAGTTAAAGATCTTGACAAAACAAGAGCCTTTTGGTCAAAACTCGGATTTTCATTCAACGAACAATTTTCGGATGACAAAGCATTATGCTTAGTATTACAGGAAGACCTAATGTATTCTATGCTGATAACTCACGAGTTTTTTAGCACTTTTACGAACCGACCAATATCAGATAGTTCAACAACACAAGTTTTGACAGCATTAGAAGTTCACAGCAGAGAGCAAGTTAACAGCATAGTAAGACTTGCTCTTGAAAATGGTGGAACACGATATAGAGAAAGTACTGACCACGGTTGGATGTATTACGACAGCTTTGCCGACATTGATGGACACCAATGGGAAGTTATGTTTACTGACCCAACTCATATACCTCTCTAATTTTATATCCAAAATACATATCTAACAGCTTGCTAGCGCTAGAACCTTTCCAAAAAGAAACACAAGCTTTCGTCTTTATCTCCGATAGAAATAAAATTCTTGTGGGAGCATATCCTGACGCTTTGGGAAGTGCTTCCACAAGATTACTTTACTTAAATATTTAATTTCAGAGGAGTTCAGTGAACTTTGCGTGAAAAGAATTACAGCAACTAAGCTTCTTAAAAAACGAAATCATTCTGCTCCAAAAAACTGTAGCCATTAGAGGGACACGACAAATGTTGTGTAACTTGTTTGTACAAAGCACTTATATCCGTTTCTATTACTGATTGGTTTAAAAAACTTTTCAATACTCGGCAAAACTTAAATGACTTAATATGTAAAAAAAAACTGCCACGTATCGCTTTGAAATAAAAAACATACTGTTAAGAAAAGGCCAATACTTACGTTCTATTCTTATCTTAAATTATGAATGTTACCTTTGCATAAAATAAATTAATGCAATGATTCTATTTGACGAAAAATATGCTTCTATAAAACTTGACCCAACATGGTTAACGGATTTTTTTGGTATTGAACCTCATATTGCTTCATACATGAATCTCCCAATACTTCTTTTTGGTTTAATCCTTGTTTGCTTCATTGCTTGGCTATTAACCAAAAAAATAATTGTAGGTTCAATACACAAACTATTTTTAAAAACTAAGATTACTTGGGACGATATCTTAGTCGAGAAAAGAATATTTGACAAACTTGCATTGATTATACCTGCACTTATTATCATTTTTGCAGTGCCTTCTATTTTTGGACAGTATCCTATAATTTCAAAATATGCCGTTACTCTAGCCACGATTATACTACTTATGGTCATCATCTGGACAATTAATGCTGTACTAGCAGTCTTTAATGAAGCCTTATCTCAGTCACCTATATTCAAAGACAAGCCTATTTCGAGCTACATTCAAGTATTGAATATCATGGTTTATTTTGTCGGTGGAATTCTTATTTTATCTTTACTTTTAGGAAAGAGTCCGTTTTACTTTTTAGGCGCCATGGGAGCGATGACGGCTATTTTGTTATTAATTTTCAAAGATACTATATTGGGTTTTGTAGCCAGTATTCAAATGTCTGTATATGATATGGTACGTGTAGGAGATTGGATTGCGATGCCAAAATATGATGCCGATGGAGATGTAATGTCTATTAATTTAAGTACGGTTAAGGTTCAAAACTGGGATAAAACAATCACCACGATTCCTACTTATGCTTTTATCAATGATTCCTTTAAAAACTGGCGCGGTATGAGTAATTCAGGAGGCCGTAGAATTAATAGATCCATTTACCTCAAGGTCAGTAGTTTTTGTTTTTGTGATGATCAAATGCTGGAACAGTTTAAAAAATACACCCTTATAAAAGATTACATCTTAGAAAAAGAAGCAGAAATTAAAAAATTAAACGCTGCCTTATCTGATGGTGAATCTAATCCTGTTAACGCTATAAGTTTGACAAACATTGGTGTTTTTAGAGTGTATGCTGAAAACTATATTCTTGCAAATCCTCATATCAATACCGAAATGACGAATATGGTTCGACAATTAGAGCCTACTTCTAAAGGATTGCCATTAGAAATCTATTGTTTTACTTATGAAAAAGAATGGGTGAAATTTGAACAAATAAAATCGGATATTTTTGATCATTTACTAACCATTACATCTCAATTTCAACTAGAAGTTTTTGAAGAGCCTACAGGAAAGGATTTTCGAAGTTTAGCTGATGGTAGAAATCAACCAGCAGATGTTCCTCGTTTTTACTCTCAATCGTAATTTAACAAGATATCTTGATTTGAAGTTACTTTCTTATATTCCATTGGAATGACAAACATTGTGGCCTATATTTGTAAAACCACACTTATATAATTTATATTTTTTTTATTCTTTGCGCATCTGTGTGAAATAAGAAAATGTTATCTTCTCTCTAACAATAGTTAAATAAACAATAATCTTTCACAATTAAATTGTACGCAATTTAATTGTGCCCTACCTTTGTGATATCAAATAAAAAAGATGAAAGACCAATTACATATTAGCGAACAAGTTTGTTTTCCAGTTTACGTATTTGCAAAGGAAATTATTAATCAATACCGTCCTTTGTTAGAAGCGTTGCAACTTACTTATCCTCAATATTTGGTAATGCTAGTTTTGTGGGAATACGAAGAACAAACGGTCAATCAAATTGGAGAAAAACTACAACTAGATAGTGGAACGTTAACTCCTTTACTGAAACGAATGGAACATAAAGAGTTTGTTTCTAGAATTAGAAGTACGGTTGATGAACGTTTAGTCAATATATCGTTAACCGAAAAAGGGAAGGCCCTAAAAGTGAAAGCATATTGTATTCCGGGACAATTGATGGAATCTATGAACATTTCACTAGAAGATTTATTAGTCTTAAAAAACATCATTACTAAAATTTCTAACAAACAGGAATAAAACATTGTAAACTACAAAAACTGTCGCTATTGATGGTGAAAACGGAACTGCTAGCAACGGAAATATTGTAATTAAATTGACCGATTAAAACGATTAAATCAAATTATTTTTCAAAACATAAATAAATAAAAATGGCTTTATTAGAAGATTTAAACTGGAGACATGCTGTAAAGGCGTACGATTCTACAAAAAAAGTAAGCAAAGAAAATATAGATAAAATTGTAGAGGCAGCTCGCTTAGCGCCTAGTTCTTCAGGTTTACAACCTTTCAACGTAATTGTTGTTGAAAATCAAGAACTAAAAGAAAAATTAGTAAAAGGAGCTTTGAACCCGGAATGTATGAGAGATTGTTCTCATGTGTTGATATTTGCAGCTTGGGATCGCTACACAGCGGAGAGAATTGATAAAGTGTATGATTTTACCACAGATGAGCGCGGCTTAGAAAGAGGACGTTTTGGTAGCTATACTGATATGTTAAAGAAAATTTATCTTGACCAACCTGCTGAAGAAAATTTTGCACACATTGCGAGACAAACTTATATCGCACTTGGACTTGCTTTAGGGCAAGCTGCTGAATTAAGAGTAGATAGTACGCCTGTAGAAGGTTTTGACAACAGTGTCGTGGATGAAGTGTTAGAATTAAAAAATCTTGGACTAAAAAGTGTTTCTTTAATGTATGTAGGTTACGCTGATACACCAAGTGATTGGATCGCTCCTATGAAAAAAGTGAGAACACCTACAGAGGAATTCGTAATTGAGTTTTAATACGAACTAATTATGATTTGTTGATTTTATTCTTCGTATTCACGTTACTTTTATTAATGAGAAGCCTGGATCAAAACCCATTTTTGGTTTAGGCTTTTCTTTAATAGTAAATCAACCTTTCTTTAAACCTATTACAAATGAAATTAAATAATATGAACGACAAACCTATTGCTTATTCAATTTTAGATCTTGCGGTTGTTACCAAAGGAAGTTCTATTAATGATACCATTAAAAATACGGTTAGCCTAGCTCAAAAAGCGGAAGAATTTGGTTATACACGCTATTGGTTAGCAGAACATCACAATATGCCTGCGATTGCAAGTACTGCTACCGCTATTTTGATTGGTCATGTTGCACAAGCTACCACTACTTTGAAACTGGGTTCTGGCGGAATTATGCTTCCTAACCACTCCCCACTTATTGTTGCAGAACAGTTTGGAACTTTGGGAACAATGTACCCTAACCGAATCGATTTGGGCATAGGAAGAGCACCTGGAACGGACCAAGAAACGGCTCGAGCGATTCGGTCTGATTTTATGGATGCAGCGCATTCCTTTCCGGAAGAGATAGAAAAGATTCAAAAATATTTCTCTATAAACAATCAAAATGCTAAAGTAAGAGCTCCAGTAGCCGAAGGCGTTTCTGTTCCTATTTTCATACTAGGTTCGAGTACTGACAGTGCCCATTTGGCAGCAAGAAAAGGACTTCCTTATGCTTTTGCGAGTCACTTTGCTACGGCACAATTGTTTCCTGCATTGGAAATTTACCGTAAGGAATTCATGCCTTCTCCAGAGCTTGAAAAACCGTATATATTGGCAGGAATTAATATTTTTGTTGCTGATACTGATCAAGAAGCCGAGCGAATGGCAACGTCATTTATCAAAATGATTGTTAGCTTGTTGACAGGTGCAAAAAGAGAAGCTCTTGATGAAGCTTGTGATATGACTCCAGAATTAAGAGAAACGCTAGAACACCCTGCTGTAAAACAAATGACTCTTTATACTTTTATTGGTTCTAAAAGCAAGGTAAAGAATGAACTAAAAGATTTTCTGGATAAAACAGGAGTAGATGAATTAATCGTTACAACCAATTGTCACAATCAAAAATCTAGAATAAAATCATACCAATTAGTGGCTGAGATCATCAATGAACTTAATGATGATAAATAAAACATTTAGTAGGTGGCATAAAAAAAACTCCACCAACTGAATTTGCATTTAGATAGTGGAGCTTTAAATTATAAAGAACTTGTTTTTACAATCGGCTTAATAAATCCACTTTCTTGTTTTCAAACTCTTCTATCGAAAGAATATTTTTATCTTTTAATGCCGCCAATTTTTCTATTTTGACAAAAATGTCTTCTTCAAAATCACTTTTATTATTAGTAAATACTGGAGCTGGTTCTTCAACAATTAGTGCTTGATTTTGAACCTCATTATTATTATTATTATTATTATTATTATTATTTACTTGCTGTGGTTGCGGTCTATCCTCTCCACCTGAAATAATAGGTAATGAACTTAAATTTACCGTACCATACTGGCTTGTAAATGTTACAGAGTAATTACCACCTTGCTGTTGACCTACGCCACCAATATGGTTGTCAAGTGTATCAAAGACAGTTACTTTTCCGTTTTCTTGGATCGCTAAACGACCAATATTCGAAAAAACAGCATAGTTTGTATTATTTTGACTTCCTGTAGAATTAGGAATACCTAAATCTCCCCACCAGTTACTACTAAAACCACATTGAGAACCGTTTTGGCTTTCTAGTCTAGGTAAAGGAACATATTGTATTGCTCCTTGATTGATCAAATTTGATAATTCAATACATAGTCCGTTTACAGTATTTTTAAGTTGATTATTGAACATATCACCAACCATTGTCATTCCGCCTTGCATCCATTGACCTCCTCCACCTAATTCGGGAATGTAAAATTGTGCCATTGTTCC
The DNA here is from genome assembly GCF_040703125.1 of Flavobacterium ovatum. NCBI lineage: Bacteria > Pseudomonadati > Bacteroidota > Flavobacteriia > Flavobacteriales > Flavobacteriaceae > Flavobacterium > Flavobacterium ovatum. The sequence continues at coordinate 3,658,006 of NZ_CP160035.1, forward strand.
ATTACTTTTCATAAGTGCTTGCGTTAAGTCAGTAACAGCATTAGCACTAATTCCATAACGATTTGCTACATTCATCATATTCTGAAAACTAGCATCTGTGAATATTGCATTCATATTATCTCTCTATCATTTAGTTATAAAAATGTTTACACAACAATTTTGATGCAAAGGTAACGTTTACGAATAGCAATAGCCTTCTTTTAAATTGAAGATTTTAATTGTTATGTTAATAAATCTATCTTTAATAAGTGTTCTGCTGTACGAAATCCCACTCTATTTCAAGAATAAAAGGAAAGCGCCTCTATCAAGATTGAAAAAAACCAACTGCTTTTTAAAATTTCAGAAGCGATTTTGTAAAATCAAAATACATCTAAGAAAAATTAATAAATAGATTTTATTTGATATTCTGTTTCATTGAAACTGAATTTATCACCATTTTTGAGTCCTCTCATGGCAGCATAAATAGGAGCTTTGGTTGAGATACCGTAAACCGTGTGCCCTTGAACTTCAATTTGTTCAATTGACACACAAATATAAAGAGTCAATTTATCAGTTACAACTAATGCCCCCGGTTCTACTATTGTACTTTCTTTTTCTGGGTTTAATGTCTTAAGGAATTCCATTTCCCTTAAAGCAAAATCTAGTTCGTTACCAACAGCATTTAAAAGTTCTACTTTACCAGCAGCACGGTCTTCAGTCTGACTAGGCGATTGGTTTGCTTCAAAGACATCTAATTTCATTGAATCCAATCGGTTTTGAAAACTTTCGATCAGTTCATTTTGTTTTTGTACACAAGTATCTAGTATCAGAGTTTTAGGGATATTCATTTAATTTCAAATTTAATATTAATTCAAATAATAATCTAAATGTAGAACATTTTACAAGATCAACCTTAGTTACTGATAAAAAAAAATGAATTTAATTAACCAACTATCAAAGTCTAACTTAACTATCTAAAGTGTCATTTTAATATCCCTATAATTGAAAACTATACCTTAGATAGAAAACAACCCTAATAAAACGAAATCCACTCTTTAGCCGCGATAGAAACAGCATCCTGTTGTGTTGCGACAGCAAAAACAACAGATACAGTAGATAGCGGGAACCAACTTTCCTGAAATACTCAACAGTCTGCTCCAAAAAAAGGCTAACTATTCTCTATCCGAAACCCCAAATATGGTTTAGATTTCGGACAAGTACCTAACATTATTTAAAAAAATAAATTATGCATTTGGTAATACTGTTTGTTTAAGGCCTGAATCATCTTAATATAACGGGGTAATTCACAGAAATAGCTCTATTTTAGACTACAAACCAATTCTTTAGAGCTCTAAATATTACAAAACAAACATTTTGTTATATTTTGTTAGAATTAGCAAAATGCATTGTAAAATCAATAAAGAATAATAAATTTGCCTAAAAAAATTAAAATGCAACCAAAAGACTTACTTCAACTATCTGAACAATTTGGCTCACCACTATATGTTTATGATGCCGATAAAATAAAATCGCAATACAATCGTTTAACCAAAGCTTTCTCTAAAGTAGAAAAATTACGTATCAACTACGCAATGAAGGCTTTATCTAATGTGGCTATCCTACAATTATTAGAAGGAATGGGTTCTGGTTTAGATACTGTTTCTATTCAAGAAGTACAATTAGGACTTCATGCGGGATATTCTCCCGAGCGTATTTTTTATACACCAAACGGGGTTTCACTTGAAGAAATTGAAGAAGTAAATGCACTAGGAGTACAAATCAATATCGATAACCTTTCAATACTAGAACAATTTGGAGCTAAACATCCTAATGTTCCTGTTTGTATTCGTATTAACCCACACGTAATGGCTGGAGGGAATGCTAATATTTCTGTTGGTCATATCGACAGTAAATTTGGTATTTCGGTACACCAATTGCCTCACTTGGTACGTATTGTTGAAAACACAAAAATGAACATCGTAGGTATCCACATGCATACAGGTTCTGATATCTTGGATATTGAAGTGTTTTTATACGCTGCTGAAATCTTATTTGACGCTGCAAGACATTTCAAAAACTTAGACTTTTTAGATTTTGGAAGTGGATTTAAAGTTCCTTATAAAAAAGACGATATCGAAACTGATATTGAAGAATTAGGTAAAAAATTATCAAAAAGGTTCAATGAGTTTTGTACTGAATACGGTAAAAACTTAACCTTAATCTTTGAACCAGGTAAGTTTTTAGTGAGCGAAGCGGGTCAGTTTTTGGCTAAAGTAAATGTGATCAAACAAACAACTTCAACTGTATTTGCTGGAATTGATAGTGGATTCAACCATTTGATACGTCCGATGTTTTACGGTTCATCACACCATATTGAAAACATTTCTAATCCTAAAGGAAAAGAGCGTTTTTACTCTGTTGTTGGGTATATCTGTGAAACGGATACTTTTGCAAACAACAGACGTATCTCAGAATTAAAAGAAGGTGATATTCTAAGTTTTAAAAATGCTGGAGCTTATTGTTATTCTATGGCTTCCAACTACAACTCAAGATACAGACCTGCTGAAGTTTTATGGATGAATGGACAAGGACATCTAATTCGTGCTCATGAGACATTTGAAGATTTAATCAAAAATCAAATTGGCTTACCACAAATAGCTACTGCTCAATAAAAATAAAAAATCCCATTTCGATCGAAATGGGATTTTTGTTTTATAACTATTTTTCTAAAACCTCAGACAATACATTCGCTTCTGTGCCATTAGGGAAAGACACCTTTATTTTTTGAGCAATTGTTGGAGCAATTTGAGTTATCACTTTTTTATCAAAAGACTCACCTTTTTTAATATGCCATCCATAAAAAATCGCTGGTACATGCGTATCATAGACATAAGGAGCTCCGTGAGAAGTACCTTTACCTCCATGTCCACCAGGTTTATCAAGAATAACTAAATCCCCACTCTGTTTAGGATCATAACCTTTTGAAATAAAGCTTAGAAAATAATCTGATCCTGAACCAGCAAGTATTTCTTCCTCTGAATACACTCTTTTTATATGTGGATAAGTCATTAAATACTCTTTAAATAAGGTTTTAACCTTAGTTAATTCAATTCCCTTTTCTTTTATTATTTTTTTATCAAAAAACAAATTATCATTGGAGTAATTTAATATAACATCCACCCCAAACGTATTTTTTGAATATTCACGAAGCCCACTTACCAACTCTTTTGAATTGCCATTTTGTACATTATATTTATGATCTTTCAGGAAACTAGAATTCTCCTCTGCAGCATGATCAGCAGTCAAAAAAAGCAGATAATTACCTTTCCCTACCTTTTTATCTAAATAGGAAAGAAAGTCTGCAATAGTCTCGTCTAGCCGTAAATAAGTGTCTTGTATCTCTCTGGAACGAGAACTTGTCAAATGTCCAACGTAATCGGTTGAAGAAAAGCTAACCGTTAAAAAATCAGTATCACTATCCGCACCTAATTTTTCATTAACAATCGTTTCTTTTGCAAAATCAGCTAAAAAATTATTCCCAAACGGAGTTGATTTTATAACTCTAGGACCATTTTTTTCATACATTGATTTTAAATCATAAGGAAAAATAGGTTTCTTACTGCCAAACAAAAGTCCTTCATAATCATTATCATCCGCCAAACTTTCATTATAAACCGATTCTGGTTTTAACAAATTCCAATCTTTATTTAAATAAGAAACATATTGTTTTTTATCATTAAACTGAACTACCCAATCAGGTAATTGAGAACCATAAAAACTACTAGAAATAAAATTTCCCGTATCGCTAAGCCAAAAAGCCCAATTTGCAAAATGACCAGCTGGCAAAATTGCACCACGATCTTTTATACTAATTCCGATTACTTTACCCTTAAAATTGGTATCCAAGCGCAATTCGTCAGTAATGGTAGTGGTTTGCAAATTAACAGGAGACATCATCCCCTCTTTTTTATTTCCTTCACCTAACAAAGCTACCGATTCGTCTTCTGCACAATACCTTGATTTCCCAACTGATCTATCAAACCAATCATTGGCAAGTATCCCGTGAACAGAAGGAGTAGTTCCTGTATAAACAGATGCGTGCCCTGGCCCAGTATAAGTTGGCATATAATTGAAATGCATGTTATGAAAAACATAACCATTATTCATCAATTTTTTAAAACCATTCTCCGAAAAATCATCTTGAAAACGATATAAATATTCCATTTTCATTTGGTCAACTACAATTCCTACCACCAATTTAGGACGTTCTTGAGCACCTAGCTGAAGTAAAAATGAAAAGAGAGAAAGTGAGAAAAAATTTTTCATGTTTTATATTTAGATTAAAAATCAAAAATAATCAAAATAAAAACTACCAACCTAAACATAGTAATCTTTTAGTAATAAATTAAACTAAAAAACAACTAGTATTTCTAGATATATCTATCATTTCTTGGGCATGCCGCTACTTCCACTCCGTTACAGTAGCGTCGGGCTATTCGTTACAATCTTTTTTGAGGCCGAAAAAAGCCTCAAAAAAGGATTTTCACTACTATCCCTCATGCAAAAAATCAGCTTTCACAACAAAAACGGCTGTAAAACAAAAACCCCCTATCCGATTAGGATAAAGGTTTCTAAATAAAAGCGACGGATCGAGGCTTTGTAGCCGACACGTCGTACCTATAAAACAAAAAACCCTGATTCGGATGAATCAGGGTTCTCTAAAGAAAGGCGACGACATACTCTCCCACATAACTGCAGTACCATCTGCGCAGGCGGGCTTAACTACTCTGTTCGGGATGGGAAGAGGTGAGCCCCGCCGCAATAACCACCTTAAGGTCGTTTTGCAATGGGTAAACTAGCTTTTAGCTAATCAACATTACATAATATCTTAACATACTGAGATAAAGAAAAAAGTATTTATTAGAAAGTTTCCCCAGTGCACTTTCGTGCACTGGAAAGGGTGTACATAAGCTTACGGATTATTAGTACTACTCGACTATGACATTACTGCCTTTACATCTATAGCCTATCAACGTGGTCATCTCCCACGATCCTTAAAAGAAATCTCATCTTATGGTGGGTTTCGCGCTTATATGCTTTCAGCGCTTATCCCTTCCAAACGTAGCTACTCTGCGGTGCCACTGGCGTGACAACAGATACACTAGAGGTTTGTCCAATTCGGTCCTCTCGTACTAGAATCAGATCCATTCAAATTTCTTGCGCCCACAGTAGATAGAGACCGAACTGTCTCACGACGTTCTGAACCCAGCTCGCGTGCCACTTTAATGGGCGAACAGCCCAACCCTTGGGACCTTCTCCAGCCCCAGGATGTGACGAGCCGACATCGAGGTGCCAAACCCCCCCGTCGATATGAGCTCTTGGGGGAGATCAGCCTGTTATCCCCGGCGTACCTTTTATCCTTTGAGCGATGGCCCTTCCATGCGGAACCACCGGATCACTATGCTCTACTTTCGTACCTGATCGACCTGTATGTCTCTCAGTCAAGCTCCCTTATGCCATTGCACTCTACGCACGGTTACCAAGCGTACTGAGGGAACCTTTAGAAGCCTCCGTTACTCTTTTGGAGGCGACCACCCCAGTCAAACTACCCACCAAGCAATGTCCTCCGCATAGCGGAGTTAGGCTTCAGACAAACAAAGGGTTGTATTTCAACAATGACTCCACAACGCCTAGCGACGCCACTTCACAGTCTCCAACCTATCCTACACATCATTTGTCCAAAGTCAATACTAAGCTATAGTAAAGGTGCACAGGGTCTTTTCGTCCCACTGCGGGTAAACGGCATCTTCACCGTTACTACAATTTCACCGAGCTCATGGCTGAGACAGTGTCCAGATCGTTACACCATTCGTGCAGGTCGGAACTTACCCGACAAGGAATTTCGCTACCTTAGGACCGTTATAGTTACGGCCGCCGTTTACTGGGGCTTCATTTCAATGCTTCTTCTTGCGAATAACATCTCCACTTAACCTTCCAGCACCGGGCAGGTGTCAGGCCCTATACTTCATCTTACGATTTTGCAGAGCCCTGTGTTTTTGATAAACAGTCGCCTGGACCTCTTCACTGCGGCCAGCATTGCTGCTGGCGACCCTTCTCCCGAAGTTACGGGTCTATTTTGCCTAATTCCTTAGCCATGAATCTCTCGAGCACCTTAGAATTCTCATCTCGACTACCTGTGTCGGTTTGCGGTACGGGTACTATTAACCTGAAGTTTAGAGGTTTTTCTTGGAAGCCCTTAGGTGCACTATCTCTTTGTCCGAAGACGCCGAGTACTATCGTATTTCCCCAAGCCGCGTGGATTTGCCTGCGCAGCTTATAGGTAGGTACTTCAACGAACTATTCCGTCAGTTCGCGGCACTTTCATCACTCCGTCACCCCATCACAGTTAACAGTAGTACGGGAATATTAACCCGTTGTCCATCGACTGTCCCTTTCGGGTTCGCCTTAGGTCCCGACTAACCCACAGCTGATTAGCATAGCTGTGGAAACCTTAGTCTTTCGGTGTGCGGGTTTCTCGCCCGCATTATCGTTACTTATGCCTACATTTTCTTTTCTAACTAGTCCAGCATACCTTACGATACACCTTCAACCCTGTTAGAATGCTCCCCTACCACTTACAATAAATTGTAAATCCATAGCTTCGGTAATATACTTATGCCCGATTATTATCCATGCTCGTCCGCTCGACTAGTGAGCTGTTACGCACTCTTTAAATGAATGGCTGCTTCCAAGCCAACATCCTAGCTGTCTATGCAGACAAACCTCGTTCTTTCAACTTAGTATATATTTGGGGACCTTAGCTGATGGTCTGGGTTCTTTCCCTCTCGGACTTGGACCTTAGCACCCAAGCCCTCACTGTTAGTGAACATTATATAGCATTCGGAGTTTGTCAGGAATTGGTAGGCGGTGAAGCCCCCGCATCCAATCAGTAGCTCTACCTCTATATAACTTTATAACTAACGCTGCACCTAAATGCATTTCGGGGAGTACGAGCTATTTCCGAGTTTGATTGGCCTTTCACCCCTACCCACAGATCATCCCAAGACTTTTCAACGTCAACGGGTTCGGTCCTCCACTTTGGGTTAACAAAGCTTCAACCTGTCCATGGGTAGATCACACGGTTTCGCGTCTAACACTACTGACTAAAGCGCCCTATTCAGACTCGCTTTCGCTACGGATCCGTGGCTTAACCACTTATCCTTGCCAGCAACGTTAACTCGTAGGCTCATTATGCAAAAGGCACGCCGTCACCCCACGAAAGGGCTCCGACCGCTTGTAAGCGTATGGTTTCAGGATCTATTTCACTCCGTTATTCACGGTTCTTTTCACCTTTCCCTCACGGTACTGGTTCACTATCGGTCTCTCAGGAGTATTTAGCCTTAGCGGATGGTCCCGCCAAATTCAGACAGGATTTCTCGTGTCCCGCCCTACTCAGGATACCACTATCTATTATATTCATTACTTATACAGGGCTATCACCTTCTTTGGCTTTACTTTCCAGTAAATTCTAATTCTTCATACATAAAATGTCGTGGTCCTACAACCCCAACATTGCCGTAACAACATTGGTTTGGGCTAATCCGCGTTCGCTCGCCACTACTTACGGAATCACTTTTGTTTTCTTCTCCTCCGCCTACTTAGATGTTTCAGTTCAGCGGGTTTGCCCACCTATCGGTGTACTAGATCTTCAATCTAGTGGGTTGCCCCATTCAGGTATCTACGGATCAATCGGTGTGTGCCCGTCCCCGTAGCTTTTCGCAGCTTATCACGCCTTTCATCGCCTCTGAGAGCCAAGGCATCCCCCATACGCCCTTATTTTGCTTATTGTACCAATCTTAAAATTAATTAAGACCGTTTTTGTTTGTCTTTTACTATTAATAGTAAAAAACGCTTTCTACTTTTAATATTTTTCTTATCTCAATATGTCAATGAACTTTTTCTTTCTACTTTCGTAGATAGATAGTGGAGAATAACGGAGTCGAACCGTTGACCCCCTGCGTGCAAGGCAGGTGCTCTAGCCAGCTGAGCTAATTCCCCATTTTTTAAGTATGAGTTATTAGTTTTGAGTTATGAATTCATATCTCATACATTCTCAACTTCTAAAATTTCCTTTAAGTTTTTTTAAACTTATAAATTATATTTAATAACTTATAACTTTAAATTAGTTGTCTCGGACAGACTCGAACTGTCGACCCCTACATTATCAGTGTAGTACTCTAACCAGCTGAGCTACGAGACAAGGTGATTTGGGATTTATGATTTTAAATTAACGATTGCAGATCTAAATCTGAAATCAAAAATCGTTAATCAACAATCTTAAATCGTTTATCTTTAACTTAAATTTTATTCAATTTTTTTAAATTAACAGCAAGAGTAATAAATTCTTAATATTCTAAATCCTTTAGATTCTTCGTCTTTTTCCCTACCGTGCTTATTAATAAGCTAACACTAAGGCTCTAGAAAGGAGGTGTTCCAGCCGCACCTTCCGGTACGGCTACCTTGTTACGACTTAGCCCTAGTTACCAGTTTTACCCTAGGCAGCTCCTTGCGGTCACCGACTTCAGGCACCCCCAGCTTCCATGGCTTGACGGGCGGTGTGTACAAGGCCCGGGAACGTATTCACCGGATCATGGCTGATATCCGATTACTAGCGATTCCAGCTTCACGGAGTCGAGTTGCAGACTCCGATCCGAACTGAGAACGGTTTTGTAGATTCGCTCCTATTTGCATAGTGGCTGCTCTCTGTACCGTCCATTGTAGCACGTGTGTAGCCCAAGGCGTAAGGGCCGTGATGATTTGACGTCATCCCCACCTTCCTCACAGTTTACACTGGCAGTCTTGTTAGAGTTCCCGACATGACTCGCTGGCAACTAACAACAGGGGTTGCGCTCGTTATAGGACTTAACCTGACACCTCACGGCACGAGCTGACGACAACCATGCAGCACCTTGTAAATTGTCTTGCGAAAAGTCTGTTTCCAAACCGGTCAATCTACATTTAAGCCTTGGTAAGGTTCCTCGCGTATCATCGAATTAAACCACATGCTCCACCGCTTGTGCGGGCCCCCGTCAATTCCTTTGAGTTTCAAACTTGCGTTCGTACTCCCCAGGTGGGATACTTATCACTTTCGCTTAGCCACTGAAATTGCTTCCAACAGCTAGTATCCATCGTTTACGGCGTGGACTACCAGGGTATCTAATCCTGTTCGCTACCCACGCTTTCGTCCATCAGCGTCAATATATTAGTAGTAACCTGCCTTCGCAATTGGTATTCCATGTAATCTCTAAGCATTTCACCGCTACACTACATATTCTAGTTACTTCCTAATAATTCAAGCCCTACAGTATCAATGGCCATTTCCCGGTTGAGCCGGGAGATTTCACCACTGACTTATAAGGCCGCCTACGGACCCTTTAAACCCAATGATTCCGGATAACGCTTGGACCCTCCGTATTACCGCGGCTGCTGGCACGGAGTTAGCCGGTCCTTATTCTTACGATACCGTCAAGCTAGTTCACGAACTAGTGTTTCTTCTCGTACAAAAGCAGTTTACACACCATAGATGCTTCATCCTGCACGCGGCATGGCTGGATCAGGCTTGCGCCCATTGTCCAATATTCCTCACTGCTGCCTCCCGTAGGAGTCTGGTCCGTGTCTCAGTACCAGTGTGGGGGATCTCCCTCTCAGGACCCCTACCCATCGTAGTCTTGGTAAGCCGTTACCTTACCAACTAACTAATGGGACGCATGCTCATCTTTCACCGTTGTGACTTTAATAATGTCTCGATGCCGAGTCATTATACTATGAGGTATTAATCCAAATTTCTCTGGGCTATCCCTCTGTGAAAGGTAGATTGCATACGCGTTACGCACCCGTGCGCCGGTCTCTAGGTCCGAAAACCTATACCCCTCGACTTGCATGTGTTAAGCCTGCCGCTAGCGTTCATCCTGAGCCAGGATCAAACTCTTCATCGTATATTGTGCGTTTGAATAAATTCAAACTATTAATTGTCGACTCAGTTTCTATCGGTTATTATTCGAATCTCTCGATTCTATTACTCTTATTCTTTTGCTTTAAGATCTCTCTTAAAACGGCTGTCAATTCAATATGTCTAGGAACGTATTCTTATCTTGTTTGTCGTTTCGTTGTCATGTTAAACATGTTTCTCGAAGCGGGTGCAAAAGTAAAAAACTCTTTTGTTTCTCGCAAGAAAAATTTAAAGTTTTTTTTAGAATTTAAATCCTAATTTCTTTATTCTTTCTTACCAGTATCTCAAGGAACTTTCATCGTTTTGCGGGGTGCAAATGTAAAACGTAAATTCTAATCTCACAAGCTTTATTTGATATTTTTTTTGAAGAATTTCTTCCCCTTTATACCTCGTAATCCTTGCCAGTGTGTCAGTGAACGTATTCGTTGTTGCGGGTGCAAAAGTACACAGTCTTCCCCCTTAAACAATACTTTTTAAACGCCTTTTTTTAATCTTTTTTTTTAATGGACTGAAAAAGCGGTGTTTGAGTTTTGATGTTTTTTATGTTTGTAGGATTTTGGAATTATTACGCAGGGTGTTTAGGATTGTGTTCTCCACATACTCCATAGTAATATCACTTATATATAGGTATCCATAAATTTCATTTACTGGACTCATTGCAATTATTGCCGCGTTTATTACATACCTACGGCCTGCTTAAACTGTTTTGACTTGACTCGCTACCTATATATAGTAACTATCGGCATTATAAATAAAAAATGGCTTTGATTTCTATTACCTTATATAAAATGTACTACTACCTATGTATTGTTGTCCATAACTCAAGGTACCATGCTTCTAAACAAACCTAATCTACACTCCTAGCCCCGATAGAAGTGGCATCCTTTGCTTTTTTCTTTAAAAAAAGCAAAGATAGAATGGATAGCGGGACTATCTGTACTGATGAAAACTATTCTGGCTGCTTCTGAAACTTAACTAGAGAATTGCATGGATTGTGATTATTTACTTTCTTGCGCTTTTGCTTGCCAATGATCACTTAAACTCTCCATGTCAACTGGGTTTGCGGGAGGTTGATTTTGCAATCGTCCCGAATTGAATGCACGGAACAAAATTGATTCTATGAGAAAATCTTCGTTGACGTCGTATGGTTGGTACTTTGATTTTAAATTAATATCAAAAACACTAGCTGCGGTGTTTGACCAAAATGCTTTCCAACCGCTTTTTAAATCTTTGATTAGGTCAAAAGTCGTAACACCTGTTTGACGGTGAATTAATTTCACAAGGATTCGTCCTTGACTGCGAGATAATTTTTTGAGTTTGGCTTCGAATTCATTAGTAAGGTAGTCTTCTACGATTTTGAAATACTTTTTCTTTTCTCTAGCAGTAGATAATTTGTCCATTCCTTTTTTTAAACCTACTAATCGTTCTGCTGTTAGTTTTGCATATGGATAGGTTACCAAAACACGGTTTTGCAATATTAGGAATTGCTTTTTGGCTTCGGGGTTTAATTTTTCTTTGGAAATAAGGATTTCCTCCAATTGTATGGTGTCTTTTCCAATTTCATACGATTCATCAATTTCACGGACCATTTTTGACGGACCAACTGGAATTTCTTGTGCAAAAGTGCTTAATGAAAGGACAAAACAACTTATAAGTGTAAAAACAAACTTCATGGGGCAATATTTATTAGGGTAAAATTATACATTATATACGCAAGTCTGATACCAAATTTATAAATTAGCCAAAAAATATTTTTATGAGCACAGAATCTATATTAAAACCCGCGTCATTAGCTTTTTTGGAAAAATACTTAAACAATGCTTCCCCGACTGGATATGAAGCTGAAGGACAAAAAATCTGGATGGATTATTTGAAACCTTATGTTGACACCTTTATTACTGATACATACGGAACAGCAGTAGGGATTATTAACCCAGACGCCCCTTATAAGGTAGTTATTGAAGGACATTCTGATGAAATTGCTTGGTATGTAAATTATATTACTGATGACGGACTGATTTATGTTATTCGTAATGGTGGTTCTGACCACCAAATTGCGCCTTCGAAAAGAGTAAACATTCACACTAAAAAGGGAATAGTAAAAGGTGTTTTTGGATGGCCTGCTATCCATACACGTAACCGTGCAAAAGAAGAACCAGCTAAAACTGATAATATCTTTATAGATTGTGGTTGTGAAACTAAAGAAGAAGTTGAAAAACTTGGTATACATGTAGGTTGTGTGATTACTTATCCTGATGAATTTATGATCTTGAATGATAATAAATTTGTATGTCGTGCGATTGACAATCGTATGGGAGGGTTTATGATTGCCGAAGTGGCTCGTTTGCTACATGAAAACAAAATAAAACTTCCGTTTGGATTGTACATTACCAATTCTGTTCAAGAAGAGGTAGGTTTACGTGGTGCTGAAATGATAACCCAAACGATCAAACCTAATGTTGCTATTGTAACTGATGTATGTCATGACTCTACAACTCCTATGATTGAAAAGAAAATTGAAGGGGAAACAAAAATTGGAAAAGGACCTGTTGTAACTTATGCTCCTGCGGTACAAAACAACTTGAGAGAACTTATATTGGATACTGCCGAGGAAAAGAAAATTCCGTTTCAACGATTGGCTTCTTCTAGAGTTACTGGTACAGATACCGATGCTTTTGCTTATAGTAATGGCGGTGTTGCTTCGGCTTTGATTTCGTTACCGTTGCGTTATATGCATACCACTGTTGAAATGGTACACCGTGATGATGTGGAAAATGTGATTAAATTGATCTACGAAACACTTTTGAAATTAGAGAATAACGAGACTTTCTCTTATTTTAAATAGGAGTTTGTTTGTTGCAAATCAAATTCAAAGTAAACAACCCGATTTGAAAAAGTCGGGTTATTTAAACTACTAAGTATGAAAATTTTATTACTAGAGGATGATTTTACCTTATCAAAAGAGATTAACACCTTTTTTACTTCCAAATTATTTGACTGTGTTCCTTTTTATGATGGTTCATTACTTATAAAAAAGTACAAAGCCTTTGAATATGATTTGATTATTCTAGACATAAATGTACCTGGTCGCAACGGATTTGAAGTTTGCAAGGCTATTCGAGAAACTGATCAAAAAACGCCCATAATCATGCTTACTGCGTTTAATGAAATTGAGGACAAATTGACTTCATTTGATAACGGCGCTGACGATTATTTGGTAAAACCATTTCATTTTGATGAATTATACGCCAGAGTTAATTCATTATTGAGACGAAAAGACATTCCACAACAAAAAAAAGAGTCTATTCTTATTCATGATTTGGAATTGTTTGAGACGGACATGAAAATTTTTCGAGCTGGAATAGAAATAAAATTAACACCCAAAGAATTCAAACTTATTTTGATGCTTGCCAATGCCAATGGAAAAGTACTATCTAAGGCAACGATTGCAGATCAACTTTGGGATTATCATATTGAAACCAACCAAAACACTATTGAAGTTTATATTAATTTTTTGAGAAAAAAAATAGATAAAGACCGCGAGATAAAACTCATACATACCAAAATTGGATATGGATATTACTTAAGTGAAACTGAATGACATTAAAAACTAGAATTTCTCTATTGGTAAGTATTTTATTTGCTGCTCTTTATGGAATAGCATGTGTTTTTATATTTGTTCTGGCTTCCAATTTTAGAGAAGAGGAATTTATAGACCGTCTTGAAGTAAAGGCGCTCAAAACCTTGAAGTTTTTATCTGACCATAAAAATCCAAACTATGAACTATTGCGTACAATAGACAATAATTCGGTTTATAAATTAAATGATGAAAAAACATTAATTTTTGATTCGAATTTTAAACTTATGTATAGCAATGTTGAAGGAAAAAAAATAGACTGGAATGGTGCTGATTTAAAATATTTAAAAGTTCACAAGTCTTTTTTAAAAAAACAGGGGCAAAATGAGTTTTATGGGATTTTTATAGATACCCATGCAAAAGATTACTATGTTTTGATCTCTGCAAATGACCGATATGGAAATCGTAAAATGGTATATCTACAATACATTTTAATAATTTCTTACTTTGCGTTTACTTTAATTTGTTGGTTACTTACTTCCTGGATGGTACATAAAGCAATACTACCATTGGGATTATTTCATCAAAAAATAAAAAAAATTAACGAAAACAATCTTGACACGCGAATTGAGTCCAAAAGCAGCAAAAACGAAATTGACTTAATTGCTAATGAATTCAATTTTATGATGGATCGAATTGAGCTATCCTATCAAGGTCAAAAGGATTTTACCGCTCATGCTTCTCATGAACTACGCACTCCTCTGTCTAGAATTACATCACAAATAGAAAATAAAATAAGTGATCAATCTACAACTGATGACGCAAAGAAATTCCTTTTGGTAATTCTATCAGATATGAATCATTTAACAGAATTAATTCATTCTCTATTAATTTTATCAAAAACAGAAATTAGTAGAACGGCTGAAAAAGAATTAATAAGGATAGACGAGGTTTTATTCAGCTCTATCGAAAAAATCAATAAATCTTATCCTGATTTTAAAATTTCTTTTGAAATTGAAGATAGTGAACATCTTGAAAATGCACTAGAAATAAGAGGAAATAGAAATTTACTCGACATAGCCTTAACTAATGTGCTTAAAAATGCTTGTGTTTATTCTACCAATAAACAGGCTGAAGTAATTATAAGTTGTGATGAAAAAAGTCTAATTATTTCGGTCTCAAATATTGGAAAAACCTTAAACAAAAAAGAACAACTACATCTTTTTCAGCCTTTTATGCGTGGCGAAAACGCAAATGGCACGACAGGGTTTGGACTTGGCTTAATTATCGTACAACGCATTTTGAACATTCATCAAGCTCAAATTCATTATAGTATTCCTAAGGAACATACCAACCTCTTTCAGATAAACTTCCGGTTTTAAGCCTTTTTTAAGCCTTGAATTAAGGTGTCTTAAAGTGGACTGACGCCATCTTTGTATCATAAAATAAGATACAATGAAAAAACAATTAGGACTCTTACTCCTACTCTTTGGTTTACAATGTCTGCAGGCTCAAACTTCACTTACGCTTAAGGAATGTGAAACTCAATTTTTGAAAAATAATTTAGTTTTACTTGCACAGCATTATAATATTGATGCGGCACAAGCATTAACTATTCAGGCTAAAATATGGGACAATCCAATTGTAAGCGCTGACTTAAATGCTTACAATCCTGAAGCTCAAAAATATTTTGACAATGGGAAGCAAGGTGCAAAAGCATTTAGTATTTCACAAATTATCTATTTGGGTGGCAAAAAAGCTAATGAAGTAAAATTATCCAAGGCTAATGAGCAAATTGCTGAAATAGAATTCAATGATTTACTTCGAAATCTTAAATTACAATTAAGAAAGAGTTTCTTCACTATCTATTACAATCTTAAGAAAATTGAAACTACAGATAAACAATTAGTTCATATTGAGGACTTGGTCACGTCATATTCTGCACAGGTGAAGAAAGGTAATTTACCCCTTAAAGACCTAATACGTTTACAATCTTTATATCTAAATTTTAAAAATGAAAGATTAGAGGTTCTCAGTACTAATTATGAAGAACAAGCCAATCTAAAATTATTATTAAACAAAGTAGAACGTGTTATTCCTGTATTAGAAAATTCAGAATTTGAAAAATACAATAAGGAAATGCTTTTTGATGTAAAAAACCTAAAGGATATCGCAGTTACTACAAGACCTGATTATTTGTTGAGCAAAAAGAATATCGAAGCCACTGAACTCAACATCAAATTACAAAAATCACTTGCCATACCAGATATAACATTAGGAGTAGGATATACTCAAAGAGGCGCTGCATTTGATAACCAAAAAAATATTACTCTCGCTATCCCGTTGCCTTTATGGAATAAAAACAAAGGAAATATTCAATATGCCAAGACTCTTTTTGAGCAATCAAAAACAGAACAAGAAAAAACTACTATTGAATTGGAAACTGAAATCATCATGAATATCAATAAATGGGCTGATGCAAGAAAGAGCTACAATCAAATAGGAATGAGTAATCCAGATGAATTTGAACAAGTGTACCAAGGTGTAGTCTCCAATTTTAAAAAAAGTAACCTTAGCATATTGGAGTTTACTGATTTTATGGAAAGCTATAATCAATCCATTATCCAATTGAATGAATTAAAGAAAAAAGTAGTTCTTTCAGCCGAAGAGCTTAATTGTACTATCAACAAAGATTTATTTTAAAACATTATAATATGAAGACACGTTTAATATTGGCCATAGGAATAGTTACCCTTACGTTCACAAGCTGCAAAAAAGAAGTCGAAAACCCCGAAGTAAATACCACTTTTGCATTAAGCGATAGCATGCTTAAAACTACAAAAACTGCTGCAGCTTCGACTGAAATCGTAAAAAATGAGTTGAGTTTTTATGGGAAAATTGTAGCCGACAACAACAAATCTATAGATGTATATCCGCTTGTTGGTGGTAATGTTCTAAAAGTGAATGTTGAGTTGGGTGATTATGTCAAAAAAGGACAAGTACTAGCCACCATACGAAGTACAGAAATTGCTGATTTTGAAAAACAAATGATTGATGCTAAAAGTGACTTGATGGTTGCCAAGAATAATCTAAAAGTTTCCAAAGACTTATTTGAAGGGAAATTAAATTCTGAAAGAGATGTTCTCCAAGCCAAAAGCGAAGTAGATAAATCCAACTCACAATTAAATCGAGTTCAAGAAATTTACAAAATTTACAACATAAAACCAGGTTCTATTTATGAAGTAACTGCTCCAATAAGTGGATTTATCATTCAAAAAAGTATAAATCAAGATATGTTACTGAGAAATGACAGATCTGAAAACATCTTTGATATAGCTGAGATTAGTGAAGTTTGGGCCATTGCAAATGTTAATGAAAGTGATATTGAAAAAGTTAAATTGGGGCAAAGTGCCTCAGTAACTACTTTAAGTTATCCAGATAAAATTTTCCATGGCAAAATTGATAAAATCTTTAATATCATAGACCCAGACACCAAAGCGATGAAAGCTAGGATAAAACTAGCCAATAGAAGCTTCTTACTAAAACCAGATATGAATGCAACTATCAAATTATCTTTTAACGAAGATAAATCTATGGTAGCAATCCCAAATTCGGCGGTTATATTTGACAAGAGCAAAAATTTTGTCATGATTTACAAAGACAGAAATAATATCGAAACCAGACAAGTAGAGGTTTACAGACAGGTTGGTGATACTACTTACATTTCGAGTGGACTAACTGATAGCGAAAAGGTTATTACTAAAAATCAATTATTTATTTACGATGCCTTAAACGATTAAACATGAAAATAGTTAATTCTCTATTTATACTCTACTGTTTCATTAGTACTACATTTTTATTTGCTCAAAATCCAAAGAATGACACTATTGAGAAATACAGTTTAAAGTACCAAATGACTTCAATTTACCAATACCATCCTGCTTTTAATGCTAAATATTCTGGAGATAATAGTTTGAAAAATGTTGAAGAAAGAGCATTGTCTCTGACCTCAACACTATATTTTGACCTGCCTGTTTGGAAAGGAGCGAAAATCAGTTTAAATCCTGAAATGTCTGGCGGAGAAGGTGTTTCGGGTGCTAAAGGACTAGGTGGATTTGCAAATGGAGAAACCTTTAGAATTGGTCAAACAAAACCAGTGGTATATATGGCTCGAATGTTATTAGAACAAAACTTTGATTTTGATAAATTACATAATTTAAAAATTGTCCTTGGAAAGTTTGGTTTGTCGGATTATTTTGATGGTAATAATTTTTGTCATGATCCCCGTACTCAGTTTTTGAACTGGTCACTTATGACTCAAGGAGCTTGGGATTATGCTGCCAATACAAGGGGGTATACTGATGGGATTTATGCTAATTACCAATTTAATAGCTGGCAAATAAGAGCCAGTATTGATGCTTTGCCAACGGTAGCCAACGGGCCAAATGTTTCGTTTAGCTTTAAGAATTCAAATGCTATAAACATTGAATTAGAAAAAGAAGTTCAT
The DNA here is from genome assembly GCF_040703125.1 of Flavobacterium ovatum. Lineage (NCBI taxonomy): Bacteria > Pseudomonadati > Bacteroidota > Flavobacteriia > Flavobacteriales > Flavobacteriaceae > Flavobacterium > Flavobacterium ovatum. Next base: position 3,676,078 of record NZ_CP160035.1, read on the forward strand.
TTTGCCAACAATGATACTTCAATTATAAAATTATTAGGTTTTAGGAATGTAGCTGCAATGGGGAATTACAATTTAACCAACACCATCTATATAGGACAACCCGATATTACATCGACCAGAGCAGATGGTAGAACTAAATACGGAATAGGCTTAAATGCAGAATATGGGCATGCTGACAAATGGGGTGCTTTTACAAGATTTAGTTATAATGATGGTAAAAATGAAACTTGGGCATTTACAGAGATTGACCAATCTGCAACATTAGGAATCAACTTAAAAGGAAAAATGTGGAACCGTCTAAATGATTTTGGAGGAATTGCATTAGCTTCAAATGGTCTTTCTGCTTCGCATCAAAAATACCAACAATTAGGAGGAAATGGATTTATGATTGGGGATGGGAACCTTAACTACGGTACAGAAAAAATTGCGGAAGCATTTTATTCTTTTGCTATTCCAAAAACCAATTTTACCCTTTCGCCAGATTATCAATACATCATAAATCCTGGGTATAACAAAGACCGTGGACCTGTGCAATTTTTATCATTACGTTTTCATACTGAATTCTAAATTCCCCTATCCTCATGAACAAATTCATTAAAAATATCATTGCTTTCTCTTTAAAGAATAAAGCTTTCACCTTCTTTTGGGTTGGATTACTTTCTGTAGCTGGTTTTATTGCATTTAAGAATATGCCTATAGAAGCATTCCCTGATGTAACCAATACTCAGATTATCATTGTAAACCAGTGGAATGGCCGTAGTGCCGAAGAAATTGAGCGTTTTGTAACCTCTCCAATTGAAATTTCGATGAACTCTGTTCAAAAGAAAACCAGTGTACGAAGCATTACGATGTTTGGTTTATCGGTAATCAAAATCATATTTGATGACGGTGTTGATGATGCTTTTGCACGTCAACAAGTCAATAATTTACTAAAAAACGTGTCTTTGCCTGATGGTGTAGATGTCGATGTACAACCTCCCTATGGACCAACAGGTGAAATCTTTAGATATGTGCTAAAAAGTAAAAATCGTGATTCCAGAGATTTATTAACTATTCAATCTTGGACAATAGACCGTCAATTACGAGCGATTCCTGGAGTGGCTGATTTAGTCGCTTTTGGTGGTCAAGAAAAAACGTATGAGGTAGGTGTTAATCCAGCAAAATTAGCGCAATACAACATTACACCTTTGCAAGTTTATGACGCCATAAATGGCAGTAACTTGAATGTAGGTGGTGATGTTATCGAAAAAAATGGCCAAGCCTATGTAGTGCGTGGAGTAGGTTTATTAAAATCAATTCAAGATATCGAAAACATTATAGTTGATGATGCTAATGGCAATCCTATTCTAATCAAAAATGTGGCCGATGTTTACGAAAGTGCAATGCCGCGAGTAGGTCAAGCAGGACTAGACGCTAATGACGATGTTGTAGAAGGGATTGTCGTAATGCGTAAAGGTGAAAATGCAAAAGAAGTTCTTGCCTTAGTAAAAGCAAAAATTGATGATTTGAATAACAACATCTTGCCAAAAGATGTAAAAATGGAGACTTTTTACGACCGTGACCGTTTGATGAATTTCACTACCGAAACCGTAATGCACAACTTGTTTGAAGGAATTGTGCTGGTTACTTGTATCGTTTTCCTATTTATGGCAGATTGGCGTACTACTTTTACGGTTTCTATTGTTATTCCGTTATCATTGCTTTTTGCTTTTTTATGTCTAAAGCTAATGGGCATGAGCGCCAATTTACTGAGTTTGGGAGCGGTGGATTTTGGTATTATCATCGATGGCGCCGTCGTAATGGTCGAAGGATTATTTGTAGTACTAGACAAAAAATCCCATGAAGTAGGTATGTACAAGTACAACAAATTGGCCAAAGGAAGTTTGATTAAACGAACAGGAACCGAAATGGGTAAAGCTATTTTCTTTTCAAAATTAATAATCATTACAGCCTTGCTACCTATCTTTTCTTTCCAAAAAGTAGAAGGAAAAATGTTCTCTCCCCTAGCCTACACCCTTGGATTTGCCTTGATTGGAGCTTTGCTATTTACACTAACATTAGTCCCTGTGCTTTCTCATATTTTATTGAATAAAAATGTGAAAGAAAAACACAATCCTTTTGTCAATTTCTGGGATAATTTGGTCGAAAAAGGATTTGGATGGACTTTTAAACATAAAGTAAAAGCATTGATGATTTCATTTATTTTATTAGTATCTGTTTTCTTTTCAGCGAGCTTCTTAGGAACGGAATTTTTACCGCAATTAAATGAAGGTGCTCTTTGGGTAGAAGCCAAATTACCAATGAGTACTAGCCTAACCGAAACTGTAAAAACTACGGCAGTACTTAGAAAAGAATTACAGTCTTTCCCCGAAGTAATTGGCGTTCTGTCCCAAGTAGGTCGTAGTAATGATGGAACAGATCCTAGTGGATTTTACTATGTGCAAATGCAAGTAAACTTAAAACCAAAAGAAGAGTGGACACGCAAAATTACAATGGACCAATTGGTGGATCAAATGGACAAGAAACTAACCAAACATCAAGGGATTGGTTATAATTATTCACAACCAATTATTGATAACGTTGCTGAGGCTGTTGCTGGAATAAATGCTTCTAATGCAGTAAAAATTTATGGTGACGATTTGGATGAACTAGATGAACTAGCCAACCAAGTAATCAGTAAAATCAAGGATGTTCCTGGTATCAAAGATGTAGGGATTTTGAGAAATGTTGGTCAACCTGAGCTAAGTGTAGTTTTGGATCGTGAAAAAATGGCTGCTTACGGCGTTACTCTAAAAGATGCACAAGCTGTTCTTGAATTGGCTTTTGGAGGAAAAACAGCTACCGAAAAATACGAAGGAGAAAAGAAATTTGATGTACGTGTGCGTTATGCCAAAGAATACCGTAAGGATGAAAAAGATATTAGCGAGTTAAAAGTACCTACAATCCGTGGCGCTAAGATTCCGTTAAAAGAAATATCTGAAGTTAAAACCGTTACAGGGCCAGCTTTTATTTATAGAGATAATACCAAACGTTTTATTGGAGTAAAATTCTCTGTGCGTGACCGAGATTTAGGAAGTACTATAGCCGACGCACAATCTAGAGTAAAAAAACTCAAAATGCCTACCGGATATAGTGTGGGTTGGACAGGAGAATTTGAGAATCAAGTGCGCGCCAGCGCCAGATTAGGTCAAGTGGTTCCCATAAGTTTGATTGGAATATTTGTTTTACTTTTTATCCTATTTGGAAATATTAAGGATTCCTTATTGGTTTTGGCAAATGTACCTTTTGCTATCATTGGCGGAATTATTGCGTTGCATTTAACTGGAATGAATTTCGGAATCTCCGCAGGAGTTGGTTTTATTGCTTTGTTAGGAATCTGTATTCAAAACGGGGTAATTCTAATATCTGAATTTCATCACAACCTTAAAGCAAAAATGACACTTGAGGAATCAATTTTTAAAGGGGTAAAAGCTCGTACAAGAGCAGTTGTAATGACGGCATTAATGGCTTCGATTGGCTTATTACCAGCAGCTATTTCTACAGGTATTGGATCTGAATCACAAAAACCATTGGCTATTGTAATCATCGGTGGCTTAGTGACAGCTACTATTTTGACATTATTGGTTTTCCCAATTATTTTTTGGGTATTCAATAGAAAAAAACATGCTCCTATAGTGTAATTAATTTAGTCCTAATCAAATACCGCCACTTTTTTAGCTAAAAGACCGCTGTTCAAAATCAAGAACAGCGGTTTTTTTTATTAAATTTACGTTATAAACCATTTTCCATGCAATCAAAAGCGCTAACAATTGATGACTATTTAATGGAGCTTCCTCAAGAAAGAAGGGAAGTGATGGTTAAACTTAGAGAAACTATTCTTGAACATTTACCCGATGGTTTTGTTGAAGAAATGAATTATGGAATGATAGGCTACGTTGTTCCACATCTATTATATCCTGAGGGATATCATTGTAATCCAAAACCCCCGTTACTTTTTGTAAATATTACCTCTCAAAAAAACTTTATCGCTCTGTATCACATGGGAATTTATGCTAATCCTGATCTTTTTGAATGGTTTGTTAGTGAATTTCCAAAATATTCAAATGCCAAACTAGATATGGGGAAAAGTTGCATTCGATTCAAGAAAGTGGATCAAATCCCTTTTGAATTAATCGCAGAATTAGTTCAGAAGATGACTGTTCAAAATTGGATAGCTTGCTATGAAATACAATTTAAAAATAAAACATTCAACAACCTTTAAATTAAAAAACATGAAAATCATCAAAAAAATTCTATTTGCGATATTGGCAATTATTGCAATTGCACTTATTGTTGCTCTCTTTATGCCTAAGGATTATGCTGTAGAAAGGGAAATTGTTATCAAGCAGCCAAAGGATTCTGTTTTTAATTACATAAAATATTTGAAAAACCAAGATGACTTCAGTGTCTGGGCTAGAATTGATCCTGATATGAAAAAAACTTTTTCTGGTGTTGATGGGACGGTTGGAGCTATTGCAGGATGGGAAAGCCAGAATGATAAAGTTGGCGTAGGTGAACAGGAAATAATAAAAATCACAGAAGGAGCTAGAATCGATTTTGAATTGCGCTTCAAAATTCCTTTTGAATCCAATGATAATGCCTATATGAGTACTGAAGCTATTACTGTTAATGAAACCAAAGTAAAATGGGGTTTCAAAGGAATTATGCCCTATCCCATGAATTTAATGTTTCCTTTGATGAATATGGAAGAAATGCTGGGCAAAGATTTACAGCAAGGATTAGATAATCTCAAAGTAGCACTGGAGAAATAACTATATTAGCAGCATTATCAATTATATCATGGTTAATTATTAGATGAAGAACCTATTTATAATGCTTTCCCTTTACTTTATCATATTAATTTGGTCAGCAATAAATCCGAAGGAAATATTTACTTGGTTTCTAGAAATAATACCTGCCATACTTGGGCTCATCATATTGGCTGTTACTTTCAAAAAATTTAGATTTACAGAGTTCACTTATTCTCTAATACTACTTCACTGCATCATACTGTTTATCGGAGGTCATTACACTTATGCAGAAGTTCCATTTTTTGAATATATCAAAGATGTATTTCAGCAAAGTCGAAATAATTATGACAAAGTTGGTCATTTTGCACAAGGATTCGTACCTGCCTTGATTACAAGGGAATTATTTATTAGAAAAAATGTAATCAACAATCAAAGCTTTTTCAACTTCATCATTGTATGTATTTGTCTCGCTATTAGTGCTGCTTACGAATGGATTGAATGGGGAGTTTCATTGGTTACTGGAGCAGGCGGAGATTCCTTTTTGGGTACACAGGGAGATATATGGGACACACAATCGGATATGCTTTTTGTTACGATTGGAGCTATTGTAGGATTGCTTATGTTTTCTAAAATTCAAGACAAACAAATAGCCGCAACTCTAAATATTTTGGTTTAATTCATAAAAAAGCCGCAACTCAATTGGAATTGCGGCTTTTACTTTTTACTGGAAAATTAATAAATTACTTAGCTAAATAAGCTAATACATTTTTTTCTATTCTTTCATTGATGTTAGAAATATCAGCCTTCACAAATTTCTCACCAAGGATATTTTCATATAACTCAATATATCTTTCAGATACTGTTTCAATATATTCTGTGGTCATTTCTGGAATTTGTTGTCCTTCTTTACCTTGAAAACCATTTTCGATCAACCAACGACGCACAAACTCTTTTGACAATTGTTTTTGCTCTTCATTTTTATTTTGTCTTTCTTGGTAACCTTGGGCGTAAAAATAACGCGAAGAATCTGGAGTATGAATTTCGTCAATCAAAACGATAACTCCTTCTTTTGTTTTACCAAATTCATATTTAGTATCAACCAAAATCAAACCTCTACTTGCAGCGATTTCTGTTCCTCTTTGAAACAAAGCACGCGTATATTTTTCTAATACGATATAATCTTCTTCTGTAACGATTCCGTTTGCCAAAATAGCTTCTCTCGAAATATCTGCATCGTGTTCTCCGTTATCTGCTTTTGTAGTAGGCGTAATAATTGGTTCTGGAAACTTATCGTTTTCTTTTAAACCTTCTGCCATAGGCACACCACAAATACTTCTTTTTCCTTCGGCATATTCACGAGAAGCATGTCCTGATAAATATCCACGAATTACCATTTCTACCTTGAAAGGCTCACACAAATGCCCTACAGCAACACTTGGATCTGGAGTAGCAATCAACCAGTTTGGTACAATATCAGCAGTCAATTCCATAAATTTAGTAGCGATTTGATTCAAAATTTGTCCTTTATAAGGAATTCCTTCTGGCAAAACTACATCAAAAGCTGAAAGTCTATCCGTTGCAACCATCACTAATAGATTGTCGTTGATATTGTAAACTTCTCTAACTTTACCTCTGTAAACCGATTTTTGATTTGGAAAATTAAAATTGGTCGTTGTTATTGTATTGCTCATTTGTAAAAATGTTGTGTTGTTTTTTGAAGGCACAAATTTAAGACTATTTTAGAAAGAAACACAAGAAATCCTTGATTGTTATTTGCAACTGTTCTTATGATTGGGGAAAATAATTCTAAATATTGTTATTCAAAATAGTATCAGCTAAAAAATGTGCCACACCATCTTCTGAATTAGCTGGTATAACTTGCAATTTCGATAATTTATTTTTTAAACTCTCCGGTGCATTTCCCATTATGAATCCTTTATTAGTAGCTATTAACATCTTTTCATCATTATAGCCATCACCAAAAGAAATGGCTTGATCAAAGCGATACTTTTCTATTTCTAAAATTTTGGCAATTGCTACACTTTTATCCACTGTGATATCCATAAATTCCAAACACCACGGCAAACTAAAAGCATGCGACAAAAGCTTGGAATGTTTTTCTAAAATCCGATCTTGTAATTCTACTAATTTTGAATGTTTTTCATGAGTGATAAACATTTTAATAGTACTTAAATCGGCAACGTTTTTATAATTAACGACTTCAGGCATATAATTCAAGGTAGGCTGAAAATCATTTATTTTTTCATTATATTTATTAGTCAGCCATACCGACTCTTTGTATAACACAATTGTAAATTCATCAGAAATTCCAATATCCAGAACAGATTTAACGGTAGCACTTGGTATATCGAATGAATAAAGTAATTCTTTTGCAGGCGAATGAATTCTAGCTCCGTTTGAAGTAACTAAATACACTGGAAAACCTAAAGGTTCTACAAGTGGCATTGCATCAAGGTGATGTCTGCCTGTTGCAACAATAATTAAATAATTCTTTTCGTGAAGTGCTCTAAAGATAGTTTTAGAATATTCAGATATTGCATGTGAAGGATTTAGCAAGGTTCCGTCTAGATCTGTAATAATCACTTTAATAGTATTCAATGCGCTCATCCTTTGTTGTTTGTTGCAAATTAATTCTATTCTACTTTGACTTGAAAACTAATTCTATTTTATTTAAAAATAGAACGACGTATCAATCGTGCAAATATTTGATAGCCTAATCTTTTTCGAATGATATTAAGAAAATTAGCATCAAATCCAATCGTATATCTTTTGAAATTTTTAGGTGGATTCTCTGCAATTTGGTACAATTCCTGAATTATAGAATTTTTTAAATCTGAATTTTTTATCGTCTTTTTAGCTAAAACTACACCAATTTTATTCATTAAATGTTCGTAAGACGGAATGGAAGATGTATTAGATTTGACTACATTTTTTTGAAAATTTGATGGTGTATTCCCAAACTGAACAGTTGCAACACTAATTTTAAAATCTATCAACTCATAAGCCATACATTCTGAAAAACTCTCTACGGCATGTTTTGTAGAATGATAAAAACTTCCTAATGGTAAATTTACTAATCCCGCAATAGAAGTTATATTTATGAATTGCCCTTTATTTTGTTTTCTAAAAACAGGAATAAAAGCACGGCAAACTTTGACAACACCCAACCAATTGATTTCTACGATTCGTTCAATCTCCTTATCCTCTGCTAATTCTACAAAACTTCTATATCCTACTCCTGCATTATTTATAACTAGGTCAATTTTTGAATACTGTAATAGAATTTCATTTTTGCATTTCTCTATACTTTCAGTAGAAGAAACATCTAAGACAAAACATTTAATATTGGCAATGTTATCAAATTCTTTTCCTTGTTCCAAGCATAGCATTGTAGCAATTATAGACCATCCTTGTTCAGCAAAATATAAAGCCGTTGCTTTACCAATTCCTCCACATGCTCCTGTTATCAATACTGTTTTCAACCTTTAATTCTTTATATTATAAATGCATTCAATAAAAACGACCTCAATGGAGGTCGTTTCAAAGATAATATTCCTATTTGTAATTTGATTATTTAATCTGTGTTTTCGGTATATTTATAAGCATCGATCACCTTTTTGACTAATTTATGTCTCACAATATCTCGATCATCAAGATAAATAATTCCAATACCTTCAATATCTTTTAAAACCAAAAGCGCTTCTTTCAAACCTGAAATAGTTCTTCTTGGTAAATCTACTTGTCCAGGATCTCCTGTAATCATGAATTTAGCACTTTTCCCCATTCGAGTCAAAAACATTTTCATTTGAGAATGAGTCGTATTTTGTGCTTCATCCAAAATTACAAAAGCGCTATCTAATGTTCGACCACGCATAAAGGCTAAGGGTGCAATTTGGATAATTCCCTTTGCAATATAATCTTCTAATTTTTCATTAGGAATCATATCACGCAAAGCATCATAAAGCGGTTGCATATAAGGGTCTAGCTTATCTTTCATGTCACCTGGAAGAAATCCTAAATTCTCACCTGCTTCTACAGCTGGACGTGTCAAAATAATACGTTTTACTTGTTTTTCTTTTAAAGCTTTGACAGCCATAGCAACTCCTGTATAGGTTTTACCCGTTCCGGCAGGCCCAACGGCAAAGACCATATCGTTTTTATTAATGGTATCTACCAATAATTGTTGATTGGGCGTCAATGCTTTGATCATTTTGCCACCTACGCCATGCACCAATATTTTGTCATTGATCGTAGTTCGTTTATCTTCTTCACCGTTTCCTAGAATAACGCGCTCAATTACATTATCATCAATATTATTGTACCTTGAAAAATGCAATAGAAGTCGTTGGAAACGTTTTTCAAATTCGTCTAAAATATCTTTTTCTCCAAAAGCCTTCAACGTTGTGCCTCTCGCCACAATTTTTAGTTTCGGGTAGTACTTTTTGATCATTTCAAGATGAGTGTCTTGAGCGCCCCAAAACTCTTTTGGTGCGATGTCTATGAGCTCGATGATTCTTTCGTTCAAATTGTTCCGTTTTAAATTAACATTAAGACAACTAATTTTCTAATACTCTAGGAAATAAATCTTAATCTATTTCCTAATTAAGTGGAATTTGTTTTTTGTTTTCTTGCGTTTTTGAGATTACTATTATTAGCTTTGCACTTCTCAAATTTAATAAAAATTAGTTTTAAAATCCACTAATAGTTATAAACAAAATTATGTCAATAATTACCCTTACTACCGATTATGGCTTGAAAGATCACTTTGTCGGTGCGTTGAAAGGGAAACTATTATCTGAATTTCCAGAAGTCACTATTATTGACCTTTCGCACGACATTGACCCATTCAACACATTTGAAGCAAGTTACGTTATAGGCGCAGCTTATTCGAGCTTTCCAAAAGGGACAGTGCACATCATCGGAGTCGATTTGGAACTAAATAAAGAGAACCAACATATAGCGATGCAATGGAACGATTCTTATTTTATTGCTGCCGACAACGGAATTTTAAGTTTGCTTTCGCAAAAAATTGTTCCGCAAAAAATTGTAGCAATCAATATCCACGACCGTTTGCCAAATGACGCCACCGATATGGATGTTTTTGTAAAAGTCGCTTGTCATATTGCTCGTGGTGGATCACTGAGTGTGGTTGGAAAAGAGATAACAGCTATCAAAGAAGTTACAGATTTGCAAGCAACTATATCTGCAGACAATAATTTACTACGAGGTCATGTTATCTATATTGATCACTTTGGCAATGTGGTTACAAATATTAGCAAAAAGCAATTTATCGAAGTTGCTAAAGGACGTCCGTATGAAATTGTGATGAAAACAAAAAACATCAAAACCATCTTACCTCGTTTCTCTGATATTGCTAATTCTGAGAAATATTCGATAAAAAACTATGAAGGAGAAAAATTAGCGATTTTCAACGAAGCTGGTTATCTCGAAATAGCGATTTTTCGAGGAAACCCCTACTCTGTTGGTTCTGCCAAGAGTTTATTGGGACTCAATTACAGAGATGTTATCACCATTGAATTTAAATAAAAACCGAATAAAAACAAATACAACATAAATGAAATCAATTGCATTACGAGAACTAAAATCCTTTTTTGGTTCGCCAATAGGATATTTGGTCATTGCACTTTTTCTTATTCTCAACGGATTGTTCCTTTGGGTTTTCGAAGGTGATTATAACATTCTCAGTTCAGGATTCGCAGATATGAGTCCGTTTTTTACTTTATCACCTTGGATATTACTTTTTCTAATCCCTGCAGTAACCATGAGAAGTTTCTCTGACGAAAAAAAACAAGGAACATTAGAATTATTATTGACCAAACCCTTATCAATTTGGGAAATCGTGAATGGAAAATTCTTAGGGGCTTTTCTTTTAATTCTAATTGCTATTATTCCCACTTTTATTTATGTGTTTGCTATTTCGAATTTGGGAGCACCTGAAGGAAACATCGACATGGGCAGCACGCTAGGTTCTTACTTTGGACTACTGTTTCTTATTGCCAGTTATTCAGCAATCGGAATCTTTACTTCTTCCTTGTCCGATAATCAAATTGTGGCATTTTTGATTGCTGTATTTGTATCCTTCTTTTTCTATTTTGGTTTTGATGGTATTGCAAGTCTAATTCCGTCTTTCTCGAACTTTATTAGCGCTATCGGAATGCAAGAACATTTTAAAAGCATGAGTCGAGGAGTTCTAGATACGCGAGATATTATTTATTTTGCTAGTATCACCACTGCCTTTTTATCATTTACCGTTTATAAACTTAAATCCGTTCAATTGTAATGGGGAATTCTCTAAATAAAAATAGCAAATCAGTATTGATTACCATCGCATTATTGTTGGTTTTGAATGCCGTGGGGAGTTTCTTTTTCCACCGATTTGATTTAACCAAGGACAGTCGCTACACACTTTCTGAAACTTCGCTTAAAATTGTTAACCAAGTCAACGAGCCTTTATATATCAAAGTATATATGCAAGGAGATCTGCCAGCAGAATTCAAGCGTTTACAGCAAGAAACCAAACAATTACTGGAAGAATTCCAAGCATACAACAAAAACATCAGCTTTGATTTTATCAATCCGTTGGAGAATGAAGATTCGAGCATGGACAACATCAAAGCGCTTTACACCAAAGGACTCACACCTGTAAACATAACGGTTGACGACAAAGGAAAACAATCCCAAGCCATGGTTTTTCCTTGGGCAATTGCTTATTACAAAAACAAAGAAGTCAACATACCGTTGCTAAAAAACATCATGGGAGCCTCTACCACTGAAAAAGTGATTGGTTCTGTGCAACATTTAGAATATTCGATTGCAGATGCATTGAATAAAGTTACGGTCGATAAACAAAAGAAAATTGCTGTAATCAAAGGAAACGGTGAATTGAAAGATATTATGATGGCTAAATTTCTTTTGCAAATAAGAGAAAGCTACCACATAGGCCCGTTTACCTTGGATTCGGTTTCCCAAAACCCTACCAATACTTTAGAAGCACTCAAAAAATACGATTTGGCAATCATTGCCAAACCTACCGAAACTTTTTCTGATGCTGAAAAACAGGTTCTAGACCAATTCATCATCAACGGCGGAAAAAGTCTGTGGTTAATAGACCAAGTAACTGCCGAAATGGACAGTTTGTACAATCCTGCTGGCGCTACGCTGGCCTATCCAAAAGATTTGGGATTGAATGATATGTTCTTTAAATATGGCTTCCGCATTAATCCCGATATTGTAAAAGACGAGCAAGGAAGCCCAATAAAACTAGCAACTGGCGAGCAAGGAAGCGCAACCCAATACCAAGATTTCAATTGGAAATTTGCTCCTTTGGTGTATCCAGAAAGTCATCATCCGATTGTAAAAAACTTGGGGGGAATCAAATTTGATTTTGCCAATCCAATCGATACTTTGAAAAACGGAATCAAGAAAACGGTTTTACTAGAATCGTCTAAATATTCGAAAAAAATCGGAACTCCTGTCGAAGTCAACCTCAATATGGTCAGCGAAGAAACGAGTCCAAATCACTACGTTAATTCGGGTAATATACCGCTTGGCGTTTTACTAGAAGGCGATTTCAAATCTGTTTTCCAAAACCGTGTCTTGCCTTTCGAGCAAAAAGATTTTAATGCAATCGGAAAACCCAACAAAATGATCGTTATTTCAGATGGCGATTTAATCAAAAACCAATTGGACAAAAACGGTTCTCCAGTCGAATTGGGCTTTGACCAACGTTCCGGAAATCTATACGACAACAAGGATTTTATGCTCAATTGTGTCAATTATTTATTGGATGACACAGGACTTATTAACATTCGGTCAAAAGATTTGGATTTGCCTTTATTGGACAAAAACAAAGTATTTGAGAATTACACACAAACACAACTCCTAACCATAGGACTTCCCCTTGTTATACTAGCTATTTTTGGTTTTCTGTTTACCTACATTCGAAAAAAGAAATACAGTAAATAGTGTTAATAAAAAATTTTCAATACTAAATTAGATTACGATATATTTGTAAAATGTATTCCATTTTTACAATGAATAATGAAATACTTACCAAAAAAATAAAACATAACAGATGAAATTTATAGTATCGAGTTCGTACTTATTAAAACAATTACAAGTTTTAGGAAGTGTTATCAACAGCAGTAATACCTTGCCAATTTTAGATAACTTCCTTTTTGAATTAGACAACAATGAATTAAACGTTTCTGCTTCGGATTTAGAAACAACCATGTCCGCTACTTTAGCTATTGATTCTACCAGTAAAGGAAGTGTTGCTGTACCAGCAAAATTACTTTTGGAAATCCTTAAAACTTTCCCTGAGCAACCGTTGACATTTACAGTTGAAGAAAACAGTACGATCGAAATTAGTTCTAACTCTGGGAAATACGCTTTAGCTTATGCACCAGGTGAAGAGTTCCCTAAATCAGTCAACCTAGACGAACCTTCAGTGACTCTAGTGCCAGCAGATGTTTTGGCGACTGCCATAAGCAAAACTATTTTTGCTGCTGGAAATGATGATTTACGTCCAGTAATGTCTGGTGTGTTTTTCCAATTTTCTCCAGAAGGATTGATATTTGTTGCAACAGACGCTCATAAATTAGTAAAATATGCTCGTACAGATGTAAAAGCATCTGAAGTAGCCGATTTTATTATGCCAAAGAAACCTTTGACAATCTTAAAAAATATCCTTTCGGCATCTGACGCAGAGGTAAAAATAGAATACAACGATTCAAATGCTACTTTCTCTTTTGACAACTACATCTTAATGTGTCGTTTGATTGACGGAAAATATCCAAACTACGAAGCGGTTATTCCAAAAGAAAATCCAAACAAATTGATGATTGACCGTTCTCAATTTTTGAGTTCTGTACGTCGTGTTGCGATTTTCTCAAACAAGACTACGCACCAAATTCGTTTGAAAATCGCTGGAGCAGAGTTGAACGTATCTGCAGAGGATATTGATTACTCTAACAAAGCCGAAGAAAGATTGACTTGTGACTATCAAGGTGACGATATGCAAATAGGATACAACTCTCGTTTCTTGACAGAGATGTTGACCAACCTACAATCAGACATGATTATGCTTGAAATGTCTTTGCCTAACAGAGCAGGAATTTTAACGCCGGTTGATGGTCTTGAAGAAGGTGAAACGGTTACTATGCTAGTAATGCCAGTAATGCTGAATAGTTAATTTAACCTAAAATTAATATTAATTTACTGTTTTATTGGGAATAATTTTGTTGGAACAATAATTATCCCTATCATTGTAGAACAAATGCGCTATTAACCAACCATTTTTTTATATTTAAAGAAACCGCTATTTCCTTAGGGATAAGCGGTTTTTTTTTTGTCTTAGTATTTCCTTGGTTCTGAGATTTGGTTGTAGCTTTTAAGCACCGTAAAACTCCTAAATTTCTTGTTTTGGGCGAGTCCCTCCGTAAAAACTTCGGGCCGGGCTATGCGTTACAAGTCCTCAACAAGTTCCGCTATCGCTCCACTTGTTTGCGGGCTTTCCTCTTCTATCCCTCACGCGGGACCATGGAATTAGTTGGATTTTAGCCTTTATTAAAAAGACGGAAAATACTTTAGTGGATGTTTTGATGTTTGAAGAAAAACGGTTAAACTTGTGGAAATTTAATAGTTGGTGGAAAACTCAACCTGGTGCTCGTTTGCAACGAGTACCTATTTACTTTAAAAACGAAAACATAGCATTTGCAATGCGGTTCAATACTCAACAAAAAATATCTCATTAAAACAACACAGCACATTTTATGGTAGCTAATTATCGGCAAACTATGCGTGCTTGTAGTTACGTGATTGCTTCCTTCGTCGCAATGACTTTGGCGAGTTTGTTTGCGCAATTGGACTTATATGCTCTTCTATTTCTTGCAGGGTTTAAAAACTTACTGCAAAGTGCAACTTCTCTTTTGCGTTTTAAAGGTAACGAAAAGCTTTTTTGCCTTTTGTGTTTAAAAAAACTTTGAGAGTCACTGCGTAACTTTAGATTCTTTCAGAATGAAAAATTGAGAAAATACTTTGACACTGGAAGATTGCGGCATGCTCAAAAAAACTTTATCACAAAAAAAAAGGGTACTCGAAACGGCTTACCGCTTTGAATACCCTTGTATAAAAGTAACAAATTGTCCTTATTTTGCTTTTTGCTCTTCCCACTCTATAGGAGACATTCTTAGTTTTTCAACTTCAAATGTGTCGTCAAAATTGGGTAACTGACCCGATTTCCAGTACTCCGCATCCTTTTGAGAATAGAACCATAAAGGTCTGATATGAGTTTTTGTCCATTTTTGAGTCTCGGTAATCATCTCTTGTACACGGCCTGGAAACTGACCTGCCATATCATGCTTTTCGCCTATATCTTTAGTGATATTAAACAACTGCCAAGGCTCGTTGGCCATTCGTACCAATTTCCAATCTTCTTTTCTAGCCGCCACATCAGTATATCCTTCACGGTAACGATATGCAAAAATCATTTCGTCTTTGTGCGGACTTGTATTGGCGGCCAAATCTGCCCAAATATTTTTTCCGCTTACTTTCTTCCCTTTAGGCAAATTGGTATTGGCAAGATGCGCAAAAGTTGGGTATAAATCCAAAGCCGAAACGGGGTGATCAAAACGAACACCAGCAGCGACTTTGTTTGGCCAATGCCAGAACATTGGTACACGGAAACCACCTTCAAAAGTATCTCCTTTGGTTCCTTTTAATGGGTAATTGTTGGCACCGTGGTCAAAATTACCACCATTATCACTCAAAAATACGATTAATGTATTTTCGTATTGGTTGGTTTCTTTCAAGCTTTTTACAATCTCACCCACTCCTCTATCTACAGCATACACCATAGCCGCGTAAGTTTGACGGTCTTTATCTTTGATATTTGCAAAAACCTTCATGTCTTCAGCTTTCGCTTCCAAAGGCACGTGAGGCGCATTGTAGGCTAGGTACATGAAAAACGGTTTTTTCTTCTTATTCGACTCCTTAATCACACGAATTGCTTCTCTAGAAAAAGCATCTGTGATGTATTCTGTTTCAACGACTTCTTTTGTGTTATGCAATAAAGGCGTGAAGTATACATTGATAGGATATGCTCCCGCTTTCTTTTGTTTTTCGTAATAGGGTTGAAAAAGGTTCGGAAAATATTTATGTCCACCTCCCAAGAAACCATAAAAATCGTCAAATCCACGGTTGTTCGGTTGAAATTCAGTATTGTCGCCAAGATGCCATTTCCCGATGCATGAGGTATAATAACCTGCATCGTGCATCATATTACTCATGTATGTTTCCTCTACAGGCACTCCGCTTGTAGTTGCTCTACCATCGTCACGCAAGTTGTAGGGTGCACCAATTTCCGATGGATAACGTCCAGTAAGCAAAGCCGCTCTACTTGGCCCACAAAAAGTGTGCGCTACATAAGCCGATGTCATAATAGTTCCTTCCTTGGCCAATTTATCCAACTCGGGCGTAATGATATCTGGAGAACCATTAAAACCAACGTCAGCATAACCTAAATCGTCACATAAGATGACCAAAATATTGGGTTTTGAAGTTGGTTTTACCTGCGCACCACATCCCGTAGCGAGCAAGACTATTAATCCCCCTAAAGCAAATTTAATTTTCATTTATTTTAATTTTGTATTAAACGATATTGCTGAGCTAGAAATAAATTATTTATAGGTCAACAACCCTATATCACAAAGTAACAACTATAAACAGCATTTTTCTATCTGTATATTACCTTTAAGTTAGCGAATTTTAACTGAAAGTAACCTAAAATTACGAATTCCAAATTAATTCCAGTATTCTATTTTGGGCGTGACCCGCAAAAAAACGGGTCGGACTCCCGCGCTTCGGGACGCTTCAAGTCCTCAACAAGTTCCGCTATCGCTCCACTTGTTTGCGGACTTTCCTCTTGATACTTCGGGGCTATCACTCACGCGGGACTTTGGAAATATTTGGATTTGGAATTTTATTTGGGATAATTCAAAGCCTAAAAATGAATTGAAACGATTTGGTCAAATGAAAAAAGTTGCATAAACTTGTCGATGAATAAGAGTTTTATTCAAAAACAACCAAAGCTACACCAACAATGACAATACTGAATAATTACAACAACAAAATGATTAGACTAACCGCACTACTGTTATTATCTTCAACCTTTTCGACCTTCGCGCAAGAAAACACTAAAGTTGACAACGACAAAAAATACATTGCTTTCCTAACGAATTCTATTGAAAACACCATCGTTAATAAAGAATCCCGAGCCATTTTTGTAAAGGAATCAAGAACTTATTGGCACAATCAAAAACTTGACTACAATTTGCATCCTGAGAATTACGCTAAAGCAATCTCTTTATACCATCAAAACCAACTGAAATTTAAACAGAACAAGGAACAAATAGACACTATCCGAAAGATTAGAATAAATAAAGCAGTTGAAAGTTTTCAGAACTTTGATGATAGAAATTCATTTCCCGAAAAATCAGTTTTATTTATAGGTAGCTCCAGTATTGCAGGCTGGAAAACGTCCCTTTCATTTCCTGAATTCCCCATCATAAACCGAGGAATTGGAGGCATGAATATGCTAGAAATAATTGAAAACTATGACCTACTTGTTAAAAAATATGCTCCATCAATTATCGCTATTTATTGTGACATTGATATTGAAAACGGTAAATCACCAAAAGAGTCGGTAGACGTTTTTATAGCATTAGTTCATAAAATTAAAAATGATTTCCCGAAAACAACTGTACTCCTACTTTCAATGAAACCAGTAATGATTGATGATTTTATAGGAAAAGATATTCGCAAGAATAAAATGGCTGCCAATAAACAACTTTTAAAATTTAGTATAAATGAAAAAAATGTAGATTTCATTGACCTTGCCTCACCCATGTTAAATCAAGATGATAAGTTAAAAACAGACATTTTCATTGAAGACGGCATGCACCTGAACGCATTAGGCTACACCATTTGGGACCCAATAATTAGAAAAAAAATAGTAGAACTTACTCGATAGATAGTAGTTATAATTTGAGATTCTTTCAGAATGACAAAGTTGGTGGATTTGGTTTATGCAATAGTACTTGTGATTTTCGTCTCATTGCAAGGCAAAGCCCGTCCTGATTTTTCGGGAAAGCCATCACGCAAACACCATCAAATGATGGAAAATTGGGCAGTGATGTAGCGAACGTGATTGCCGCGCTTCGCTACACAACTTAGCTGAGTTTGTTTACGCGACAGCACTTATATGAGTTTCTATTAGTCCTATGTTTTAAAAACTTTACGAGTCTCTGTGTTTTCCCTACTAATCTCTGCGAAACAAAAAACTTACTCCTTCACGATGATAAACTTCCCTTTCACCCCAGTATCCCAGTTTTCCCAAAAGTCGGAGCGCACTAATTTACCTGTGTCATCGTAAATTTGGAATTCAGCGGTGTTTCCTCCTAGAGCACCACGGTTTAAGGCTTCTAGTTCGAAAATATTAATTCCTTCCTTGAAGGTGATTTTAAACGTTTTGTATTCGTTTTGAAGTAGTAAACGACTTTCAACGTCTTGATTATTGAGTGTTGCTTTAATTAAATCGCCATCAATTTGTCCAAAATCACGGCATTTGATAATGAAGAACTTAGATTTCGTTCGGATATCTCCAAAATTGACATCTATTTTTACTAGTAATCTCGAATCTTCCTTCAAGCCTTGATTAACTAGGGAGCGATCTAAACTCTTACTTAATTTATCTTTTAAAACTTGACCAGGATCGTTAAAATCTGGTTTTTTTACCACCATCGAAAAAGGCTCTGGTTCAATTCCGTTAGAGTATGTAGCGTCTTCAGTAATGGGTTTTACATTTTTGGGATCTACTTTTGGAATAATAGCAAAAGGGTCTTTATTATCGGTTTTTATAGGCGCTGGCTGTTTTTTTGCAGTAGGCGATATTGTTTTGG
This sequence comes from Flavobacterium ovatum, assembly GCF_040703125.1. Taxonomy (NCBI): domain Bacteria; kingdom Pseudomonadati; phylum Bacteroidota; class Flavobacteriia; order Flavobacteriales; family Flavobacteriaceae; genus Flavobacterium; species Flavobacterium ovatum. The sequence continues at coordinate 3,694,868 of NZ_CP160035.1, forward strand.
GAGGAATTACCTTGAAGGTTTTGCCTAACTCAAACTGTGAATAACCCGTGGTGGTTATCCCCAACATAAAAATAAAAAAAAGAAGCTGCTTCATATCTTATTATTAATGACTCAATCTGTTGTTTTTTTTTTCAAAAATATAAACTCCAGTTATATAAATGGTATTTTGGACTTTACTTTAACTTTACTTTATTAACCTACTTGCTTAAAACATCTTATTTAAACACATTGAAAAATAGACTTCCTTTATCCTCTTTATCTATATTTTAGGTGTTTTACTCACACAGCAAACATAAGTCACTGTATGTTTAGCTACTGATTAAATTATTATTTTTTATTTCTAATATTTCATTAATCTGAGTATCCAAAAAAATGCCTTTTTTAAAACAAAATCGACCGTTTGTTATTTGACATTTTTTTATAAATTGCAAAAAATATACCAAAGTATATTTTAAAACATAACAGACTAATAATCAAGTCAAAACAAACAAAATGAAAAGAGAAAACATACTTACTGGTTCACCTTGGGAAGATAAAATGGGATATTGTCGTGCGGTACGCATAGGAAACATCATTGAAGTTTCGGGTACTGTAGCAATCATTGATGGCGATAAAGTAAAAGCAGACGATGCTCATGCGCAAACACTTAATATATTAGAAAGAGTTGAAAAAGTATTAGAAGATTTGAATGCTAGCATGAAAGATGTTATTCGTACTCGTATTTTTACTACTGATGTAAGTACTTTTGAAGCGGTTGCAACAGCTCACGCTACATTTTTCAAAGATATCAAACCAACTACTGGTTTTTACGGAATCAACCAATTGGTTGCTCCTGAATATTTGGTTGAAATTGAATTAACAGCTGTTCTTACTGAATAAACTAATCTTTAGACTTTCATTCGTACTTTAAAACAAATTAATGTTAGAAAAAGTCAATAATACACTGCCTATCATGTTCAAATGGATTTTCATTTGTGTTTTGATAGGCTTTTTTTCTGGTTCGACCTCCGCATTTTTCTTGGTTACCTTAGAATGGGTTACCCAAATTAGAATCCATAATTCTTGGATTATTTGGTTATTGCCTTTGGGTGGTTTAGTAATTGGACTAGGGTATCATTATTATGGAGCTTCTGTAGTCAAAGGGAATAATTTATTACTCGAAGAATACGATAAACCCACAAAATTGATTCCATTCAAAATGGCTCCTTTTGTGCTCTTTGGAACTTTAATCACGCACCTTTTTGGAGGTTCTGCGGGTCGTGAGGGAACAGCCGTACAAATGGGCGGTGCGATTGCCGATCAATTTAAAGTAATTTTCAACTTAGAGAATCAAGAGCGAAGAACGTTGATCGTCATGGGAATCAGTGCGGGTTTTGCATCTATTTTTGGAACACCTTTAGCAGGAGCTATTTTTGCTATTGAAGTATTGTATTGTAGCAAAATTAATTTAAAAACCGTTGTCCTTTCGTTTATCGTAGCATTTATAGCGCATTATACAGTGGAGCTTTGGGCGGTCCATCATACCCATTATAATATTCCAGAAACTCCTGCTTGGAACGGAATCATTTTATTATGGTGTTTATTAGCTAGTATTCTTTTTGGATTAGCCGCCATGACATTCTCTAGAACTACGCATTTTTGGGGACGAATATTTTCAAAATACGTTTCATATCCACCGTTTCGCCCTCTTATTGGAGGAACTATATTAGCAATAGCTATAGCCTTTTTGGACATTCAAAAATTCGTTGGATTGGGAGTTCCCGTGATCGTGGACGCATTTACTCACCCAAGTGAAAATTTTGATTTCTTATTAAAAATACTATTCACAGGCTTTACTTTAGGTTGTGGCTTTAAGGGTGGTGAAGTTACTCCGTTATTCTTTGTGGGTGCTACTTTAGGAAGTGCTTTGTCATTAGTGATTCCGCTTCCAATTGCTTTGTTAGCAGGAATGGGATTTGTAGCTGTTTTTTCAGGTGCAACCCATACTCCAATTGCCTGTACTGCAATGGGAATAGAACTTTTTGGACTTGAAAGTGGACTTTACATTGCTCTTGCTTGTGGTATTGCTTATTTAGTATCAGGCTCTGTTGGAATTTATAGTGCTCAAAACTCAAAAGGCACTAAATACCAATTGTATGAACGTTTTAAGAGAAAAAATTTCAAAATTTTATAATTTTTAAAATGATGTTAATTTTATAAACCATTCCTATTTTACATTAAAAAAATGTAAATTCGCACACTATGAAAATACAAGACATTCAAGCCATACAGCTATTATTAGCGACTCCAAAAAAAATTGCAATCATCCCACACCGTGGACCTGATGGAGACGCTATGGGTTCTACCCTAGCCTTATACCATTTTTTATTGAAATTCAATCACGAGCCTATTGTTATTGCCCCAAATGATTTTCCTGATTTTCTAGCTTGGTTACCAGGTTCTGAAACCGTTAAAATTTTCGAAAAAGACAAACAAAATTGTACTCGAATTCTAAACGATGCCGACTTAATTTTTACATTAGATTTCAATGCTTTACACCGTGTAGGTGATGAGATGGAGAAAGTTTTAGCTAGTTTAACAAAGACTTTTATCATGATTGATCATCATCAAAAACCAGATGATTATGCCGCTTATGTGTATTCTGACACCTCAATTGGATCAACTTGTGAGATGATTTTTAATTTTATTACATTATTAGATAAAAAAGAAGCCATTAATATTGAGATTGGAACCTGCATTTACACAGGAATCCTAACCGATTCAGGTTCCTTTAAATTCCCAGGAACAACTGGAAATACGCATAGAATCGTAGCTGAATTAATCGACTTAGGTGTACCAAACACTCAAATTCCAAATTTACTTTTTGATAATAGTTCTTACAGCCGTTTGCAATTACTGGGCAGAGCGTTGCAAAACATGAAAATTCTAGAAGTACATAAAGCTTCTTATACTACTTTAACACAAGAAGAATTAGATACTTTCAATTACATCAAAGGAGATACAGAAGGTATTGTAAATTATGGTTTGAGCATCAAAGGAATTCATTTGACCGCTATTTTCATCGAAAATAAGGAAGAGAAAATAATTAAGATTTCATTCCGTTCTCAAGGAGGTTTTGATGTAAATCAGTTCGCGAGAGACCATTTCAACGGAGGAGGACATCGGAACGCAGCTGGAGGAAAATCAGACGTTTCTATGCAAGAAACCATCAAGAAATTTGAATCAATTGTTAGCCAATTAAATAAGATACCACATGAAAATTAAGATAGTATTAGGAGTTGTTTTTTTATTACTATTGATGAGTTGTAAACACAATCAAGAAGTGCGACGACCTATTTCTCATTCTTCAGGGACTTTTATGAAAAAATCCATTGATAGAAATAAAAAGTTGGTAGCAGGCGAAGAGGAACAAATTAAAGCTATCATAAAAAAAGATACCAAAACTAAATACATTGCCTCCGATAAAGGTTATTGGTACAATTATAAAACCATAAATACTCTTGATACCATCACTCCTAAAAAAGGAGATGTTGTATTTTTTACTTATGAAATCAAAGATTTAAACGGCAAAATCATCTATTCGGAATTAGAATTAAGACCTCAAACCTATTATGTTGACAAACAAGATATCCTAATTGGATTGAGAGATGGAATCAAATTAATGCATCGAGGTGAAAAAGTAAATTTCTTATTTCCTTCCCATAAAACCTTCGGGTACCGTGGAGACACAAAAAAGATTGGTACAAATACTCCTTTATTAATCACTGTTAATCTTAGAGATTTCAAACCTGAAGAAGTGTACAAAAAAGAAACAGAAGCCAGAAAGATTGCTAATGAACTAGCTGTCAAAAACGCACTTAATGACAGTTCTAATTCATCTGAAAAAACAGGAATAAAAATTACTAAAAACCCAAAAGACAGTCTGTAAAACAACCAAAAACAATGAAAAGAAACATTTTATTTTTGCTGCTTATAATAGCTACTTGTATTTCTTGCAAAGAAGAGTACAGTAATTTACCTGATGGTTTATATGCCAAAATTGAAACTAACAAAGGAGAAATCATAGTCGAACTAAACTATACCAAAGCTCCAATCACTGTTGCTAACTTTGTAACATTAGCCGAAGGTAAAAACAAATTTGTCACCAATGATCACCTTAAAGACAGACCCTTTTACGATGGCTTAAAATTCCACCGTGTCATCAAAGATTTTATGATTCAAACGGGAGACCCATTAGGAACAGGTTCAGGCGATGCAGGTTACAAATTTAAAGACGAAATCACAGATTTGAAATTTGCTGACGCTGGAGTTTTAGCCATGGCTAATAATGGTCCAGCTACAAACAGTAGCCAATTTTTCATTACTCACCTTCCTACTCCATGGTTAGACGGAAAACACACTATTTTTGGTCATGTTGTTGATAAAGGAATGGATGCAGTAAACAAAATCGAACAGAATGATTATATTAATAAGATCACAATTATCCGTAAAGGGGAAGCTGCTAAAAAATTTAACGCTGAAAAAACTTTTTACGACTATTTCTCTATCGAAGCCGAAAATCAAAAGCAAAAACTAGCTAAAATTTCTGCTTATGATGCAAAATTCAAAGAAGTTAGATTAGATAAAACTAACTATTTCAATGCTTTAAAATCAAAAGCCACTAAAACTTCAACAGGGTTAAAATATGTAATTACAAAAAAATCTGGAGGTAAAAAACCATCCAAAGGAACTGATGTCTACATTCATTATGCAGGTTTTCTTGAAGATGGTAAGCTTTTTGATACCAGTATTGAAAACGTAGCACAAACTTTTGGAAAATTTGATCCAGCAAGAGCCGAAGCTAAGCAATATCTACCTATACCTTTTCAAGCGGGAAGAAAAGATGGCATGATTCCTGGTTTCATTGAAGGGCTTGAGAAATTATCATTTGGAGACAAAGCCGTTTTATTTATTCCGTCTCACTTAGCTTATGGAGCTGGAGGAGCTGGAGATGTAATTCCACCAAATGCCAATATCATTTTTGAAATTGAATTATTAGAAACCCAACCATAACACACAAAAGACTTTAAAACTATTACAATGAAATTAAAATTTTTATGCCTAGTTTTCTTGGGAATATTAAACCTCCAAGCACAAACAACAAAAAAAACAGTAGTAAGCACAAAAAAAACTACCACAGCAAAACCAGTTGCTAAAAAACCAGTAGTAACAGACGGGGTTTTTGCAACAATAAATACCCCTAAAGGAAATATTGTCCTTGAATTAGAATACAAAAAAACACCCGTTACTGTAGCCAATTTTATTTCTTTGGCCGAAGGAACAAACACATTTGTTAAGGATGAAAAACTGAAAGGAAAACCGTTTTTTAACGGATTAAAATTCCACAGAGTTATCAATGACTTCATGATTCAAACTGGAGACCCACAAGGAACAGGTGCTGGAGATCCTGGATTTGCTTTCAAAGATGAATTTGTTCCTGACTTAACATTTGATAAAGGAGGAATATTGGCAATGGCTAATTCTGGGCCTAAAACTAATGGAAGCCAATTTTTTATCACCCATAAAGAAACACCTTGGTTGAATCAAAAACACACTATTTTTGGCCATGTAACCCAAGGAATGGACGTTGTAAATACTATTACACAAAATGATATTATTACCAAAATAACAATTAGTAAAATTGGTGCTGAAGCTAAGAAATTTGATGCTGCAAAAGTATTTTCTGACTATTTCAACAACAAAGGAGAAGACGAAAAGAAACAAGCTTTAATTGACGAAGAAAACAGAAATAAAGAAATAGCAGCACAAGAAGAGCAAAAAAGGGCTTATTTTGAAAAATACGCACCAGTAATTGCTGCCAAGAAAGCATATATCAATGATGTCAAAACAAACGCAACTACCACACCTACTGGATTATCTTATAAAATCATCAATAAAGGAACTGGAGTAAAACCTACAGCAGGTTCAACAATCTATTTTCATTATGCTGGTTATTTAGAGGATGGAACTTTGTTTGACACAAGTTATGAAGAATTAAGCAAAGCTTATGGTCAACACAATCCTAATCGTGCGGCTCAAAATGGATACCAACCTTTTCCTTATGAAGTAGGCAAAAAAGACAGCATGATTCCTGGTTTTATGGAGGCAATGGACCTATTGACTATAGGAGAGAAAATGATCGCTATAATCCCTTCAAAATTGGCTTATGGTGAAAGTGGTGCTGGCGGAGTAATTCCACCCAATGCAACGCTTATTTTTGAAATTGAAATGTTTCAAAACAAACCTGAAGTAAAATAATATTTCTGTTTATAAAAAAACTCCCATGATTTCATTATTAATGAAACCATGGGAGTTTTTTTACACCCTTAAATTAGGGCAGAAAATGTTCACTTAAGTCCACAAAAAAAGCCTTGAATTTCTTCAAGGCTTTTACTTTCTGGGTGGAAGACGGGACTCGAACCCGCGACACTCGGTACCACAAACCGATACTCTAACCAACTGAGCTACAACCACCATTTGTATTGCGGTGGCAAAGATACAACTTAACTTCAGTTCTGCAAACGTTTTTCTAAAAAAAATAGAAAAAATTACATCAAATCCCCTAAGCTATTGACTGCCAAATACCTTTCTACCGTAAAACCTTCCGCATGTTCTACGCCTGCTAACCTTCCTAGGTCTCTAGAGCGATAACTAATACTTTCTAAAAAGGTTTTGGAGCTTATTGGAGACTCTGGTTCTTTTGAATTCGGGTCGTAAAATTGTGATTTATACGCCAAGATAGAGGCTTCTTTCATTTTGTTAAAACCTGTGATATCTACAACAAAATCAGGTACAATGTTTTTCCATTGAATATAATGATAGACTAATTTAGGCCTCCAAGCACCTTGTACCTTACCATCTACTTCGCTTTCGATCATTCTTAATCCCGATAAGAAACAAGCATCTGAAACTAATTTACTTCCTTTTGCATGATCTATATGTCGGTCATCAATCGCATTACACAACACAATTTCTGGTTGGTACTTGCGAATCATTTTAATAACTTCCAATTGGTGTTTTTCATCATTAACAAAAAAGCCATCACGCATTTCTAAATTTTCACGTACAGCAACACCCAAAACTTTGGCGGCAGCCGCAGCTTCTTGATCCCGAATCTCAGCCGTACCACGTGTTCCTAATTCGCCTCTTGTTAAATCTACAATACCAACTGTTTTCCCAAGTGATATCTCTTTTAAAATTGTTCCTGAACATCCTAATTCCACATCGTCAGGATGAGCGCCAAAGGCTAATATGTCTAATTTCATTTTTTTTATTTTTATTCCCAACAATCATTGGAAACCATTCTAACTAATTACTTTTTACAATCATCACAAAACTTTCTTCATAGTCTGTGCTTTATTTACACTTTCATTCCACTCTTTTTCAGGATTACTATCTTTAGTAATTCCGCATCCTATATACAAATGCGCCTGTTTTTCTTTTATTTGCATACAACGTAAGTTCACATACAGATCAGACTTCGCTCGATGTTTATCAAATTCTTTTACATTTAATTCTCCCAGAAAGCCAGTATAGTAACTTCTATCATACCCTTCATGGGTTAATATAAAATCTTTAGCTACTTTTTTGGGGAGACCGCAAACCGCAGGCGTTGGATGTAAAACTTCCACTACTTGATTCAAGTTTGACTGTTTGTTAATCACTCCCTCAATGTCGGTAATAATGTGTAGTAAATTACCTGCTTGTAAAGTATAGGGGCTTGAAATAGCTATTTCTGAAGTTATATTCTTTAAGTTTTCTAGTATAAAATCAGTTACAATCTGTTGCTCTTCCTTTTCTTTTTGGTTCCAAATTGCATTTTCAACATCATCTCCTATCTTAGTACCCGCCAAAGCCATGGTGTAAAACCGATCTTTATTGGCTTTCAATAATCGTTCTGGGGTTGCCCCCATCCACAACCCAATTTTAGGATGAAACCAACAATAGCAGAAACCAGTGGGGTAATTTTCAATCAATTTCTTAAATACTTTAACCAAATCAAAATTAGGCACAGATACAATCTCTTCCCGCGACAAAACAACTTTATTAAAAACACCTTGACTTATTGCATCGATCCCTTTCTGAACTAATGCTTCAAAACGTGCTTTCTCTAAGGGGTTTTCATCATTGTCCCTATCTATTCCTGAGTTCAGAGAAGCATCATACAAAGGCATCCTTGTTTCCCATTTAACTGATTCCTCTTTAGGTATTAAAATCATTTGACTCCCTTCAAACGGTGCAAAAACGAAGCCACGCTCTTTAAAATTCTCTGCAAAATACAAATGATCATTCTTTTGAAAAAAACCAATTAATTTTTTCTTGTTTGGTTTTTTAAAAATTACGAATGGCAAATGTTGTGCTTCTTGCTGTTTCACTTTTATAAAAAAATCAATCATACATTATCTATTAAATGAAAAATTAATAAAGTTTACTTTTTATTTCGTGTTATTTCTATCTAAAACAATATTAGACAATTTACACAATGAAATCAAATTTCCGCTTTCATCTGTAATTTTTATCTCCCATAGATGTATCGTTCTACCCCTATGAATAATTCTTGCTGTACCATAAACAAACCCTTCACGAATACTTTTAAGATGATTCGCAGAAATTTCGATTCCTCTGACTTCTTGCTCTTTAGTATTAATAAATAAATGTGAAGCAGTACTTCCTACACTCTCAGCCAATGCTACTGAAGCACCACCATGTAGCAACCCCATAGGTTGATGCACTCTGGAATCTACAAACATTCTAGCTACTAAAAACCCCTCGGCAACATCAACATATTCGATACCCAATGTTTCCATCAATGTGTTTTTGGTAATGGCATTACAAGCTGCTAATGCCTTTTCTTTATCAAATATCATGGTATTTTATTTAATGATTGTAAAAATAAGTAAAACTAAAGTAGCAAATTAACAAATAGATTTGGATTTCAATCCTAAAAAGTAAAAATCATATCTAAATAGATTTAGTTTTTTCTATTTTTACAAAAAACTAAATCAATGCGTCAATTTACCTTTTTAGTATTAGTTGGAATATTCATCTCTATTTGCTCTTGTCGTTCCGATTTTGAAACGGTGGCTAGTAATGGAGATTTAGCTTTTTCTAAAGATACTATTTTTCTCGATACGGTTTTTTCAACCATTGGTTCAAGTACCTACACTTTAAAAGTATATAATAACTCTAAAAATGACGTTAACATTCCAACTATAAAATTAGGTGAAAGATTAAATTCTAAATACCGAATGACAGTGGATGGCATGACTGGAAAGCAAGGAAAAGAATTTGAAAATATCACTCTTTTAGCCAAAGACAGCATCTATATTTTTATTGAAACTACAGCTACAACTGCAGACGCTAACCCCACCGATTTTCTATACACTGATAACATCGAGTTTGATAGCGGTACAAACCAACAAAAAATCGCCTTAGTAACCTTAATTAAAGATGCCGTATTTTTATATCCTCAAAAACTCAACAATGGTACTACCGAAACAGTGACTCTTGATGGAGAAGAAACTTATGGTTTTTTTCTAAATGAAAATGATCCTATCAATGGTAACGAACTTAAATTTACCAATCAAAAACCATACGTGATTTATGGTTATGCCACTGTTCCAGAAGGTAAAACCGTCACTTTTGACGCTGGCGCACGTGTTCATTTTCACGCAAATTCAGGGCTAATTATCTCCAAAGATGCCACTTTAAAAATCAACGGAACTACATCAACCACAGAAACACTCGAAGGAGAAGTAATTTTTGAAGGAGACCGTCTAGAACCTTTATACTCTGATATTCCTGGGCAATGGGGAACAATTTGGCTAAGAAATGAAACCAAAAATAACAGCATCAATCATCTAACGCTTAAGAATGCAACAGTAGGTTTACTGATTGAAAACAATCTAGTGACTACGATGCCAATCAAAAATACCCAAATTTATGATTGCACGAATTATGGGATTTTAGCTAAAAACGCGAAAATTGAGGGAGAGAACATCGTGATCAATTCCTCAGGCGTAGCCAGTTTAGCTTGTAATTATGGCGGAGATTACAAATTTACACATTGTACTTTTAACAACAATTGGAACGGAAACAGTCCAACTTCTGTTAGTGTAAACAACTTTGAATTAGGTGAGACACCCGAAGCAAAAAACCTAACAAAGGCAACCTTCAACAACTGTATTATCTATGGTTCGTATTCAAATCATCTGAGTTTAAGCAAAAAAGACGGGGCCACTTTTGAATATATTTTCAACAATTGTTTGATTAAATCCTCTGATTCATCAACCAATCCGTTATATAAAATCACGACTGACCCAGTACATTACAATGCTATTATTTTAAATAAAGACCCTGGATTTTACAAACCAACTTTTAACAATTTCAATATTGACAATAGTTCTAGCGCTTTCGCAAAAGGAAATACTACTTATTTAATCCCAATGGATATTAATGGTGCAACGCGAACTTTACCACCCGATCTAGGCGCTTATCAAAGCAAAGATTTTCCTAAAAAATTATAAAAATACTTTTGTTTTGATTCTTGCCGTTACTACTTTTTTAAACTAAATTTGCACCGTAATTCATCAAATACAATACAATGATTCATTTCTTTGAAAACCAAAGCAAAACCGTTTTTACCGTACAAACGCATCCCGACACTTCGGGAGAAATTTCGGCTCAAGACATATCAAAATTAAACTGGCTTTTTGCAGATGCAAATAAAATAGAAAAATCCGCATTGACGGATTTTTTTGTTGGTCCTCGTGCAACGATGATCACACCGTGGAGTACCAATGCTGTCGAAATTACTCAGAACATGGGGATTACTGGAATCATCAGAATTGAAGAATTCCAACCATCAACCCTTGACTTTAATGATTTTGACCCTATGTTGTCTCAAAAATATTTTGAATTAAATCAAGATATTTTCACCATCAACGTCGAGCCAGAAGGAATTTTAGAAATTGATGATATTGCAGCTTACAACAAACAAGAAGGTTTGGCTTTGAGCCCAGAAGAAGAAGGTTATTTGAATGATTTAGCTACTAAATTAAATCGAAAACTAACGGATTCAGAAATTTTTGCTTTCTCACAAGCGAATTCAGAGCACTGTCGTCACAAAATTTTCAACGGAACTTTTGTAATTGATGGCGAAGAAAAAGAAACGTCTCTTTTCAAATTAATTAAGAAAACATCACAGGAATTTCCTGGAGGAATTGTTTCCGCATACAAAGACAATGTGGCTTTTGTAAAAGGTCCAAAAGTGCAACAATTTGCACCAAAAACTGCCGACAAAGCCGATTTTTATGAAACTAAAGATTTTGACTCTGTTATTTCGTTAAAAGCAGAAACACACAATTTTCCAACCACTGTAGAGCCTTTCAATGGTGCTGCAACCGGAGCTGGAGGTGAAATTCGTGACCGTTTAGCAGGTGGACAAGGTTCATTACCTTTAGCAGGAACGGCTGTTTACATGACATCATACTCACGCCTTGAAGAAAACCGTCCTTGGGAAGATGCTATGACCGAAAGAAAATGGTTGTACCAAACACCAATGGATATTTTAATCAAAGCATCCAACGGAGCATCTGATTTTGGAAATAAATTTGGACAACCGTTAATTACAGGTTCTGTGCTTACTTTCGAACATGAAGAAGACGCTCGCAAGTTAGGTTTCGACAAAGTCATCATGCAAGCAGGTGGAATTGGATACGGAAAACTAGAACAAGCAATCAAACATAAACCACAAGTAGGCGACAAAATAGTTATTCTTGGTGGAGAAAATTATAGAATTGGAATGGGTGGAGCTGCGGTTTCTTCTGCAGATACAGGTGCTTTTAGTACTGGTATCGAGTTGAACGCGATTCAACGTTCGAATCCAGAAATGCAAAAACGTGCTGCCAACGCTATTCGTGGTATGGTAGAAAGCGACATCAACCCTATCGTATCGATTCACGATCATGGTGCTGGTGGACACTTAAACTGTCTATCTGAACTAGTAGAAGATACTGGAGGTTTAATCGACCTTGACAAATTGCCTGTTGGTGACCCTACCCTTTCGGCTAAGGAAATTATCGGGAATGAATCTCAGGAAAGAATGGGATTGGTCATTGGTAAAAAAGATATTGACATTTTGCAACGAATTGCAGACCGTGAACGTTCGCCAATGTACCAAGTGGGTGATGTAACCGATGATCACCGTTTTACATTCGAATCAAAAACTACCGGTGCAAAACCTATGGATTATGCCTTGGAAGATTTCTTCGGAAGTTCACCAAAAGTGGTGATTACAGACAAAACAATTGATAGAAAATATACTGAACTTGAATATAGCGTAAGAAACATTTCTACTTACCTAGAGCAAGTATTGCAATTGGAAGCTGTTGCTTGTAAAGACTGGTTGACAAACAAAGTGGACCGTTGTGTTACAGGAAAAGTTGCCAAACAACAATGTGTTGGTCCATTGCAATTGCCATTGAACAACTGTGGTGTAATGGCTTTGGATTATTTAGGTAAAGAAGGAATTGCAACTTCAATAGGGCACTCTCCTATCGCTGCTTTGATTGACCCTGTAGCTGGAAGTAGAACTGCCATTGCAGAATCACTTTCGAATATTGTATGGGCGCCTATCAAAGATGGTTTGGACGGAATATCACTTTCGGCAAACTGGATGTGGGCTTGTAAAAACGAAGGGGAAGACGCTCGCTTATACGAAGCTGTAAAAGGTTGTTCTGACTTTGCAATCGAATTGGGAATCAATATTCCGACTGGAAAAGATTCGCTTTCTATGAAACAAAAATATCCTAATGATGAAGTAATTGCACCGGGAACGGTAATTATTTCGGCAGCTGGAAATTGTACCGATATTAAAAAAGTGGTAGAACCTGTTTTACAAAAAGACGGTGGCTCTATTTACTACATCAACTTATCACAAGACGACTTCAAATTGGGAGGTTCTTCTTTTGCACAAACCTTGAACAAAATTGGAACTGAAGTACCAACTATCAAAGACGCTGCTTTCTTCAAAAAAGCATTCAACAGCTTACAAGAATTAATTGGTGACAACCAAATTCTAGCAGGTCACGATATCGGAAGTGGTGGTTTGATTACAACTTTATTGGAAATGTGTTTTGCAGATGTGAACTTAGGAGCAAAAATTGACTTCTCCGTTTTCGCTGAAAAAGACATCATCAAATACCTTTTTGCCGAAAATATCGCAGTGGTTTTCCAAGTCAAAAATGATGCTACTGCCGAAGCGCTATTGAATAAAAACGGTGTGGAGTTCTTCAAATTAGGAACAGCAACTACAAACGGAATTTTAGATTTCGGTCCTTGTGGATTAGACATTGCGAAATACAGAGACATCTGGTTCAAAACTTCTTTCCTTTTAGATCAAAAACAAACTAAAAACGGAACGGCGCAAGCACGTTTTGACAATTATAAAAACCAAGTATTAAAATACACTTTCCCTGCGCATTTCACAGGAAAGAAACCAGTAATCGACGGGTCAAAACCACGTCCTATTGCAGCAGTAATTCGTGAAAAAGGAAGTAATTCTGAACGTGAATTTGCAAACGCAATGTATTTAGCGGGATTTGATGTAAAGGACATTCACATGACCGACTTGATTTCAGGTCGCGAAAATTTGGAAGACATTCAATTCATTGGTGTTGTTGGAGGTTTCTCTAATTCAGATGTTTTGGGTTCTGCTAAAGGTTGGGCGGGTGCTTTCTTGTACAACGAAAAAGCAAATTCTGCCTTGAAAAACTTCTTCAAAAGAGAAGACACCCTTTCAGTAGGGATTTGCAACGGTTGTCAATTGTTTATGGAATTGGAATTAATCAATCCAGAACACGAAGTACACGGAAAAATGCTGCACAACGACAGTCATAAACATGAGAGTATCTTTACCTCGGTTACGGTAAACGAAAACAAATCGGTAATGTTATCGAGTTTGGCAGGAAGCACTTTGGGTGTTTGGGTATCACATGGAGAAGGGAAATTCAATTTGCCTTTAGCCGAAGAAAACTATAACATCGTTGGTACTTACGGTTATGACAGCTACCCAGCCAATCCAAACGGGTCTGACTATAACACTGCAATGCTATGCGACACAACAGGTCGTCACTTGGTGATGATGCCTCACATTGAGCGCTCTACTTTCCAATGGAACTGGGCAAACTATCCAGCCGATAGAAACGACGAAGTTTCGCCTTGGCATGAAGCCTTTGTTAATGCTAGAAAATGGATTGAAAACAAATAATTTCAAGATTCAAAAATACGAAAGCGGTAAATTTAGGTTTACCGCTTTTTTTTGTGGCTATAATAAAAATTTGGGCGTGCCTCCATCCCCAAAAAAGAGCTACGTTGTTTGCGCTAAGAGGCTCTTTTTCGGGCATGCAGTCGGGCTGTACGCTATATCTTTTTGGTCAGGCAAAAAAGCCTAACCAAAAAGGATGTCGCTCCCATCCCTCACGCAAATTGGGATAGAATTGAATATTGGTTTTTGAAAAGGCAATGACATGATAAAACTTTTTGTAAATCTCTGCTAAAACAATATCACTTTACTTCCCGTGAAGCTTCATAAAATCTATCACCTCATCAAAACGATCGCTCCAAGGCCAGAAATACTGAGTTGCCATTGGAACATGTTTTTTATTCAAATAGATTGGAGTTACTTTCGGTTGAAAAGGATGTAAAGCTTCCAGAAAACGATCATTAGTCACTTTTATAGACGGATAGGTTTTCTCTCCCATATAAATCAATAAAGGAGGCGTATTTTTATCTATAAAATAAATAGGAGAAGCAGCTTTCCAAACTTCTGGATTTTTGGTCCAGGTTGCTATGTAGTCATGCTCTTCTGTTGGTAGATTTTCTTGTAGATAATAATGCATATCCAATCCTGCAGCATCATTGAGTATGATTCCCGAAATTGTTTTTGGGTCAATTCCATATTTAGGATTCATAACCGCAAGTGCTGCTAAGTGCCCGCCTGCTGAATGTCCAGTTATAAAAATTTGTTTGGGATTTCCTTTGTATTCCTGGGCATTGGCTTGCACCCATTTAATGACAGCTGCAATTTGTTGGGTCATTTCTTCATAACTAGCGGCTGGGCTTAACGTATAATCCGGAATAACGGTAACAACACCTTTACTAGCAAAATTACGTCCCATCAAATCGTAGGTGCCTTTTCGACCGCTGTTCCAGTAACCTCCATGAACAAAAATTAAAACTGGAGCATCACTCTTTATCTTTCTTGGTATAAAAACATTTAGCTTGGGTGAACTAATTTCTGTAGTTACTGAAGAAGTCAAATAAGACTTGTCTTTTACTTTTATGGAACTGCAACTCACAACTAAAAATGTAAAAACTAATACTAGGAAAACAAAAAAATGACGCATATTTTTTTATTACAAATATATTAATTTAATAGCGCATTGGCTTTAAGGCAAATTAAACACTATCGCAAAAATTAATCAAAAAAGAAATAATTTCAAAGTGACAGTAATTACGCTTCGAGCGATAGAAGTCAAGGAAGTAATGAGAGCTCTAAAGTACAACCTTCCTGTTTTTTCAGATGAACAGCGCAAGTTGCGTCTCTATGTAAATTATTGTAAATTAATTATGTGCGCAAAAACACCTATTTAAAATCATACAACTATTAAAGCTAATTCTATAAGACAAACCACTATATAAAACGTAACTTTATCATAACTTAAAAACGTATAGCCATGAACTCACAGAATCAGAATCCGCAAAAACCTAATCAAAAAGGTTCAGATCATAGAAGTGATATGAGAAAACACGAATATAAAGACTTTGAAGATGTATTAAAAAACGATAAAAATTATGATGAAGATACTCAAAAATTTAAAGGAGAGAAGCCCGACTGGGATGATCAATTAAACAATGAAGAAAAGAAATAAATATATTAAACAAAACGTCTTATTTTAGTCAAGTAAGACGTTTTGTTTTACTAAGAGCACTCTCTAAAAAAGTATATCAGTTGAAAACTCAGTACTTCTAGTATATATATGGAGTATTTATTCAAAGTAATTTCCTTATTTTTAATGGATATTGGTCATTATTTTGCTACTCCTTTTAAAATAAAAAAAAAGATTTCAGAACCTTATGATCTATAGGTAAAGCTAATTTATCCGGTTTTTTTTATGTAGGTTTTCGATTAAATTTGTGGTGTAAATGATTTTCTCATTTCAATTGGACAGTCAAAAAAAGTAGTAAGGTACTCCGTTGATAAATCAGGTAACATATATATTCCATTATACGAATTGTCGACAAAAAACTTCACTCTCCCACTTCGCAATGTGCTTCGTGTACTATTGAAAAATTACAAGAATTGGCAATAAAACACAACTCATTTGCTTTGGTATGCAACTCATTCGCCAATGCTATTTTATCTTTCTGAAGAATGATAACCTTGGGAAACAACTTTACTTCTATAAATCTACCTGAACCATTTTCGATCACTTCTAATGTCGCTTCGGCAGTATCTGAATAAGAGACAACGTCAATTCCGTTTTGGCTACATACATACAAATAGGACATCATATGACAAGAAACGACACTACTTAACAATAAATCTTCGGGATTGAATAAACTCGGATCTCCCTTAAATACTTTGGCTGCCGAAACATTCAAAATTTCCTTACCTTCGATAGCAATAGTGTGGTTCTTTACAAACCTGGTCGTTTCTTTTTTATACGAAAACCAGTTTAATTTGGCTTTAAAAAGATGTTTGAATGACATAAATTATAGTTATAACTGATTACCCAAAATTAGTGTTTTTTTTGCCGCTGATTGAAAGTTTAATTTCCGACTTCCTTACCTTGAAATTTCTAAATCTGTATTCTATAAAACAAAAACGACCCCGAAGGCCAAAGCCAACAGGATCGTTTTAAAGAAACCAAACTACTAATTTCTAACTTTTATTTGAATGGGAACAAAGGAGAATCCGTATGTTCATTCTTCATGATTGCCAACATTTCGTCCACAATTTTTGGGTTGTCCTTCGCTAAATTCTTTGTTTCAGCTTGATCATTAGCTAAATTGTATAATTCAAACTCTGGTTTGTCTTTTTTAGCAATATCATAAATAACCCCTTTCCAATTCCCTAAACGAACAGCTTTACGACCACCTGCTTGTGGAAATTCCCAATACATATAAGGGTGTTGCTTTTGATCTTTTGTACCCAAAAAAGTAGGTAATAATGAAACGCCATCGGTAACTCCAATTTTCTTTTCACCAACGATCGCTGCAAAGGTTGGTTTCATATCCCAAAATGCCGAAATAACATCTGAGGTTATTCCTGCTTTAATTTTATTTGGCCAAACGGCAATAAACGGAGCGCGAATTCCACCTTCGTATAAATCTCTTTTTACCCCTCTTAAACCAGCAGTTCCGTTAAAGAAATCTGGATCTGCTCCCCCTTCATTTGCTGGACCGTTATCACTTGTAAAAATCACTAAAGTATTATCAGCGATTCCTAATTCATCCAATTTGGCCATGATTTCACCAACATAAATATCCAAACGAGTTACCATTGTGGCATAAACAGCGTGCGGTGCCAACTGTGAAGCATATTTCGTTTCATCAATATTTGGTCCATAATCAGACAAATAATTGTGAGGTAATTTAAAAGGTTTGTCTTCTTTAAACTTCCCTTTGAACTTATTAAAGACAGCATCTTCTGGCGAAATGATTTCTGCATGTGGTAATACAAACGGCACATAAGCAAAGAATGGCTTCTTTTTGTTTTTAGTAATAAAATCCAAAGTTGCTTTCTGAATTTCATCAGGTGCGTACGTTACTTTCTGTATGTAATCATTTCCTTTCAAGAATACTTTTTCTTTATTGTGCCATAAATAAGGGGGGAAATAACGGTGTGCTTTACGTTGACAATTATAACCATAAAACTCATCAAAACCTTGATTCAATGGATCTCCTTCTGAATCTATAAACCCTAATCCCCATTTTCCAAAAGCGCCCGTGGTGTAACCTGCATTCTTGAATACATCGCCAATCGTCACTACACTCCCGTCCATTGCTACTTGCCCTTCAAGATCTTCACCTCTTTCTACATTTCCTCTTATCGAAGTATGTCCTGTATGCTGACCAGTAATCAAAGTAGAACGTGAGGGTGCACAAACCGCAGAACCGCTATAATGCTGCGTAAATTTGATTCCTCTAGCCGCTAGTTTATCAATATTGGGTGTGTCAAATTTCTTTTGTCCATAACAACTTAAATCTCCAATACCCAAATCATCTGCCAAAATATAAATAACATTCGGTTTAGATTTACTTTGTGCCTGCGTTGTAACATTTGCGACAGATAGTGTCGCAATCGCAATCATTTGTAATAAAATTTTCATTCTATTTTAGTTTTTAGTTCACTATTTAAATTTCAAACCTGGAACAGATCCATCTGTTCTCAAAATCTCTTTGGCTTTGCCTTGGTATTTATTTTTTTCGAAAATGATATTCTTTGATGTTTTAATCGAAAAAGCTGGATTCTCAGGAAACAAGATTTTATAGGTTCCCGAATTGGTAATCGTATTTCCAGTAAATTTCAGCCCATCTGTATTATTGACTTCCAGTATCCAGTTATCAAAATGGTTGATTTTATTATCTGCGATTACAATATTTTTGAAGGCAATATTATGACTTTCATCATCGGTTTCAAAACGAATAATTCCACGATTCAATCCACTAATATTACAATCTTGGAAGGTATTGTTTCGAATAGTCAAATCCAATGCACTTCCTGATTCGTACCAATAACCACTTTCTACAGGAACTAAAATCGCTTCCATTTCGGTACTAAAAGTACAGTTCTCCACCACAATTTTTCGTGGAGTCGAAAGCAATAATCCTCTCGCTCTGTTTCTTGTAATAATACAATTTTGAACCAATAATTCTGGATAGGCAGTAAGATTTTCAATATAATCCCCCACTTTTAAACTTGCAGGTACTTTTTCATTAAACGTAATAATCTGGTAACGACTATTGATTTTTTCGATAGATTTCAATGTCAGCTTTCCATATTCAAAAAAAGAATGATGCAAGTTCACCAATCCAATTTCATCATTGGGAACCCCAATACTAAAACCTTGTTGTTGGTAATGTCCCACTTTAATTCCGATTCTATTATCTCCCAAAAGGTCAACAACTTCTTGATACGTACCATGTACATTTACCGCATCGTCTAGTTGATTATTGAAGGTACTATTCTTGATTTCGATTTTTCCTCTACAGCCTACAAAGTGTGTAGCATCGGCCGTGGTCGAAATAATTCTACCGTTTGATGGCGTAATATTAAAGTCATCCAAAGTGATATTCTCACTGTTTTCGACAATAATTCCCATTCCACCAGCATGATGTACATCCACATTTGTAGCTACAAAATTCTTAGTAGAAACGACATGGAACGCAGGTGCCAAACGGTTTTCTCCCTGTTCCCCCTTCATAGTCATGATATTTCCAATTTCAGGAATTTTTTTGGTATGTCCAGAGACTCTAACCAATCCTGGTTTTAATTGTACCGTAGTCAATTTATCCTCCATTCCTACTCTAGAATTCTCTGGAGATCTAGGATCAACTGCATATTTATGTTTAATGTCTTTAACTCCATTTTGAAGTTTTGTTCTCGTTCTCGTAGTCAATGAAGTATAGGATTCGGTGTCATAAGTAACCCCTTTTGTTTTCGGGTCAAACAGGATCGATTGCCCTATACTGTGCTCATAATAATCCTTAATAAAAACCAACTGACCATTTCTTATTTCATAGGGATACTCATTTGAAATTTGCATATCAAAAGTCTTTTTAGCAACATCATTTGCAACAACCAAACCTTCACTATGAAAAGCCATTCCCCAGTCAATAGACAGATTTACAATCTTAATATTCTCTGAGTTCTCAACAGAAAACGGAATAATAATTCCATGAAAAATAAACGTAGAACCCTGACCATCAATAGTCACATTTTTCATATTGAATATCGGGAAAGCCGTTTTGGCCAAACCATTATTATGATTAGATAACTCCGCATATATTTCGAACCCTTTATCAGGGTAGAAATGATAGGTTCCTTTTTCAAATTTTATTTCAGAAAAAGGATTGTTTTTTGCTGCCATAAACTGTGCTAAAACTACTGGCGTAGCATCAGCAGCGATACTACTATCAAAGTAAAGGGAATTTCCTTTTCTAGTTTGACTTGTACCCATTAATGAAAAGGTAACTACAAAAAGAAAAACTAAGGATGTTGCAAATAATGAATTCTGCTTAATCATAAAATCTGAGGTTAATTTATAGAATTGTAAAGATTTAACAATACCATACAAAACATGTGTTCATCAGTAAATATGTTGTCTCTTATAGTACAAAAGGTATTTTCTAAATACAAAAACAGGAAACACAACCAAAATCAGCTTCATTTTCCTCTTTCAATTTACAAATTAAAAGAGACTATTTCTAATTATTAATCCGAAAGCAACCACATGATCTTAATTTGGGCGTGCCCCGCTAAAAAACGCAGGTCGGGCATTCCGCTATATCTTTTTAGTCTGGCAAAAAAGCCAGCCCAAAAAGGATACCGCTCCAATCCCTCACGTAAAACCCTACAAACGTTCCCCATTTTTTTTCTGGAAAAGATCCAGTTGCGCTTTTTGACCTTCAGTTACTATTTTATTTTGTAGAAAATAATAAGACGAACGAGCCAATAAAAACTGTGCATGGTCTAATAATTTGACCGTGTTCTCAATGGCATTGGTGGAAAGTGGTTTTTGTTTGTCTAATATTCGAAACAGCAATTGCAACTCTTGAAAAGAATCAACAGCCGCTAATTGGTTGGTAGCCCATTCAAAATAAGGAACCGAATCAGGTTTCACAAAATCAAGTAACGAACTCAAAAAAATCACTCGATAAGATTTGTCCGAGCTAACATATAGTTTCTTGATAGCATCAAAATAAACGTCCGAAGGGGCTTTTTCGATATAATCCATCAACAGCCTTGACAACGACGGAACATTGCCTATTTCTTGCAAAACCACCGAAACAGTTTTGGGGTCATAAGCCTTTCTGTTGATCAATTCATTAATGATAAAACGACGGTACTTTTCATTTTCCTGACGCAAGGATTGCACCAAGGTTTCGGTTGCTAGTTCTTTGGCGGTTTGTTTTCTTATTACCTCAAAAATCTCACCATTGGCCCAATGCCAAAGCGTGCAACTCGTCCAGGCTGCTCCTTTGACAATCGAATTTTCATCAATGCCAGAAGTTGCTCCTGTGGCGCCATCAAGTTCAATTAATCCTTCGCTTCCGTGAGCAGCAAGATGCCTTTGGTTTTGATAATATTCTTTCAAACCGGAATCTCTATCCGCCAATATTTTGTCTAGCTTTTTATAGTCGGCTTCAGTAAACGAAATTCCATCTGTCTTTTCTAATACAATGCCTTTGGCCATTTCATACCGATTGTAGAATCCTAATTTGTCCCAAAACAAGCGTACTTGCACTATTTTGCATTTATGATCCAAACAAATCACCGATTCGACATCCATATAATACTGAAACGCCAAACCGTTTGCATCTTGCAATTCAATCAATTTGCCTTTTTGTTTTTCGGTAAAACTCAGTCCTTCGTGAATAATCGCAATATCGTGTACGATTTCCTTAGTGATAGGCGTTTGCGCACGCAAAGCCACTCCTAGTAAAACAAAAAGGAATATAAAAAATGATTTACAAGAAGTATAACTGTTAGTTTGAAACATATTTAAAAGGGTATTGCGAATGATTTTTTAAAATTAGAATAGAAATTTGCTGTCTTTGTCTGTACTCATATATAAAATGTCTCTTTCTATTCAATATTCATTTTTATCTATAAAAGAATAAAAACCTGTTGTAGCTGTATCTTTCACCACGCCATTTTCATCTTTGTAAATAAAATAAGACTCTAACTTCTTTCTTTTCGAAACAAATTGAAACGCTTTTTTCAATCCCATTGCCATTAGCGCATTGTCATAACCATCGGCCGTAATAGCATCTGGGGCAAAAACGGTCACACTTATCAAATCATTCTGAATAGGATAACCTGTTTTTGGATTCATTAAGTGAGCGATTTTTTTTCCTTTGTTTTCATAGAATTTCTGATAATTCCCAGAGGTCGTAATCGCACCTTCTGGAATGCTAACTATTTTTTGATAGGATTTTGGCAAATGCTCGTGATTTGTTGGCGATTCAATTCCGATTTTCATTAACTCGCCACTGGGTTGTCGTTTACCTTTTATTCGAATCTCACCACCTATTTCGACCAAATAATTTACTATTTTCTTTTGTTCCAAAAAATCAGCGACCACATCTACAGAATAACCTTGCGCAATACCGTTGACATCAATTCTTATTTTCAGGTTTTTCTTCCAAAGTGAATTGCCTTTTATTTTCAAAAGATTAGTGCCTATGTTTTGCTGCACTTCTTTTATCAATTCCACATTTGGCTCTGTTGGAACAATTCCTTTTTTTCCAAAACCCCAAGCTTCCATTAATGGCAAAACGGTAATATCAAACAATCCATCGGTATCCTGATAAATTTCCTGAGAACGCTGGATTACATTTTTAAAATGCGAATCCATAAGTACGCAATCATTCGAATTATTGAATTGACTGATCAAAGATTGCTGATCATAAATCGACAATGAGGCATCTATTCGATTAAAAATACTATCCAATTGACTTTCATTCACGCTACTTTCCTGCGCATAGTAGGTAACAGAATAGGTCGTGCCTTGCGTAAACCCATTAATCTGGTATTTGTTCCAGACTACTTGCGAGCTTGGAGGAAACAAAAGAGCGATTATGAGGTTTATAAAAATCATGTTTTAAAATTATGGATTCTTTATATAAGACTTTGCATTCTAATAAAAGTTTAAGATGAAGACTAACTGCAAACACAGATTTCACAAATTATAGAAATCGCAGCAATTTTCACAGCAATATAAATCAATGCTCTAAATAATTTTTGGCACACGTCAGTTCGAGTGCTTTTTCATCCAAATGCGATAGCTTTTGGATAAAAAAGTGTATCGAGAACTTTTGCGGAAACAAGACGCCTTCTCGATACATTTTTATTCCGTTTCACTACATAAAAACACTCGAACTGACGGATTCGAGAATAAACGCTGCTCACATTCCAATCCATGTGTACTCTGAAAGTGAAACGCCTTTTTTATGCGCAAAGTAAGATCTATGAATCTATGTGTTTCAAAAAAACATCCTAAGCATAGCAACGAACTTCAAACAGCTTCACCGTTTTCTTTCCATAGGTTTCTTTCAGTTTTAATCGAATAGCCGTTGTTTTAACGCTATCAAATTTGAACTTAATCAATCGCCTTTTATTATTATCTAATGTTCCCAATTTAATCCAAGAACCGTTTACTCTTGCTTCCAAATCGGCTGCTTTCAACATTTCTTCTGGAACTGTATTGGTGTAAATTTTATCATGACGCTGGTCTTTTCGCATCATAATATTTCGTTTCACATTGGTATCGCACTTAATTTCAACTGTGGATAAATCAATTGGATTTTCCCATTCCATTTGCAGCTCGGCATTGAGTCCGTCTGATTCCCAATGATGAATTTTGTTATTGATATCACGAGACCAACCATTATTCAACAATTTGGCATCACCTGAAAGTGTTGAAGAAGCAAATATTAAACTTGCTTTTTTGGCCAAATCTAGTGCGTCATTTGCAGGACGCATCGGAATAAAAGCATCGTCTCGCAACAATTGCTCTTGTAATTCATTTATAAACTTATTCGAAATATCTCGTGGACTTACGTTTTTCTGTACACAAATAGTAGCAGCTGTTCCCACCGCTTGTCCCATCAAAGCGCAAGTTGCCATAATGCGTGAGGACGAAAGTGCAATATGCGTTTGACTCACGTTACGACCTGCAAATAGTAGATTATCAATATTTTTTGAATATAAAGAACGAAACGGAACTTCATAAATTTCTGTAAAATCTTCGTGAAAATAACTTGGCGGCTCCGATGGATTTTCGATTCCACCCGGATTGTGTTCGTCTAATGACCAACCTCCAAAAGCGATGGCATCTTCAAAATGTTTGTGCCCTGTCATATCTGTTTCAGACAAAATATGATCACCTATAAAACGACGAGATTCTCTACGACCCGGCAACGTTCCTACCCAATCCAATGCGTAGTTTATAGACTCCGGATGATTACCAGAATTTTTTATGTAATCCCAAACACCGTGTAAATAGCCCATTAATTTATGGCGATTGATTTCTTGGTCAGCAATAATATCGTGCTCGCTTCCTACTTCTACCCACCAAATGCCTTCATCAAACCCTTTGATGTATCTTTTTTTATGAGCAATTTCGGCTTTGTACCGAATGGCGTAAGAAGGTGGAGAATAAGGCATAGGTTTTCCCATATCTTTGGACGACATCAATATCGAAGCTCCCATTTGCCAACCATCGGCTACTTTTGGCGCATATTTTTCACCAAATTCAGACGATGCTTCACGACCAGTACGGTATTCTGCTCCTGCAGTTGCTGCCAATAAACCATCACCAGAACAATCAATAAAAATTGGAGCTTTAATAGTAATCTCCGTTTCGGTATTGGATTGCCAGCAACGGGCACTTTTTATCTTATTTCCAGACATTTTTGCTTCTACCGCTTGGGTGTTCAGCATTAATTCTAAATTGGGTTCTCGTACCACAAAATCATACATCACATGATCAAAAACAGGAAACGAAGCTTGCGGATTATCAAAGCGGTTGAGCAATAATAATTCTTCTATAATTCCGGTTTCACGTTCTGGCAAGCCACCCTTTAGATGGTTTACACCGTTCAAATGCACTCGGATTTCACTAGAAGCATTACCTCCCAAAACCGAACGGTCTTGCACTAATACTGTTTTGGCTCCATTACGAGCTGCAGCAACTGCGGCACAAATACCAGCAGCACCACCGCCAAGAACAACCACATCAAATTCTTTGGTTATTTTGCGTTGGGGTTTTATTTTTTTTCCACTCCCTACGTCTAGCCAATTGTCTTTTTTTCTATCGCCTAAATCATCTACTTGCAAGGGGCTTTCTGTTGGAGTTGCACTAACTCCTAGCGGAATTAATGCCGCAGCCGCAATAGCACCTTGTGTTCCTTTGGTTAAAAAATCTCTTCTTTTCATAATCGTAGTTTGGTTAATTTATTTTGCTTGGTTTCCTTTCCAACCTTTTTCAAATTGTTTCAAAAGTTGGTTTACTTCTTTAGGATTTGCAGTAGCAATGTTGACTGTTTCTGTTGGATCTTTTTTATGATCGTACAATTCTACATACAAGGGTTTTTCTTTGGGATGTTTCGTGTCTTTCCAAACAATTAGTCTGTACCGTTGGGTTCTCATGGTATATCCCATTAAGTCATTTTCGAATAATTCTCTATTCCATTTTTCCTTTTGCTGGTCTATTATTCTTTGCTCCACTTTCTCGATCAAAGGTTCAAAAAAAGTTTGTCGCATTCCGTCACGCAAAGGATAAGCTCCCCATTCGCGCAAAGCGGGATCCGGAAACTGACTAAAAGCAGCCGCTTTCCATTTTTTATTCGGTTGTTTCAACAAGGGAACAAAACTTTGTCCTTCTACGTGTTTTGGTGTTTCAATTCCGGCCAATTCACATAAAGTAGGATACATATCTACCAATTCAACCAAAGCTTCGGAGGTTTTCCCTCTACTTCCTTTCGGCATATCGGGTGTCCAAATCATAAGTGGTACTCTAGTGGCAATTTCATAATCGGTTGCTTTTCCCCAAATACCCATTTCGCCCAAATGCCAACCGTGGTCACTCCACACAATAATAATGGTGTTGTCACGAACACCTGCATCCTCCAATGCACCAATCATTTTTCCGATTTGCGCATCTACATAACTCACACAGGCTAGGTAAGCATGTTTTAATTTGATAGCTTGTTCCGGACTTATATCCCCTTCTTTCGGAATATCATAACGGGTTCGCAATTCAAAAGAAGCATGCAATCCCATCGCAGCACCATCTTTTGGTCCGTTAACTTGTGTACTCAGATGAATGTTTTTTTCATCATACAAATCCCAGTATTTCTTAGGAGCAGTCCAGTTCAAATGCGGTTTATGAAATCCCAAACCTAAAAAGAAAGGTTTGTCTTTGTTCTTAACTAGCTCTTTTAACTGTCCAATAGCTAGATTGGTATTAAATCCATCTCCATAACCATCATCTGGAACATCCGCAAACTCATAAGCAGGACCACTACCCAAACCTAATTTCGCTTGGGCGCCATACTTTTCAGTCATATCCTTAAGATTTTTTTTCGACAACGCTATGTTTTCAGCCAACTGATAACCACCTGGTCCTCTTTCTTTGCTTGGAGGAATACTCCACGATAGCTGATCGTCTAGATCGCCGTGATGAAATATTTTACCAAAATAAACAGTTTCGTATCCATTGTTCTTAAATTGCTGTGGAAGCGTAATCACATCGGCATTCGCTTCCCTGAATTTGATATAATTATGAAAAACACCACTTGTTTCAGGTCGATAACCTGTTAATAAACTAGCCCGTGAAGGTCCACAAATGGCTTGCTGACAATAGGCTTTATTAAACAACAAACCTTGAGTTGCCAAATGATCTAAATTTGGACTAATAGCCTCATCAGAACCATAGCAACCTAGTTCTGGTCGGAGGTCGTCTATACCTATAAATAAAATGTTTGGTTTTTGTTGTGCCTTTATCGTAATCGAAAAGCAACATGAAAAAGTAAAAAGTAAAACAGCTAATTTCATTTAGGTTATAATTAAAAATGGTTGTTAATGCATTACAAAACTACACACAACCATACCATTTTCATAAAAAAAATGGCTTACAAAAACTTAACATCAAGCAATTTTAAGCTAAAAAAATATTAACTTATGACTTATTTTGTAATTTCGCCAAACAACCAACAAAACCTTATTTATGAAGACCTTAAGTAGTATTAAAAACCAATACATCTATCTTTATATTACATTACTTACCATTTTCAATAACCTTACATGGGTAAATGCACAACAATTTAAAAGCTATACTGCAGAAGGATTAATTAGCTATCAATCGAATCCCAAAAATGCGATTGATTTACTAAAAAAGAAACATAAAGAAGCACTTATAAAGAAAGATACCAGCCTTATCATTAAAACTTTAATTTCATTAAGTGCTGCGGATCGAGCAGGTTTAGCCTACAGAGATTCTTTTGTCAATTCTGGAGAAGCATTGTTTATTGCTCAGGAATTCAAAAACCCTTTATTGATTGCCAAAGCGCATGAAGAGTTTGGTACCCTTCATTTTCTGTTCAAACAAGATGAAGAAGCTGGAGAACATTTTAAGAAAGCACATGACTATTATTCAAAAGTTAATGTGAAAGATTCGGCTAGTCATGTTCAATTGTATCGTTCTCATTACAATTTGGCGATGTATTATCAGCGAATAAAAAATGTATCGGAACTAAAAAAACAAATTGCAATTTGTGAATCACTAGCTAAGAAATTTAAAATTGATCCGATTTATAAATTGTACTTGGATGAAAAAGTAGTTTCCGAATTGGAATTTAATTCGCAATTTAAAGAAGCTTTGGACTTACTTGTGAACCTCTGCAACCGTATGGACGCTTTGAAAGCCAACGGACAACTAGGCGTTACAGACAATAGCTTTTTTATGATTTTGTATTGTAGAACGGCTATTAATTATGAGCGACAAAACAATCATTCAGCAGCTAAGAACTATTTCGAAAAAGCCCTCCAAATAAAAGATAGCAATGGTGAGAACACCTTTTACCGTTCTTTTATCTTTTTACGTTATGCTGATTTGTTATCTAAAATGAACGATTATAAAAATGCTTACCTCAATTTGCAAGAATCTAAATTGATAAACGATACTTATCTGAACCCTAGAAATGAAGATACTCAAGGTTTTTTGACTATTAAAAACAGGTATAAAGATCAGTTGCAAAACAAAAATAACCAACTTCGAGATCAAAATTTAAAAATAGAAAAACAGAATCAAGCTTTGTTTCGTTTCCGATTTTTCTTTTTTGGAATTATTCTAGTTGCTATCATCTTAGGATTGATTTTTCGTAGCAAATTGAGAACTATAAAACATCAAAAAGAGGAGCAAATCACCAAAAAACAAATCGAACTTAAAAATAAGGAACTGACTGCCAATATGCTTCAATTAATCGAAAAGGAAGAAATCATTCAGACCTTGAAATCCCATCTTGAAAATGCAACTACTGACAACAATACCAAAAAAGTGATTCAGCAACTCGAAAAAAATTCGGTTAGTTTATGGGATTCTTTCAACAATCAGTTTATGGAACTGAACGAGCATTTCTACGATAGACTTCAAGAACAATCACCTGATTTAAGCGCTGCAGACTTAAAAGTATGTGCTTTGATCAAGCTGAACTTTTCGGGCAAAGAAATGGCTCATTTATTAGGGATTTCGCTAGGGAGCGTACATGTTGCTCGCCATAGATTGCGCAAAAAGATGAACTTGGAGCGGGATATTAATTTGACCAATTTTATTAATTCCATTTAGAACTTTTCACCGCAAAGACGCTAAGGCGCAAGGTTTTAAAATAGTAAGTTTCCTAGCAGGCTTTTTGGAACACGGATTAGAGAAATTGTAGGGATTTTAATCCAAATAAAATTTACTATTAAAACTATACTCAAAACACTTTTTGGCACACGTCAGTTCTAGTGGTTTTGTCTTCAAATGCGATAGCTTTTGGAGATAAAAGTAGATCGAGAACTTTAGCTGAAATAATACGACTTCTCGATACATTTTTATTCCGTTTCACTACATAAAAAGACTACCATTGACTTTTTACATTAAATAATTAATTTACAAATACTTAAAAAAACACACCCATAACCCCTCTCAAGAAGGGAACTAAAAGTATAAACATATAAATAACTTCATTTTATATTACGTTTTTTGAAAAAAAATCATACCTCAAAGTGACGAACTCGTTATTCATAATTTCAATTTATAAGCTAATCTTTAGTTCCTTTGAATGTGGTACACTATTTTTTTGCGTGAGGGATAGAAATGGAAAGCCCGCAAACAAGTGTAGCGATAGCGGAACTTGTTGAGGACTTGTAATGTATAGCCCGACCCGTAGTTTTTACGGAGGGTCACGCCCAAAATAGTATAAGGATATGCAAAAAAAAACGTTGACAGTATTGCTACTATCAACGTTTTAAAAGTTAAACCAACTTTAAAAAATCTTATTTCCAGATAATTGGTAAGAAAACTGACATTTCAGAATCACCTCTGTTTGACCAAGTGTAATACGGTACTAAAGAAACTTTAGTGCTTTCTAAAACTGGTTTTGAAACTGCGTGATACATATCATTTGATTCTTTGTCTTTACGAATCATCATGTCTGCGGTGATAGAAGTAACTCCGCCTAATAATTCCGGACGGTATTTTACGTCAAATTTATTGTCTCCAGAAAGATAAACATCCAAGATACTTGTTCCTTTTGGTAAATCTGTAGATTCAGCACAGTAAACAACTGGACCTCTTTTTACAGCTACTTGGTTACGAACTTCTTCGATACGTCCGTTACCTTCCATGTACGTAACTTCCATTGGCATTTCAAGAGTAACTACGTCACCTTTTTTCCATTTTCTGTCAATTTTAGCAAATTCACCTGCTACAACTTCAACACCTGCATCAGCACCATTTACCATTACTTTACTTCCTTTGGCCCAATTTGGAATACGTAACAACATTTCGAATGCTCCTTTTTTACATTCGTTAACGGTCAACTTTACATTACCATCCCAAGGATAGTTGGATACTTGCTCTAATTTTAATTTAGAACCATCTACCAGTTTAGTATCCAAAATATTTCCACCATATAAATTCACAGAAACACCATTGTCAGATAAGCTATACGCCCATCCTGATACTTGTGCAATTGTACGCACTAAGTTTGGAGGACAACAGAAACACTCTAAGTACGATTGGCGTTCTGGGTATTCTGTATTCATTTTGGTGTAATCTCTAGAACCATGAATTTTACGCAATGGGTTTGAATAATAATATTTATCCCCTGCAAGGTTAATTCCTGAAAGTGCACTATTGAACAATACATTTTCGATTACATCGGCATATTTTGACTTTCCGTTCAATCCCATCATACGGTAACTGAACATGGAGTTACAAATATTAGCACAAGTTTCGTTGTAGGCTGTCATATTTGGCATCATGTATTCGTCGATGAAACCTTCTTCAATCATTTGTCTGTTAGTCGAAGCTCCGTAGTGCGTTTGGCCTACCGCTCCAGTAACATACATTTTCTTTTCGGTAACATTTTCCCAAAGTCTGTCTAAGGCATCAACTAATGCTTTTTCACCTGTTTCTGCAGCTACATCGGCAGCACCAGCATAGTAATACAATGCCAATACGGCGTGTCCTACTGCTTCTGTAGATTTACGTAAAGGTGTATATTCTTGAACCATGTCTCCTACTGGATATCCTTTGGTAGTTGAGTTCTCTTCGATTCCATTAGTACCTCTACGGTTGATAAATTTCTCTGCTAATTCTAAGTATTTTTTATCTTTTGTAGTACGATACAATTCTACTAACCCCATGATTTGAGTTTGGTTGAATCCAAAACGAGCATATTGTTTCGTGTCTTGAAAGAAAACAGAATACAAATTGTCTGCATGCTTTACAGCAATATCCAAGAAGTTTCTTTTTCCTGTAACTCTGTAATGAATACAAGCACTGGTGTACAAGTGACCACTGTTATACATTTCGTGGTACTTACGATTTTCGAAAGGATCAATCTTATTATCGCTTAATTGAATCGTTGTTTGTAAATATCCATTTGGCATTTGTGCTTTTGCAATAATCGCAATGATATCATCCAATTGCTTTAGAATTTTTGGATCTTTGTTTTGTGCATACACATAAGAAGATGCTTCCATCCACTTGTAAAAATCACCATCATGCCAAGCAAAACCTTTGTGCTTTCCTTTCTCCAGACCAGCGGTATATTTGAAGTTATTCAAACCATGACCTACGTCTCCCATCAAAACTTCACCCATATAAGGCAACATTTTATCTTCACAAATTTTAAATTTATCTGCCCAAAAACCTTTGGTCCAATGACAATCTCCGATGTTTATACTCTTTAACTTTACGTTTGGACTGTTTGTATTATCAACGATTCCTTTGTTTTGAGCAAAAGAAACAGATGACAACAAAATAGCACCAAATACTATTGCTGTTTTTTTCATTTTCATATACTTAATTTTTATACGGATTTTTACGAATCCTAATTATTTAACGTTCCAGAATACCCTGTAATAATTACGGCGATGATCAATACAAACACCCCAAATAATAGGATTTTAAAAGGTTTTTTAGCGCCTTCCCATTCGTTGTTGGTATAAGCCCAAACATTACCCACAATAAGTGATAATCCAAGCATTATAGGCCAAGCGATAATTTTACCAATATCCCCCATTAATGTAGCACCTTGTCCATAAATCCCAAGAGCTCCAAACCATAATAATGCAGCACCTATTGACCATAAATAAGCTTTATTAGCATTAGGTGTAGAGAAAGAGTTCCAAGTATTATTTTTAGCTAATAAAAACAAAGAATAGCCTGCATTTACTACAAAACCACCCCATAAAACTACTACCCAAATAGCTAAACTACCGTTACGAGCAATAGCTCCAGATGCTTCAGCTAATTTACCAATAGATTCCCCTTTACCAAAACCAATAGCCAATGCAGCAGATAATAAACCACTTAAAACCGCGATTATTAAACCCGCAGTAAGATTTACTTTCTCTGTATTTTCGTCTGCATGTGTCAATTTATCTTTTTGAATACCTGCATAAGCGGTAATAGCAATCGCTACTAACATGATTAGTACTCCAACCATGATATAAGGAAAAGAAGGCTTGTCAGTTTCACCAGCATTCATAAACAAAGGAATTAAAGCTCCGGCTGCAGAACAAACACCCATCACGATTCCGTAGGTTAATGAAATACCAATATAAGGCACACTTTTACCAAAAAGAATTCCACCTATCCCCCATAATCCACCATAAATCATGGCTTCAATAATAACGTCTGAAGGAGCGCTAGTTACCACTTCAAACAAATCTGGCACAACCAAATACGCCCATGTAGTAGGAAGAATAATTAATGCAAATGTAGAGTGTACTAGCCACCAAGCTTCCCATTTAAGAGGAGCCATAAATTTCATTCCTAGTCCAAAAGAACCTTGAAAAATACTTGCAAAAATGACAAGTAAAAAAGATAACGTTAATGTATCCATTATGTATAATTAGTTAATAGTTAATTTTAATTAAAGTGCGGTTGACACTCTTTTCTTTACTAAATAGTCTTCTAAGGCTAAGTGCGAACAATCATGTCCGATACCGCTATTTTTAATTCCACCGTGAGGCAAGTAAATAGCATACTTCACACCATTGATCTGAATTTCTCCAAAATCTAAATCCTCAGTAAAACGTTGAATTCTTTTATGGTTATTTGTAAAAATGTAAGATGCTAATCCGTATTCAGTATCATTAGCCAAAGCTAAAACTTCATCATCTGATTCGAAACTCATAATTCCAGCTACTGGTCCAAAAGTCTCTTCTTTAAACAAACGAGAATCAGTTGTGATTCCTGAAACTACAGTTGGTTCCATCCAGTTTCCTTTTTCTGGAAAACCAGCAGGTATTTTTCCTCCGTATTCTAATTTAGCTCCTTTACTTACGGCATCTGCAACTAAATCAAACATTCTGTCTCTGTCTCTACGTGCCACTACTGGTCCCATATCTACAGTTTCATTTGGATCGATACTAAAACCTAATTTTATTTTAGAAGCTCTTTCGATATAAGCCGCTAAGAATTTATCATAAATATTTTTGTGAACAAAAATTCTGTTGGCCGCCACACATATTTGTCCTGAGTTACCAAATTTCAATCCAATCGCTAAATTAAGCGCTGTATCAAAATCAGCATCTTCAAACACAATAAACGGAGCATTTCCACCCAATTCCATTCCTAATCTCTTGATAGATGTTGTACTATCTGCAATGATTTTCTTCCCTGTTGCCGTAGAACCAATCATGGTTAAAACCGCTGGAATAGTACTCGTTGTCATAGTTGTCGCTACTTCAGCAGAAGGCCCCGCTAAAATATTAACCACACCTGCAGGAAAATCAATGCTGTGTAAAATTTCCCCAATCAAATAAGAGGATAAAGGCGACATTTCAGATGGTTTGATAATCAAAGAACATCCAGCAGCTAGTGCAGGTCCGATTTTGAAACCTACATTCAACAAAGGGAAATTCCAAGCTAAATAAGCAACAGCTACACCAGCTGGTTGCTCTATCATTTTATGTGTATGTGTTTTTTCGTAATCTGGAATTTGCTCTTCTCTACGGTTTTTCATAGCAGCAGGATACCATTCCAAAGCATTGGTAATCGCTTCAATATCTTCAGCTGAACCTGCATAAGTTTTTCCCATTTCATGAACCATAGCCGAGCGTAATTCCGCTTCTCTATCAAGAATAGCAGTTCTTAATTTGGTCATCCAAACTGTTCTTTCAGCTAATGATAATTTAGACCAATATTTAAAACCTTTTTGAGCAGCAATTAATGCTTTCTCAGCATCTGCTTTTCCTGCCAATGCAATTTGAGCAATAGATTCGCCAGTAGCTGGACAAATTACATCTCCTTTTTTTCCACTTTCAGCATCAACTAACTGACCGTCAATATATAATTTCTTATATCCAAAATTTTGTGTATTCATGGTATTTATTTTTTATTTACAGGGTTAACTTAACTCTGTCTTTTGTAATTGCATACTCTCTTAGAACGTCTTCATCAACATCAATTCCTAAACCTGGACGATTAGGAACCTCGATATAACCATCTTTCATGACAATTGAAGGAAAAGTTAACTTTTCTCTAAGTCCATTTTCAGTTTGATCGAATTCCATCAAGAAATTAGGTCTATACATTCTTCCTGGTATGCATTCTAAATTAGCAATAAAATGCATTGCAACGTGAATTCCTATAGCTGTCCCCCAAGTATGAGGTACAATTTCCACACCATTAGCAGTTGCTAAAGCCGCAATACGTTTTGCTTCAGTAAGTCCACCACTAGAACAAATGTCCGGCTGCAAAATATCCACAGATTTGTTCTGAATCAATTGTTGGAAACCAAAACGCAAGTACTCACACTCTCCTCCTGAAATTGGAATAGAAGTTTTTTGTCTCAATTCATTATACTGACCATAAAATTCTGGTGAAATTGGCTCTTCAAACCACGAAATATCATAAGGCTCAATCAATCTACACAATTCAATAGCTTCTCTCAACGTATAAGCGTGATTAGAATCTACCATCAATTGAATATCAGGACCAATGATTTCACGCATCTTTTTAACATTTGCAACGTCTGCTTTGATCCCTAGACCTACCTTCATTTTCATTGCTTTAAAACCTTGAGAGATATACAATCTCGCTTCGGCTTCAAAATCTTTACCTGGATTTTCATGACAAGTGAAATACAAGCCCGTTGCATACGGTTGAATTTTAGTTCTATGTGCTCCACCTAACAAAGTAGAAACAGATTGCCCTAAAATCTTTCCTTTCAAATCCCAAATCGCAATATCAATTGCACTCATCGAAGCTACTAAAATTCCTCTTCTTGCATAATCTAAAGTCCTGCGGTACATTCCGCTCCAAATCACTTCATTTTCTAAAGGATTTTGACCAATAACCATTGGTTTTAAGAATTCAATTCCAGCTTCTAAAACAGCTGCTGGACCATACCCTTCTCCCCAACCATGAGTTCCGTCAGAACAGGTTATTTTTACAACACAGATACATCTTTCGGAATACTCCCATTGTGAAAAGAAAAAGCTTTGGGAAAGCACATCTTTCAATACAAACGTTTCAATTTTTTCAATTACCATTTTATCTCTTTATTTAAAAAAAAAACAGCAAAACACTGCTTTTATATTTGATTAATTCATGTCTAATAAGTAAAATTAAACCAATACTACATTTTTATTAGTACTAACTTACCCAATAACAAGCTTATGTTATCTAATCGCATTTACCTTATCACAAATCGCCTTAAAGTGTTCATATAAAGCATCATAATTCTTAGCTTCGATAAGTTTTTTATCAAACAATGAACCTCCCATACCTACCCCAATGGCACCAGCTTGAAAAAAGGATTGTATGTTATTTACATCAACTCCACCTGTAGGTAATAATTTGATCGTGTCTAGTGGCCCCAAAATGTCTTTCACATACCCTGATCCTAATTGTGTTGCTGGAAAAATCTTAACTGCTGTAGCTCCCAATTTATTTGCATTGTAAATCTCCAGAGGTGTAAAAGCACCCGGAAAAATTGGAATATTGCGTTCGCTACAATACTTCATCACCTCGATATCCATAATTGGAGTTACGATAAAGGTTGCCCCTGCATCCAAAGCCATCATCAAGTCGGCCAATGTACATACAGTACCAGCACCTACATTAATTTCCGGATGACTCTCAGCTACCGCTTTAATAATTTCACAAGCATTATCTGAGTTCATCGTAATTTCAAGCGTTGTCAAACCTGCTTTTTTATAATGAGGTAATATCTCTTCAATTACTTCCAAAGAAATATTTCTTATAATACCAACAATTGGCATTTTCTCAAACAATTCTGTTTTATAATTAGTTCCCATTTTTTTTTTTAGTTTTATAGTTGGTTTTTTATAATATTCCATTGTCCTTTCACAACCGATAAATCCACAACGGTACTCTTTATGATTTTAGTTTTGGATTCTAATCCTAAAATTTCAATTGCTTTATGGTACAGTTCAAAAAGTTTCCCCCCTGCACATAATTTTATGTAATCACATTCCAATTCGCGCAATGATTGTAATTCCTCACCAATCATAAGCCCACTCAAATAGTAGTAATTCTCAACATTGGTTTTCTCTTTGAATAAGTTATTGGTACGTACTTTAAAAAGCGTATTAAGCAACGATTTCCCTTCCATTGCTTTTTGAACTCCTTGTTCGAAGGCGTTCAAAACTGACTCATCAAAATCTGTTTTTTCAATTGAAGCTTTTAAAATAGTGTTTTCAGAGATTACACTAAAAACTTCTCCAGTCATAAAGGTAAAAAAATTGGTAATTACACCTTTTTCGCACAACACATGCTTACTATGTGTTCCTGGCGTTATAAAAACGATTGATTGATTTACATCTTCTTCATTCACCAAACCAATAATCTCCACTTCCTCCCCACGAATTACATCTGAATCAGATTTAACTCCAGAAATCAATTGAATTGTATTCGGAATAATATCAGATTGTATTGTTTCTATATACAATGTTTTTCCGTCCGTTTTAAAAGGTAAATCAGCATACGGAAGCTCTCTTAAACCAATACTAGAAGATGCCATTCCAGAAATTACAATCGTAACATCACTACTGATATTAGTTACAAAAAAAGCTAATTGTTTTTTTAAAAAGTTCAAGAAATACGTTTCTTTATCGCCTCCAAAATCCAACCATTCGTTATAAATAGTTTTAATCCCTTTTGGCGAAACAACTTCCTCAACAATCTTTAGACTTGGAACCTCTACTAGTCTCAAACGTAGATTTGTAGTTCCCCAATCAACACTCACAAAAGTTTTAATACTTGTCATTTTTAATCCGATTAATAGATTCTTACAAATTTAATTGGAGTCTCTAATTTTTTGTATTCAAAATTTACCAATTAATAGACCATATTTACCCTAAACAAAGACAGAGAACACAATCTAAGATAAAATAAGACTAAAATCTCGTTTTAAAATCCAAAAACAATAGTCCTGTTTTGGGCGTATCCCGCTAAAATTCCGAATTATCGAAAGCGGGTCAGGCTATTCCTTTCAATCTTTTTTCGGGACAAAAAAGTCCAAAAAAAGGATTTCCTCCCGACGCTTCAGGAATATCCTTCGCTTTATACCAGTAAGATACAACAATACACTTCACAAAAAAAATCCACCCAATAAAGGAGTGGATTTTGACAATTTTAAAACTAAAAACAACTTACTCTAACAACTATTTTCTCAATGAACTCAAGTAGAATTCAAAATTATATTTTCCTGATTTTAAATCATATTCCGGCAATCTATTAGACAACGTACCTCCCAATGATAATTGAACCAAATCCAAATTCAAAGTATAAAACCCTTGCGGTTTTAAATCATACGGATGTCTAGCTTTATCAATGTTATCTGCTGCAAATTTCCAAATAGAGAAACCAAACAATGGACTTCCTGTAATTTGCAATCCTGCATTTCCTTTATCGGCAGAAAGCTTTAACCATCTGGTATCAGTACGATTTCCGTTTTCCTGAGGGAAAATATAATTATAAAAAATACCATCTGTTTTCAAACTATACTCATCAACTTCAGCTGAACGCTTGCGATCACTATAACTTTCCCAAGGTCCATTACCGTAATAAGTAGTGTTTTTATAAGTATCAGAAACCCCCATGGTTACTCCAAAACGGATTAAGTTAGGCAAGGAAGCATCTGCATCCATTACTACATTTACTTTGACTGTTCCGTCATTGGAAATCGTATAAATTTTATTTAAACTTAATTTTTTATCTATAGCTTGTCTCACAACAACTTGTATTCCTTGCGCTTCTTCGGTAACATTTACCGCATTCGTTTTAAGCAAACTATTAACCGTTGACCAAAAGCTTTTTGATTGTCCAAAAGGTTTTGAATTGGCGCCTCTAATATCATTATCAACTACAGGTCTAGTAAAATTCAATTGTAAAGGAGCCGCCATTTGCTCCTCACCTTTTATGGTGTAAGATGTTAGATTCCCGTTTTCTTTAGCAATTACAACCACTACATCTTTCGAACTAAGCCTAACTTCTGCTGCTGTTTCAGAAACCGAAACTTTATCTTTTGAAGCAGAAACGATTGTTGTTATCGCTTTTTTAGCTTGCAATTCAATTTGATTACTGGCTACTTCAAATCCTTTCTCTGCCCATAAACGATTTGTTTTCTCATGCATACTCATTCGAATCCAATAATCAGAACGGTCATCAAACTTGATATTCTTTATAGGTAAATTCACTGTCTTCGATGCTCCTGCCTCCAATTCTACTTGCGGTAAAACCCCAGATTGTATGGTCTTTCCGTTTTCTGAAACTTCCCAACGAATCTCATACTGGTCTAAGTTTGAAAACGAAAAACGGTTGATTACACGTATTGAAGATTGTTTCAAATTTGCCACTTCAAAAACCACAGGTTGAAAAACATATTTCGCTTCAAAAGCATGTGGATTTGGACTTAAATCTGGTGCAAAAACTCCATTGATACAGAAGTTTCCATCATTTGGCACATCACCAAAATCACCTCCATAAGCATAATACTGTTCTCCTTTGGCATTTTTAGCTACAATACCTTGGTCTTTCATGTCCCAAATAAAACCACCAATTAAGTTGGGTCTTGCTCTTATTTGATCCCACATATCAGCAATTCCACCCATAGAGTTCCCCATTGCGTGCATGTATTCACACATAATAATTGGACGTGTAATATGTGCGTTCTCAGACATATTAACCAATTGAGCCAAATCTGGATACATTCTACTCAATACATCTACATAATTTTTATCATCAGGATTAGCGTATGTATCCCATTTATTGATTTCATTCGCCACTCCTTCAACATATTGAGGATCTTCTGGATCTCCCTGTGCACCTTCATAATGTATGAAACGAGAAGGATCAAAATCCTTAACCCATCCTGCTGCTGCCGCAAATGCCGGACCTGTTCCACTTTCGTTACCTAAAGACCATGAAATTATCGAAGGATTATTTTTATCTCTTTCGACCATACGAATGACTCTTGTCAAAATAGGTGCTGCCCAAGTAGGTTGTTGTGGAATATAACTTCCTAAGTGATGCGCTTCTATATTCGCCTCGTCCATTACGTACAAACCGTATTCGTTACATAATTCGTAGAAATAAGGGTCATTAGGATAATGGGAAGTTCGCACTGCATTAAAGTTGAAACGCTTTAAGGTTTCAATATCTTTACGCAAATCTTCATGACTTAGAGCCTTTCCTTTGGTTGGGTGATGATCATGACGATTCACTCCCATAATTTTCACGACTTTACCATTAATAAGTAATTCGTTCTTTTTACTAAACTCAACTTTTCTAAAACCTACTTTTTGACTACGTGATTCCACTACTTCTCCATTTGCATTGGTTACATTAAAAACTAATTTATACAAATAAGGATCTTCTGCAGACCATTTTCGAGGTGATTTAATAGTAGCTTCCATAAAAGCAAACTTGGTAATATCTCTAGCCGGCCATCTTTCTTTGTACACTTTTTCAAGATCTACAGAAAGAGGTGCAGGCAATACTTTATTATTTTCCGCATCATATAATTCGGCCGAAATTTTATACCCTTTTAGTTTTACCTCATCCTCTTTGACCCATAACAAAGGGCGGATTTCGAGCTTTGCATCTTGGTAATTTACATCCAATTTTGTTTTAACAAAAAAGTCATTCAAGGCGATCTTAGGTTGCGCCATCAAGAACACTTCACGATGAATACCGCTCAAGCGCCACATATCTTGGTCTTCTAAATAACTTCCGTCGCTATAACGAAATACTTGAAGCGCTACACGATTTTTACCAGCTTTTAAATATTTTGTAATATCAAATTCGGCTGCCAAGCAACTTCCTTGACTGTACCCTACTTCTTGACCGTTTACCCATAAGTAAAACGCTGAAGTAACGCCTCCAAAATGCAGAATAACCGATTGGTCTTTCCAGTCTGTGGGAACTTCAAAATCTCTATAATAACTTCCTACTGGATTGTCTCTATAAATTTTTGGAGGCAATGGAGGTTGTGGTCCTCTCCAATCGTATTTTAAACTAGAATCTAAAATGTTTGGCGTAAACGGATACACGATATTGGTATAGATAGCTTGACCATATCCTTTCATTTCCCAGTTTGAAGGAACTTCAATATCATTCCAATTAGAATTTCCATTGTAGTTGGCTCCCATAAAATCTGTTGGACGATTTTCTGATTTATCAACAAAATTAAATTTCCAGGTACCGTTTAAGGACTTTAAGCGAGATTTATCTCTATTGCCTTCTAATGCGTCTTTTTCATTTTTGTATGAATACGTTGGAACACGGGACTGCATTTTATTCTTTTCAAATACCAATTCATTTTCCCAATCATTTTGAGAAATAATCAATTGTGAAAACAACATTAAAAAACCAAAAAAAAGAAAACCTCTTTTCATATCAATAAAATTTAATAACAATTAAAAGACAACACTAAACCTTTTTATCTCGATTCCTATATAATAACACAAGAAACAAAAAATACTTAAGGCTAGCTAACAAAATTATATCAAATAAAATCAATTACTTATTTATTTATTATCCTACACTTGCTCAATCTTACCCTTAGTAAAACTTAATAATAGATTACTGCTGACAAAAAACAACTCAAACACAACAACTGTAAATATCAAATACAAAAAAACCAGTATTGTCATGA
Organism: Flavobacterium ovatum; assembly: GCF_040703125.1. Taxonomy (NCBI): domain Bacteria; kingdom Pseudomonadati; phylum Bacteroidota; class Flavobacteriia; order Flavobacteriales; family Flavobacteriaceae; genus Flavobacterium; species Flavobacterium ovatum. Next base: position 3,735,602 of record NZ_CP160035.1, read on the forward strand.
TAACAATACTGGTTTTCAACAAATAAAATAAAATTTTACAAATAGAAACTTTATTAAATACTACTTAGTTCTTCACGCATTCTTTCAAAAAATGGTTTAAGCTCACTCGCTGATTTCCCTGTGATTTTAGAAAACTCAGAGTTAAAAGCACCATTTACTTCATTCATTTTTTCTTTCTTATCATCTGCAGAAATTTCGCCACTTTTTGCTTTACCAATTACATCCATAAAGTTTGTGATATAGGTATTTCTAGCGTTTAAAAGTTCTTTAGATTTTGATGCATCCAATTTAAACTCTGTTGTTGCAGCGTCTACAAAATACTTAATCTTCTTCTCTTGTGATTTGTTTTGAGCAAAAACTCCTGAAAACGAAACCATCATCATCAATACTAATACAATTTTTTTCATCTTTTTTAATTTTAAAGTTAGTTATTATAGTTAATTATTTATTTTTTGAAACACTAAAACCCTTTAAGTTCTTCACGAATTCTATCATTAAACGGTTTTAATTCGTCCCAAGTTTTCCCTGTTAGCTCATTGAAGTATTTATTAAATTTATTGTTTACTTCACTTAATTGTGTCTTTTTTTGGTCTTCAGAAATCTCACCATTTTTTGCGGCACTAAATGCTTTTTGATAATCATTAAAATAGGCTGTACGATTATCCAAAAGTTCCTTTGTTTGATTTTTGTTCAAACCAAATTCTTTTTGAGCTGCATCAACAAAATAGTTAATTTTTTTCATTTGATACTTGTCTTGACCAAATGACATTGATACTGTAAAGAATACTAATAACGTTAAAATAATTTGTTTCATGATTTGTCAATTTTATTGTTAAAAATTCAAACTGGCTTATTTACTTTTCTTTTGCCAAACACGTACATACTCGATTTCAAAATCAACAACTCCATCGTCTTTTTTACCTTCTGGACTATTTAATTCCAAATCTTCTTTAGAATCTGGAACTCCATGCCAAGGAAAAGTTTCTTGATCTAACCAAATTGATAGTGGTTTTGTAGCAACATATCCTTTTTCAAATCCTTTTTCCTTTGCCCATGCATCAATTTTTTCTTTTGAAGCTTCAGTAAAAAGTTTTCCGTCAATAAAATATTTAATGCCGTTTTCGTCCCATTCTACTCCATAGGTATGGAAAGCATCCGCTACTCTAAAGTCTAAAATATGATGTTCTGTATAAACACTATTATTCCCTTTAAGAGTCCAATCATGAATAGACCACCACAATTCTTTATCTAGCTTTAACTTATTAGGTTGTCTATGATCACCAAAATGCTCAAACATATCCAACTCTAAACCTTTTCCCATTGCCCAAAAAGCACTGGTAATTTCAGCATCAGCAGCTTTACTTTTGATTTCCATATAACCATATTGAAAAAATTTACGTCCAATTAAACAAGCTGTTGTAAGATTTTCAAATTTACTTCTAGTATTATCCTTACCCCATGGTTTGTCTGGCTCTTGACTAAATGGAAAATTAGGTTCCCATCGTGTTTCAAGCATTAATTTACCGTTTTCCAATCTATAGTTATTTCCCGAAAATTGAGATGGCGCACGACCAATCCAAACTTTCTTATTTGGCAAATCAGGGTGTTTGTAAACTGGTTTCCCGTTTTCAAACTTCCCAACTACATACCATTTTTCTTCATTTAAGGTTGGCGCGTCAAATTCATCACTTACCTCTGTATTCAAAACCCATTTTCCAGTATTTGTTGGATCTGAAAGGGGTAATACTGCAGTTGATAATTTTCCTTTATTCTCTTTCTTACTATTGGAAACGTTTGTTTGTGCTTCCAAATGCAAAAAAGAAATTAACGCTAAACCTACACTTATATATTTTTTCATATTTACTCTCTAACTTCCATAAATTCAACTGGAGAACCGTTATGCACAATAAATGCTACACGAACGCCATCAGCAGGAGAAAAAGTCTCCACCAATATTTCTTTTCCCTCTAGAGCTTCTTCCATATTATCTACCAAATAGGCTACGTGAGGAATGGTACGCATCATTTCTGGCATGGGGCTATCAGCGTCAAATTTGACCCATTCTACTCCGTATTCATCTTTTGAAAAATCAGTGAAATGAATTTTTCCTGGCTCATAAAAACCATCCCAATTTTTCTCTTCTGTAGTAGGAATTCCGATGTGACTAAATGCGTATTTCATGTTTTTTGGTTTTTTGATTAATTATCTAATTTGAATGCTTTATCGTAGTTTGGCATGTTGGTATCTTTCCACATTTTTTCTACTTTATCGTTGTCATACCAAAGTGGTGTTATGTGTGATTCACTCCATTTTTGAGTTTCTTTTACCATTTTCTTCACTACATCTGGATACTGAGCACTTAAATCTTTGGTTTCGGAAACGTCATTTCGAACATCAAACAATTTCCATTTGTTGTTTCCTGCTTTGACGATTTTAAAGTCCTCTTTTCTTGCTGAAACATCAGAGAATCCGCTTCTGTAACGTACTGCATAAATCATATCGTCTTTATGAGTATTTTTTCCTGATAAGAAATTTGCCCATATATCTTTACCGTCAAGAATCTTACCTTTTGGAACTACACCACCAGCTAAATGAGCAAAAGTTGGATAAAAGTCGATTGCCGACACTGCATAATCAAATCTTTTTCCTGCTGGAACGTTCTTTGGCCAATGAAAGAACATTGGAACTCTATAACCTCCTTCGTAAACATCTCCTTTAGTTCCTTTTAAGGGGAAGTTGTTGGCCGCATGTTCAATATTCCCACCGTTATCACTCAAGAAAATGATTAGGGTGTTTTCAAATTGTTTGTTTTCTTTTAAAGTTTTAACAATCTCGCCAACTCCTCTATCCACAGCATAAACCATGGCAGCATAGGTTCTTCTATCTTCGTTTTTGATGTTTGCAAAAAGTTTCAAATCTTCTTCTTTAGCTTCAAGAGGTACGTGAGGCGCATTATATGCTAGGTACATAAAGAAAGGTTTTTTCTTTTCTTTTGCTACTTTTAATACACGAACAGCTTCTCTAGAAAGTGCATCAGTCATGTATTCTGTTTCTTCAACTTCTGTATTATTATGTAATAAAGGTGTTAAATAAGCATGAATATGTTTGTTTCCGTTTTTAACTTGAGCATCATATTGTGCTTTGTATTCTGCTGGAAAATATTTGTGTCCTCCACCAAGAAAACCATAAAAATCATCAAATCCTCTATTGTTTGGCTGAAACTCTGAACCATAACCTAAGTGCCATTTTCCAATTGCACTAGTGTAATAGCCCGCATCATGCATCACATTACTAATGAAGGTTTCCTTTACCGGAATTCCATCCTGTAAATTCATCCCTACATCAGGTAAATTATAAGGAGCTCCAATTTCATGCGGATAACGCCCCGTCATCAATGCAGTTCTAGAAGGGCCGCAAAAAGGATGCGCCACGTATGCAGAAGAAAATATAGTTCCTGCTTTGGCTAATTTATCCAATTCGGGCGTAATAATATCTTTCGAACCATTAAAACCTACATCAGCATAACCTAAATCATCAGCAAGTATTACCAAAATATTAGGCTTAGCTGTTTGCGCCATTGCTGGCAAAGCTGAAAGCAACAATAGTCCTGCTACTGCAATTTTTGTATAAATAAATCCTTTTTTCATATTAGTTTGTAGTTGAATAATTAGTTTATAGTTAGTTTTTGGTTTGTTTTGACAACTTTAATTTCTTTAAGACTAAAAGCTACACTACAAATTAAATAAAATATTAGACTTCAAAACGAGTGTTTTTTACCCTATACAAACGTTATTTTATCTTTAACAAATCTTTACGAGGGTAATATAAGACTAATGGATACTTATTTTTTTTTTTGCCAAAGTCTAAAATATTCGATTTCAAAATCTACTTTACCCGTTCCTCCCACTTCCTCTTTCGTGTCTGGAACACCATGCCAAGGAAAAGTTTCTTGGTCGAACCAAATTTTTATTGGTTTTGTAATAACAAAATTTTCATTAACGCCATTTCCTCCCTTTTGATAAAACACATCATCATAGGCATTAATCGTAGTTCTAGAAACATCTCTAAACAACTTACCGTCAATATAAATCTTAACTCCATCAACACTCCATTCAAATCCGTATACATGAAAAGCGGCTGCTACTCTAAATCCTAAATCATGGCTTTCAGTATAGGTTGTATTACCACCACCAGCTGAAGTCCAATCATGAATAGACCACCAAAGCTCACGTTCTTTACCAGCTGCTTCTTTACTAGGCTGCTTGTGATCCCCAAACATTTCAAAAAAATCAAATTCAGTTTTCCCTCCAAGGGACCAAAAGGAACTAGTAACTTCACAATCCGCAGCTTTTGACTTTACTTCCATATAACCATAAGTAAATTCATTTTTAGAAATAATTGCTGCTGTAGTTATATTTTCAAATTTCGTGCCATTGTCTAATTTTGTCGAAAAATTAAAAGTCGGATCCCATCTGGTTTCTAATTTTAATTTTCCGTTTTCAAGCCGAACATTATTCGTTGAAAATTGAGATGGAGCACGACCAATAAAATTAGACTGATACACTCCTTCAGTACCTTGAATAAACCATTTATCCTGATTTAATACAGTCGCTTCAAATTCATCACTCAACTCCCCGTTCAAAACCCATTCACCAGCATTTAATTGATCGGACAAAGGCAATTGCGGATTAACATCCACAGGAGGAACTATCACAGGGGAAACAACTACAATTGGCTCTATCACTTTTTCATCTTCTTTAGAAGAACTACATCCAACGAAATTAGTAACGAATACTCCCAAAGACAATAACAAAAAGGATTTACTTAAACTCTGAATCATATTATATTTTTTATTAAAAATCACCTCAATCGTTTCTTTACATAAACAAGCACACTACTAATCAACAAAAAACCTACTATTCTATTAAACAGTATTTTACAAAAAAAACAGCCCACAAAAAAAGAAAAATAAAGGATTGATTTAATATGGAAAATTACCCAAAAATGAGTCAATTTTATCTTTAAAGTTTAATAGACTAATTGTTTTACAAAAAAAGGCAGTCTGAGAACAATTCTTAGACTACCTTTTTCAATTATTAAAATGACTTTATACTTTAATTATTTTTTCAACCGATATTTTACTGTCAGCCCTTATTCTTAATATATAGTTTCCAGTGGGTAAATTTGAAATATCAATACGTGGTTTGTCTTTATTGGTACCCCTAATTTTTCGCACAACTTTACCCGACATCGATAAAATTTCGAGTTCTAATTTATTAATAGGCTGATCAAAGTCTAAATTCAAATAATCCATTGTAGGATTAGGATACAATTTATAATTAGATTTTTTAATATCGTTAAGTCCAAGCATCAACTCTGAACTTTCAAACAGTCTATCATAACCCGGTAATACTCCATCATCCCATGAAGCTTGGTGTGGATGACCGGTGGGACCATCTGGACCATCATCACCATCGTTATCATACCAAGCAGGTTTCACATCCTTGAATTCTTTTACCCATGCCACAGCTTGATCTAATAATTTTTGTATAATATCCTCCGCATTAGCTTCTGTTCTTCTTACATCGTTTGTTTCTCCTGGGTCATTTACAATATTGAATAATTTCCATTTTCCACTCCCACCTGTTTTGACAATTTTCCAAGGGTAGGACATTATTGCTCCATTATGAAACCCGTTTTGAGGCCTCATGATATAAAGAGCCTGTCCATCTGGTCTAACATCAGTGCCTAAAAGTAAACTAGGCATAATGTCTTTTCCATCAATGGTCTTTGCACTAGGTACTGTTGCTCCTGCAAGATTTACTATCGTAGGATATAAGTCTAATGAACTTACTTGAAAATTATAGATCGCTGGAGTTGTAATCTTATTTGGCCAGTGTACAAACATTGGTACTTTATGACCTCCTTCAAGTACACTTCCTTTCAAAGCAGCAAGCGGAAAGTTCACGGCACCTTTACTATAGGTATAACCACCATTGTCACTCAAAAATATAATAACCGTATTGTTATACACATCCATATCTTTCTTTAACTCGGTCACTACTTTACCAATATTAGTATCCATATTAGTCACCATCGTTGCATAAGTGATACGATCTTGCACAAATTCTTCTATTTTAGCTGCACGGGCAGTAGGGTCAGTAATCTTCGTTACAGGGTTGGACTCTGTTATATAAGTACTATTTCTAACTAAATTTTCAAAATCGGGATTGTCTTGCTTGAATTGAGCAATTTCATTCGCAGGTGCTTCAAGAGGTGTATGAGGTGCATTATAAGCTAAATATATAAAAAATGGATTAGGTTTATTCGCATTTGCACCAATGTAAGAAATAGCATCATTAGTAAGCACATCTGTCAAATAATCTTCATTTTCAACATTGCTAAATTCATTTCGATCGACATAATTTCTATTTCGTTGCAATGGATCTTGGTATTCATTAGTTGTCGGATTACTACCTCCAAGTCTTCTATAAAAAAGATCTTCATAACCGCTTTCAAAATAGCCTTTTCCTCCACCTAAAAATCCAAAAAAGTAATCAAACCCCCTATCCAATGGCTGATACAATCCTTCGGAAAATCCTAAATGCCATTTACCAAATGCTGCTGTATTGTATAATTTATTACCTGCAGCATCTTTCTGAATTAATTGAGAAAAAAAAGTTTCATTGGTAGGAATTCCTAAAGTAGAGGTAATATCATTAGGCAAATTGTATTGAGCTCCTATCCTATGTGGATACATCCCAGTTAATAATGCAGCCCTACTAGGACCACAAAATGGATGTCCTACGTGAGCATTTTTACAGATAATACCTGCGTTAGCCAAAGCATCAATATTAGGAGTTGGTATAATCCCTCTATCCGCAGGGAATGGCTCGCTATTAGTAGCACGATTAAAACCTACATCTCCATAACCTAAATCATCCGCTAGAATTACTATAATATTAGGTTTTGTTGCTTTGGTTTCAACAATTTTGGAAGTTTGAGCATAATTGTTTCCTGTTATTAACAGGACAAATAATGATTTAAAAATGGTTGGTAAACTTTTCTTCATTTTATTGGTTTTAATTAATAGTCGACTATAGTAACAAAAATTGTATCTCCATGAATATTCAAAATAATGTTCCTTAAAAAATCTTTAAACGACACTAAAACGACATTAAACACCTGACATACAGAAAGTAGAGATGATCACATTATAAACTCTCAAAACAATTTTATAAGGAGATCAAAATGATTAAATATGTAAATTACAAATTCTTATATTACAAATTTAACGAATAAAGCTACTTAAATACCCCTAAATATTACCCCTCACTAACTCTAATGTAACTAACCGGAATAAAATAAAGCATCCTAAAACAGATATTAGTCGCTTCCATCTACTTTTACAAAAAGAATGAGACAAAAAAAAGAGGCTAAAATTAGCCTCTTTACTTCTTAAAATATTTATAATAATTACTACAAACTGAATTTATAACTTTTTGGAGTACTACCCATAATGTGTTTGAATTGTTTGTTGAAATTAGTAATAGACTTATACCCTACCATGTGACTAACTTCAGACACTGGCAAATTTTCTTGAACCAATAATCGGGAAGCATTACGAATACGAACTTCATTTAAAAACTCAGTAAACGATTTATTTGTCATTTTTTTAAAAAAACGACAAAAAGAATTGGTTGTCATACAAGCAATATCAGCTACATGAGTCAAACTAATATAATCCGCATAATTATCTGAAATGAATTTAATAACAGTATCCAGCCTTCCAGAATCATCCGTCGCCAATTGACTCATATCTGATGAAGATAGAACTTCTCTTTCACCAGCCAATGACAATCTTCGCAATAAGTCCAATAACTTAATCGACTGCTCTGCAGGAGATAAATCCACAATATCAATTAGATCAGCGTGTACATTTTCACTCACGTTTTTACCAAAAGAAACACCAAATTTAGACTGCTCTAATAGATGATTAATACTTGAAAATTCAGGATTATTAAACGTTCCTTCTCCTAAGAAGTTCTTAGTGAATTTTAAAATAATTGTTTTAACATGTGCATCTTCATCCTCGTCATAATAAGAAGGATCGTTACGCCAAAGATGAGGTAAAAAAGGACCTACTAGTACTAAATCCCCCGGTAAAAAATGAGAAACATTATCCCCCACAAACCGCACACCACTACTCTCAGATATGTACAAAAGTTCGTATTGTGAATGATAATGCCAAAAAGAATCTTTACACGGCACCAACTGTGCTCTGATGTTCAATCGAGCATTCACAAAGCTATCTGTATTTTTTAAAACTAATTTCATAAAAACATTGGTACTATATTACTAATAGAACATTGCATACTATTAACTTATCAATAATTATTCCAAAAAAAACATTAACATTGACTATCTAGATAAAAAGAAAATCATATTAACGAAAACTCAAAGTTAAACAATTAAGATATTTAAAGCCCTACAAAATACAAAATAGAATGCATTTTTCCTTTTAAAATTTATTAAAAAATACACATATCATAATTTACAGCTAAGTATATCAAAAAAATCAGATGTTTCAACTGTAGCATTCTATAAAAAAAAGAGGCTACTCCAAATAAATGGAATAGCCTCAAAAAACTAACTACAAAAAATCTTTATTAATTCATTAAGGAACGATGGTAGTAACCGCCTTAATTTGGAAAACTTGTTCAAAAACCCATACACCGTCTATCAATACTGCATCCACTGGGATAGACCCATTATAAGTTACTTTTTCCTTAAAAGTGTTCCTTAAAGTTATGGTATAATCTCCAACTGTTGGAAACAAAATAAAAACAGTTGTATCCGTTGTTGACAAACCTTTTGAAGCATCAATATAAGGGGTTAAATCATTAACTGTTCCTGTGGTACCACTAGCATTTTTAAAGCCTGGCAATAAAAAACTTGCTCCAGTACTAATTTTCCATTCGTGAGTCAATGCACCCTGTGAAAGATCATAAATAGATATTGCCTTACCTGCTACGATTTGCGTTGGTGCAGGTGTATAAGTTGGTGTTGTAACTTTTAATGCGTTACTAGCATACCAAGTAACATCTGAGTAATTTGGCGTGCCCGTTATTGGGTCTTGATCACAACTTGTAAAAAAGAAACCAATAGCAACTATTACTATTATTAGTATTTTTTTCATCTTAATTTATTTTTATATTATTTAAGTATATTCGGATTTCTATTCAGCTCACTATTAGGTATAGGTAAATAGTCATTAGTAACAGGTTTACCAAGGGATATAATATAACGATCTCTAGGTATAGTGAATTCATTTGGAATTTCAGTTGTACCAGTACCTGGAGCATTTAAAACAGACGCATTAGTTTTAGTTGCTGTACCACCTGTTGATTTAGTATAGGTGAAAGTTTTAACATAGTACTTTGTCGCTGCTAACTCTTCGAAACGAGATCTTAATTTACCCCATCTTCGTAAATCTGAAAAACGAGAAGAACATCCTTCCGCAGATAACTCTAACGGTTTATCCACAAACATTAGTTGATTCATTAAAACAGTTGGATTTGTAAAATCTTTTGAAATATCGTACGTTTTACCAGCGAACTCGCCCATACCTGCAGGTCCTAATAATACTAGTCCCCAACGCTCACGTATTTTATTTATTAATTTTAATGCCCCTGGAACATCTCCTGTTTTAATCAAAACCTCCGCTTGCATTAAATATACTTCGGACAATCTATTAACAACAACATTCTTAGATGATTTTTGACTTCCATAAGGAAGTGAATTCTCTCCGCTATAACCAGTTTGATCTGTATTTAAATATTTTTTATAAAGACTGACATTCCCAAAAAACGAACCCGCAGTAGATGCTATTGGATTTAAACCTAGATTCAAACTTGGAGATGCAGAATTTGGAGCAGCTGCTTCTATACCATTTGCAAATTTATAAACAGGAGTTTCCAAATCTTCTGCAAGAATCACCATTGCCGAAGCTCTTAAAGGTACCCCTCGAAGGTTAGCAGGTTGAATAACCCCTCCTTTGTAATTTCTACTATCTAATAAATCCATTTTCTCTGTTTTATAAGCATAAGCTACCCAAGCTGGTGGAGAAAACATATTATTTGTACTAATTGATAAAAACCCTAATCTGTTAGTTGTTGATTCTTCATCAAAAAGACCTAAATCTGATCTAACAGCAACATCATAAATCACTTCAAAAATAGACTCTTTGTTGAATTCCCCAGCAGTTGTAAACATTTTTGACATATCTCTTTCTAAACTATAATTAGAATTTCCAATCACTAGATTAAAATTAAACTTAGCCAAATTAAGATCATCTCCCTCATTCAAATAACTAGTTCCTAAAATTGTAGCCGCAGTTGCTTGATTTACGTGTCCTTTTTCGGCATTGATACCTGGAAGTAAATTATCTACTGCATATTGTAAATCTTTTCTAAAAAACTCAATGACTTTAGCAGAAGGTGATACTGATGCAAAAAAATCATCCTTAGTTACAGGTGTATGATCTACAATAATTACATTACCATTATTATATGAATTATGTAAATAAAAGTGGAATAACCCTCTAAAAAAACGAGCCTCCGCCATCTGTTGCTTCCAACGAACAGGCTCAGATGTAGCTTGAATTCTATTCAGCGCTTCAATCACTTGATTTGCTCTGTAAATTCCTTTGTAACAACCGTCCCATTTTTGAAATACAGCTTTAACATCACCATCAAAATCTTGAGTCCAAAATTTAACTGATTGATCTCCTACAGATGCATTTGCGTAAGGGCGCGTAGCAGCATAATACCCCATATCTGAACGCACCGTTTCTTCTCTTACATTAAATATTGTTGTATTTAATAAAGTTACATAAAGTGCCGTAACACCTTGATTAGTCTCATCTAGATTCTTCCAATAAGAAGCAGATGTGGTAAAATTTGGATTTACCTCAGTCAAGTCTGGATTGCAAGAGCTTAATGAAAGCCCTGCAACTAAAACTAATGATATATATTTATAAAAATTTTTTTTCATCACTAAATAATTTAAAAATTAAAATTCAATCCTACTAAATACGATTTAACAAAAGGGTAATTACCTTTATCCAAACCTCTTCTGATTACATTACCACCTACTTCAGGATCATAACCTGTATAATTAGTAAATGTGAATAAATTCTGTCCTGTCAAATAAATTCTTAATTTATCAATCCCCATTTCTTTCAGCCTTTTTTTAGATAGACTATAACCCAAAGTTATATTTCTAATCCTTAAATAAGAACCATCTTCAATGAACAAATCAGATATTGGTAAATAATTATCATGCGTTAAAAAAGTACCTCTATACGCTGGAAGCGTTCCTGTTGGGTTTATAGCTGAGTAAGAATTTAATAATTCAGTACTTCGACCTAAACCAATCGCAGTTGCTCTAGAACCATTAACAATCTCCTGACCTAAAGCAGCATACGTATTAACATAAAAATCAAAATTATTATAATTTAAACTTAAATTGTACCCTATTTCAAATTTAGGTAAACCACTACCACCATAAACTCTATCTTGATCATCAATTTTTTTATCATTATTTTGATCGATATAAATTAAATCACCCATTTTAGCTCCAGGTACTATTAATTGATAAGCAGCTAATTTTTCTGGAGTATTAGCAATACCATTTGTTTTTCTGATGAAAAAAGCACCCGCTTCATATCCTTGCGCTATTGCAGTAATACTAGTTAAGGTAGAGTTAGCACCAGCTCCTGGAACAATTCCAGAATCAGTTGTTAGACTATAAGGAGTATCAGTAGCTGTATTAGTTACAACATTTTGATTAGTAGTAAAAGTTCCATTCATTCTGTAACTAACTTTACCTATTTTATCGCGGTAACCCACTGCTAATTCAAATCCTTTGTTTGTCATATTTCCAACATTCAAAACAACCTGATTATTATTAGAAAGTGGTCTTACAGAACCACCAGCACCATTTGAAGTATCATTGAATCCTGCTGAACCAGGAAGAGATAATTGAAACAACATATCGTTTTTATTTGTTTCATAGTATTCCGCACTAATGGTCAATTTATTTTTAAAAAAGCCTAAATCAATTCCGAAGTTCTTTTGAACTGATGTTTCCCATTTTACATCTGGATTTCCTATGGCATTCTGAATTGAAGCAGTAGAATTAGTAGCAAAAGGATATACAAAATCTCTATAAATTGTATTAGTATAAGAGTAATCATCAAAAGATTGATTTCCTACAGTACCATTACTTATTCTGACTTTAAAGTTGTTGATTACATTACTCAATGGTTTAAAAAACTCCTCATCGGACACATTCCATGCAGCAGAAACAGAAGGAAATAATCCCCAACGATTTTGAGGTGCAAAACGAGAAGAACCATCTCTACGAATACTAGAGCTTATCAAATAGCGACCTTTGTAGTCGTATTGCATTCTACCAATATAACCGGCTAATCTTGTAACGTAATCAGGTCCAGACGTAATATTTGCTACACCAGTGGTACCGTTAAAAACTTCAATGTCATTATCAACAACTGTTCTTTTGTTTGCCGTAAATTGAGTATTGTCATAACGCTCTCTTGAAGTTGCTAGCGTTAAAGTCAAATGATGATCTTTATTAATTCTTGTTTCATAATTTAAAGAAGCATCCCAATTGACAGAAGTACGTCTCTGATCTTGATTTTCAACATAACTAGATATTGGATTATTAACCGCTACCCCAGTTTGTGCATTAACAAATGTTTGAAAAGGGATAAATCGAGTACGATTAGAATAAAAATCGTTAAAACCTGCTCTAGTAGTAAAGTTCAAACCTTTTAGTAATTCATAACCTAAGCTTATATTACCAAAAGACCTAGTTGATTTAGTTAAATCTTTTATATTTAAACTATTTACAATACTAGTATTTGTATTTTGATCCGCACCACCAAAAGTATCTACTTGATCAGCATTTATGTCTAATAGAGGTTGTGTAGGTTGGTAACGAATTAATTGTTGAATAGTATTAGCTGCTCCTCTATTATTAGATTCCTTTGTTATACCTATTCCTAAATCAATCGTCAGTTTATTCTTTTTATAATTCACATTTGATCTAGTATTAAAACGATTGAAATTAGATTTTAAAATAACTCCGTTTCTATCATAAAAACCAGCGACCATTGAATATTTTAAATCAGAAGATCCACCACTAACATTTACGTTATAATTTTGCGTAAAAGCATTATCTATAAATAATAATCTTGATATATCATTATCATATTGAAATCTGTCTGGACTATTGGTAAAATTTGAAATACCTATAGCATTATCTTTTGTTCCGTCATTTCTTTGAAGCAACACATCCGTATACGTTTGATCCTTTGCATTAAGTAATGGAATTGCCGAACCTAAACGATCAAAACTACGACTTGCATCCATTCTAACACTCATAGAACCAGCCTTCCCTTTTTTGGTAGTAATCAAAATTACACCTGCAGCACCACGAGTACCGTAAATAGCTGCTGATGCTGCATCTTTCAATACATCAATAGTCTCCACTTCACTTGGCGCAATCCCAGGATCACCTTCTTGAGGAATACCATCGACAACATACAATGGAGTATTAGCACCAATAATAGAGGTCACCCCTCTAATTAAGATTTCAGAAGGCGTTCCTGGCTCACCTGAACTCACCACGTTGACACCAGAAATCTGACCTTGTAATGCGTTACCCAAATCAGATGTTACGATGTTTGCTAAATCCTCTGCTTTAACACTCGCAACTGCACCAGTAATTTCTTTCTTCTTTTGAGTACCGTATCCAATTACTACCACCTCAGAAAGATCTTGAGCAACTGATTTCATTTTTACTGTCATTCCTTTGCCAGCCTTCATGTTGACTGTTCTCATCCCTACATAAGTAAAGATCAACAAATCGCCTTCATTTGCCTTAATCGCAAATTTACCATCAAAATCAGTTGCTGTTCCTTTAGTCGCTCCCTTTACAACAATTGAAACTCCTGGAATAGGAAAGCCGTCTTCGTCTCCAACTACTTTTCCTTGTACAACGCCAACTTGGGCATGTGCCGCAACATTAAAAAATAATGTTAGTAGCGTAAGAAACAAAAAACGCCCTAATACATTTTTTTGTTTAATAATTTCTCTAATTTTCATTTGGTTAATTTTAGTTTATTTTAATTCCTACTTTCAATTCAATTCTAAATCTTATTCAAATTTTGCGACTTTAGTTTATTTTTTCTTAAAAAAGTTTTCACCCCTCACACAAAAAAAAGTCTTATCACTAAACAACATTTAGTTTTCACTATTACTAACAGTTCAATGTACTGTTAGTGTATTCTCATTAACCTGATTTGTTTTTAATTTTATTCATATAATTGAGTTTAGTTTGGTTTAATAATTATCAGCTCCATAATACCATTTTCACAAATGTTCTACTCAGTTAATATACTGTCAATAAATTAACAGTTATTAAATGGCCTCCTGTATATTTACAATCAAAAAAAAAGACAAACAAGAGTAAGAACCTTAACAAAAACACACATTCATTGTTATATCAAAAAAAATATTTAGCCATTTTTACGATGTCCATAAAATAACTAAAGAACGATTATACAAATTAAGCCCAATAAGTAAAATAGTATTCTACCAAAATTACCCTCTATTAACACTTTTTTACCTTTAAATTACAAATTAAATAACATTTGACATAAGGCAAAAAAAATGCTACACCCCAAACTAGAGATGTAGCATTTATATTTTTGATGTTTTATTGATTAATTTTTATAACTAACTTGAAAACTTCCTTTAGTTATTTTTCCGCTTTTATAAGTTACTTGGTAACCAAAACCTGGTATTTCTAGTCCCTCTTTAGTTTTTTGCATTACTGGCCCTAAGTTAGCGATCACTTCTGTCCCTGATGAAAATTTTGATTTTTGAAGGTTAAAATCAGGACTTAAATATTCGTGTGATACCAATTCAGCAAAAAACGTTTCTTTATTTACTGGACTCACTACTTCGTTGGCCATTTTTATCATGCCTTTCATTCCATCAAACTCATAAGGCGAAAAGAAAATAGTACTACCTATTCCAAAAAGCATGTTACGGAGCGATTTCACTGCAAAATCACCATTTTCAGAAATTTGATTGTCTGGATCTTGTATTTTCCCAAAAACACCAATCGCATCATGAAACACCAAATTAAACAAAGGTGCTCTGTGCGAAATTTGATCCAAACTAGAATTCAAATAGGTCATTCCTTCAAACATATCAAAATACGGAATGTATTGTTGTTGACCGTGTTCTGTTCCGTTTACTAAACCTTTAGAATCAAGGTATTTTGCTAAATTATAATACCCTGTATTGTCTTCGTCTGCAAAATATGAAAAAGAAATATCCGTAATATCTGCCTGTAGACCCAAGGCTGCAATTTCTTTATCTAAACTTTTTTGCGCCAAAGCCAATTGTTTATTTTGATCAATATTTGCCCAACGACTTCCTGTGTTTTTCAATTTACCTTTATCATCTGTAGCAAACAATCCCGTGTCAAATTTAGGATCATTTTCCAATGTTGCCGAATATGCATGATAGGAAGAATACAAATAGCCGTACTTTTTGGTCAAATCAACTGCTTCTTTCAAACCTGAAACGCCACCTAAGTTTTCATTGATAGGCCAACAGTTCGGAACAAAATTAGAGAAAACTCCCCAAGCATGAAAAAAGGCCTTATCTACTTTTAACTCGTCGTGAGTCGTTTTGATCATTTCTGATAATTCCTTGAAAGTAAAAGTCATTCCTGGCATTTCTACATAATGTGGATATGCACCATAAACTCCCATATAAATAGCACCTGCCAACTTGTTAACATTCGGATCTCTTTTGGCTTTATCCTCCAATGACACAAAAAAGCCTCTCTTGATCGCTTCTTTTCGATACACTTTTGCCATATCTACATAAGTCCCTTTTGGAATAAATTGGTAACTCATTATTTTGGCTTGTTTCTCTTTTTTTAGATTCCAAATAGGTTCTAAATAAGCAATTCGCTTATTAGGAGACATCTTCCCCTCAGCATTATATAGGTACTGGCCATTGTTGTTGATGTTGTAAAACATCTTTGGTCTAGAAGCCTCATCTACTATTCCAATAACTGCTGATTTTTCATTATATGTTCCCCACCAAGGCATAGACAAACCAGATGCATTGAACAAATCTAAAGAACCCGATGATTTTGCCGTATAAGTAGCATCATCCCACATACAAAAAGACCCACCATTCATAGGGAAAATATAGGAAGGACAGATAACACCTTGTTTTTGCGGAATTACTGCTGCACCTTTATCTACATCTGTTTCCAAACTAAACGCTCTGGCTGGATATCTTAAATCTGCTAATTTGTATTTTCCTCCTTTACAAGATAGCACCTCGACATCTAACTTTGCCATGGTAGGATCAAGACGTAATTCAGTTTCTATAGTTATTCCTTCAAGTGTCTGGTCATCCAAAACTGGATTTGCAAACGAAATTGTCACGACTTGATTTGATTTCTTAACTACAGTAATAGTTTTACTTTTCGAAATATTCAACGATTCTGATTTACCATTGACCGTTACACCTAGAGTTCCTGCAGCTTGTTCCCACGGATCAGGATTCCACAATTGACCAGACATTTTCTCTAGAACTGAAAAACAACCGTTTTTCTCGTCCACAGTTACTTTTATCCATTTATTTTCTAAAACTATTGCCGCTACTTTCACTTTGACAACAACTTCGCTCTTCCCTCCAGAAAAACTAGAAAACAGCAATATACCAAATGCCGCAACCATTAGTCTCATCCCATTAATCATTTTATTATTTTTTCTCATATCCAAGTCTAATTTTTACAATTTAATCTAATACATAAAAGTAGCTAATGCTCAATTAATAGCAACAGTTAATTTTACCCTTGTTTTACTCATTTTTACCTTTTTGCTTTAAAACTATAAAGTAAAAAAAGCAGCAATAAATTTATATTTATCACTGCTTTTTTAAAATAACCAACACTACTATATTTTCATTCACCTACTTTATAGGCTTTAAACAGGACTTTCCTTTTAAGTTAGCACTCACTCCTTCAAAGGTTACCTTTCCGTTTTTGGAACCAATTCTCACCAAAGCAGTTGCAATTCCTGCCTCAGCTTTTATTTCCCCAACGTTCATTAACTGAGCATCACCTTTAATAGAAAAATTGATTTTATCTTCGAAAGTAGGAACCACAGTTCCATTTTTATCTACTGCAGCGATGTACACAAAAACAACATCATTTACATTAGCTTGTGGTTTTTTTCCGCTTTCGTCTATCCAAATTTTTAATTTTTGAGCCGTTTCTGGCGTTTTCACAAATGCTTTCGCTACTTGTTTCTTACTGATATAACCTACAGCCTTCAACTCGCCTGCTTGAAAAGATGGAATTTTAAACGTAAACGGTGCGTGACTGATTTTGGTTGTATTCTTATTTACATCTGGCTTTTGCAAACCAAGGCTTTGCCCATTTAAGAACAATTCGACTTGATCGCAATTGCTAAAAACCTTTACATTCAAATCAGAATCGGTATTCCAGTAACTAGCGATTTTCAATTCTACTTTTTCATTTGGATTTCTTTGACTTGCATAAAAATCAAATCCAAATTTTGGCAATCTAAAGATATCCATAATTCCCGAAGACTCAATTTCATCATGGTACCCACGGTTGTAATCATACATTACCCAGTATCCATCGCCCATCACGCCTTTTTCTAAATTGTCATTATGCGATTCTTGAAGATTATAGGCTTGTTGCAACAATGCTTTTTCGCCTTCTGCTCTTAAGTGACGGCTAGATTTTTCAAGACGCATTCCTTTTGGCATTTTGTCTTGATTCAATCCTCCATTGGACGAATAATACTCCCAATCTCCGTATTCTGAAACAAAATAAGGTTTGTTAGTATGATTTTCATCACCGTGCAAAATACGGTGTTGTCTCGATTGAAAATAAATATCATATACTTCTGGCATCCATCCGCATGAAAAAGCTTGACTTCCTGGATATTCCTCATGTACTCTTCTATCTAATTCTTTCATGAAGAAAATTGGCATTTTAGTTTCGTTCAATGAAACTTCCCAAGAAACAACCGATGGATGGTTGCGGTCTCTTCGAATTAAATCGGTAGCTGCAGTATAACAGAAATTTCTAAAAGCATCTGTATCTGCATAATATTGCCATCCTAGAATAGCATCAACAACAAAGATTCCTAACTCATCACAAGCTGCTAAAAAGGCAGGTGATTGTGGGTAATGTGACAAACGAATACAATTAAAACCTGCATCCTTAATCTTTTTTGCATCACGATATTGTGCATTATCAGATAAAGCATAGCCCACAAATGGATATTCTTGATGACGGTTCACTCCTCTTAAAAAGGTTTTTTCGCCATTTACATAAAGTAGGTTGTCCTTAAATTCTATAGAACGAATTCCGAAGGTGGTTGTCTCAACATCTTTCAACTGCCCGTTTACCAAAACTTTTGTTTCTAACTGGTATAAATTGGGTTCCGCTGGAGACCATAATTTAGCATTGTTAATGCGAATCAAAGCATTCGTTTCTACCGATTTATTTGAAGCTACAGCATTGCTAACAGATTTATTTTCTGCAACTTTTTTTCCTTTATAAAAAACGGTTTGCACGCATTCAATATTTTGTGAAGCATTGGTTTCATTCACCAAATCAGTTTTTATAGCTACAGTACTTACGGCAGTAGAAACTTCAGGAAAAGTGATAAATATACCTCCCCCTGCAATTTTATTAGCCAATAATGGATGCGAGATATATACTTTCTCTTTATAAGTGATCGAAGTACCACGATACAAACCACCGTACATATTAAAGTCTAATATTTTTAATGGTTTTGGCCCAGAAACTACATTGTCTGTATTATCTAGTTTTACAGCAATAGTATTATTTTGACCCACTTTTACAAATGAAGTCGCATCTATAACCACTGGCATATACCCACCTAAATGATCTGCTGCCAATTTTCCATTGATCCAAACTTGCGCATGATTCATGGCACCTTCCAGCTCAATGATTACTTTTTTATCATTGTATTGTGCGGGCACTTCAAATTGTTTTCTGTACCAACAAATCCCTTGCCACTGGTCATTTACTACCAAGGGTTCGATATTTGCCGTATGTGGCAAACTCACTTTTTCCCAACTCGCATCATTGAAATCTGCTTTTGTTAAAGCTTCATCGGAATTGGTCTTTGTATTAATTTTTGAAAATTTCCAATCGTGATTGAAATTCAATTTTACGGTTGGCGATTTTTGTGCCATTGCAACACTAGTTACCAATAGGAAAGCACCTATTACCGACTGTTTTATAGTATTTAAAATAAACTTACTCATCTGACTTTTTGGTTTTTTTTGTTTGTTTATTGGCTGATCTATATTCTTTAGTTATTGTTTTTAAACCAATTTCTACACCATTTTGCATTTGTTGGTATAACTCTGGTTTATCTTTTTTAACCCATTCTAAAACTTGAACTGCATCTGCTTCTTCTGGTTCGTAAACATCACTTACAGGTTTCATTTTTTTATCGTACCAAAGTGTTTTTTTACGTAACTTCTTTAGAACTTTAGTATATTTTGAATCGAAAGCTAAATTGTGCAACTCCTCTGGATCTTTTTCTAAATTGTACAATTCCTCAACAGGTTTAGTTGGTGCAAAGAATTGTTTTTGAACTTCATTCAATTTTCCTTCTTCGTTTAACTTCCGCATGATATGCACTGCGGGTCTGTAAAACTCTAGATACGCTTGATGTGCATCATAGGGGATTTCAGGTTTGTCGTTTCGAATGTATTTCCATTTATCAGAAGTTATCGCTCTAGATTTCTCTAGAATTTCGTCCCATAAATCACGGGCTGCATACACATAATCATTTTTAAATCCTTTTTCCAAGATTGATTTTCCAGTCATAAAAGAGGGTACTTTTACACCTGCTAAATCTAAAACTGTTGCCGTAATATCTACTGATGAAACAATCTCTTTACTCACATGCGGTCCTGTGTAATTTTTAGGATAGTGAATTATAAACGGAATACGTAATCCTGGATCTTCCAGATATCCTTTTCCTTTAATGTTGCATCTACCATTGTCTCCAATAAAAATAACGATGGTATTATCTGCCAATCCTTTAGCTTCTAATTCTTTAAAAATCATTCCGACTTCATTATCAAGAAATTCGATTTGATCCAAATATTTAGCCCAGTCCAAACGTATCGCTGGTTCGTCTGCTAGATACGATGGCAATTTCACTTTGGCTGGATCTACAGGATGTTTCGATTTGGCTCTTACTTCATTCCACCAATCTCCTCTATGGCTGGCAAGCAACTGGATTTGGGCAAAAAATGGTTTTCCGTCATTTTCGAAAGTATCGTATTTATCGAATAAACCGAATTGCGTTTTTCCATCCCAGGGACCAATTTGTTCCGATTTGAAATTCATGTCTGTTTTACGACCTAATCCCATCACAGCATGATGTCCCAAAATCGTGGTATATCCTGCATCACGCAACAATGCGGTAAAGGGTTTGTATCTTGAATCCAAAGGAACTTCACGATTGCTACGGTGGTGTTGTGCATTTATTTTTAGCTGGTGCGTTCCTACCATCATTGACGACCGACTTGGCGAACAAATAGGATTGGTTACAAAACAATTATCATAACGGACTCCTTCGGCAGCCATTTTATTAAGGTTTGGTGTTTTTACAGCTTCCATACCGTAACATTCCAAATCTATACTCATGTCCTCGGCCATAAGCCAAATAATGTTGGGTCTTTTAATCTCTTTCTGGGCTATAGCAGACACCGTCAATAAAGACACGACTGCAAGAGCTATTGTTTTTCTTAAATTCATCATTTTTTGAAATTATTTTTTATTGAAAGCAGGAACCGCTTTTTTCTCCCATTTTGCTATATCTTTTTTCAATTTGTCAGCTTGTTTTAATTCGATAGTAATCAAATCTTTTTGTTCTGACATATCATTTTTGATATTGAACAATTGAAATTTACCACTATGGTATTTAACCAATTTCCAGTCTCCTGCAATAACGGCAGCATATTGATCCTCATAACTACGGAAGAAATACAAGCTTCTATCCTCTTTAAATTTTTCGCCTTTTACAATTGGCAACAAACTTTTACCGTTTACCTGTTTGTCTTTACACACTTTTCCTCCAGCGATATCCACTAAAGTTGGAAAAACATCTGTCGTTTGAATTGGAATAGCAGAACTCGTATTGGCTTTGGTTACTCCAGGATAATACATTAAAAATGGA
The DNA here is from genome assembly GCF_040703125.1 of Flavobacterium ovatum. Classification (NCBI taxonomy): domain Bacteria; kingdom Pseudomonadati; phylum Bacteroidota; class Flavobacteriia; order Flavobacteriales; family Flavobacteriaceae; genus Flavobacterium; species Flavobacterium ovatum. Next base: position 3,756,987 of record NZ_CP160035.1, read on the forward strand.
ACCCTTGCTCCACCTTCACCTAGAGTATTCCCACCCGTTTTTCCACCGCTCAAAGGAGCATTGCTAAAAAACCCACCTTGATCTGATGTGAAAATAATTACTGTATTGTCTGCAATTCCTTTTTCAATAAGTGCTTTCCTAACTCTCCCTACTGATTCATCAACTGCAGAAATCATTGCAGCATATTCAGCATCTTTTCCTTTTAAACCTTCTTTTTTATATTGTTCCACCCAGTCTTTTCTACCAATTTGTGGCCCATGCACATCATAGTGAAAGTACGATAGCATAAATGGTTTGTCATTTTTATAGTTCGAAATAAAATCTATTGCTTTATTAGCCAAAACTGTTTCTAAATACAAATCGCTTTTATCAAAACTAGCAAGCGGATTTACATCTTTGAAAAATGGTGGATAATAATTCTTTGGGTGTCCATAATTACAAACACCATACTCTTCATCAAATCCTTGTTTAGTTGGAAAATATCTAGCGTCACCTAAATGCCATTTCCCTAAGAAAAAGTTGTAATACCCTAATTCTTTCAACCTTTCGGCATAAGTGATTTCCTTAAGTGGCAACATATTAATCGATGGCATTTGCACAGGATCATTAGGCCATAGACTAAAATCATTTATAGAATTCCCTTTGTCGTCAAAATCAATTCCGTTACCATCATCAACATGTCTTACCATCTGGAAACGTACTGGTTCTCTACCTGTCAAAATAGATGCTCTACTAGGACTACAAGTGGGCGTAGCGATATAAGCACGACTAAAATCCATTCCGTCTTTTCGCAATTGATCAATATTGGGTGTGTGGAATTTTGCATTGCGATATCCAACATCTGCCCAGCCTAAGTCATCCACAAAAAAGAGGACTACATTTGGTTTCTTTTGTCCAAAACTGGTTTGCAATGCCATCAAAAACACTAAAGCAACAATTGATTTTTTCATTTTATTATCTCTTAATTATTCTATTTCTTTTATTGTAATTTTAGTAATGCTTCTGCAAAAGCATTCCCTAATCGGTATTGTCCTTCGGCATTGTAATGCACATTATCCGAATGTTTTGGGTAATCATCAAAAGGTTTATCAGCTATTGTTTTTATAGTCACTACTTTTTTCAAAAGCTTGTTGCTATTCAATTGTGCTGTACGAACGGTTTCTGGTCCAGCAGGAAAATTTCCGTAGTGTGAATTGATTTGTCCCAACACAAAAGGCATGTCTTTTACATTCAAATCAGTACGAACACGGTTGATCAGATTGACCAAATTAGTTTCATAACTCAAAGCCGAAACTTCTTTGGCAGCATCATTTTCACCTTGCATCCATCCCATTCCGATAATTTTATAAGTATTGCCTTGACTTTCGATTCTTTTTATATTTTGCTTGACGTCATCAATAAAGTTAGCATATAATTTTAAGTCTCTTTTGAAACCCTCTGCTTCTACTTCATCCGTTTTTTCGGCAGTCCAATCGGGATTCCAAGCTCCGTATAAGGCAGTTCCACCTTGCGCTGTTTTGATTAGTAAAAACTTTTCTTTTGGGAATTTTTCAGCCAGTACAGTTCCAATCATTAATTCTGGACCAAAAGCTTCTTCAAAACCATATTTTGTCTTGTGCCCTTTCGATAAATAAAAGGATAATGGTGTTGGTGTTTTTCCAGCATTACTTATTTGAACACGGTCTTTAACTTTATATAAACGCTCTTTTACTGCAGCATCCAAAGCTGTAAAATCACCCGCTCCAGCCATATTCGATTGTCCTGCAAGCAACACTATGCTTATAGTCTCTTTTGCAACTTGCGCTTTTGCATTTCCAAAACTGAAAAGCAAAACAAGAATTACCAAAAATTGATGCGTTTTTTTCATCTTCTTATTTTTTATCCATCATATCCATATCAACATCTTCTTGATTGATTCTTTTTGGATCTTTTAATTTCCCACTCATATAATCATTATATAAATTTTGGTTGTCACCAAAATATTTATAATGATCAAAAACATCCCCTTTACCTACAATTCTTGGGTCATGCTCTTTGATTAATCTCTTGGTCAATTCTTTGTTCATCTTCGCCAACAATTTTGAATATTGTCCTTCTGAGGCTAAGTTAGTGACACAATAAGGATCTTTCTTGATGTCATACAATTCATAATCACCTCGCTTACCAAAATTCAAATCCCAAAATTTCATGATTCCGTCTTTTCTTCGAGACTCCAAAACAGCTGTTTTTGTTGGACTCGAATCACAATTCAAATACCCCAATTCTGGATTCCCAACTGGCCATCTGTCAATTTTAAAATTGTGTAAGTATAAATAACCGTTTTTGATAATTCCGCGCACTGGATAACCTTCGTCATTAGGTCTTCCTACATCATGACGTTCTTTCCCTACCAATTGGTAATTACGTTTTTTGTTTACTATTCCTGATTTATTCGAAAATAAAATATCAGTCAAACTTTTACCTGACAATTTTTCCATTCCAGATTTCTTCTGAGAAATTCCTGCCAATTCCATATACGTTGGAGCAAAATCAATAAAACTCACCAAATCATCTACTACACGACCCGGACTTTTAATTCCGTTTGGCCACATAATTGCTAGTGGCATGTGGTTTGAATATTCATAAACCTGTCCTTTTACACGTGGAAAAGGCATACCGTTGTCTGAAGTTACGATTACGATTGTGTTTTCAAGTTCACCCATTTCTTGTAATTTGTTCAACATATTTTGAAGATGTTTATCAAAATATTCAACTTCAAAAGCGTAGTCCAACATATCATTACGTACGTCTTCATTATCAGGCCAAAAGGCAGGCACTTCATTGATTTCGTCAATGGTTTTCCCTCCAACCTTAGCACCCGAACGAAATTCGTAAGCACGGTGTGGTTCTTTACCTCCGTACCAAAAACAAAATGGCTCCCCTTTTGGTCTCGCTTTCAAGAAAGCTTCAAAATTTTTGGTGTAATCTATATTTGCAATTCCTTTAGTAGGTGGTTTCAATTTAAATTCATTGTACTCAGGCCCTGTCAAATCGCGGTCTTTCCCGTTGATTTGTCCTTGGTTTCCTGGGCCCCAACCTTTGCCTGTAAAACCGACAAAAAATCCGTTTTCAGCCAAAACATCCGAATAGGTTTTGAATTTTGTTGGGAAATCTGGAGAATGGTTTGCTGCTTCTTCTAGCTGCCAGCTGTTACGTCCTGTGATAATACAAGAGCGTGATGGCGCACATTTTCCATTTGGAGTATAGGCATTATTGAATAAAACACCGTTTTTAGCTACTTGATCGAATGCTGGAGTTTTTACCCATTTGCATCCGTAAGCGCTAAAGTGTTTCCAACCTGCATCATCTGCAATTGCAAATAAAATATTAGGTCTCTTGGTTATTTTTTCTTGAGCCAAAGTGATTTGACCAAAACCAAGAAAAGAAATGATTGCAATTAAAAATAGTTTTTTCATTTTATAGTAAATATAGTTGTCAATTTAGTTTAACAAATTTTAAAAATTTATCGGGTTTTGTTGTCTCTTCCCGTATTTGAATCGTCTCTCTGAGTAAATAATGCTGTTATTAAGGCTTAATCACTTACAAATCTCAGATCAAATACAATTTCAAACGAGTTTCTAGCATTATTCATTTGCTACTTTAATGTCCTTCTCGACGATTATAACTTTAGAAAAAAGCACAGAAATACTAAAGACATTAAAAAAACATTTTTAGCATCTTGAATTTTTCCGAAAAATCGTATATATATTTCCGCCTACGGAATCATCTTATTTCCTTCAAGCCAAGTAATCATCGAGTCAAACCAAGAAGCTTTAGTCGTTTTATTATTCAATCCAAAGCCATGACCGCCTGCTTGGTAAATATGCAATTCACCCTTAACTCCTTCTTGAATTAATTTGGAATAAAACAACATACTATTTTGATAAGGAACCGCTTTATCATCTGCAGCATGAGCTAGAAACGTTATTGGAGTTTCGTTGGTAACCTGCAACTCATTCGAATATAATTTCACCAAATCATCAGATGGACTGTTTCCAATAAGGTGAGTTCTAGTTCCTTTATGTTGAAATTCACCAAAAGAAATTACAGGATAAACCAAAACCATAAAGTCTGGTCGTAAACTGGTATTCTTAGGATTATCTATCACCACTTGATTGAAATGTGTTCCTGCCGTAGAAGCCAGATGTCCTCCTGCCGAGAAGCCCATAATTCCCACTTTTGTGCCATCAACATGATGTTCCGAAGCGTTTTCACGAATCATTTTTAGTGCTTGTTGTGCATCTTGCAAAGGACCAATTGTTTTATCAATCATAATTTGGTCAGATGGCAAACGGTATTTTAAGATAAAAGCGGTTATTCCGTTTTCATTTAGTTTTTCTGCTATCGAATATCCTTCGTTTGTCATCGAAACAATTCCGTATCCACCTCCAGGGCAAATCAATACTGCTGTTCCGTTAGCTTTATTCTTCTTGGGATAAAACACTAACATTTCGGGATCGGTGATGTTTTTTATTCGAATATTTCCATCTGTTCCAGTTTCAGCGCTTTCCTTATAATCGGTAGCTACTTTGCTATTTGGGACAACGTCCTTATACAATTTTATTATTTTGTTTTGTCCCATCATGCAAAAAAACGAAAATATCAATGATAAAGTACAGTATGTTTTTTTCATGTTTTTAAATTTTATTTCTCCCAATTATCTGTTCTAAACGAAGAAGCAGGTAGTCCTGCCGTATTAAATAAACTTGCTGTAAGGAAGTTATTCCAAGCATAACGCACTGCTACTGGTTTTGTAATGGTCTCGCTCCATACTTCTAAATTCCCTTTGACGATCTTTGCTTTTGCAGGATAAAAAACTTTATTTTCTCCTGCTATTTCAAAATTCTCAATATCTCTAGAAGGTGAAAACAATCCGTTTTGTGCGTAATCAAAAGCTAAGTAAACTTTTCCCTCCTTAATCCCCATACTCTTGTAAACAGGTCCTGAAAATTCAATTCCATTCATTTTATAGGTCTTGGCCAATGACCAATAAGCCAATCGTTCTCCTATTTTCTGTTTTTCGGCGGGATGTATGCTGTGTTCTTCACCAGCATCCAAGCTTACTGCCATACCCGTATTCTTAGTATTCAACATCGTTTTCAACTGAGTTTCTCTCAAAAAAGCTGAATTAATTTCTTTCGAATAAATGTAGGGAGCTATTTGCACAAAATAAAATGGCATATCTGCTTGCTGGAATGCCGTTCTCCAATTGCCAATCATAGCCGAAAATAATTTCTCGTAATTTTGATATCTATTTTTGTTGTTTTCACCTTGATACCAGATCACCCCTTTGATCCCAAAAGGTAGCAAAGGATGAATCATTCCGTTGTATAATCCAGATGGTGAACCTTGATTTAAATTTCCCTTAGTCACTGCAAGATTCATGTCTGGAAAATTACTAGCAAGTGTTTCCTTTGAAGTCCAACCTTCCGCAGGCGTTCCTCCCCAACTACTACAAATCAATCCTACAGGGACTTTTAGGGTTTCTTGAAGTATCTTTCCATAAAAATAGGCTACGGCACTTACATTTGGTGTCGTTGCAGGCGATGCTATTTCCCATTTCCCTCCGGCTATTTTATCTATTGGCTCAACACCCAATTGTCTTTTTACATCAAAATAACGCAATTGCGAATTGGCACTTTTTAGAATAAAATCATTGCTATTATTAATCGGTTGTCCAGTGAAACCTTTCATTGGCATCTCCATATTAGATTGACCAGAGCACAACCAAACTTCACCCAACAAAACATCTTTTAAAACTATTTTTTGAGACCCAGTAACGTTTAACAAATAAGGCCCACCTGCTTTTATCGTTTTAATCTTTACCTGCCAATGTCCCTTTTTGTCTGAAGTAGTTTTAGCTACTTGTCCCCAACTAGATTGGATCGAAATAGAAGTATTGGGTCTATCAATCCCCCATACGGCCACATCTGAATTTTGTTGTAATACCATATTATCACCAAATATTTCAGCTAATTTTGTTTGACTATACATTGGCAAACAACAAACGAATAATATAAATTGAACAAAAAATATTTTTTTCATTGCGGTTTATTTGTTTTTCAAAGAAACTATTTTCTTTTTTTGGTTAATGAACTGAATTTATCTTTTTAGCGTATAATTTTACCCTTCTTTCTCATGGTAATTGCTTTAGGTGTTTTTATCTGAATATTTATTGACCATTTCAGCAGCATATTTCCCTGGTGTTACCTCGTATTTTTCTTTGAATAATTTACTGAAATGCGTTCGACTCTTAAAGCCAGTCATCATATACACCTCATTGACCGACAACTTTCCTTCGACTAAAAATTCTGCTGCTTTTTTCAAACGATAAACTTTAAGTAATTCAAAAGGAGTGCAGTTGGTCATGGTTTTTACTTTTTGGTAAAAGTGCGTTCTATTCAAATATAAATCTTTAGCAAAATGGTCTAAATCTAAATCTTGATTATCTAAATTTTCAGCCATTAAACTATACAGTTTTTCCAGAAACACTTTGTCATTGCTGTTATCCTTAGTATTTAATGTCAATGGAAGTTCAATTTGGAAACGTTCCCTCAATTGTTTTCTATTGCGTAAAATAGACTCAATAGTAGTAATTAAAAATTGCATATTGAACGGTTTTTGAATATAGGCATCAGCTCCGTCAATCAAACCTTTTACTTGATCGTCAATAGTAGTACAAGCGGTCAACAAAACCACTGGAATATGACTAGTTTTTATATCTGATTTAATACGCTTGCATAAATCAAATCCATTCAATTCAGGCATTAATACATCACTCAGAACCAAATCTGGCCAACTATTATCTAAGACATCCAAAAGTTCTTTCCCATTCACGAAAACTTCAACATTCATAAACTTGGATAGCGTGGTAGAAATATAATTTCTTAAATCCGGATTATCCTCCGCAATAAAAATTTTAGCATCGGCAAACGTACTATCAAATTGTAACGACTGATAATCTACAGTATTAATTGATAAATTTTCTTTGACTGATTTTTCTGCTTTTAATACTTCTTTTTCAATTTGTTCCTGGTCTTCTGTGTACTCAGTATGAACAATAGGCAACTTCATCTTGATACTTGTTCCAATACCTACTTCACTTTCAGCATTGATGTAGCCGTAGTGCATTTCGACCAATTGTTTTGAAAATGCCAATCCTATTCCTGAACCTCCAATATAGATGTTTTCTTTTTTCTTAGATTGATAAAAACGTTCAAAAATATGAGGCAAATCCTCAGTATCAATTCCTTTTCCTTTGTCAATTACTGAAATAAATAAATCGTTATCTGCAGTATGATATTCGATACGAATAGAGTCATTTTCTTTGGTGTACTTGAAAGCGTTAGTTAACAAATTATTGAAAATTTTCTCTAATTTATCTTTATCTGCATAAACATATATTTTATCGCTTACTCCTGGACCCTCAATAATTTTATGCTCCATTTGGGCTAAAAACTGATATTCTGAAATCAATTCATTTATAAAATCATCAAAACTAAAGTAGGAATAATTCATTTTCAGCAAATTAGCATCTGCTTTTTGAAAATCATGAACCTGATCTAGAAGTTTAGCAATCTTGTGTGATTGTTTTTGAACAATTTTAAGAGTATTACCTACATCGGGATTGTTTTTAAAACGTTCATAAAGCGTTTCTACCGGTCCAGATATGAGTGTTAAAGGCGTTTTTATTTCGTGCGAAATATTGCTAAAGAAACGCAGTTTGGCTGCATTAATTTCTTTTACATTGTTTTTCTCCAATTGTTCTATTTCAATGTTGTGATTCAAAGCTTGCATCCTAACAACAAAAAACACAATTAAAACACCTAAAGCAAGAAATAATAAAACATACAGAAAGTACGCTATTGAAGTTTTCCAAAAAGGTGGTTTAATGGTAATTTTGAGCGTTTTGGATTGCGTCCACTTATTCAAAGTATTGGATGCTTTTACATTCAAAATATAATCCCCAGGAGGCAATCCATTAAAATAAATATTACGTTGATCTGAAGGGATTTCTATCCAGTCCTTATTAATAGGTGATAATTGATATTTTATGAAATGATTATTTTGAGAGGAAAAATGCAAAGATGTAACTCCAATTGAAAATACATTTTCATTATATTTTAGCGATAATTCGTCTAAATCACTAAGACGTTTGTCCATTACCACTCTATCATTAAGCGTGTCTCCTGCTCTAATACTACTATTGAAAACCTTTAATTCTCCAAACTCTAATAGGGGTAATTTTTCTGAACTTGGCAAATCTTCAGGATCAAAATAACAAAAACCATCAAAACCACCTAAAACTAGCAAACCATTATTCATTTTGGCATACCCGTAATTGAAATCTTCAAAAGGCAAACCATCCGATGTACTAAACTTCTGAAAACGTTGTTCAACTATATTAAATTTATTTAAACCGATGTTGGTGGTTACCCACAATGATTTTTTGCCATCGTAGATAATGCTTTTGACAACATTATTAGAGAGTCCTTGCTTCTCCGAAAAGGAAACAAAAGTAGGTTCTTTATCGCTATTGAGTACTTTACAAATTCCACCACGCTCTGTTCCTAACCATAATTCCTTATTTGGTAATCTTACAATTGAGGTAACAAAACTACTAGAAATGGAGTTTTTGTTATTTTTATCATTGGTAAAACGTTCAATTTTGGCTTTATTTAGTGATTTATTTTTGGAAAAATCAATTCGAAACAAACCATCAGCATTCGTTCCAATCCATAGGAAGTTTTTATACAATGGATCTGGATAAATAGATCGTACTAATGAAATTTTATTATTCTTAAAAAAAGGATTTTCATTTATTTTTTCGACCTTGATGACTTCTTGATTTTTATTCAAATTTAATCTATAAAAATCGTCAGCCCCACCTATTAATATATTTCCAGAAGCATCCTCAATAATTAGTCTTATAGCATCGTTAGAAAAATTTAATGTGTCAGAAGAAAACATTAACTCTAATTTGGTCGTATTTTGTCGTACTCTAAACAATCCCTTTCTAGCTATTTTGAACCATAAATTCTTTTTGGAATCAAGATAAACAGCTCCAACTGAGTTAAGATCACCCTTGTCTAAATTAAAAGGCAGAGGCTCAAATTTATTAGTTTTTGTGTTAAATAAACTTAGTCCGCCCTGTATCGTTGAAATATAAACTCTATTGTCATCAATTGGACTAACACTCAAAATTTCATTTGAAGTTAATCCATAGGCTTGGCTCTTACTTTTATTATAATGTTTAAAAGGATTTTCGTTTAAATCAAATTTAAAAACACCTTTATTGAAACTCCCAACCCAACAACTATTTTTTAAGGGAGTCACACAACTCACTCTTAACAAACTGGGAGACAGATTAAAATCTGTAACCGTATAGTCTTTTTTATCAACCAATAAAGAAGCATTGTTTATTCGAACAAACCCTTCTTTGGATGTCCCTAACCACAAATTATTAAATCGGTCAACTGCTGCTACTACAAATTCATATTTGCTTAAATCGGTATGGGAAATTTTAAAAAAAGACGATTGTCTATCCGCTTTATAATTTATAATTGCAATACCTTTTTCCAGGGTTACAAGGAGTTTATTCTGTTCTAGCTTTACTATTGATTTACTAAAAGTGATCCTAGAACCCAAAACTTTTTGAAATTTTTTAGTCGAAATATTAAAGGTAATTAAGCCGACAGAAGTAGCAAAAATGTAGTTATCATTGTCTAATGCAATTCCGTCAAAAAAAGACACATTTGCACTTTCCTTTTTAAAAACTGGTATGTATTGGTGGTTAAAACTATAATCATCATTAAAAACTAAAATACCTTTGCGTTCCGTTGCACAAACTACTATTTTTTTTGTGGTATTAAAAAGTACCTTTCTAATGATAGGGCCAGTTGTTCCTTTTTTAAATAAATTATTAGAAAATAGTGTCGTGAATTTTTCTTTGGTATAAGTATAAATAGAAATTCCTTCATCAGTTCCTATCCAAAGATTTCCTTTTTTATCTTCTGCTAAAGTTCGGATTCTATTGTTGACCAAAACCTCTTTATCTACAGAGTTTTTAAAAACTGAAAAATCATATCCATCATAACGGTTTAACCCATCATAAGTACCAATCCAAATGTATCCTTTTGAATCTTCCAATATAGCAGTAACTCCGTTATGGGCTAAACCATTTGAAATTGAAATATTTTTGGAATAGGATAACTTATCCTTTTGCGCAATTACATTTGTTGCAAAGAGGAAAAGTAAAATAAATTTTATGATTTTATAAAACATCTGGTTCAATAGTGTGGTTAGTCTCTTGGTAACGGTAAATATAATGAAAATGAATTTATGACAGTTTGTAATTAAATAAGAAAAAGGACTACAATAGAACATAAAAAAAGCAACTCTCTTCAAGTACTTTACTTTTAGAGAGTTGCTTATTATAAATTAAATCTTTTATATGTAATTATTGCAATTTAAGTTCCTGCACATTTTGGTAATCACTTCCTCTTAATTTTTCAAAAGTTTCTTTCATCTCTTTCAATTTATCTGGAAATTGCTTGGCAACATTATTTTGTTGTCCAATGTCTTTTCTAGTATTGTACAACTGATAATCATTATCAGGTCCCATTTCGATATTTACCTCAGTATTCATTTTTGAAGCCCCTTTGTATGGAGGAATCATTATCCAGTCACCTTTGCGCAATAATGTTTTTGCATTAGCTTCTAATACTAAAGCCTTACGTCCTACAGTGCCTTTACCTAGCAATTCATTCATTAGGTTTTGACTATCGCTTAACTTTGTTTCTTTACTTCCTACCATGGAAGCTAAAGAAGCTAATAAATCCATTTGACAAACTATAGCATCAGAAGTCCCTGGTTTGATTTGTCCTTTCCAGTACGTCACAAAAGGCACTCTTGTTCCACCATCAAACAAACTATATTTTCCACCACGTAAAGCTCCTGCTGGTCTGTGTGTTCCTAGTTTCTCTACAGCATCATCATAATATCCGTCATTTAAAACAGGACCATTGTCACTAGAAAGTACTATTAAGGTATTTTCTAACAATCCTTCAGCCTCTAATTTCTTCATTAATTCACCAACACACCAGTCAGCCTCAACGATTACATCTCCTCTTGGTCCTAAACCAGAAGCACCGACAAATCTAGGACTTGGTGTACGTGGAACGTGTGGTTGTTGTAATGCATAATACAAGAAAAATGGTTTGCTTTTATGAGATCCAATATATTTTTTGGCATCGTCTAAAAAAGTATCGGCCATATCTTCATCTTTCCATTTTGCTGCTGTACCGCCTTTCATATATCCAATTCTAGGAATTCCATTTACAATACTTTGATTGTGTCCATGGTGCCATTTCATTTTCAATAATTCTGGATTTTCAGTTGCTGTTGGCTCTCCCGCAAAATTCTTTTTGTAATCAACTTGAATAGGATCTTTTGGATCAAGTCCCACTACTTTTCCGTCACGAATGTAAACTGTAGGAACTCTATCTTGAGTCGCAGCCATAATAAAACTATAGTCAAAACCAACTTCGTTTGGTCCTGGGCTAATGTGTTTGTTCCAGTCTACATCACCGGTACCTAAACCTAAATGCCATTTACCAACAATTCCTGTATCATAGCCTTCTGCTCTCAACATTTTTGGAATCGTCATTTGCTCTGTATCAATCAACAACGGAGCTGTACCTGGAAGAATCTTAGCATCTGAATTACGCCAAGGATACGTACCCGTCAATAATCCATATCTACTAGGTGTACAAGTTGCCGATGTAGCATAACCGCTGGTAAACACAATTCCGCCATTGGCCAATTTATCAATATTCGGCGTTTTTATTCCAGTTGCTCCATACACTCCTAAATCTCCGTAACCTAAATCATCTGCATAGATAAAAATTATGTTTGGTTTTGCTTTCACAACACTTTCGGTGTGTTTTTTGGGAGTACTTCCACATCCAATAAAGGCAAAAACCGCCATTAAAGCAACAGGGAATTTCAAAGCGCTAATTCTGTTAGTCATCATTTTAATATTTATTTAGTTATTCAGTTCATTTAATTTTTAATAAAATCTAAACAGATTTTGTAGGGTATTACAATATTACAACAATTAAAAAAACTTTTTAAAGTCAAAAAATCTATTCAGTATCACATATGTCTTTTTTACAAAAAACCACAAAACAACTATTGTCATGTTTTTTTAGACTTAAAAAGTCTCACGAAGTTTAATCGATTTTTTCATCAAATTAATTTTTAATCAGTTTAAAATTGGCTATTTCATTACCTCTTTTAATCTTCACAAATAAACTCCCTCCTGATATTTTTTTAGTTCTAAAAGCTATTTTTTCTTTGATAATAGTACTTCCATACGTGTCTAATTAAAGTATTAAATAGTCTAGGCCCATACTTCTATCTTGCGGTATTTGTACTGAAATAGTAAAAAAAAATACCGATCTATGTCAAACTATTTAAAATCCTGTTATTGATAATCTTTATTTTTTAACTTTAGCTAAAACAGCTTCCAATTCCTTTCTAAAATTTGAAACAACCGTTGTATTAGCCTTATCTTTTGCAATATTCTTCCATTCCATAGGATCTATTCGATGATCGTATAGCTCTTCAAAACCGTCACTGTATTTGATATAACGATAGTTTTCATTTCGCAACGAATGGATATTATCATTCTTAGAAGTCAAAGCCATGTTTTTCCAATCCCCTTTGGAATTAGTCAATACACTTTTAAAACTATTACCATCTAAATCTGCTTTTGCTGGTAAATTGCATAAATCTAAAAGTGTCGGATATACGTCAATTAGTGACACAATTTTGGCACTTACGCCTTTGTTTCCATTTCGTGGGTCAAAAATCAATAAAGGTGTTTTGGCTGATTCTTCCCAAACCGTACTTTTTGTCCAATGCGTTTTTTCCCCCAAATGCCAACCATGGTCTCCCATGATTACAACGATTGTATTTTTATTGAAAGCACTTGTTTCTAAATTGTCTAACAAATGCCCTACGCAAGCGTCAGCATACGATAAATTAGCCAAATAGGCTCTTACCGCTTCTTTCCATTGGTTCTTTTTTACAATTTCTTCATGAAGACTTGTAAAAGCAATCTTTTTACCCATTGGTCCAACATCATCCAAATCATTCGCAATCACCTCTGGTATCTTGATATCATCGATATTGTACATATCAAAGAATTTTTGTGGTGCATACCAAGGCAAGTGCGGACGGAATATTCCACAAGCCAAAAAGAAAGGCTTGTCGTGTTTTTCTTTTAAAAATCGAGCCGCATAATCGGCTGATTTCCAATCTGCTGTTTTTTCGATCGCTACATCAACTCCTTTCCAGTCAAAGGTTCTAGTAATGTGACTGTCCTCATTCAGATAGCTAAAATCGAGTCCGTGAGTAAACTTATCTTTTTCATCAGGAAAAGTAGAACCCAATCCTCCTTTGTCTTCCATTTCAAAAGAACCTGGATCACTCCCTGGTTTAGGTTTAGTTCCTGTTCCTCTCGGACTATGGAAAATTTTTCCTGCTGCTGCTGTTGTATAACCATTTTTATAGAAATACTGTGGTAAGGTCACCACATTTTTATACGCTGGTATATCCCTAAAAACTTCACTATTACCATAAACGCCTGTTCGAGCAGGCAAATAACCCGTTAGTAAACTAGTTCGTGAAGGATTACACAAAGGAGCCGAACAGTAGGCATTTTTAAAAATTACTGATTTCTTAGCAAATTTATCTATGTTTGGAGTGATTGCTTGAGGGTTTCCTCCAAAAGCCCCTACCCAATCATTCATATCATCGACCATGATCAACAAAACATTAGGTTTTTCCTGAGACGAGGCAACAGTATACTGCAATAGCATTGCAAACACAAGTAGTTTTAATTTCATCTTAAAGTGATATTTGGTTTAGTTTTAGTTTCAGTCTACCAAAATAAAGGAAAAACTAAAGAATGTTTGTCTTTATCCATTCATCAAATGTCTTTTGGGGTAAATAAACAATTGTAGCCCTAAAATCTTCACTGGTAAAATGAAAAGCTTGTGTAAATCATTTTAAGCAGTGAAAAAAAAACCATAAACTAAAGTGTAAAGAGTAGTCGTTACTTAAAAATTCCACCTGAAAAAGGATAATGTTCAATTACTACACTTTCTTTCTTCAAGATGGCATTCATTTCTTTTACGATCTCAGGATATTGTCCTGAAACATCCTTTTTTTCAAACGTATCTTTAGACAAATCATACAATTCTGTTTTGTTTGAATCAGCAACACGAACCGCTTTCCAATTCCCCATTCTTGCTGCTTGTTTAAATCCTTTGGCAGCTGCTCCTTCTTGAATTTCCCAATAAAAATGGTCGTGTTGTGGTTGTTTCTTTCCTAATAAAGTAGGTAAGAACGAAACCCCATCAGATTGTTTAGGGGTTTTCACACCTGCGATTTCGGCGATTGTCGGCATGATATCATAAAAAGCTGCTGGTTGATGCGTTTGTGAACCCGCTTTTACTTTTCCTTTCCAATAAACCATGGCCGGTACTCGAATACCTCCTTCATGTAAATCGCGTTTATGTCCTTTTAAACCTGCTGCACTATCAAAAAAGTTATTATCATGGCCGTTTTCACTTTGAGGCCCATTATCGCTAGTAAAAATGATAAAAGTATTGTCTAGTTCGCCTGTTTGCTTTAGTAAATCAAACAATCTCTTGATTTGAGCATCCAGCATGGTGATACGTGCGGCATGTGTACGCTCAATTTCTGGCCAACCTTTGTCAGCATACATTTCGTTATGTTTTACCAAAAATTCATGAGCATGAGGTGTTCTGTACGACATGTAAAGGAAAAACGGCTTGTCTTTTTGTTTTTTATTTTTTAAATAATCCAAAGCAAAATTGGTTCGAAATTCATCCAAACAAGAGTATTTTGTATAATCGTATGTAATTGAATCTTGGTCGTTATTTACCCAATGAATGCGTTCATCAATTTCGTTTCCTTTACTTGATTTGCCCCATTGTTCTTGAACGGCGTAATCAAACCCTCGTCCTTTTGCCCAAGTGGACATATCTTCAGCAACACCCAAATGCCATTTCCCGATCATGGCCGATTGGTAACCACCAGATTTCAACATCTCAGCGATGGTTATTTCCGATTTTTTTAATGGCACACGATCCCATTTATCAGGATATTGTCCTTTGTTTCCACGAATGCTCAAATGGCCTGTATGTATGCCCGTCATCAAACTCGCACGAGAAGGCGAACAAACGGCAGTTCCTGTATAAAAATCAGTAAAACTCATTCCTTGGCTATAAAAATAATCCAAAAAAGGCGTTTTTATTTCTTTCTGTCCGTAAGCACCTAGTTCACCATAACCCAAATCATCTGCTAAAAGAATGATAATATTGGGCTTTTGGGTCTTTTGTGCCAATGTGCTATTGAAACTCAAAAAAGGGATTACAAGAGCAACAATTAGTATTTTTTTCAAAATAGATGTGGTTTAGTTAATGCTTAATTATGATTTCCAAAAGAATGACAATATCCAATAGTTAATGTGCTTATCAGTAAAAGGATTGTATTTTGGAGTAAAAAAAACACCAAGTAGACGAATCTACTTCGCATTTTTTGACTAACTCAAAACTTGGGTTTTCTTTATTAATAAAATTATTTTTGAAGTAAAGCAAGGAGATTTTCTCGTCAACTTTGTAGCAGTAAACCACACCTTCCAATTCAGATTTTCACAAGGCATTTGCGCCTTTAAATTAGACAGTTTTTAATACCAAAATGCTATTTTATTCGATACAAAAAGCTGACCTATAATTTTTTAACTTACAGATATTTATTAATTAAACATGTATTAGTAAAAGCAATATTTATAACAACAGTTTAATTTCACTTAAAACACGTTAATAAATTAAACATTCTTATCTTTTGAAACACCCTCTTTTTTCGAAAGAACAAACCAAATTGATAATAGCAACGCAACTACAATTCCTGTGCAATAAGATAAAGTATAATCCAATTGAAACCCTTCGGGAGCTACCAAAATATAGGTTACCACAACAGCAGTCATAAATGCTGCAGGGGCTAACACAAACCAAGCGGTCTTTCCTTCTTTTTTAATATAAACTGCGGCTGCCCAAAGTACCACCGTTGCCAACACTTGATTGGACCAACCAAAATACCTCCAAATAATTGCAAAATCTATATTGGTCAACGCAATAGCAATGGCAAAAATCGGAATCGAAACCATCAATCGTTGGCTTAACTTTTTTTGATCTAATTGCAGCGAATCGGCAATGGTTAATCGAGCGCTTCTGAAAGCAGTATCACCCGATGTTATTGGTGCTGCCACCACTCCAAAAATGGCCAGAATACCACCCACTTTTCCTAGCATGGTATTGCAAATGATATTTACCACCCAAGCGGCATTATGACCTTCCTCGGCCATAGTCGCTCCTAGTTCTTTTACACCACCAAAAAAAGCCATAGCCACGGCAGCCCAAATCAAAGCTACAATTCCCTCGGTAATCATAGCGCCAAAAAACACTTTTTTTCCATGCGCCTCATTGGTGATGCAACGTGCCATCATAGGCGATTGCGTGGCGTGAAAACCAGAAATCGCACCGCAAGCTATCGTAATAAACAATAATGGAAACAGCGGATAATCAACAGGATTGCTGTGCATGTTTCTGAAAGTATCAGTAGTGATTTCGGGAATCGTATAGCCTTCTAAAAGTAAAGCTCCAAACAAACCAACGGCCATGATTAATAGTGATAATCCAAACAAGGGATAAATTTTCCCGATTAATTTATCGATCGGTAATATGGTCGCAAGCAAATAATAAATAAAGATAATGACAATAAGTATTGAAGTATCTGTACCTGTTAATTCTTGTAAAATCGTGGCGGGTCCAACTACAAAAACGACTCCTACTAAAATTAATAAAAGCACTGCAAACACACGCATGAATTGCTTAACCGACTTCCCTAAATATACTCCTACAATCTCTGGAATCGAATCTCCGCCATGACGTACTGATAACATTCCGGACAAATAATCATGAACCGATCCCGCAAAAATACTACCAAAAACGATCCATAAAAACGCAACTGGTCCCCACAGCGCTCCTGCAATGGCCCCAAAAATAGGCCCCAATCCTGCAATATTCAAAAACTGAATTAAAAAGATTTTTCCCAACTTTAGCGGAACAAAATCTACGCCGTCTTCTTTGCTGATTGCTGGCGTTTCTCGACTGGAGTCGGCACCAAACTTTCTTTCGACATAATTACCGTAGATAAAATAGCCCGCCACCAAAATCAGAATACTAATTAGAAAACTTATCATATTATTTTATTGTTAGAACTATTTTGGGTTATGTACTTTATTTTCGTCAGTTCGAGTGCTTGTAATTCAAAATGCGACAGTTTTTGGAATCACAAGTGTATCGAGAACCATTGTTAAAATCTATAACGAGTTCTCGATACGCTTTTATTCCGCTACGCTTCATAAAAACACTCGAACTGACGGTAAACGACAAACGTCAGTTCGAGTGCTTTTACATCCAAATGCGATAGCTTTTGGAGGTAAAAGTGTAGCGAGAACCTTTGATGGGATCGACAACACAATCTAACCATCAAAAATCACTTATTTTATTAAGAATAACAACGAATCTCAAACATTTTCACGTTTTTGGCACCATGAGTATCTGCTAATTTCAATCGAACTGCAGTTGTTGACACTTCTGGGAATTGTGTTTTCACCAAACGGGTTTTGTTATTAGTTACTTTCGCTACTTCTACCCATTTTCCGCTTACACGTGCTTCAACAGTAAAATTCTTTATTAATTCTGGCGGAACACCTGAAACCTGACCCAATTCTGTCGCTTTATCTGGATTTTTATGCATCATGATACGGCGCTGCAAATTGGTATCAAACTTCATTTCGACTTTCGTCAATTTTATAGGACTGTCCCATTCTAGTTGCAATTCGGCATTCAGTCCGTCAGATTGCCAGTGGTGAATTTTTTCCA
Source organism: Flavobacterium ovatum (assembly GCF_040703125.1). NCBI lineage: Bacteria > Pseudomonadati > Bacteroidota > Flavobacteriia > Flavobacteriales > Flavobacteriaceae > Flavobacterium > Flavobacterium ovatum. Next base: position 3,775,067 of record NZ_CP160035.1, read on the forward strand.
CTTCGTCCCTACCCACACCATCCAATAACAATTTGGCATCACCAGAAGTCGTCGAAGAGGCAAAAATCAAACTTGCTTTCTTTGCCCAATCGTACAAATCATTCGCAGGACGATTGGGGAAATATGAATCATCACGAAGCAATTGCTCTTGTAATTCGGTAATATGATTGGTTGCTAATTTTCGAGGCGTAATTCCTTTATTGATGCAAAGCACCGAAGCCGTTCCAACCGCCTGCCCCATCATAGCACAGGTACTAATGATACGAGTGGATGACAGCGCCATATGACTGACACTTACATTACGACCTGCAAACAACAAATTGGAAATGTTTTTCGAATACAAACTTCTAAAGGGTACTTCATATATTTGTTTAAAGTTCGAATGAAAGAAACTCGCGGGTTCGTCCAAATTTTCAATTCCACCCGGACAATGCTCGTCCAAAGACCAACCGCCAAAAGCGACTGCGTCCGGAAAATGTTTGTATTCTTCCAAATCTTTTTGATTTAAGATATAGTCCCCCATAAAACGACGTGATTCTCTACGGCCAGGTAAAGACCCCACCCAGTCCAAAGCAATATTTTTGGATTCTGGAAAATCTCCCGAATTCTTGATATGATCCCAAACCCCATAAAAATATCCCATCAATTTATGACGATTTTCTTCACGAGTATCAATAATATCGATATTACTGCCGACTTCAATCCACCAATAGCCTTCTTTGACATTCTTTATTTTTCGATGCTTGTCCTTAAATGCTTTTTTAGCATCAAAAGGCAACATGTATGATGGCGGATAAAAAGGCACTGGTTTCCCCATATCTTTTGTACTCATCATAATACAATCTCCCATCACCCAATTGTCTGGTTGGTCTGGTGCGAAAGATTCACCAAACTCGGCTTTGCCTTCACGTCCCGTACGGAATTCTGCTCCAGCCATTGCCGCCATCAATCCGTCACCAGAGCAATCGCAAAACATTTTGCCTTCCAAGGTATATTCTGTTTCGCTGGTTAATTGCCAACAAATTACTTTTTTTATTTCGTCACCACTCATTTCCACGTCTACCGCTTGAGTGTTCAACATCAAAGTCAAATTGGGCTGACGAACGACAAAATCATATAAAACGTGATCCCACACATGATAGGATTCTTGTGAGTTGTAATATAAATTTTCGATCATGATCTCCTCAATGATTCCCGTTTCTCGGTCAACTTTAAACTTATTTTGTAAACTCTGAACGCCATTTACGGTCACACGAACTTCACTCGAAGCGTTTCCTCCCAAAACGGGTCTATCTTGCACCAACACCGTTTTTGCACCTGTTCTTGCCGCTGCCACTGCGGCCGATATTCCTGCCATTCCAGCTCCTACCACCACGACATCGTAGCTCATGTTTTTTTTCTTTTTGGTAGGGCGTTTTATTTTTTTATTAGATTCATCCAAGTCAAATAACTGTATGTCTTCTACTTTAATAGGAGCCGCACTGATATCGCCAAATAATGGCAAAAAACTTGCTGCAATCGCTCCCTTAACTCCGGTTTGAAAAAACTTTCTGCGTTCCATAATTTCGTAATAGTTTTGGTTTTGGTTCTTGTAAAGCTAATCACTCACTCTAGAACTTTTATAGTTAGACGTAAATCAATTGTATTCACGGGTTCATATTTGTTGCAATTTTCTTAAAAAACCACCAAAATACCAAGAAAACGACCTTACAAAAACATTACATTCCAAATAAAGACATTTTTAAGGTCCTGAAGGACGGACAAATACAAATTATTGGGGAGGATAATACTAGCTTGGGCGTGTCCCTTCGTCATCCCGAAGTTTCGGGACTACGGGCCGGGCTTTTCGCTATATCTTTTTGGCCCCGAAAAAAATTGGGACCAAAAAGGATGCCGCTACAATCCCTCACGCGAACTGTGGTACGAATTATGATTTGACTTTCGAAAAGAAAAAAGCAGAATACAGCTACTATTAAATCCTCAGCTAAAACAAGAAAAAGAACTCCAACCCCAAAATAATCAGGGCTGAAGTTCTTTTTGTTTTTTATATATTAATCGAAACTATTACTTAATCACAATCTCATCAATGGCGAAAGTCGAGCCATCAGCGGGTTCGATTTTGTAGCTATTGGCACCACGACACAATTTGATTTTGACTTTTACGATATTCCAATTGGAGCCTAGATTTTTGGTATTGGGTAATTCAAGTTTCTCGTTCAGTACTTTTCCGTTTACGGTGAGTTTTATAGCACTTCCTGTTTTACCTTCATCTTTGGCACTGTAACGAATCCAAATTTCGGCTTTGGCTTCTCCCCCATCATTTTCTTGGTACCATTTTACCGAAACGAATTGTTTTTTGAAAAGTACAAAAGCTACATCCAGAAGTTATCAATACATATATTTTGCCACTTTTAATACGCCTTTTTTTTATCGACTTTGGCAGGATCATAATTGGGATTTGGGGTAGGCATTTGAGCATCTACTGATTTTCGCCACGCTTGCAATTCTTTGAGCAATTGCTTCGCTTTTGACTTTTCTGTGGTGGCCAAATTATTTTCCTCCTTTGGATCAACTTTTAGATTGTATAATTCTAATGCTCCATCTTCATAAAATTCGATCAATTTCCAATCACCGTGACGAACTGCTCCATAGGGATTGGTTCTGTGGTAATGCGGATAATGCCAAAATAAAACATCACGTCCTAGTTTCGAAAATTCGCCCGTTAAAACAGGCAAAATACTAATTCCATCTTTATGTTCCTCTGGGCGCAACGAAAGTCCTGCCATGTCCAAAATAGTTGGGTAAATATCTGTTCCTATTACCATTTCATCTGATTTAGTTCCTGCTTTGATTTTATTATTCCATTTTACCATAAACGGTTCTCTTACGCCTCCTTCATACGAAAGGCCTTTGTATCCTTTTAATCCTCCAGTTGTTTTTGAATTGTCTCCACCATTATCTCCAGTTAGAATGATAATGGTATTGTCTTCGATACCCAATTCTTTTAGTTTATCCATAATTCGACCAACACTTTTATCCAAGCTTTCGACCATTCCTGCTCTAGCAAAATTTAAGAATTCGTCTTTTGGATTCTCGAAGTTCTCTGCTTTTTTCTTGTACTTTTCCACTAATTCTGGCGGCGCCATTAATGGACCGTGCAAGGTGTAATAAGAGAAATACAATAAAAACGGTTTGTCCTTTTTGGTTTTATCCAAAAAGTCCACGGCAGCATCTGTCAATCTATTGGTCAAATAATCGCCTGGTTTACCGTCTGCTAAATTTGGCATATCAAAAGGTGAAAAATATTTTCCTGGACCTTTGGGTTGTCCCCAGTCTCTTCCTCCTACATTGGTATCAAAACCGTGGTCGGTTGGATAATGCTGGTCAAAATCAGCTTGCCCTTCAGGCATTAAATGCCATTTCCCAAAGAAAGCTGTTGTATAACCCGCTTCCTTCATCGCTTCGGGAAGTACGGTTCTTTCATGGTCAATTTTCATTTTCCAATCTGGAACGGCAAGTTTATCGTAAGGTCTTTTGTGTCCTGCAATCCAATCGGTCAAGTGCAATCTTGCTGGATAACAACCCGTCAAAATAGCGGCTCTACTCGGGGAACAAACGGTGCAAGCCGCATAAGCATTGTTAAATAACATTCCCTGACTGGCAAGTTTATCAATATTTGGCGTTTCGTAAAACTGAGATCCATAACAGCCAAAATCGCCCCAACCTACATCATCTACTAATAAAAAAACAACATTGGGTTTTGTGACTTGAGCGTTAAAAACAAAAGGAAAGCATAGCAGGAAAAGGAATCTAAATAATTTCATTTTAATGGTCGATTTTGAATGCCACAATTTACATAAAATACCCTGATTTAGAAGCTTTATTACACACTTTAGAATCGAACTTTTTCCATAAAAAACAAAACCATTACCAAATTATTAGCATAGAGAACTAATACTATTTCATTTGGTAATGGTTTACAAAAGGTAATTCTATAATTTAAAACCCTTTATTCCCCTTTACTTTTAAATTCTTCTTAGAAGTTTCATCAGCTTTCAAAATATTTTTATTTTCTCCTTTATAAGTGTTTTTTGAAATCTCTATGTTGTTGCAATTAATCAAATCAAACATAGGAGAATTTGGATATAAATCTGTCGCTTCCTTAGTTTGGGTAATTGTATTTCCAGTGATTTTCAATCCATCTACACGGTCGGTCCAAATAATGCGACTACCGAAAGTTTCTATGGTATTGTTTTCGAAAGTAATATTTCGATCAAAAAAAGCTTTATCATCAAAAGTTTTTCCTAGTCTTGGTGTTACATACAAAATAGCGGATTCAGCACCACCGTAAGCACAATGTACAAAACGGTTGTTACGTATAGTGACATCTGCTACTGCTCCAGATTCGAACCAATAATAATTATCACCGCGCAATTGAATAGCAGACATCATAGACGAAAAATCATTGTTTTCGATAATAATTTTTAATGGTGTTTTGATAATCACATTTCGTGCACGATGGTCATTAATAGTGCAACCACGCATGGTAAATACAGGATTCCATGTTTTGTTTTCTAAATTATCTCCTTGTTTTAAATTCGAAGGAAGGTTGTTTTCGAAGGTAATTTGAATGAAACGATCGTTGATTGTAAGTACTTCAGCAACTTTATTAACAGAAGCACGGTCTGGACTTGGCTGTTGAATGAACCACATTTCGTCCCCTATTCCAGCAAATTCAAATCCTAACTGCTCAAAATGTTTCAACTCGACAATCACTGTTTTCGAATCAACAATTTTATTGATTTCTACATAAGTTCCGTGAACGTTTGTACCGTCGTCTAGCATGTGTTGAAACTTACAGTTTTCGATCAAAATATTTCCTTTACAGTTGCTAAAGTGTGTAGCATCGGCAATCGTAGAAACGACTCTATCCGAACCTGGACGAACAAAAATGCCGCATTTTGAAATTACAATTTCTTCAGATCTTTCGAATAAAAATCCCATTCCTAAAGCATGGTGAATCGTGATTCCTTCGAACAGAATATTTTGAGAATTTAAGGTTTGAAAAGCTGGTGCATATCGATTTTGCTCACTTTCGCCTTTTGAATTCAAAACATTCCCTACTTCTGGCGTGTATCGTTTTAGTTTTTCGTGGATTCTTAAAATTCCGTTTGGTCGTTTTTCTACCCAACGCGGGCGGCTTGACATATCATACGCCCCTTGAGCAACACGTTTTAATTTTGGGTCGAAAGCCAAAGTACTTCCCATTTCAAAAAACGAAAAACCATCGATATCAGGGAAATAAATTTGTTCTCCAACTAATTTCCACGAAAAACCTTTGGTAAATGGTCTCACTTCGATCCAATCTTCGGCTTTGTTGACAGCGGTTACTTCACTTTGAAAAACAAAAGGAATATCCCAATCAATAGTAAAGTTTTTGGCTGTTACTTTCTTGCAATTTTTAATTTGAAAAGGAGCTACTTGACCATGAAAAATAAATTCAGATCCGTTCCCTTCAATCGCAACCGAATCATATCCTTCTAATAAAAAAATGATTTTTTTGAGTCCGTTTCCGTGGTTGGTAATGTAACTGTATTTATCTACTGCATAATCGGGCAGAAAAAGATACTTTCCTTTTTCGAATACAATAGTAAGTTCCTTATCGGTATTATCGGCAATAGCTTTTCGCACTATTGCAGTCATGTCACCTTCCTGATGCTTGATATTAATTACCGATTTTGCAGTCGATTGAAAAGATACAAACAGCACTAATGCAGTCATGATTTTTAAAAAAGATGGATTCATATTATTAGTTTAAAATGTGTGTGTTTATTTTTTAAAGATGTACTCCTGTTCCTTGAAAACTATTGTCGTGGTCACCCCACATAATAATCCAAGGATCTTGCGTATTCTTTTGAAATTCTCTAAGTCTCGATTTCATGTCATTCAAAACAGGTAGAAATTTACTATCAGTAGCCAAATTGACACTCTCATTTGGATCTTTTTTCAAGTCGAATAATTCAAATTGTGGGTGGTGCAAAAAGTCTTGAATTTTACGTTTTCCATAAAACTGCGCTTTGTTTCTGTACACCGCTTGCCAAGTAGAAGAATCCCATAAATCAGATGCAAATGGATATTCTAACGGATAGGCAATATTCCAAATCAATTTGTAATCTCCCTTACGCACCACACGCATTGGGTAATACATGGTGATTTCATGAAAGGTATGTGAGGCATTAATTTCGTCCCAACCTTTTGGATTTTCTTCGCCAATAATTCTCTCAAAAGAATGACCATGGAACTTGTTTTTTCCTGCGTCTACTCCAGCCATTTTTAAAATCGTTGGCGTCATATCTACCCACGAAATCATCGCATTATTTACAGAACCTTTTTTAGATTCGAAGGGATCTTTGATGATACAAGGCAATTTAATTCCGGGTTCGTAAACCGTAGTTTTAGCACCTGGAAATGCCATTCCGTTGTCAGATATATAGATTACAATCGTGTTTTTGTCCTTTCCAGTTTCTTTCAACATGGCCATTAATTTTCCAAAACCTTGATCAATTCTAGAAATACTTTGGTAGTACTGCGCAATTTCCTCTCTACTTTGTTGGGTATCGGGCATAAAATCGGGTACTAAAACGTCTTTAGGATCGTAAACTATTGTTTTTACACCTGGGTAACCATCGGCTTTATTTCCAAAACTGTTTGGTGTTTTCCAATCTACAGGACGAAAAGGTCCACCACGGTGAGGATCATCTGTACAGAAATACAAGAAAAAGGGTTTGTCTGAATTTAAAACGTCTTTACATTTTTCAGCCATTTCGAAAGTACTTCGAGGATCAGCTTCTAACACCGTTTGAAAATGATAAACTGATTCTGGAGCTACATGGTATTTACCAATTCTAGCGGTTGTATATCCTGCTTTTTCTAATAAAACTGGTAATGATTTGATGGTATCATAGGTACTAAAGTGATGGTAATCATGCACGTGACCATAAGAACCCGTAGCGTGACCAAATTTACCTGATAACAAAACCGAACGACTGGCCGCACAACTCGCACTGGTACAATAAGCATTAGTAAAACGAGTTCCTTCAGCCGCCAATTGGTCTAAGTTTGGGGTTTTTATCACGGGATTACCGTAACAACCCAAAGCATCAGCACCGTGATCATCGGCTACGAAAAGGATGATATTGGGTTTACTGGATGATGTGTCTTCTTTATTTTCTTTCTTATCCGCACAAGACGTCACTACTAGCGCCGTACATGCGAGTAGAATAGCAAAACGAAGGATGTTGATTTGATTTTTCATTATAATTATCTTTTATTATTTTCGACTTATAATAAAAAGAGAACGCAAGCTACATTAAAACGCACCTACTTTTCTCTTCATATTTACCCAAGATTAGGCTGTATTTAACTTTTAATTATTTTTATACCTGATATCTATTAAATACCAAGCATTGCATTACTATTTCGCATTACAAATGTAAAGTAATATTACACCAAAGTATTCTTTGTGAGTTTATCTACTGTCTCTGTGAGTAAAAAAGAGCAACATTTAAGAGTGTTTTCGATAAATTTCAATAAAAAAAGTGATCTTACTTAATTTATTTTAATAAAAGCATCACTGTGCTTTTTTTATAAAAACAAAATAGGCTAGTAAAAAACTAGCCTATTCACTCAATATAAAATCGACAAATTAATTAATTAATTAATTATGGCTAAAATCAACTTTTCATAAGCTATATTATTGTACAACTACAGTTATTAACGCAGCGTCTTTGAAAAGCAATTGGACCTAGATCTTTTTTGAAGTGATACTTTAATCGTATAAACAATCCTTCTCCTTAAGCCTATTTATATTGCAAAAGATATTTCCAAACTACTTAATTTGAGTTAGATACCCATTGTTCTGCTTTTTTAGCAAAGGCAATAATTCAGCTATAATTTTGGGACTTTCCTCTGCTATGTTTACAGTTTCATGAGGGTCCTTTAGATGATCATACAACATCATTTTTTGCTTTTTGCCGTCATTAAATTGCTAAGCGATACCTATCTGTACGCATACTAACAACATCTTTCCAATAACTAAGTACTTCTGTTCGAGTTTCATTTTTTGGATTGTCAAGAATAGGAGCAAAGCTGGTGCCATCTAGTCCTTTGGGTTTTTGAATTCCTGTTAATTCGCATAGGGTAGGATAAATATCTACCGAAGCAATTAGACTATTTGACGGAATTCCTGCTTTTTTCATCTGAGGTGTTTTGACAATCATGGCGCTATTTAATGCATTTTCGAAAGCACTATGTTTTCCCCAAATAGTTTGATCTCCCAAATGCCAACCGTGATCTCCCCAAACTACGACAATCGTATTTTTGTCCAGTCCCAATTCTTTTAGTTTATCCATCACTTTGCCCACTTGTGCATCTACAAAAGAAACTGCAGCGTGATTGGCATGAATAATTTGTTTGGCGTAAGCATCTGAAATGCGTTTACGAGCACCTCCTTTTTCGGGAGAATAATACTGTCCAAAAAATTCTTCACTATTGTGTAAAAACTCATCAGCTACATTTTTTGGAGCATCGGGATTGGGTGACAAATTCATTTTCGATCTATCATACAAATCCCAGTATTTTTTTGGAGCAGAAAAGGGCAAATGTGGCCTAAGGAAACCTACTGCCATAAAAAATGGTTGTTTGGCATTGGCTCTTTTTTCTAATTCTTTTACTGCAAATTGTGCTACTCTACCATCAGGATATACCTCGTCGGCAACGTCCAACATTTCAAAAGGGGGTGTTTTCTTTGCGTCTCGATGCTCGCCACCAGCATACATTTGAAAAGCATCTGGATTAGTGACAAAATCATTCCAACTATGAGGTAATTCTAATTCTTTGCCTCTTCTTCCGCTGATACTATGGCTGATTTTTCCCATTCCCACCGTATAATACCCATTCCTTTTTAGATGATGAATAAAAGTTTCTGGATTGTCTGTCTCTGGTTTTCCTGCTAATCTATTTCCTAAAAGAGGGTGTGAAATTTCATCACTCGAAGTTAAATTTTTTCCGGTTAACATTACCATTCTCGATGGTCCACAAGTTGGGACTTGTGCATAATGCCTCTTGAACAATCTGCCTTGTGCTGCGATGGCATCCAAATTGGGAGTGATCATATCTGCAACACCGTAAGCATGTAGTTCGGATCTTAAATCATCTATTGAAATAAATAGAATATTAGGTTGCTTATGCTGTGCATTTAAAGTTATGATATTGGCAAATAACAACATCATTATAAATCTACTTGATTTCATTCGTTTGTTTTTATAAATTAGTGAATACCCATTTAGGATTCTAAAATAAATCTTAATGGGTATTCTAACTTTCCAAAACTACAGAATCAAATCAAATTGTTGTCCTACAAATGTCCTTGATTAGAGATCATATGAGTTTTTTTGTTTTATTCTAATTCAAATTTAAACACAGTTGCCAAGTCATTCATTGGAGTATCTGGCATAGTCAGGAAAAAACTTTCGGTGGTTAGTTCCCATTGCACTTTGGCATTCGATCCTAATAATTTTACATTTTTTATTGGAGAAGCTGGAATATTACGATGATGTCCTCCAATAGCTCTCATATCAATTTTTTTCCCTTTTTGAGGTTTCCCTAAAAAGAATACATACATGGCTTTTTTATCTTTTGAAATGGTAAATCGTACATCGTCTTCGGTATAATTTACAGTAGCAGATTGTCCTCCATGATGCCCATCACCAGCACTTGCGGTTCCGTAACCAAAAATAGTGTGTGGGTGAGTTCCGTAAACCGCTTCACCGTGTACTTTCATCCAATCGCCAATTTGTTTTAAAATAGTTCTTTGTTCTTGATTGATAACGCCATCAGCACGTGGTGAAACATTCAACAATACAATTCCGTTTTTACTCCAAACATCAATCATATTTCGAATAACCAAATCTGCCGTTTTATAAGGATGCCCTTCTACATACATCCATTTACTTTCTCCAATAGTAATATCAGTCATCCAAGGAGATGGCCAAGAATCTCTTCTTCCTCCTTGTTCGTAATCCAACACGCTATATTCAAGCGGTAAATCTTCTTGTTTATGCGCCAACATTACCTCTTTATTGTTCTTGATACCATTATTAAAATGATGCGCTGCCATTTCCATTCTTTCTTTTTCTGGAATCAAATTCAACCAGGAGTCGTACCATAAAATATCGGGACTGTATTTATCAACAACTTCATTTACTTGGTCTAACCAATATTTGTTAAACTCTTCAATAGTTTCAAAATTACCAAACAATTTACGTAGCAACGGATCTTTGGTCGCCGTTGGTAGGTCTGGATGATAGGGATAATGGCTGTTGTAACCCGTCTTCCAATTTTCAGGAATATTGGCATTACGCTGACCATTTCGAGCATGATGAAAAGTGGCAATCGTTTTCATGTCACGCTTTTTTAAAGCTGCAAAAAGTTCTCCCAAAATATCCCTTTTGGGGCCCATATCTTTGGCATTCCAAGGATTTATTTTGCTATCCCACATGGCAAATCCATCGTGGTGTTGCGCTACTGGACCCGCAAATTTTGCGCCAGTAGATTGAAATAATTCTGCCCATTCCTCTGGATCAAAATGCTCTGCTTTGAACATCGGGATAAATTCCTCATATCCAAATTCATTAATTTTTCCAAATTTTTCTTCGTGAAATTTTTGATCTCTTGAACCTTCGATATACATATTTCTAGGATACCAAGCGCTTCCAAAAGCGGGAACGCTGTAAGGTCCCCAATGAAAATAAATCCCCAATTTGGCGTCTGCAAACCATTCTGGCGCCGACCCATGTTTGGAAAGGGATTCGGAATTGGGTTTGTATTTTTCTACTTTCTTAGAAGCAATGGCACTCCCTGATTTACAAGCTGAAAACAACAGCGCTAATCCTATTGTAGTACAAGCGAGCGTTCTATTTCTATATATTTTCATGATTTAAATTTTATTTTTTATCGAATTCTTTTAGAAATGGGTAAGTGTTTTTTCCTAATTCTGTAAAGCTAGTTTTTTAAATTATCCGTTTGTTGTTGGATGCGTTCCAGCTGTTTTTCACTTAATTTATGGGTATAATGAAATTCTGGACTATAATTATAATGATGTTCTTTCATTTGTTGATCGTCTATAGTTTGACTTAAATCACAATCAAAACGAGCTAGAATTGTATGGTTCCAATCGCCTCCAGCATTAATAAAATGTGAAATCCCCCAAGTAATTCCTTGTCCGTTTTTGGTATCTGTAAAAGCATCAGGTACAAATGGCCCTGCTGCGACTGGAAGTAATTCTGTGATAGAAGCGATTTCAAAATTGACCCAGTCTTTTGCGTATTGAATGGTATTGTGTTCCATTCCGTCTTTAATAATTAAGGCCGCTACGCCTTCTTTATACGGGAACAAAGTGGTTTCGTGACCCGAATTCAATACTGGATTTAGTGGATGTTTTGTAAACGGCCCCAATGGATTATCGGCAATTGCCAAACCTTGCATTCTTATTTTTGAAGGATTCAATTCTGGTTTTTTATCGAAATCTCCTTTATAGTACAAATAAATCTTCCCATCATGTACAAGAGGATACGGATCATGGATAGAATATTGGTCCCACGAACCTTCAGGTCCATTAGGAATAACTACTTTGTTTGCCGAAGTCCAAGGTCCATCGGGAGAATCAGCATAAGAAACCGCCACAGGACAAAAATCACCTCGTAAACCGCTAGCTTCCATAAATGCTTGGTAATACAAATAATATTTTCCTTTGAACTTCAAAATGTCTGATGTAGTTACCGAGCGCCAACCCGCTTGAGGTTTTGGAGGACGCGCTACTGCAATCCCTTGTTCTTCCCAAGTAAATCCGTCCTTGCTAGTGGCATACCAAATATCCGCCAAATCCCAATCGGAAGATGGAATAACGTCTGTAGCTTCTTTAGCTCTCGACATTCCAACTGCTTTTACTGCTGTCTTGCGACCTGTATACCAAACGTAATACTTACCATTTTCGAAAATAACTTTGGATGGGTCACGTCGTGTAATCGTTCCGTCTCCGCCATTATAATCAAACCCTTTTAATTCGGTGTATTTAAATTGTGTGTACAATTCATTTTGTTCTGGCCGAATGGCTTCGTATGCGTCATAATTACGCGCTACTGCTGCACTCAAAGGGCGATTGGGTTTTTCTTTAGGAATAAAATATGGGAATTCTTCGGTTGTAACTTGCGATTTTTCTTTCCCGTTTTTTTCCTGTGCTTGGATTTGCCCTATATATAGAACGAAACCAATTGCTACTAAAAATATATTTTTCATCTGTTTTTCAAATTACTTTTTATCTTTTCGATTTAGCCTTATTAATAAATTCTAACTTTTCATAGTCATTTCCTGGAATCCACGCAAAACCTTCGGGAGTCCAATCTACACCAGCAGTCCATGCTTTTCCGCCAAATTCATAGGCACCCAAATCTGGTGCAGCTCCTATAAATCCGTCCGTTATTTTTTTGATTTTATTGGCTTTATCAATTATTGGAGAATCTTTTAAAGGCATAAAAAGAGTATTCTTTTCGATCGAAAATGGCAAAGTAGAAAACTGAACATTGTTTTTGAAATCATTGTCTGCTTCTGTTCCTTCAAACTCTTTTTCGTCTACTCTATATTTAGTTCCATCACCAGAATGCCACCAAGGACGTACATCTGAAATATTGTTGTACAAGGTATTTTCTGCTACATTGGTTTGGACACCGTCTCTTTTTGGTACCCAACTATCAATAAGGGCTTGTTCTGCATGACCTACATTCCAAAAAGTATTGTTGTAAATTTCATTTTTAACGGCATTCCAATTCAAATGCAAACCACCCCATTCTATATCCCAAACTACATTGTGGTGCACAATATATCCCGCTGCATTGTTGTCAAGATAAATACCCACTGCTTTTTTACCCGCATGTTTTGCGCCATACGCATCATGAAACCAGTTGTGATGTACTTCCACATTTACAGGAATACTTCTTCCGGTGACATAAAACAATCCTCCATCGGCTCCCGAAATCAAACATTTTTGAACGTGATTATACCCAAACTCACTATCATCACCCGTAACTTTCACTCCATCACGAGCGGAACCATAGAAGGAATTTTTTAAAATTTTATTTCTTGCACCACTACTATTCAGCAGTTGCGCATGAATACCAATAGTATTGAAATATTGAATGATATTATTTTCGATTCTGTTATCCTCAGCATCTTTACTTACTATAATACCGTTCACAGTCCCACTTTCTAAAACACATTTTTCAATGGTGTTATTAGACCCATTTAAGATTTGAATGGCGGCGTCACTTAATGCTGCACCGCTTAAATTGGTAATCAATTTATCAGATCCGTGTTTGACCATGCAGTTGGTTATTTCATTATGATTTCCTTTGATGGTAATCATTCCTCCAAAAAAATTAAGCTTATTAAAATGAATGTAATCTCTGGTAATTTCGGACGTATTTACACGAGCAGTAACTTCTACCAAGTCATTATTTGGATTTTTACCTTCGGGAGCATACAAGTAAAGTTCTTTTTTTTGAGTGTCATAATACCATTCTTTTGGTGCATCAAGCGCTTCTAATTTATTCATTAGATAAAAAATACCTCGATGACCATTCTCTGTACGCGTCGGGCTATGGGTGTCTCCAAAAGGCCATCTATCTGGCAATGTTTCAAAATGAATTCGATTCAAATCTTTTTCATAGTTGGTAATGGTACGTTCCCAACTGCAACCGCTATGCGCACCTAGGTAATGAATAGTTCCGCCAGTCCAATCGATATTCGGAATTTCGTTATTAGAAATATAAGACATAGAATACGTCCCTTTGGTCATATCGATGTATTTGGCATCCAACGTATATTCATCATTGTCAGTGTCATTTGGCCAACGAGCCAATTGCATTTTTTTCGAATTAAAAAAGACATTATTCCCGTCTCCTAATCCTAAATTGACACCCGATTTTTTATAAATATTTCCAGAATATTTTTCCCAACCCGAAACTTGATCGGTTGCCGAAACAATGACAATATCATTTTCGAAAGAGGTAAACAAAATTGGTTTGGATGCAGTACCTGAATTCTTCGGTACAATATTTTCACGATAAGTGCCTTTGTGAATGTAGCAAACATCTCCTTTGACCATAATTGCAGCTGCCTGAGATATGGTTTTGAAAGGATTTGATACGGAACCATTTCCAAGAGATTTATTGGTACAATCTACATGGTATTCTTTTGCAGTAACATTAAATGCTATTGCAAAAAGCAGGAACAAAAATTGATAGTTTTTTTTCATTTTAGAAATTATAAAGGTTGGTTGGAAAGTTAAAATTCAAAAGTTAAATCTATAATTATAGGCTCGTCATCATTACCGAAAATATTTTCGGGATTTCCTTGCGGACCTGTTCTCTCTGCTTCTTGGAATTTGGTACCTATAGCAGGAATATTTTTTACAAACGATATATCTCCCACAGGAAAATCTTTGACTGTTGCTCCTTTTTGTGGGTCTACTGGTTGTTTTGGTGTCAACATTCGTAAAAAAGTTGCATCAGATTTGCAATAAACCGTAAAACCATTGTTGTTGTTTCCTTTTAGTTTCATCCAATATAAACTAGAGAAGAATCCTTTGAATTCAGGATATACAAAACCCGATTCACCCGTAACGGTATTGTTATAGTCGTTTTCCCAAACGTTGAATTTAGTTCCTTTCATCCTGTTTCGCCAAACTCGGTAAGGACCATCACCCAACCATTTCATGCCGTTGACTTCTTGTTCAGGAAAAGAAAATGAAATACCCATATAACCCGTTACTTTCTTCTGACTTCTCATTTCGACTTTCAAATCAACCAAACCATTCGGGTGTATTGTCCACTTTATATAATCTTGCGTCGTTTCGGTATTTTCATCCCATTTATAGTACTTTTTATTCTTTTTAAACAAAGCGATAACTTCTGTTTTAGTATCAGACTTTTTCACAAAAACCGTATCGATTTTCCCTTTATGACCTAAAATAATTGGCCCTTCGTTTAACGGAATTAGCTTTCCATTAGCAATCACTTCTTGCAATAAACCGGTAGTTTTAGAAAATTTAAAAGTCTTATTATTAGCAGTTACCAGAATCTGTTCGTTTTTAATTTCAGAAGAAACGATTCCTTTAATTTCTGCAATACTTCTTTCTGAATTTAATTTTTCAGGCGTTTTTACAGGATACGACCAGGTGAATAGTTCCTTTCCGTGTGGATCTGTCGCTGTTAAATAAAGTGCATCAGCCGATTTCCAATTTTGTGGTTTTTCTACTGAGAAAGTACCTTTTTCGTTAGGTTCTAGATTTGGTAATTTTACATTACTTTGTGACAATACTTTAAATTCAATTTTTTCATTTGGACCATTAAACTGCACCCATTTAGCCGTCATCACACATTCGTTAAGATTGGTAAAGTGGTACCTGTTTTCCACCTGAAAAATCCCTGAAAAATCATCTCGTATAAAACGGTCTGCAATTGCTATTGGCGACCAAACTTCTTTAATGGTGAAGTAACTACCTTCTTTTTCTCCATAAGGACCTACAATTCCGTCGGGTGCGTGATTTCCATCAAAATCAATTTCGTTATTTTTGTCGGTTCGAATGACTCCTTCATCTGCAAAATCCCATAAAAAACCTCCAGCTGCCAATGGCATATTCCACATTTGTTTCCAATAATCATCCAAACCAGCTCCGTGACCGCCATCATATAAACCGTGTAAAAACTCCGTTGGAAAATAAATTTTGTCCTTTGCAGGGCCATCATAAGCAAAAACATGATAGTTAGGATAGTGCATCGTATTTGTTTTTCTGAAGATATTCCAAGGATGTATTACCTCTCTTTTTTGAATGTCCCATTTTGCAAAATCATTGTCTAATGCTGTGTTCCAACCGGTTTCATTTCCATTTGCCCACAATACAATCGAAGGATGATTTACATCTCGAACTAGCATTTCTTTGATGATTTTTTGTCCTACTTTCGTATCCAAATAGGGGGTATGCCAAGTACACATTTCATCAATTACAAACAAACCTAGCGAATCACAGACCTGCAAGAAGTGTTTGTCTGGCGGATAATGCGACATACGAACCGCGTTCATATTCATATCCTTCATCATTTTAACGTGCTCAATACTCAACTCTTTTGAAGTGGTTCTACCCGAAGTTGGATAAAAAGAATGTCTGTTTACGCCTTTGAATTTTATCTGTTTTCCATTCACATAAATTCCGTCACTTTCACGGACTTCGATTGTTCGAAAGCCAATTTTTTCAATTTTAGTATGTAAGGTAGCTCCATTTTTATCTAACAAACTCATTTGAAGTTGGTACATCCTTGGTTTCTCTGGATTCCACGATTTTATGTTAACTGCTTTAGTTGAAATAGTCCAATTACCATTCTCTTTTTTGAAATCAGTAATGGTCAAATCTTGCAGTTTTTTTCCTGAAATATCAGCAAGAACAACACTTACTTTCTCTGCCTTTTTCGAAGAAATTACCAGCGCTGTCTTTATTTCACCATTTGCTTTTGCATCAATAGCCACTCTTTCAATATGGTCTTTTGGTAGTACTTCAAGAGAAACGGGCCTGAAAATTCCACCAAAAATCCAAAAATCTGCATCTCGTTCAGCAGCGTTAATTGATTTATTGGCAGAGACTTTATTCACTTTTACTTCCAAAAGATTTTCCGCACCATATTTTACCAAATTGGTAATCGAATATTTGAATTCATAAAAAGCTCCTTGATGAATTTCGCCCGCCAGTTTGCCATTTATTTTCACTTCGGCATCAGTCATTACACCTTCAAAAACGATTTTAAGCTCTTTGTTTTTCCATTCCTTCGGAACCAAAAATTGGTGTTTATACAATCCGTATTCATCATGTATTTTTCGGTCTGTATCTCTTTTGTCGTGTCCATAGTTATAGGCTCCAAAACCTTGTAATTCCCAACAAGAGGGAACGCCTATTTTTGCCCATTTACCACTTTGCATTCCATCCGAACAATAAAAATCCCATAGTACCATATCGTCTTTACCCGTTCCAGACAGGTATTTTATGGTTGTTTGTGTATTTTCAGCAGTTTGTTGTGCCTTCGCATTCGAGAAAAAAAGCAAACTAACGAAACAGCTAATTGCAAAAATTTTATATATTTTCATATTTTAGTTTTCTTAAATGTTGGGAATTAAAATTCAAAAGTCAGGTCGATAGTAATAGGCTCATCATCATTACCGAAAAAATGTTCCGAGTTTCCGTGTGGCCCCATCGTATCTGGATCTTGAAACTTTGTACCAATTCCCGGAATATTTTTTACGAATGAAATATCACCTACGGGGAATTTAGGACTCAATCTTCCATTTTTATCTTCCTGCGGTTTATCTGGAGTTAGCATTCGTAAATAAGTGTGCGTCGAATGACAATAGACCGTAAAACCATTATCGTCTTTCCCTTTTAATTTTGTCCAGTAGACACTAGAGAAAAATCCTTTAAATTCAGGATATACAAAACCAGATTCTCCAGTTATGGTATTATTATAATCATTTTCCCAAACCTGAAATTTAGTTCCTTTCATGCGGTTTCGCCACACACGATAAGGACCATCGCCAAGCCATTTCATTCCTGCGACTTCTTTTTCTGGAAACGAAAATGTAATTCCTCTATACTCTTTTAAGTTTCTAAAACCTTTAAATTCCACTTTTACATCCAGTAATCCATTGGAATGCACGGTCCATTTAATGATGTCTTTGCCATATTCTTTAATGGTTGACCAAGATGGGGATTTGACTGCTTTTTCAAAAGTGACTGTAATTTCTACTTTATCTTTTAGATTTTGAACCGTAACATTTTCTATTTTGTCTTTTTGACTTAAAATAATTGGACCATTGTTTAGCGGAATAACCTTAGAACCTTTCATTACTTTTTGAAGTAAGCCAGTCGTTTCAGAGAAAACATAGGTCATTTTATTAGCCACAACTTTTATCGAATTATCTTTAGTTTCGGACAATAAATTTCCACCAACTGCATAATCAATTAAAGGCGAATTCAGCTGTTTTGGTGTTGAAACAGGATAAGTCCAAGTAAAAATTTCTTTACCGTAAGGGTCTGTTGCGGTCAAATGTAGTGCGTCTGCCGATTTCCAATTTTGAGGTAGTTCAACCGTAAACTTCCCTTTTTCAGCTGGATTTAGACTTGGCATTTTTACAATTCCTTCTGCCATTACTTTTGGTCTTGATTTTCCTTCTGGCCCATCAAATTTCAACCACTTTGCAGTCATTTTACATTGGTCCAAATTGGTGTAGTGGTACCTGTTTTCTAATCTAAAAACGCCATTAAAATCATTGGTAATAAATCTATCTTCGATATAAATTGGCGACCAAATCTCTTTAATTGTAAAATAACTCGCTTCTTTTTCGCCATAAGGGCCTACAATTCCGTCAGCGGCTTTATTTCCTTGCAAATCAATTTCGTTATTTCTATCTGTTCTTTCGATTCCTTCATCTGCAAAATCCCAAAGAAATCCTCCTGCGCTTAAGGGAGTATTCCACATTAGATTCCAATAATCATCCAAACCAGCTCCATGTCCGCCATCGTATAACCCGTGTAGAAATTCGGTTGGAAACAAAATTTTCTCCATCGAATAGGAATCGTTTACCAAAGAATGGTAAGGGCTGTAATGAATCGTATTTGTTTTTTTGAAGATGCTCCAAGGGTGAATAACCTCACGTTTTTGAATATCCCATTTTGTATAGTCATCATCAACTTCTGTGTTCCAACCTTGCTCATTACCATTTGCCCAAAGTAAAATGGACGGGTGATTTACATCACGAACGACAGTCTCTTTTACTAGTTTACGGGCTACTTTTGTGTCCAATATTGGGTTGTGCCAAGTACAAACTTCATCAATAACAAACAATCCCAAAGAGTCACATACTTCTAGAAAATGAACATCTGGCGGATAATGAGACATACGCACCGCATTCATATTCATATCTTTCATCATTTTTACATCATCAATACTAATCTTTTTTGAAGTGGTACGTCCCGAAGAAGGATGAAACGAGTGGCGATTGACACCTTTAAATTTAATTCGCTCGCCATTTACATAAATACCATCCCCTTCAACAATTTTTACCGTTCTAAAACCAATTCGTTTGCTTACAGCATGTAGAACTTGTTTCTTATTATTAAGGATTTCAATATTTAAAGTGTATAAATTGGGGAACTCTGGATTCCAAGTTTTTATCCCGTTGGCCTTGGTTGTCACCGTCCATTTGTCTTTTGATTGCGTTGCTTTTTCAACCTTTAAATCTTGAATTTTTTTTCCATTACTATCCGATAAGAACATTTGAACTGAACTAGCTTTTTGAGAGGTAGTAAAAAGATCGGCAGCAATAGTTCCGTCTGCTTTTGCATCAATAGCCACACGTTCTATGTTATCTTTTGGAAAAACTTGCAAGTACACAGGTCTGTATATTCCACCAAAAACCCAAAAATCAGCTTCACGTTCTGCAAAATTGATGGATGCATTAGCCGATACTTTGTTTACTTTTACTTCCAAGACATTGTCTTTTCCATATTTTAATAATTTGCTAATAGCATATTTAAATTCATAGAAGGCACCTTGGTGAATTTCTCCAGCTAACTTTCCATTGATTTTAACTTCGGCATCGGTCATTACGCCTTCAAATACGATTTGTACCTCTTTATTATTCCAGTCTTTCGGAACTTTAAAGGTGTGTTTGTACAAGCCAAATTCCTTTGCTCTTTTATCTGAATCGTCACTACCATAATTATAGGTTCCAAATCCTTTTTGCTCCCAACAAGATGGTACTCCAATTGACGTCCATTTGCCACTTTTTCTTCCATCTGAACAAAAGAAATCCCAATCTACTAAATGATCTTTATCGGTACCTGATAAATAATGAATCTCAGTTTTTTGATTTTTAGAAATAGGTAGATTCTGAGCCAGTGATGCATAGCTATTCAGAATTAAAATTAGGAACAATGCTGTAAACTTTTGCATGTGGAGTTGGTTTTTGGTTAACTTTTAGAAGGGTTTAAATCGAAATAACTTCCAAATAAGAAATATTATTTATATATGAATACTTCAAATGTATCTAATTAATAATCTTTATGTAACTTTAACCACTCTTTAACAGTAGCTATAACGGTTAAAGTTGTAAATAAAACATTGAAATACAGTTATTTAAATGAAAGATACTAGCTTAACCAAAAACCAAAAGCAAGACCTTGTTAACCAAATAAAGCAAAGTAAAACCTTTAAAAATGCTCCTACAAGTAGTGCTTTACTACAGTATTTATTTGAGGCTACCGAAAATGAAACTTCACTTAAAGAAGCTACTATTGATATTGAGTTTTTTGGAGGTTCGCAAAACTCAGATAAAAACAATCCGCGTGTACGCGTGAATGTGTACAATTTGCGCAAGAAAATAGTAAGCTATTATGAGGATGAAGGCCGAGACGAAATCTATCATTTAATCATTGATAAAGGTCAATATCAAGTTCGATTTTATAAAAAAGAAACAGCGGTAAAACGTAAAATAAATTGGGCGGTGGCGATTCCTTATATAGGGTTGTTTCTTGCTCTTTTTATTTTAGTCCTAACAAAAATCCCAAATTCGAAACCTGATTTATGGAAATCTTTTTTGGACAATAACACGATTACAAATTTGTTTATTGGTGACCATTTTGGAATCACAGGCAATACAATAACAAACGGTAAAGGTTGGACTAGAGATTTCAATATAAATAGTCAAAAAGAATTTTATCAGCTTATTGATAAATATCCTAATTTAAAAAATGAAATTACACCCTCTGATTATTCGTATAGCACCAAAATGGGCGTTTTGGCAACCCAACAAATGGAGCGTTTTTATCGAAATTACGATCACGATTTTACCATCCGTTTTACCACCCAAAGTTCGATTGTAGAGATCAAGGAAGGGAACGCCATTTATGTGGGGCCAACGAAAAATAACAGCCCATTCATTCCGTTTTTTAATGAAGCGAATCCTTATTTCAAATTAAAAGAGGATGTTTTATACTTTTCCAGTCATCCTAGTTTGGAGAGCAAGCGGTTTGATTTGACTTCGCCCAAAGACACGGTAGAATATGCGATTGTTTCAAAATATCCCACAATAAACAACACGGAACATTTTGTGTTTTTCTCCCAACATGATATAGGTGTGAGTGCCACAGTGGAATATTTTACCAACCCTGAAAATATGGAGGCGTTTTCGAACCGTTACCTCAAAGGCAAAAAACACTTTACAGCTGTTTTTAAAGTCAAAGGTCAAAACCGCACCAACACTAATATAAAACTAGAAATGGCCGTACCTTTTTAAAGATACGACCATTTTTATTAGTTTATTTTACTACTATTATTTTCCTTTTGGATGAACACGGTAAGGCTTTGCATTTCCGGGAGGTATAATTTTGATGGATTCTATTTCCATTTCTGATGGCAGTATGAAGGCATTTAAAATTACTTCTTTACCGTACTCTGGTGGAATTGGAATTTTTATAGCCAAAGTTTGGAATTCAGTATTTTCTTTTTTCACTACGTAGGTATCAATTTCGTTTCCTAACATTGTTAACTTCAAAGTAGCTTCGTTTGTTTTTAATTTCATATTAACCTCAGCATCCCAAGTATTGACGTAAAAACCGGGATCTGTAAAAGTCATTTTAAATTCTATTCCGGAATCCTCTTTTTTAGATTTAGGATTTGCAGTTTGCAAGAAGCTTTTGTCGTCATAAATAGCATCCCAATTTTTGAATCTATTAGGGTCTTTTGCATTAAAATAGGCCGATTTATTGTCCACATTTACTTCTGGAACAACACCAGCTTTTACTTTTACTTTTCCTTTAGCTAAAATCTTTTCAGAAGAATTACCCACCATGATTTCAAATTTCCCATCGCTTACTTCAAAACGTTTGTTGTCTACATTGTAATAATTAAAGGCTGCATAGGGTACATTTAAAGTTACATTTTTAGTTTCTCCTGCTTTAAGATGGATTCTCTCAAATCCTTTTAAAGATTTTAATGGTGCTAGTTTATTTTTACTTAAATCTCTGATATACAGTTGTACAACTTCATCACCATCGATTTTTCCAGAATTGGTTACGCTTACAGTAACAGCAACGCTCTCATTGACAGCTAAAGTTGTTTTATCTAATTTTAGCTCTTTAATATCAAAAGACGTATAACTCAAACCATAACCAAATGGGTATAAAGGTTTGTTCTTGAAAAACATGTACGTACGTCCTTTTCTAAGATCGTAATCGTGTATGTTTGGCAAATCATTATCCGACTCATACCAAGTCGAGTTTAATTTTCCCCCCGGATTGTATTTTCCCCAAAGTACATTGGCAATTGCCGTTCCTTGCTCTTGACCGTTTGGCCACGCACAAATTATTCCGGGAACCTCTTTCTGAGAAGGACCAATCGTGGTAGCACCACTCGGAATCAAAATAACTACTGTATTTTTGTTTACTTTCAAAACGGCTTCAATCAATCTTTGTTGCGCACCAGGTAATGCCAAGGTTAAACGGTCTGTATTTTCGGTCGATGTTTTTTCGTCGTTTCCAACAAAAATTATAGCAACCTCAGATTTTTTGGCCGCTTCAACTGCTTCTTTGATTTTTGCTTCATCAAATGGTTCAATAATCCCACAACCTTCAGCATAATTAATTTGTGCAGTAGTGCTATTTTTTATTCCAGCCAATGGACTGATTTTACTTTTAGGAAATCCAGAATAAATTCCCAACCAAGCTTGGTTTGCAAATGGTCCTAAAACTGCAATTGATTTTACATCTTTTTTAAGGGGTAAAATATTGTCATTTTTTAATAAAACGATGGCTTGCTCTGCTGCTTTGAGTGCCAATTTTTTATGCGTGTCGCTTTCTAAAACAGATTGCGGTATTTTTGAATATGGATTTAGTTCTGGTTTATCAAAATCACCGGTTAAAAAACGAAGTCTCAAAAGTCGAGCAACCGATACATCAAGTTCAGCCTCTGTAAGTAAGCCTTGCTCAATTGCAGGTTTTAAATTTTGTATCATTAGTGATGCCTTAGGTCGAAAACATTCCTGATCGGTACCTGATTTAATAGCCAAAGCGGATGCCTCAGGAAATGATTTAACATATTTCTGATTGTTGAACATACCCGAAGCCGCATTCCAATCGGCCACTACATAGCCTTTAAAGCCCCATTCATTTCTTAAAACATCGGTTAATAACCATTTGCTTCCAGAACTAGGAACTCCATTCAACCCATTTAGTGCTGACATAATTCCACCAGCTTCTTCATCGGCAATACAAGTTTTATAGGCAGGCATATAGAATTCTCTCAAATCTTTTTCGCTGATATTAGATTGAATTCGCTCTCTGTTTTTCTCAACATTATTTGCAATAAAGTGTTTGACCGTAGTTACTGTTTTTAGGTATTTTTTGTCATTTCCTTGCATTCCTCTAATGTACATTCGAGCCATTTCGGACATTAAAAACGGATCTTCGCTATAACATTCTTCGTTGCGTCCCCATCTAGGATCTCTTCCTAAATTTACCGTTGGCGAAAACATCATCACTTCTTTTTGGCCATTATTTTTCAAGGCACGTGCTTCGTTTGAAATAGCGGTAGCCACATCAAACATCAAGTTTGGATTCCAAGTGGCACCCATGGCAATGTTTTGCGGAAAAGACGTGCAATTCCATGCAATAACACCGTGCAATGCTTCGCCATACCATATATAAGCAGGGATGCCCAATCGGTCTATAGCGGGAATATCAGAACTGCATTGACTAATTTTTTCTTCGAGAGTCATTTTGGATAATAAATCTTTGACTCTATCTTCAGTAGGAGCATTTGGATTTTTCCAAGTTTGCGCATTGCTTCCAGCAGAAAAGAGGAAAAGCGCAACAATAATTTTGCTTAGTTGATTCATAATTTATTTATGTGATTTTTTGATTGGTTTGTAATCTAGTCCGTTTAATTTGAAAGTTATTGCCTTTTAGCTACAACGCTAAATTGTAAACTGATTAGACTATAATAGTTGAAATTCATGGTTGGTATGTTTTAGTTATTACACTACAAGGATAGTCGTTCCATTTTGAATGAATATCATAAAACAACTCAAAAACTGTTGCAATCACTGTAACTTTAACCGTTAAAATGATAGCTTAAATCACTAATAAACACAGTGTTAATTCAAGTAACTACAGACTTTAAATTGTAGGCTTCCATTCTTTCTAAAAAAGCCTTATTTTTGACCTTATGATGTCCGAAAAAGAAAAAATAGCGATACAAGATGCCTTAGAGAAAATAGGAAAACATTCTTTGTTTGCTAATTCTTCCGTGTACACAAGGCTATTGAATTATTTGGTCGAAAAAGCACTTATTAATGAAGATGTTAAAGAGTTTACAATCGGTTTGGACCTTTTTTCTAAAAATTATAGTCTTGACAAAAATGATGGTACGGTTCGCTCGTATGTATATAATTTGCGAAAAAAATTAGATGAATTTTATTCGAAAGAAGGAGCTGATGAATCCATTATTTTTAAAATAAACAAAGGACAGTACAATTTAAATTTCATTAGTCAAGAAACATTTTCGAAACAAAAAAAAACAACTAAAGCTACCGTTACCATTCCGCTTCAATACCTCAAAGTTATCGGACTTGCAATAATTATAATTGGAATAATAATAGGAGCAGGATTTTATTTCGCTAATAAACCTGCCTCTCTTTGGGAGCTTTATTTTGACTCGACTGCAAAAAATTTAGTAGTAGTTTCGGATCAATATGTAGTGCATGAAAAACTGAGTGACGGTAGGGTTCATGGTGTAATTTACGCCAATATCAATAACGGAAATGAGTTTGTTGATTACACAACTACAACACCTATCAATAACCTACAAATGACGGATTATACTTTGATGTCCAAAATGGCACCTTATTGTATTAAATCTATTGCAGACTGGTTTTCGAATTATAACAGCGATTTTGATCTAAAGCTAGAAAGCGAGCTCAATTATGATGATATTACTCAAAACAACATCTTGTTTATTGGACAGTTTAAAACAATGAACATGTCTAAGACCTTCTTTTTGAAAGACAGTAAAGCTTTCAAAATATTTAATGATGGTTTTGAATATAGCACCAACGGAAAGACCATTTTGTATGATACACAACAAGATAAAAGCAGCAAAAAAGAATATGCTATGGTTTCGTGTATTAGTTTGAGCAAAGGAAAAACGGCTCTGTATTTTGTGTCCAATAATGATATTGGTGTGATGGCTACGGTCAAGCAATTTACAGACAAAGAATATTTAGATGATTTTCAAAAACAGTTGGGAAATAAGGCCAACTATTTTAACGCCTTGTTTGAAGTTAGTGGATTACAACGTA
The DNA here is from genome assembly GCF_040703125.1 of Flavobacterium ovatum. Lineage (NCBI taxonomy): Bacteria > Pseudomonadati > Bacteroidota > Flavobacteriia > Flavobacteriales > Flavobacteriaceae > Flavobacterium > Flavobacterium ovatum. The sequence goes on from NZ_CP160035.1 coordinate 3,800,579, forward strand.
CCGATGTAAGTTGCAAAATGGTAGCGCTAGAAGTGATTAAGTAAACCTAGAAATGGGCCGTACCTTTTGATGATACGACCATTTTTTATAACTATAATACTACCCTACTTTCTAGCAATTATCTCGTCCAATTTTTCAGCAACCCCTTTGTTGTTGTCCTTTTGATTTTTCATGTACCCTTTTAAGGCAATGGCTAATTTCTTGGCCACATCGCTGTATTTCGGGTCGTTGATAAAATTGGTTCTTTCATTTGGATCTGCTTGAATATCTAGCAACCACGGCACTTCTTTCTGAGTAGCTAATAGTTTGTATTGGCTCGTAACCGCCCCGTAGAAACCTAATTTCACAAAAGTTACATCCGTCCAATTGGTTGGTTTTTCATTTAATAAAGGCACCAAATCTCTACCTTCGACTTTTGGACAATCGACTCCTAATAAATCTAAGAAAGTTGGCATCCAGTCGGTAGTATTTCCTGCTTCATTTACCACTTTTCCTCTCGGAACAACTGGTGCTTTACCTTCGCTGCCTTGTGCGATGATAAACGGAATCTTGGATGATGCTTCGTGAAAAGTTCCTTTGTTTACGCGACCATGTTCTCCTAATAAATCCCCGTGATCGGAAGAGAACATGATAATTGTATTTTCGAAAACACCATCGTCTTTTAGTTTTTGAACAATACGTCCCACATTATCATCAATCAATTTCACCATTCCAAGGTATTGCTCGATTTCGCCTTTTAGTTTTGCTTGATTTTTGGTCTTTGCATCTGGTTTTTGCCATGACGGAAAATCAGGGTTTTCTTTTTCTACATATGCCATTTTGTAAGTAGCTGGCAATTGTGTAACTGTTCCCTTGTACATAGTATCATAGGGCGCACGCACAACGTCAGGCGTGTGTGGATCGGGAATACTTACCACCAAATAGAATGGTTTATTTTTATTAGTATCAATAAATTCCAAAGCTCTGTCGGTCAAAAAATCGGTGGTGTGTTTGACGTTTTTAGACTTATTATCTTGAAATAAAGGTTGACCGTATTTATCATTTCCAATTAAAGTTACGTTTTTGCTTGCGAAATACGGATTGCCGTTGGCATCAATTCCTTTGTACTTATCGTGTCCGCCATTGAACATAAACTTTTTATCTTGAAATCCGTAGGTATCGTTGGGTGCTCCTACTGGAAACGGTGACCACCATTCGTCATGGTCTTTGTCCCCTGATTCATCACGACTCTCGGCCAAATGCCATTTACCCGCATAACCTGTCCTATAGCCCGCTTTGGATAAAACGTCTGCAATGGTAGTTACCTCTGGCTTTAGGTATTTCCCATCTCCGTTTTTGTTCGAATTATTCGGTATACCCAAGGTCACAGGATAAAGCCCCGTAAACATCGAGCTACGCGACGCCGAGCAAACGGGCGCACTACAATACATTCGATTAAAAATAGTTCCGTTTTTGGCCAAAGCATCCAAGTTTGGTGTTTCGGCATAAGCTTTTTCGCCCCATAACAACGCTTGGTCTTTCCCTAATTGTTCTCTATAAGCACCCAAGGTTCTAAAGTTGTGTTCATCGGTAATAATCCAAATTAAGTTGGGCTTTTTATTGGATTGGGCTTGAGTTTTAATGTTTGGCAACGAAATAGCCGTTGCCAGCAGTATTAGTTCAAAAAGATTAATTTTCATGTGGTTTGGTTGCGTTAAGCTTATTCTATTATTAGTTTTTTTACTGTTTTTTGTCCTTCTAATGCAATGGAAACAAAATAGATTCCAGCACTCAAGTCGGAAACATTAATTTTGGATTCCAACGCATTACTTTGTACCGACTTCAATAAAGCCCCTAGAGTATTATAAATATTTATTTCACTATTAATTGGTGCCGTCACAGTCACTGAAGTTGAGGCAGGATTTGGAACTACCGAAATATTTTTATCTGAATTAAAATTTTCTGTTGATAAGTTCGAACAGTTATAGTTAAAACCAAAACTAAAATCATCTCCAAAAAGCATAGAAGGATATCCTTCAGCACTATGTAAATTTACGCTACATGTTGCAATAGGATCTGTAAAACCTATTCCGCTAATATTGGTCATTTTTAAATAGAATTTCCCACCCAATGGATCCTCCCTAGTTCCAGTTGCGAGAATAGTTCCGTTTTCGAACTGTTGCTGTTGGGTCACATTATTAACAGAACGATGGCCTATAACAGCAATTGAAGGACCAATTTTTAACTTGGGATCATTATCATAAAGTGGTAAACTATTCAAAGGGCTTTGATCTCTATAAGATTGGGGATAAAACTGAAAATCACTTTCTAATTGCGCTGTATTACTTTTATAAGTGGCTACCACATCATCAATTGTGATGTCTTTGTAGTACCCTTTTACATAATTGGGATCACTATCTAACAAATTAGATCCAATATCAGCATCCAAGAATCCAGTAGGGGCATATACTGCAAAGGCAGAACCTATTGAACGAATGTTTTTTGCCACTACTCTACCGTTAATTCTAGTATGCGGCTGGAACAATATTGCATTTCTCCCATCTTCTGATGTTATTGCTTCTGCATAAATATCATTTATAACACCTAAATTTTGGTCAATATTTGCTGGTAAAAGTGCAATTGTAGCACCAGATTCTAATCGTAAAGTAGAGCCACCTACTGCTCTCATATTTTTAAACGAAATATTTCTACAAGATTGTGCTTGGACTAAGCCATAACCTGGATGAGCATTCAAAATTTCCAAATCTTTCAATTCGCCATTAAGTGGTGACCAACTCACACCCGTTGGAATATCATGCATGGCTGGACTACCATCAGAATTAAAAACTTGAGTTCCCGAATTAGTATAGAGTTCAATTGAATAATATCCATTAAAAGTTGGTGCGAATACTATTCCTGCTATTTTGGTTCCATTATCTACAATTGAGAAATTAGAAACCGAAAAATCTTGAACCTGTGAAATTCCAAAAGCCTTAAAATTCCCCGTTGCTCCATCGGCATTTATACTAACTTTCTCATTGACACCACAATTACTACAACCCACTTTTACGTTCGAAATGATGTTTGTACTCCCATCATCAATAATTCTACCAAGATTAAAAATGGTAACTGATAAACCTGTATTTCCATTTGAAAAAAAAGATTTTATGACTGCTCCTTTGTCAAATAATAAAAAAACATTCGATTTAAGATATACATTTTTAAACCTATAATCACCAGAATTCACATAAACGGTTCCTCCTCCTGAATTGGCTGAAACCTCATCAATTAGTGATTGAAGTGCACTTGTTCGATCACTTTCAACATTAGTACCTGGAGACAATGTTCTAGTAAAACCTGAAACTGTTCCTGTAAAAACGTATGGTACTAAAGGGGCTTGTGCCGAAACTACGGAGCAATTCCAAAGCAATAGAAACAACATCGTTGCTACTTGTGATTTAAAAAATTTATTTTTCATAATCTTTTTTATTATGTAAGGTGAATTCAAGTCAATAAATAATTCTTTTAAAATCCATTATTCTTTTTTCCTTGTTTCCCTTGTTTTTCTTTAGGTTCCCATTTTTTTTTCTTCTCCTTGACTTTCTCTAAGCAATCTTCACTTCTCTCAACTTTAGCTTTATCACAACCATTTACTCCCATATTTTTATAGGTATAATTTCCTGCCATCAAAAACTCAGAATTGGTTTTGGTGATTTTGCCAATATGGATCTCATAACAACCACCATCACTTCCATTTTTACAACCACTGGCCAGAGTCGCATTGGTTCGAATTACACCAATAGATCTACCTGGAGTACTTTCAAAATCTGGATTCTGACATTTGGTTTGTAATTCTATGCGCTCAGCACAATCAAAATAGATAAAATCTTTAGATTTTACTTGGGCTCCTTTCCCACCCGTAACAGTAATATCACCTATGTAAGAACGACTATCAAAAGTCCCTATATTATCTACTCCAGTTTCTTTTTTATCTTCGAATCCTGCTGCGATTTGCACTGCAAAAGAGGAATTGATTGCCGTTATTCCTTCTACATCAACACGACCTTGATCTACTCTGTGAGGAGAAACATTTACTGCCGCATCACCATTTTTAATTCTAATATTTCGTCCAACAATATCATCAACTGTTAATACATTCTCTTTACCGGTTTCACCACTTCCTGTCTCTACGCGCATGGTTACACCACCTACACCTTCAAGATTTTTACATAAAATAGATTTCCCTGCTTGTATTTGAATTACACCATATCCTACATGGCTATCAACCAATAAAATATTCTTTACTATACCTAGTCGCGCAACTTCGGTACGGTCTTTACTGTCTGGTAAATTCAACGCAATACAAGAGAAAGGCGTGTAAGAATCTGTGATTTTAAATCCTGAAAATTTAAAATTACGCACATTACAACCCGTGATAATTTTCATTCTATACTCTCCTTTTGGAAAATTGGCAGAAAACCAAGTTGCTTGATTTTCGCTGTCTTCATCAGTATTGGTAATGGCTACATTTTCTACTAAAAACTCTTTACCAACTTCGAAGATAGTACTGCTTACTTTTTTAGCATTTTTATCGAAATAAGGTTCAATCATCACGTCTTTATCGATTTTGATATGAATGTTTGATTTTAGTACTATATCAATCAAGTAATAGGTTCCTTTTTTAATCTGAATAATTCCACCGCCAGATTTGGACAAAGCAGTTATTTTAGAATTCAGCAATTCGCTATCTGTACCGTCTTTTCTCCCTGTCAATTTAAGTTCTGTTGTTTTATTCGGGATTTTATTGGTATAAAATCGACTTTCATTGTCTGTTAAACGATCTTGTGCTATTCCAACAAAAGCTGTTAAAAATAGTAGTATTAGTGTTAGATTTTTCATGTTTATTTTTAGTTTGTCAGTATGTTTTTTATTTAAAATGTTGCTTCTAATTCTACATCCAAGAAGCGGAAACTACCCAATTCCACTTTTATATCTAAAGTTCCGTTTTTGGTTTCCCATTTTTCGCCATTCAATATATCGGTTATTTTCACGGGTTTGATTCCGTTGAAAGTTAGATTTGCTAAACGATCTTGTGGATTAATGTACCCACTGTCGATTATCGTTAGTCGTAAATGTTTTGGTGCTGTTTGAGCAACAACCCATGCCACTTCTCCAGAAACCGTAATTGGTAACAATTTTGCACTGTCTTGAATGTCTTTTTCTACTACTTTATAATAGTCATTCGCAGCCATTTTTTGTTTTCCATCTGATGAAATATAATCTTTTCCATCGGTTATATACTCCTTTAAAATGTTTTTATAGAAAGGATGCATGTGGTCGGTCATTTTTCCTCTTGGCGCATTTTTTTGTGCAAGAGCGCCTTCTTGTGGAGGTACAATCAAAACCATGCCGTTTTTATAAGGAGCTAAAAAGTTCAAATGCCTGTCGGTTACTCCTGCAGCATATCTTGAAAAATCCCAAGGCGCAACTTGTGCTCCAGGCCAGCTCCCATTCATTCTACTAAAAACGGCTGGATTTTTTTCTTCGAAAGTTTTATCAAAATAGGTGGTATATTTTACACTACTACCCTCGTGTAAAAAGTGTTCGTTTGGTTCTGTCATGCCTAAATGTACTGGCGAAAAACTCAAAATCTCATTGCTTTTTGGCACATACAAAGCGCCTTTGGCAACCATATCCCAAAGCACACTCATATAATCTTGGTCAATAGGAAAATTATCCAAATAAGTTGTTCCATATGACAAATGGTAAATCAACATTCGCAAATAATGATTGGGAACAGTTTGAAAAGAATGTTCTCTCTGACGGTCAAAACTCGTATTATCTCTTACTGCACGTGCTCCCCAACTGTTGGTGGCACCACTTGTCCACATTCCTAATCGGCCAGAAATACTCAATTCCATGGTTTTATCTGTGGTTTCTTCCATTGCTGGTACAAAGACATCTGCAAACTCGCCAGAAAGCAAAGGAGCCCATTCTTTTTGATAAATTGTTCCTAACCAATAGACATTTTTAGAACGAATGAATAAATTCGTGTTTTTTCCTTGCGCGTATTTCGCCAAAGGATAAATCAAATTATTCAAAGCGTATTGAAAATCTTTGCTGTGGTCTTCTAATTCGGGATAAATCAGTACGGTCTTTTTTCCTTTTGCTAAATCAATTAATTTCTTGGTCGTTTCTGGAGCAAAAAAGTAAGGATCGTTTCCATGACCACCCCAAGTAGCAAGACCTGGACTGTTTTCGTATTCTTTGGCAAAAATAGAAAGTACTTCCCCTTGTGTTAATGTATATTTTTTACGTCGGTCTCTTTTGTCTCTGTAACTAGCGTTTGAAATCGTATCTCTTTTCCAACTTTCGGGAGATTGCACGTTGGTCATGTGTTTCGACGATAAAAACACAGGACTGGCATAATTTGCTTTTACATTATCCGAAACCGATTTGGCTATTGGCGTTTTAAACGATTCAGACATAAAATAAACGGGCTCTGGTTTTCTCTCCCAAGCAAGCGGTTTGAACTTTTTTACTTGTTCGCCTAGTAGTTCTCTATTTTTTAGAATAGTTGCAATTTTCCCTGTCGGATTCAATTTTTCGTATTCTTTTTTCCAACTCTCCTCTTCGGTATTGATGATATGAATGCAACTCCCACCACTTTGACTACTTGCCAAAATGATTTTACCAGTGGTCTGGTCTTTCCACATATCATTAAATGATTGTTTAGATACTAAAACCTCTGGTTTTTTCATGTCTAAATTTTGATTGACAAGAAAAATTCTATCGGCAGCCAATATAAAATACTGTGCGTTTTTGCCAGTTCCTATTTTCTCACCTTGCACGACTAAATAGCCCGTTGGAATTCCTTTGAGTTTTATCGAATTGGTTTTTCCTGTTTCTGGACTGTAAATCCCGAAACTAGCATCGTTGGTATGCGCTGAGTTTCCAAGCAAAATTTCTTTTTTTCCGTTTTCATCCATATCGATTACACGACATTCCCCCACTGGTCTTGGAATTGTTATTTTATCCTTTCGAAAAGGCAAATCTTCCAAAGCTTTGAACAAATACATCGATCCTGATGAACTCATGTGATTGTTGACACCGATAATCGCTAAAACTTCTGTTCCATCGGCTTGCGGAATCACACGTATAAAATTTGGGGTATGCGTTCCGTTTGGTGGTGGCGTTCCCTCTGATTTTCCGAAATTCTTTTCTTGTGAATACGTACTCGATTTGAGTTCTTTGATTTGTTTTCCAACCGCATTTAGGTAATAAATACTTTTATCAAATCCGCCGCAAACCACATAAGGCTGCTTGTCTTTTTTGATGACGCAAACTGCATACATCGGCGTATCGTCTTTTTTGAATTGCCACAATATTTTTCCATCACTGTTTAGGCAATATAGTGTTCCATCAGCATTCGCTACCAGGATTTCATCTTTTCCATCGGCAGTCAAATCTTGACACCAGATGTCTTGATTTAGAAAACCAGACAAGGCATTTTTCCACAAAATTTTACCATCATAGGAAACTCCCATAACTGTTCCTTCATAACTACTAGCAACAATAAATGATTCTTTTTTGTTGAGTGCCGTGCGTACTTTGGTGATGGTGTAGCCAGTTTCTATGCTGAAAACTGCTTTGGGAGGAGCACTAGAAAATTCTTTTGCGTTTAAGGAAGACCCTTGTAAAACCCCTACTAACACTAGTAAAAAAAGAGCGTAATTGATTTTCATTGATTCGGAAAATTTGGTTAATGGTATAATAATATTAGAATCAAATATAATTAGTTTAAAATAAGGTTATGTATGTATCCGTTTTTTAAATGTCTTTGTCGGTAATTGTATTAATGACAAAAAAAGGGACTGTCCCGAAGAATAATTCCTTTCAAAATAATCAAATTTTGAAAAATAGTTTTAGTATTTATAATGTATTAGAGTACTTTTTAGTTATTAGTAATTCTTATCCTCTAAAACTACAACCCCAAATAAAAGTAGCAAATAAATCGAAAATCAGAAAGTGTCAATGCTGTAATACGGGCAATTTACACACCATTCTACTGTTTGACCAACGAGCACCACCTGCTTGGTATCTTGGCGGTAGCCAAAATCACCTGCCTGCAAAAACTAGTTTTATGGGTAGGGCACGTATGTAATGATGTGAAGGAAAACACAATAAAACCAGCCTAATTTAAGGCTCAAAAAAAGAGGACGTTTTGTCCTCCTAAATTACCTAAACTTGTTTATCGATATCCCCATAGTGGCGGAAGTAGAGCGGTGAGCCTGTCCTGAGCGATAACTGAAGGGTTTAACCGCGGTTTCATTAGTACGTATGTTCGTTATCGCTCGGCTGTTGGCTTTTCAAGCCCAACGAAACCATTACTGTTGTGTGATGGTTTTTTATTTACTCCTATTTATAAAGCTTTAACTATATTTTTACATATTTATTTAAAAATTATATATTAAAAGTTACATATTCGTTTAAAAATTATATATTTGTAATCTAATTAAACAACCTTAATTATTATGATTTCAAATTTCACTAACCAAAACCAAGTTTTCATTAAAAGAAGAACTGCTAAAGATTCTGAATGTCAAATCGATTTACATAAAGAATTACCTCTTATATTTAAAGCGTTTAAAATTGCTTCTTCTGCTTTTGAAAAAGAAGTTTCTCAAACTCCAATTGAGGCTAGGGGAAGAGGTTTTGAAGCTTCATTATTAAACTCTAAAATGATTCATAGTATTCAAACTACTTTTCCAAACAATTGGAAATATGGAAAATATAAAAGATTTATTTTGCGTGTAAATAAATATTCTATTCTTTTTAAGAAGTTGGATAATAAAAATATGCCAATGAATATAAATACTAATTTTTCAAAAGCTATTTCAAATCAATTTACAATGTCGTTATTTGATGAAGGAACAACATCTATAGACCCTATTTTATTTTTTGGATATAAAAAAGATAGATTAGGTAATATAGCAGAGCCAAAACTAATTTATATTGACGACAATACTTTACAATGGGTAATAACAGAAGAAAACGTAGATTTATTTTCAACTAATAAAATAATTCCTGTTGAAACTATTGAAAAAGTAAAGCCAAAAATCAAGATTATTTCTCCGCTTAAGAAAGCTGGAAATCAATAATTTTTATTTAAGAATCTATTTATTAAGAATTTAAAAACTTTTTTATGAGTTTTAATTATCGACAATTAATTTTTGCAAGAGAATATAGAGGATTGACACAATCTGAATTAGCTTCAAATATTGTTGGTCTTTCACAATCAAATTTATCTAAATATGAAAAAGGATTTGGATTACTTGCAGATGAAATGGTTTTAAAAATAATTAAATTTTTGGGGTTTCCTGAAAGTTGGTTACAACATAATATTTCTAATTTGCCTGAAAATGCACATTATAGAAAACGTA